>NZ_JBVJIU010000001.1:767947-825663 GCF_055586105.1 Actinoplanes sp. NPDC051537
AGGGGCTGGGGCTGGGGCTGGGGCTGGGGCTGGGGCTGGGGCTGGGGCTGGGGCTGGGGCTGGGGCTGGGGCTGGGGCTGGGGCTGGGGCTGGGGCTGGGGCTGGGGCTGGGGCTGGGGCTGGGGCTGGGGCTGGGGCTGGGGCTGGGGCTGGGGCTGGGGCTGGGGCTGGGGCAACGGTGGGCGCAGGGGCAAAGCGTGGCGCGGACGCGGGGGCCAAGCGGCCGCTCGAGGGGATACGCGTGCTTGATCTCGGGGTCATCGTCGTCGGGGCGGAGCTCGGGCGGCTCTTCGCGGACATGGGGGCCGAAGTCATCAAGGTGGAGAACAAGGCGTTCCCGGACGGCAGCCGGCAGACGTTCGATGGGTCGGCGATCAGTCCGTCGTTCGCCTACGGGCACCGCAACAAGCTCGGGCTCGGCCTCGATATCCGTACGCCGGAAGGGATCGCGGTCTTCAAGAAGCTGGTGGCGAAGGCCGATGTCGTGGTGTCGAACTTCAAGCCGGGCACGATGGAGTCGCTCGGGCTCGGCTATGCGGAACTCTCCGCGATCAATCCGGGGATCGTCGTCGGTGAATCGAGCGCGTTCGGGGCGAGCGGGCCGTGGAGCAAGCGGCTGGGGTACGGGCCCCTCGTGCGCGCCTCGGCGGGGCTCAGCGGGTCGTGGCGGTACCCGGACGACGAGGACGGGTTCAGCGACGCGTCGACGATCTATCCCGATCACGTCGCGGCCCGGGTCGAGGCGGTCGCGATCCTGGCCAAGCTCGTCGCGCGGCGGCGCACCGGGCTCGGCGGCACGGTGAGCGTGGCCCAGGCCGAGGTGATCCTGAGCCAGTTGGCGACCGAGCGGACCAGCACCGGCGGCATCTACCCGTGCGCCGGTGACGACGAGTGGTGCGTGGTCGACCCGCGTGACCAGGAGGATTGGCGGCGGCTTTCGGCCGTACTGGAAACCGGTCTTGAAGACCGCGAGAAGGCTGCCGCGCTGATCGCCGCGTGGACGTCGGCGCGCTCGCCGCGCCGCGCCATGGCCGAGTTGCAGGAGGCCGGCGTGCCCGCCGCGATGATGCAACGGGTGCCCGAGCTGCTCGACGACCCGCACCTGACGCACCGCGGTTTCCTCCGCACCATGCGCCATCCGCGGATCGCCGAGCCGATGCCGGCCGAGAACGCGCCGGCCGTGTTCGCGAACGTCCCGGACCCCGCGCTCGGTCCGGCCCCGCTGCCGGGCGAGCATTCCCGGGACGTGCTCGCGCGGGTGCTGGGCCTGGCCGACGCGGAGATCGACGCCCTGATCGAGGCCGGCGTGGTCGAGGTGCCTCCGGCCGTTGTACGTTCTTGACCATGGAGTCAAGTAACGCCGAGCCGATCGCGGTCGACGTCTGGAGTGACGTCGTCTGCCCGTTCTGCTATCTCGGCCACGCCATCCTCGCCGAGGCCGTCGCGCAGTTCCCGCACCGCTCGGCGGTCGAGGTCCGCTACCACAGCTTCCAGCTCAACCCGGGCTTCCCGGCCGGCGAGGCCGTCCTCGCCGACGACTACCTGGCCAAGCAGTACGGCATGCCCAAGGACCAGATCGCGGCCTCGCACGCGCAGCTGGCCGCCCGGGGCGCCGAGGCCGGTCTCGACTACCGGTTCGCGTCGGCCCAGATGATCAACACGCTCGACGCGCACCGCCTGATCCACCTGGCCAAGGCGCACGGGCGCGAGACCGCTGTGGTCGAGCGGCTGTTCCGGGCCGAGTTCACCGACGGCCTCGACCTCGCCGACCACGCGGTGCTCGCCGGCCTGGCCGCCGAGCTCGGCCTCGACCGCGACGAGGCGACCGAGGCGCTGGCCACCGGGGCGTACGAGGATGACGTCCGCGCCGACCTGGCGCAGGCGCGCGAGCTGGGCATCAGCGGGGTGCCGTTCTTCGTCTTCGACAACAAGCGCGCGGTCTCCGGCGCGCAGCCGGTCAAGCTGTTCCGCAAGGCGCTGGACGTGACCTGGCAGGACCGGGCGACGCAGCCGGCATGACCCTGCGAGCCGACGCGCGGCGCAACGTCGAGGGCATCCGCCGGGCCGCCCTCGACGTCTTCCGCACCGGCGGCCTGACCACCCCGATGGACGAGGTGGCCCGGGCCGCCGGGGTCAGCAAGGGCACGATCTACCACCGGTTCGGCGGCCGGCGGGGCCTGATCGACGCGGTCGTCGACGAGCTGGTGGCCGAGCGGATCCGCACCATCATCGACGAGGTCGATCGCCTCGACGGGCCGCTGGCCCGCTTCGACGGTTACCTGCGGCGGATCTGGCTGCTGCAGTACGACGAGCCGGCCGCCAACGACATGCTGATGCGGGCGCTGCCCGACTCCGAGCCGCTGAGCGTGCTGTGCGACCACGCGTGCGACTTCGCCCGCCGGTTGTTGCGCGACGCCCAGGAGGCCGGGGTGGTGCGGGCCGATCTCACGCCGGAGGACCTGACCCACCTGATCCTGGAGCGCGGGACGATCGTGCGGGCCTGCTCGCATCAGTCACGGGAGGACTACGACCGGCGGCTCGGCTTCGCGCTGCGCGGCCTGCGCCCGGAGGTCACGCCGCCACGGTGAGCGGCCACGGTGAGCGGCCACGGTGAGCGGCCGCGGAAGGTCAGGGCACCACGGTGACCGGCCATCGGCCGCAGCGCACCAGCTTGGTGGCGAGCGACCCGGCGATCCGATGCAAGATCTTGGTGGAGCGGCCGACGATCACCGCGTCGGCGTGCATCTGGCGGGCGACCTCGAGCAACTCCGCGTACGGGTCGCCGGTGCGCACGACCAGCCGCACGTCCACCTCGAGCGGGGCCACGCGCTGCTCGATGGCCGTCCGCAGCTCGCGCTCGACCTCGTCCTGCGCCTCGTTGACGCTGGTCACGGCGGCCCCGGCGTCGGCCACCGGCAGCACGAAGCTGGCGGCGGTGCGCACGTAGACGGCGACGAGCCGGGAATGCTGCCGGCGGGCGAGGCCGGCGGCGTAGGCGGCGGCGTGCAGCGAGGTCGGGGACCCGTCGACGCCCACGAGGATCGTGCCGGGCCCGTCGGCGCCCCGGTCGGGCACGCCGGGAAGCCGCAACTGCTCAAGGTCGTCGTCGGTCATATCGTCTCCTGCTTGACGTGTCCACTGTATTACGAAGGCCCCGGAGACGCCGGTCTCCGGGGCCGATTCGCATCAGGCGGACAACGCACGAGGGGTGCGCCGGAGGACCCGGCGCCGAGGTCGCGGCGGCGCCGGCTCAGCCCTCGGCGCGGGCCGGGGTGTCGGCGAGGGCCGCGGCCTCGGCGCGGGCCACGGCCTCGGCGTTGCGGCGCAGCTCCGGCGGGATCAGTTCGAGCAGCTGGTCGCGGCGCACCGGGAGGTCGAGCAGGCTCAGCTTGATGCGGCTGCGGCTGGCGTGGTCGCCGGCCGAGAGCCGCACCACCTGGGCTGCCTCCGGGCGCATGGCCAGGGTCAGCCGCTCGCCGTGGCCGAGCTCGCCGGCCGGGATGCCGTCCACGTCGACAACAACCGGCGTGCCGTCGTCGGCCACGTCGAGGGCGATCCGGTCGCCGGCGCCGAGCACCACCGGGCGGCCGATGCCGGACATCGGCGCGACCGGCGTGACGACGACGGCCTGCGAGGACGGGGAGAGGATCGGGCCGCCGGCCGCGTAGTTGTAGGCGGTGGACCCGGTCGGCGTCGAGACGATCACGGCGTCGCCGCGGTAGTAGCCGTAGCGCAGGTCGTTGACGATCAGGTCGACGGACACGGCGCCGGTGCGGCCGGGACGGCCGAGAACGACGTCGTTGAATCCGTACGGAATCTTCAGCGCGCCGACCTCGAGGCAGCTGTGGTGCTCGACCGTGAAGTCGCCGGCCGCCACCCGCTCCAGCGCCCGCGGCAGCGCTGCCGGGGTCACCTCGACGAGGAAGCCCAGGTTGCCGTGGTTGACGCCGAGCACCGGCATCGGCCGGTCGACCATCAGCCGCATGGCGCCGAGCATCGTGCCGTCGCCGCCGAGCGCGATGATCGCGTCCACCTCGGCGACGAACCGCTCCTCGGGGACGACCTCGACCGCGGCCGGGACGCGCCCCCGGTCGGCCTCGCGCACCAGCACGCGTTTCGCCCCCGCGAAGGCCACGACCGCTTCCACGGACCGGTCCACCGGCTTGGTCGGATGCAGGACGAGCCCGATCGCCTTCACGACCTCACCCTAGCGAAGCTGTGATGGCATTCTCATCGAGAAATCTTGCCCTTGGGGAAAGTTTAGCCGACGCTGGAGGGGTGAGACTTCGACTGCGCGGCGTGGCGATCGGGGCCGTCGTGGTCCTGCTCGCGGTCGAACTCGTGCTCGGCTGGCCGTCGCTGACCGGCGCGCTGCACCAGCTGCGCACGCCGCACCCCGGGTGGCTCCTGCTGGCGCTCGGTGTCGAGCTGGGCGCGATGAACGCGTACGCCCGGATGCAGAGCCACCTGCTGCGGTCGGCCGGCGTGCGCGCCCCGCTCGTCGAGCACCTCAAGCTGGCCTACGCCGCGCACTCGCTGAGCGCCACGCTCCCCGGCGGTCCCGCCTTCTCGACCCGCTTCAACTACCAGCAGATGCGGCGGTTCGGGGCGACCCCGGCGATCGCGTCGTGGGCCATCGCGCTCAGCGGCATCCTCTCGGCCTGCGCGCTCGCGGCGCTGACCCTGGGCAGCGCGGTCGCGGCCGGCGGCGCGGCGCAGTGGCAACACCTGGCGTGGCTGCTGGGCGGTGCGGTCGCGCTGGTTCTCGCCGTACGCCACGTGTCGCGCCACCCCTCGATCTTCGCCACCACGCTGGCCGTGGCCAACCGCCTCCGCCGCCGCCCCGAGACCGACGGCCAGGCCCGCATCCAGGGGTTCCTCGCCCAGCTGCGCGCGGCCCGGCTGAGCCCCGGCCACGCGGTCGCCGCCGCGGCGCTGGCCCTGCTCAACTGGACGCTCGACGCGCTCTGCCTGTGGCTGTGCTTCCGCGCGGTCGGCGAGCGGCCGGCCGCGCTGACCGTGGTGCTGCTCGCCTTCTGCGCCGCGATGGCGGCCGGCACCATCACGATCGTCCCGGGCGGCCTCGGCATCATCGACAGTGCCCTGATCCTCGGCCTCATCGCCGGCGGCGTCGGCGCCTCGGCCGCGGTCGCCGCCGTCGTCCTCTACCGGGTGATCAGCTTCGGCTTCATCGTGGCCCTGGGCTGGCTCTCCTGGCTCGGCATGCGCGCGCCGGCCGGCCCGCGCAAGCAGCGCGCCGGCGTCGTCGAGGCGCTCGGCTGACCGATCGCCGACAACGATCTGTCCATCCCCGCACCGACCCGATATCCATGGGTGATGGCGAAGGTTCTGATCGCGGTTCCCCTCGAGCCCGGCGGCCCCGCGCTGCTGGCCGAGACCGACGACGAGTCGTGGGAGAGTGACGACCCGTTCGGCCGCGTCGCCGACCCGGTGAAGGTGCTCGCCGACGCGCCCGACAGCGTCCGGGAGGCGCTCGACAAGGTGGTCGTGCCCACCGCCCGGGTCTTCATGGAAAAGCTTCGCGACCTCGCCCCGGACGCGGTCGACTTCGAGTTCGGCCTGAAGCTCTCCGGCAAGGCCGGGCTCGTGTTCACCTCGGCGAGCGCGGAGGCGCAGATCAAGGTGACGCTGAAGTGGACCTCAAACCCGGCCTGACCGCGCGCTGCGTCGCCCTCGTTCTCGCCGGCGACGTGCCGGTCGGCTGTGCGTTCGCCGTCGCCACCGGGGCCGGCCGCCGGCTGCTGACCTGCGCGCACGTCGTCGCCGCCGCGCTGGGGCTGGACGGCGTGCCCACGGCCGCGCCCACCGGCCCGCTCACGCTCGTGCCCTGGCACGCCCGCGGGTCGCGGTTCACCGCCCGGGTGCGGGCCGACGGCTGGTTCCCCACGGCGGCGGACGGCGCCGACGACCTGGCCGTGCTCGAAGCCCTGGACGATCTGCCCGCCGCCCTGGACGACGCGCCGCTGCGGGCGTGGGGCGCGCGGCCGTCGGTGCCCTTCCGGGTGCTCGGCTTCCCGGCCGGCTACAAGGAGTACGGGCAGAACGCCGTCGGCACCGTGGTCGGCAGCTTCGGGCCGCGCGGCCAGTGGGTCCAGCTCGACGGGCAGACCGCGGACGGCGCCCGGATCACCCGCGGCTACAGCGGATCCCCGGTCTGGGACACGTCGACCGAGTCGGTCATCGGCATCGTCGTCGCCGAGGATCTGCGCAGCGCCAGCCGGCCCTGCGGCGCGATGCTCCCGGTCGAGGTGATGGCCGCCCTCACCGACGCCGCGCGCCCGCCCGCCGCCCTCGACCCGCATCCGCTGCGCGGCCTGGCCCGGCACACCGAGCGTGGCGGCGGGCTCCCCGCGGCCCGGCAGGTCGACGCCGGCGCGGCCGGGGTGACGCCCAACGCGTACCGGCACGGTCCCTATGTCCCCCGCGACCTCGACGACCGGCTGCGCGAAGCCGTCGCCACCCACACCCTGACCGTCGTCGCGGGCCCGTCGAAGGCCGGCAAGACCCGCACGGCGTGGGAGGCGGTCCGGGCCGTGTGCGGCGACGCCACGCTGCTCGAGCCGCGCGACCGCGACGCCGTCGAGCCGCTGCTGCTGCGGGACGAGGCCGGGCTGACCGGCGAGCCGGCCGTGGTCTGGCTCGACGACCTCGAACGGTTCCTCGGCGCCGGTGGCGGGCTCGACCTCGACATGCTGCGCGAGCTGGCCGGCCGCACCCCGCCCTGGCGGGTCGTCGCCACGATCCGGGACGGCCCGTACCGCCGGCTGTTCGAGGCCGGCGAGACGGCCGCGACCGACTGGCGGCGCATCGAGGGCTGGGCCGGCGCCCGGGTCCTCCAGCTGCCGATGACGCTGAGCGAGGGCGAGCACGTGGCCGCCGCCCTCGCGTACCCGGAGGAGGACTTCGCCGGCGGCGTCGGCATCGGCGAGCGGCTGATCGCCGGGCCCGAGCTGCTGCGCAAGCTCGACGGCGCGGAGAACCCGCTCGGCTGGGCGCTGACCTGGGCCGCGATCGACCTGGCCCGGACCGGCCGGGAACGGCCGTCGACCGTCGCCGAGCTGGCCCTGGCGTGCGCGGTCCATCTCGAACGCCGGTTCCCGCATGCCGTCCTCACCACGCTCGACGAGGCCGTCGCCTGGATCGCGGACACGATCGGCTCGCACGTCTCGCTGGTCGAGGTCGCCGGCCCGACCGGCGCCGAGGCGTGCCGGCCGCTAGACTACCTCGTCGCCGTGGCCGACGGGCAGGGCGAGCGCGCGGCCCGGCCGGTCGACCCGGCCGCCTGGCGCGTGGCCGTCGACCGCGCGGACGACGCCGAGTGCTTCCGCATCCTGATCGAGGCCGTGCAGCGCAAGGACCGGCCCGGGATCATGATCGCCGCGGCGCGGACCCGGCAGAGCGCCGTCCCTCGCGCCGCGGCGGCCGCGGCGTCCTTCCTCGGCGAGGAGCTGCTGCGGCTCGGTCGCATCGAGGAGGCGCTGGAGCCGCTGACGGCCGCGATCGAGCACGACGACGACAGCTTCCGGGCGCACGCCCTGGTGTTCCGGGCCGAGTGCCGCCACCGGCTCGGCGACACCGCCGGCGCCCTCGACGACTACGCCGCCGCGATCGGGTCGGGGCATTCCCACACCGTCGACCAGGCGCTGATCAAGGCGGGCAACCTGCACGAGGAGCTCGGCAACGACGACGACGCCGCGCGCCTGTACGAGCACGCCTGCTCGCGGCCGGGCGGCGCCTCGGGTGGCTGGCTCGCGCTCTGGAAGCTCCGCAACCGGCGCCGCGAGCACGAGCAGGCGCTCGCCGCGGGGCGCGAGTACGCGCTCGTCTCGGAGGGCGGCGGGTGGCTGCTCGCCATGGTCTCGGCACTGGACGCCGGGGACCGGGAGCAGGCCGAGGAGATCTTCGCCCGGCTGTCCGCGTCCCCTCCGGACGATCCGGTGACCTTCGCCGAGGTGGGGTACGGCTTCGGGACGTCCCTGGCCGGCGACCCGGCCGCGGTGTACCGGACGGTGATCGCGCTCGGCGACGGCCCGGGGGTCGACCACGCGAGAATGAGCCTGGCCTGGCTGCTCTCCGACCCGGCCGAGCAGATTCCCCTGTTCGAGCGGGCCGCGCAGGCGGAGGTGCCGGAGACCGCGCTGAAGGCCCGGGCCGGCCTGGTCCTCGCCCACATGAACAGCGGCGACCGGGCGGCGGCGCTCACCCACGCCCTCGCCTGCGAGCGCGGCGACCTGCGGCTGCTCGGCGCCGACATCGTCGTCGTCCTGGCCGAGGTGCTCACCGATCTCGACCGGCCCGCCGAGGCGCGCCGGCTCTCCGAGTTCCTCCGCGACGTGCACGCCGAGGCCGGCTCGCCCGACGAGGAGACGCTGCGGCTGGCCACGCTCTACGCCCAGCAGGGTCTGACCGACTCCGCCGTCGCGCTGCTGCGGCCGCTCGCGGCCGGCCCGTCGGCCTCGATCGCGGCGCGCGCCGGCACGCAGCTCGGCAAGGCCCTCATCGCGGCCGGCGACCGGCCGGCCGGGCTCGAGGCGTATCGGGCGGCCGCCGCCCAACCCGATTCCGCGGCCCGCTACGCGCTGGAGAGGCTGGCGAAGGAGGCGTACTTCGACGACGACCACGCGACCGCCGTCGAGCTCTTCCGCCCGCTGCTGGCCGACGAGGACCCGTTTCTGTGTGCCCACGCCAACCAGCTCACCGGCATGGCGCTGCTCGGGACGGATAAGGCGGCGGCCGCCGCGGCCCTCCGGCGGGTGCTGCCGACCGGGCACACGCACAGCGTCGCGGCCGCGCACGTCGTGCTCGGCGACCTCGCCGACGAGGAGGGCAACCAGCCGGAGGCGATCGATCAGTGGCGGGCGGCGGTGCAGGTGCGGTTCAACCCCGGTTCGGGGAACGCCGCGCAGAAGGCGGCCATCGCCCTCGCCGGGCAGGGCCGCCGGCGGGAGGCGATCGACCTGCTGACCGCCGCGCTGCCCGATCTGGAGGAGGGCGGCCACCTCGCCTATCAGCTCGGCTGCCTGCTGCGCGACGAGGGGAAGCTCAACCGGGCGACGCTGCGGCTGGCCGACGCGCTGACGGCGGCGGAGGCCGCGCACGACGCCGGTCTCGCCGGGCGGGCCGGGGACGCTCTCGCCCGGCTGGCCGAGACGACCGGCGACACCGAGCTGCTCCTCGACGCGCTGCGACGCGCGGTCGCGTCCGGCGATCCCGCCCACGCGTCGGTCGACGCGCTCTGGCTCGCCCGCCGGGTGCTGCGGGACGGCGACATCGCCGAGGGGAAACGGCTGCTGCACATCACGATCGACAAGGGCGCCGGGCGGCCGGTGGCGGACGCCTGGATCCTGCTGACCGACCTCCTGCGGCAGGAGGGCCGCGACGAGGACGCGCGGACGGCGCTGCGCCGGGCCGAGAAGGCGGACACCACCGGCGAGGTGCTCCCCGAGATCGAGCTGACCCGCGGGGCGTTCGCCCTCGACGACGGCGACTACGACGAGGCCGGGGCCGCCATCGACCGGCTGCTGGCGCTGCCGGCGACCGACGAGACGCGGGGGCTCGGCGAGTTCAACCTCGCGATCCTCCACGAGAAGCGCGGGGACACCGCCGAGGCCGTGCGCCGCCTGCGCGTGCTCGCCTCGCACCCGGTGCACCCGGTCGCGCACACCAGCGCCCTGCGGCTGGCCGAGCTGCTGCGGCCGGACGATCCGGCCGGGACGTTGAAGGTCTACGACGACATGGCGGCCGAGCCGGTCTGCGGGCACGTGCAGGAGGCGGCGTACCGGGCCGGCCAGCTGCACGCCGACCGGGGCGAGCCGGACCGGGCCCGGGCCTGCTTCGCGCGCGCCGCCGACGGTCCGCTGACCGCGTACCACGAGCCCGCGCGACTCTCCCTCGCGTACCTCGACCTGCGGGAGAAGCATTTCGGCCGGGCGATCCCCGCCCTGCGCGCCCTGACCGGGTCGGCCGATGCCGACGTCGCCTCGGCCGCCACGCTCGGCCTCGGCGCCTCGTTGTTGCGCGACGGCCGGCTGGACGAGGCCGAGGAGGTGCTGCGGCCGCTGCTGGCCGAGCGGGACGACGACTACCGCGACTGGCTCTTCCTCCTCGAAGGAGAGTTGCTGCTGCGGCGCGGCCACCGCGCGGAGAGCCGCAAGCTGCTCATGGAGGCGGCCGACAGCGAGGACGCGGAGGTGGCCGGGGACGCGAACGCCCTGCTCGCCGAGCTGAAGGCTCAGTAGGCGGGCGCGGCCAGCGGCTTGTGGAAGATGAGGAAGTCGCACGGCGTCGCCAGCCGCGGCACCAGCGCCGGATAGTCCTCGGCGAAGTCACCCTGCCGCACGACGCGATAGCCGAGCCGGGTGTACCAGTCGTAGAGGAACTTCTTCACCGGGTGCGTCCAGTCCCGC
Source organism: Actinoplanes sp. NPDC051537 (assembly GCF_055586105.1). NCBI lineage: Bacteria > Bacillati > Actinomycetota > Actinomycetes > Micromonosporales > Micromonosporaceae > Actinoplanes > Actinoplanes sp. NPDC051537. The sequence continues at coordinate 778,375 of NZ_JBVJIU010000001.1, forward strand.
GGCACGAGCAGCTCGACCTGCATGGTCTTCAAACCAAGATCAATTGCCCACGTCTCCCCGTACGCGATGAGCCCGCGCCCGATGCCGCTGCCGCGCCGCCCGGGGTCCGCCACCAGCATGCCCAGCTCGCCCTCGCCCGTGGCCAGGCGCTGGATCCGGGCCACGCCGACCAGGTCGTCCCCCTCGCGGGCCTCGACCAGCTCGCCGGCCGCGATGTAGCCGGCGATGTCGGCGGCGCTCACCCGGTCGGTCTCCCCCGCCCACAGCCCCTCCTCGGCCGCCGCATAGACCCGGTTGACCAGATCGGTGACCTGCTCGACGTACGGCCGATCCTGCGATTTCGTGGTGTCGACGTGCGAGATCAACGCTTTCCCGCTCTCATGATCGTGGACAGGGCATCGACCGGCGGCGGTGGCGCCGGGAGCGCGGGCCGGTCGGTCGCGCGCAGGCCGTCCAGCATCAGGGCGAGGTAGCGCCGCCACAGGTCGGGCGCGACCTCGCGGCTCATCGCGAAGGCCGGCCCGAGAAACGCGAAGATCGCCGCGATGTCCTGCGGCGCGGCGTCGGCCCGCACCGCCCCGGCCCGTCGCGCCCGCTCGAACAGCTCGGTGACCGTCGTGACGATGCCGGGCCAGATGCGCGCCTGCGTCCCGTCGTCGCCGCGGCCGGTCAGCGCCTCGTAGAGTCCCCGGTCGCGGGCCTGCCGCTCGGCGGTGCGCTCGAAGAACGTGACCAGCGCGAGCCACGGGTCGGCGATGGCCAGCGACTCCCGCGCGTCGGTGGCGATCTGCTCGGTCGCCCCGGCCAGCACCTCGGCGGCGAGGGCCTGCTTGTTCGGGAAGTGGCGGTAGGCCGTGCCGGTGCCGAGCCCGGCGTGCCGGGCGATGTCGTCGAGGGTGGCTTCGAACCCCCGCTCGGCGAACACCTCGCGGGCGGCCTCGATCAGGCGGGCCCGGTTGCGGGCCGAGTCGCGGCGGACGGTCATGGTCCGGACATCGTATCCGTCACGCCGATCTTCCGGCCGGGTCGCGCGGCCTCGCGCGGCGGTCACGCCGATCTCCCGGCGCGGTCGCGCGGCCTCGCGCGGCGGTCACGCCGATCTCCCGGCGCGGTCGCGCGGCCGGCGCGGCCACGTGGCCGCGCGGCGGTCACGCCGGGACCAGGCCGTGCTCGATCAGGCTGCGGGCGCAGTCGACCACGGCCGCCGCGGCCGGGCGGGGCTGCCAGCCGAGGATTCGCCGGGCCTTGGCCGTGCTGTGCCGGTTGCGGCGGCCGAGGGACACCGTGATCGCGCGCAGCGACGGGTCGAAGCGCGCGGCGACGCGTACGGCAAAATCGGGAAGCTGCCGCGTGGGCACCTTGCGCGCCGAGTCGCCCAGCCCCGCATCGCCCAGCCCCGCGCGCAGGTCGCGGGCCATCTCGCGCATCCAGGTGAACTCGCCGGTGCCGAGGAAACGCTCGCCGGCCGCCCCGGGCGCGAGCATGGCCCGCAGGTGCAGGTCGGCGAGGTCACGCACGTCGACGATCTCGAGGCCGATCCGCGGCGTGCCCGGCATCGCGCCGGTGAGCAGGCGCTGGACGATCCGCACCGAGCCGAGGTTGGCGCTCGACCGGATCGGGCCGAGGACGGCGCCGGGCAGCACCGTGGTCAGCGTCGTCGGCCCGTCGTAGGCGGCCATGAAATCCCACGCCGCCCTCTCCGCGACGGTCTTCGAGCGCCGGTACGGAATCAGCGCCGGATCGCCGGGATCGGTCCACAGCGTCTCGTCGGTCACGCCGTCCTCCCGGTAGGAGGAGGGGCTCGCCGCGTTGGCGGCCGAGGTCAGGACCACCCGCTTGACGCCCGCCCGGGTGGCCGCGCGCAGCACCCGCAGCGTGCCGTCGCGGGCCGGGACGATCAGCGCCTCCGGGTCCCGGGTCTTCTCGTCCCCCAGCGGCGACGCCACGTGCAGGACGTAGTCCATCCCGGCCACCGCCTCGTCCCAGCCCTCGTCGGCGGTCAGGTCCGCCCGCACCGAGGCGACCCCCGGGATCGGGACCGGCTTGCCGCGGACCGTCGTGCACACCTCGAAGCCGCGCTCCAGCAGCTCGGCGATCACCCAGCCCGCGATGAACCCGGATCCGCCCGTGACCAGCACCTTCTCGCCCATGTCGCCCTCCCGATCATGCGGAGACGTCCTCTCCGTTTCGTTCAGCGTAGCAGTAAGCGGAGATGCCGCCTCCGCCTGTGAACGGTGACGCGGTTCACCGGGCGAGACCCCCGTACCCTCGGCCGGGCGGTTAGGTTAGCCTCACCTCATGAAAACGGAGGCGACGCTCACCGGCGCCGATCTGACGCTCGCCTACGACGGCCGCACCGTCGTGCACGGCGCCGGCATCGAGCTGCGCGCCGGCCGCGTCGTGGCGCTGATCGGGCCCAACGGCTCGGGCAAGTCGACGCTGCTGCGCTCGCTCGCCCGGCTGCACGCGCCGCGGGGCGGCACGGTCATGCTCGACGGCGACGACGCGCTCGCGTTGCGGCCCCGGGACTTCGCCCGGCGGGTCACCCTGCTCACCCAGTCGCGGCCGACGCCGGGCGGGGTGCGGGTGCGGGACGTCGTCGCGTACGGCCGGCACCCGTACCGCTCCCGCTTCGGCGCCGGAGACCCGGACGGACCGGCCGTCGTCGATCGCGCGATGCGGCTGACCGGCATGGACGGGATGGCCGACCGGGCCGTCGACGAGCTGTCCGGCGGCGAGCTCCAGCGGGTCTGGCTCGCCACCTGCCTCGCCCAGGACACCGGGGTGGTGCTGCTCGACGAGCCCACCACCTTCCTCGACCTGCGCTATCAGATCGAGACGCTGGACATCGTGCGCGATCTCGCCGACGAGCACGGCGTCGCCGTCGGCGTCGTGCTGCACGACCTCGACCAGGCCGCCGCGGTCGCCGACGAGCTCGTGCTGCTGCACCAGGGCGTGGTCCGGGCAACCGGGCGACCGGCCGAGGTGCTCACCGCCGACCTGCTCACCTCCGTCTACGGCCTGCGCATCGACGTCGCGGTCGACGACGACGGCCACGTCCGCACCCGGCCACTCGGCCGGCACCACGCCCGCCCCGCACTGCGATAACGAAAGGTCTCCCCCGACATGGCTCTCACCCGTCGCGCGTTCGCCACCTCGGCGGCCGCGCTCACCGCGCTGCTGGTCACGGCCTGCGGCACCACCGAGGACGCGGCCGACCCGGCCGCCGCCGCGCCCCCCTCGCCGGCGCCGACCGGCCCGGTCGACCTCACCGACGAGCGCGGCACGGTCCACCTCGACGCACCGGCCCGCAACGTGGTCTCGCTCGAATGGGGCCTCACCGAGAACCTGGTGGCGCTGGGCGTGAAGCCGGCCGGCCAGGCCGACGTCAAGGGCTACAACGTCTGGGACACCAGCGCCCCGATCGACGCCGCCACCCCCGACGTCGGCCAGCGCGGCGAGCCCAGCCTCGACGCGATCGTCGCGCTCGACCCGGACCTGGTCGTCACCACCACCGACCTCCAGGCGACCGTGATCAAGCAGCTCGCGGCCAAGGTGCCGGTGCTGACCCTGCGCGGCTCGGACGGGACGGACCCGATCGGCTACATGCGCCGGACGGTGACGACGCTGGCCAAGGCCACCGGCACCGACGCGAAGGGCGCCGAGCTGCTGGCCGGTTTCGACGCCAAGGTCGCCGCCGGCAAGGACGCGCTGGCCAAGGCGGGCAAGAGCGGCGCGCCGTTCACCATGGCCGACGGCTGGGTCGACTCGGGCACGGTCTCGCTGCGCTTCTACACGCCGGGCTCATTCTTCGGCGCGATCGCCGGGTCGCTCGGCCTGCAGAACCAGTGGACGAGCGGCGGCGACAAGGACTACGGGCTCGCCCAGTCCGACGTCGAGGGCCTCACGAAGATCACCAACGCGCAGAGCACCTTCGTCTACGTGGCCAACAAGAGCGACGGCGGCGACTTCACCGACTCGCTGAAGAACAACGCGGTCTGGAAGCAGCTGCCGTTCGTCACCGGGCAGAAGGTCGAGCGCATCCCGGACGGCATCTGGATGTTCGGCGGTCCCGCCTCGGCGAACGCCTACATCGACGCCCTCGTCTCCGCCCTCTCCGCCTGAGGTGGCACTTCTGGAGGCGGCGCCGATCGCGCCGCCGGCGACCCGCCGGTCGTACCGGACCGTGGCGGTCTTCGCGGGCGCGATCGTGCTGCTCGTCGTCCTGGCCGCGGTGCACCTCACGCAGGGCACCGCGCGCCTGGACGCCCTGCTCCCCTGGGCCGATGCCGGCGGCGACCGGGCCCAGGCGATGGCCGTGCTGATGGCGAGCCGCCTCCCCCGGCTCGCCGCCGCCCTGCTCGTCGGCATCGCGGTCGGCATCGCCGGGGGCGTGCTCCAGTCGGTCGCCCGCAACTCGCTGGCCTCCCCCGACACCCTGGCCGTCAACGCCGGCGCCTACGTCGCCGTGGTGGCGGTAGCGGCGTTCGGCGTCTCGCTGCCGTTCTTCCTCAACGGCCTGACCGCGTTCGCCGGCGGCCTGCTCGCCGCCGGGCTGGTGCTGCTGGTGGCCCGCGGCGGCGCGGCCGGTCCGACCCGGCTCATCCTGGCCGGCTCGGCGGTCGCGCTCGCCCTCAACTCGCTCACCATCGTGCTGCTGATGCTCTTCTCGCAGAACACCATCGGCCTGTACGCGTGGGGCAGCGGCACCACCGTCCAGTCCGGTGGCCATCAGGTCACGATGGCCGCTCCCCTGGTCGCGGCCGGCGTCCTGCTCGTGATGCTGCTCGCCCACCGCCTCGACGTGCTGGCGCTGGGCGACGACCCGGCCCGCGTGCTCGGCGTCGACGTCCGGCGTACCCGCGTCCTCGCCGTCGCGGTGGCCGTCCTGCTGGCCGCCACCGCCGTCACCGTCGCCGGCCCGATCGGCTTCGTCGGCCTGTGCGCGCCGGTCATCGCCCGCCTGATCGCCCGCCGCGTCCCCGGCCTCGGCGCCCACCTGCTCCTGCTCCCGTTCGCCGGGCTGGCCGGCGCCATCGTCGTGGTCGGCGCCGACGTGCTGATGCGCGTCGTGCTCCCGGCCGACGTCGCCATCTCGGTCCCGACCGGCGTCGTCACCTCACTGGCCGGCGCCACGGTGCTGGTCTGGCTGGCCCGCGGCCTGCGCGACGGCGGTCCGGCCGCCGCTCCCGCCCGCGGCGCGCACGGCTCGGTCCGCTCCCGCGGCTGGATCGCCACCGTCGCCGTCGTGCTGGCCGTGGCCCTGGTCGCCGCGTTCGTCGCCGCGCTGCTGTTCGGCGACCGCCTGGTGCTGCTCGGCGACGTCGCGAACTGGTGGCAGGGCCGGGCCGGGCGCAACGTCGGCTTCGTCCTCGGCCAGCGCTGGCCCCGCGTCCTGGCCGCCCTGCTCGGCGGCGCCGCCCTGGCCCTGGGCGGCGCGATCGTCCAGGCCGTCTGCCGCAACCCGCTGGCCGAGCCCGGGCTGCTCGGCGTGACCCCCGGCGCCGGCGTGGGCGCGGTCGTGGTCGCCCTGCTCCTGCCCGGCCTGAGCGTCTGGCCCACGATGGCGGCCGCGACGGCCGCCGCCCTCGCCACGTTCGCCCTGGTCTATCGGCTGGCCGCGGGCCGCGGCCCGGCGTCGGACAGGATCGTGCTGGTCGGCGTCGGCGTGAGCGCGGCCGCCTCGGCGCTGACCACCCTGATCGTGGTCGTGGTCTCCCCCTGGAACACGGGCGCCGCCCTGACCTGGCTGGCCGGCTCCACGTACGGCCGCACGATCGGCCAGGTGATCCCGGTGGCCCTGGTCCTGCTCGTCGCCCTGCCCCTGACCCTGGCCGCCACCCGGACCCTCGACCTGATCTCCCTGGACGAGGACGTCCCGCGCGTCCTCGGCGTGCCCGTGGGTCGCGCCCGCCTGGCGTTCCTGGCCCTGGCGGCGGTCCTGACCGCGGCCGCCGCCTGCGCGGTGGGCGCCCTCGCCTTCGTCGGCCTGGTCGCCCCGCACGCGGCCCGGGCCCTGGTCGGCGCCCGGCACGCGGTCGCGATTCCGGTCGCGGTGGCCCTGGGCGCGGTGCTGGTCAGCGTCGCCGACACCGTGGGCCGCACGGTGCTGGCCCCGACCCAGCTGGCCGCCGGCCTGGTGACGGCGATGATCGGAGCCCCCTACTTCGTCTGGCTGCTCTGGCGCGGCCGCGGCGCCTGAGGTCACTTCCGCAGCCCGTTGGCGTCCGGGGGCTGGCGCTCATACTTCGCCAGCGCCTCGATGATCCGGGCCCGGTCGGCCGGCCTCGTCCTGCGCAGCGCCTCGTGCAGGTTCTCGCGGCGGCTGCGGGCCCGGATCTTCTCCCGCCAGACCTTGAAGCCGGTGCCGATGGCGCCGACCACCGACGCGCTCACCGCCAGCCAGAACGCAGGCTCCATGGCGGGCTCCTCTCGACGCCGGCCGAGAGGCGCGCACGGCTCAGCTCGGCCACCGGAACGGCGGAAGCTGAGATCCGGCACCGACACGCGAGGAACTCAGATAGGTAACGCCATCTATATGCACAGCACGCCGGCTGGGATCCGAAAGCAGGGGCGACCGTTGTCGGCCCGGGAGCCCGATGAGCCGGGGGGTGATGCGCATTTTAACCTTTTTGTCGGCCACACCGGAAGACCCCGTCAGCAGGACCCGCCGGTGAGGCTTCCGCGGGCCAGGGTGACGTCCTTGCCCGACAGACGGATGCGCAGGCCGGTCGGCAGGACCTCGACCTTCTGGTACGCGAGGCCGGCCGGCAGCTTCTGCAGCGGGAACGTGGTCTGCTGCGCCGTCACCTCGGCCAGCACCTTCGCGGCCGGGAAGCGGATGCCGAACATCTGGATCTGCTGCGGCGCGATGTCCAACGTGGCGCCGTGGATGACCGGCCGCCCGTAGAGGGTGATCGGGGTGGCGTCGCCCGAGCCGCCCTTCTGCGTCGCGGTCAGCAGCCCGTCCGCGGCCCCGAACGTCGTCGGATGGTCGCCGGGCGGCTGGGACAGCGCCGAGAACGGCTTCACGGTGACGCCCTCGATGGTCAGGCGGATGCCGCCCGGGTCGACCGAGACCGCGCGATAGGTCACGCCATCGGGCAGCGCGGGCAGCGTACGGGTGAGGGAACTTTGATCGGTCTGGGAAAGGACCAGCTTGGCGATCGCGTCGTCCGGATCGTGATCGGCGCCGAGGATGTGGACCTTGCGAGGCGTCAGCGTGAGCGTCGTCCCCGCCAGCACCGGCGCGGTCCGGATCGTCAGCGGCACCCCGATCGCCGTCGTGTTGATGCCGAGCAGCCCCTCCGCGGCCGTGTAGGTGACGTCGCGCCCGCCCACCGACGCCGGCAACGTCGACAGCGCCGTCGTCGAGATCCCGCCGAGGGCGACGTGCAGGCCGTCCGCGCGCGGCGTGATCGACTTGTAGACCACGCCGTCGGGCAGATGCGGGAGCTTCTCCGTGCGTACGCCCCCGGTCAGATCGCTCACCTGCGCGGCCGGCACCGTCCGGCCGAAGAGCTCGAGCCGCTGCGGCACCGACCGGACCGTCTCGCCCTGCACGCTCATCCGCAGGTAGAGCTTGGCCCGGACGTTCGCGGCCGCCTCGGGCGGCACCACCACGTCGACCGTGAGCCCACCGTCGGGCGCGCGGTGGAAGGTCGGCATGGTCGCCTGCCCGTGCGCCGGGAGGTTCTTGAATGCCACGGTGATCTCCGCGTCCATGCTGCCGACGTGCGTGCTGCCCTTCCCCGGCTGCGTGACGTCCTTCATGGTGGCGGCGAACGCGGCGTGCGGCACCCCGCTGAGCGTCGCGTCGGGCACCTTGACCCGCAGCTGCTCCAGCTTCCCGCGCAGCGCCTGCGGCAACAGCGGCCCGTCCCCACCGACGACGACCTCGGGCGGCGCGGGCAGGGTTCCCGGGCAGGCGACCTGGTCACTGACGCGCGCCACGACCCGGTCACCGAGAAAGCCTTCAAGGCCCGGCAGGGGTACGGCGAGAGCCAGCATCCCCACGGCGACCAGAAGCGTGATGCCGGTGGCCCCCACGGCCAGCCACTTCTTGCGCCGCCCACGCACACTGTGCGCCGGCCGATGAACCTCAGATAGCAGCGCGGTCATGCCCAGGTTTACGAGCGGGTAACCACCGGGGGTTCATCTTGACCATGAACAGCTCAGACGCCGTCGGCGAGCTCCCGGGCGTACTGCTTCGCATATCGGTCGAGGATGGGCTTGATCTCGGGGTCGGCCTGCTCTTTCATGGTGGCGAAGACCCGGCCGTAGAGATCGGCGTCGGACTGGTCGTGCTTGCTCAGCCCGGTGAAGTAGAGATCGACGAAAAGGTTCCGGTCGTCGAGTATCGAAAAACCGTGCACCGGTGGAACCCGCCACCGCACCTCGGCCGGGATGAAACTCACCGTGACGTTCGGTAGTGCGGCCACATCGCGAATTCGCCGGATCTGCGCCGGCATCTCCTCCGGCGGGCAGAGCCTGTTGCTCAGGGCCGCCTCATGCATCACGAAGTCGAACTGCTTGCCGCGATCCGACAGGACGGTCTGGCGGTGAACCCGCGCCGACACCGCGCCGTACACCGGGCCGGGCGCACCACTCACCCGCAGAAGTGCGGAAAGAATCGCTTCAGCGTAGCCGCCCGTCTGCAAGAGCCCGATCACGAAGTTGGGCTGGAAGACCTTGAAGTCGGTAGCGCCCAGCTCAAGCTGCTCGGTTTCCAGCTGCCGGAACTCGTAGCCGGGCCGGCCATCCTGCCACGGCTCGATGGGTATGCGCTCGCGCGTCGCCAGATCGATCAGCGCACGCTCCGCCTCGCTCTCCAGGCCGAGGGCCCGGGCCACCTTCGCCACATCGCCCGGCGATGCCGAGCCGACACCCGTCTCGAGGCGGGACACCTTCGATTGACTGAGGCCGCTTCGCCGGGCGACCTCCTTGCCGGTCAGCCCCCGAGCAGTGCGCAGGCGACGGATCTCCGACCCGATCGACTCCGCGGCACCGTCAGGGGCATTCACGGGTTCTCCATTCAGATCGCGATTCAGATCGCGCGGGCCGCCTCGGTCAGGATGTGCGCGGGGATCTCCACCAGGAACTCGCCCTCGGGGACATCGACACCGGCACGCTCGGCCGAGACGGGATAGCCCTGAACGACCACCGTCCCGCGATCGCTGCGGAAGACGGCCGGACATGTGTTGCTGGCACACTCCGACGCGACGAGCTCAAGACGCAGCGGCGCGGCCGCAATTTGATCATTGGTCACGAATAGCCATGATGTCAGAAGCCTTGGGAATATTCACCGAACCGCGAATAACATTTGACAATCATGCAATAGGGCCACCTGAACAAGGGCTACCCGCAACCAGTCAAGGCGAACTGTAGCACTTTGCCATATGGCAGAACCAGTATTGACGCGAGATCTATTCACACCTGGTGAACGTTGCATGGCGCTCTGCAATGTCGATCACGGACAGTGCAATCAGGCGTCCCCGTGGAATGGCGGTAATCATGGGAATTCCGGTTCTGTCCGACATCCATCCCGAGGTCTATCTCGTCGCGGCGATGATCCTTCTGGTGGTCGCGCTGCGCTACGCGAAGCGGGCGCTGGCCCCGCTCGGGCCCCTCCTCCACGCGGTCGCCGCCGCGGCCGCGACCGTGCTCGCGATCGCGCTGGCCCTCGCGCTGGTGCTCATGGCGTTCCTGAGTGGAGGCCCGTCATGATCGATTCGGTGCTCGTGGTGGCGGCGATCGCCGTCGTGCTGCTGTTCATCGCGGTCGAGATCGTGGTGGCGGTGCTGCCGCTGATCATCGTGCTGGTGTGCGTGCCGCCGGAGGAGCGTCGCGGCCTGGCCGAGCTGCTCGCCGCCGCGGACAGCTCTCGGCGACTGCGCCTGTGGGCGGCGCTGCGCGTTGCGGTGGCGGCTCGCCGCCGGCAAGTGGTCGCGCACGCCGACCGGCGCGGGCGTCGCCGGCAGGGCGAGAGGTCCCGGACCGGCGGCGGCATGCGGTAGCGGCGGGCGGGCGGCGGCGTCCGCTCGCCGGAGCGGCCACGGCATTCGCAGGCCGAGGCCCGGCGGTGGCTATCAACGGCCGGCCCGGCGGCGCGCCGCCGGGCGGACGGCCCGGCGCGCCGCAGGGCGGACGGCCCGGCGCGCCGCAGGGCGGACGGCCCGGCGCGCCGCAGGGCGGACGGCCCGGCGCGCCGCAGGGCGGACGGCCCGGCGGCGGGCTAACGGGCGCCGGCCGTGGCCGGCTCGAGGGCACCGCCGGCGTCGGCGTCGGCGGACGCCGCGGGACGCGACCGGAGAAACCCCGCGGCAATGACCAGGGCCACCACGACCATCACCGTCGCCGCCACGAACGAGGTGCGGAAACTCGACGCCGACAACGTGGCCAGCACCGCCAGCCCCAGCGCCGAGCCCACCTCGGCCGTGGTGCTGAAGACGCCCGAGGCCAACCCCGCGTCCTCCGGCGTGGCGTCCGACATGGCCAGCGCGGCCAGCGCCGGGAAGGCGAGCCCGCCCCCGAAACCCAGCAGCAGCATGGCGGGCAGCACGTCGACGACATACGAGCCGTCGGCGGGGACGCGGGCGAAGTACGCCAGCCCCAAGGCCACCAACGCGAGCCCGGTGATCACGAGGCGGCGGGCGCCGTACCGGGAAATCAGCTTTTCGGTGTAGCGCAGTGACAGGCCGCCCATCACGACCGTCACCGGCAGGAAGGCCAGGCCGATGCGCAAGGCGCCGTAGCCGAGCACGTGCTGGCAGTAGAGGACGCCCACGAAGAACATGCCGAACATGCCCGCCGCGCTGGTCAGCTGGGCCAGGTTGGCACATGTCAGGGTGCGGGAGCGGAAGATGCGCAGCGGCACGAGCGGGGTTGCCGCGGTGGCCTCGCGCACGACGAAGGCTCCCAGGAGAAGTGTGGCGAGCGCCCCCAGGGCGAGTTTATAGGAAGATCCGGAGACGACGGCGTAGACCGCCACCATCAGCGACGCGGTGATCAGCAGGGCGCCGGGCACGTCGGCGCCACGGCCCCGGCCGTGGTCGAGCGGGATCAGACGCCGGGCCGCGACCACCGTGAGGGCGCCCACCGGGACGTTCACGAAGAAGATCCAGTGCCAGTTCACGGCCGAGGTCAGCACGCCGCCCAGCAGCAGGCCGACCGCTCCCCCGGCCGACGCCACGAAGCTGTAGACACCGATGGCCCGGGCCTGCTCGGCGGGCGCGGGGAACATCGTGACGATCATGCCGAGGATGACGGCGCTGGTGGCGGCGCCGCCCACGCCCTGCAGGAAGCGGGCCGCGATCAGCACCTCCTGACTGGTCGCCAGGCCGCACAGGGCCGACGCCAGCGTGAAGACGACCAGGCCGGCGACGAAGACGCCGCGGCGGGAGAACAGGTCGCCGAGGCGGCCGGCGAGCAGCAGCAGGCTGCCGAACGGGATCAGGTACGCGTTGATCACCCACGCCAGCCCGGACCGGCTGAAGCCGAGCTCGGCCTGGATGGCGGGCAGCGCGACGTTCACGATGGTGACGTCCAAGATGATCATCAGCATGCCGGCGCACAGCACCAGCAGGGCGATCCAGCGGCGGTCTGTGTCGGCAGACGAAGCGAAGCGCACGGTCCCGGCCTCTCCAGCAGAAAAATGCGGGTAACTACGATCGCCAGGACAGACCGGGGCAGCCGGCGAAATTAATCGGGGAAACAGCGATGAGTCCGGGCGCGGAGAGCGGTCGGTACTTCTGAGGGAGGCGCGAAGAGTGGACACCGACACGGATTTCGTTCAGCAGGCGGACCCCTTCCGGCGGGAGCTGCTGGCGCACTGCTACCGCATGCTCGGCTCGGTCTACGACGCCGAGGATCTCGTGCAGGAGACGTACGTGCGGGCGTGGCGCTCTTACGACCGGTTCGAGGGCCGCTCGTCGATGCGCACCTGGCTGCACCGGATCGCGACCAACGCCTGCCTGAACGCGCTCGAGTCGCGCGGCCGCCGCCCGCTGCCGATCGGCCTCGGCGCGCCCAGCTCCGACCCGTCCGACGCGCTGCTCGAGCAGAAAGAGGTGCCCTGGCTCGAGCCGGTGCCGGACGCGATGCTCGACCCGGCCGGCGTCGTCACCCAGCGGGAGAGCATCCGGCTCGCGGTGGTCGCGGCCATGCAGTACCTGCCGCCCCGGCAGCGGGCCGTGCTGATCCTGCGCGACGTGCTGCAGTGGCCGGCGGCCGAGGTCGGCGAGATGCTCGACATGACCGTCGCCTCGGTGAACAGCGCCCTGCAGCGGGCCCGCGCCCAGCTCGCCCAGGCCACGGTGACGGCCGACGAGGTGGCCGTGCCGACCGAGACCGAGCAGCGCGAGCTGCTGGACCGGTTCGTGGCCGCGTTCGAGGCCAAGGACATCCCGGCGCTGGTCGACATCTTCACCAAGGACGCCACCTGGGAGATGCCGCCGTTCGCCGGCTGGTACGAGGGCCCGGAGACGATCGCCCGGCTGATCGACACGCGCTGCCCGGCGCAAGGACCCGGCGACATGAAGCTGGTGCCGACCCGGGCGAACGGCCAGTACGCGTTCGGCCTCTACATGCGCGACGGCGACACCTACCGCCCGTTCAACCTGCCCGTGCTCACCCTCACCCCGCACGGCGTCAGCCACGTGTCGAGCTTCTTCGACCTGCGCCTGTTCGCCACGTTCGGGCTGCCCGAATCGATTCCGGTCTGACGATGGACACTGCGCTGCGGGCCGGGGTGGCCGTGCTGGAACGGGCGGTCGCGTACTGCCTCGGCAGCATCTCCCTGGTGACCCCGGCGCTGCTGTCCCGTCCCACCCCGTGCGCGGCGTGGGATCTGCACGAACTGCTCGAGCACCTGATCGACTCGATGGCCGCGCTCGAGGAGGCGGCGTCGGGGCGGGTGTCGCTGACGCCGCTGCCGGACGCGGGCGAGGTGGTCGTCACGGCAAGGGAACGCGCGGCACGCTTGGTGGGCGCCTGGGCGAATGCCTGCGGCGCTGCGGCCGTACGGGTGGAAGAAGCGCTTCTGAGTGCGCCGCTGGTCGCCGGGGCGGGTGCCATCGAGGTGGCCGTGCACGGCTGGGACGTGGCCCGGGCCTGCGGCGACCCGCGCCCGATCCCGGCCGAGCTGGCCGACGAGCTCCTCGATCTGGCCGTGGTGCTGGTGCGGCCGGGCGATCGGCCGGGCCGGTTCGACCGCCCGCTGGCGACGCCGCCCGGCGGGTCGCCGGCCGACCAGTTGCTGAGCTTCCTAGGGCGTGCGCCGTAAGCGGAGCGTGAAGTTCGCGAATTTCGGCAAACGTCGATCGCGGGGCACACGGCGCCGCGCGCATTTGCCAGTGTCTATCCGGAGCCGGGACCGTCCCGGCACGGGGAGGCACCTGATGCGTAGACGAAGACTGCCGGCCGTATTACTCACCGCGGCCCTGGTCGTCGCGGCCCTGCAGGCACCGGCCGCCGCCGCGCCGTCCACCACCAGCACCAAGGCCGGCACGAGCACCACCGCGAGCACGGTCACGCTGATCACCGGCGACCGGGTCACCACGCACGGCCGCGGCGCGTCCGTCCAGCCCGGACCGGGCCGCTCGAAGATCCGCTTCATGACCCAGACCACGAGCGGGCACCGCTACGTCATCCCGTCCGACGCGCTGGCCCTGCTGCGGGCCGGCCGCCTCGACAAGCGCCTGTTCGACGTCAGCCTGCTGAACACCACGGGCGACCTCAAGCTGCTCGTCTCGTACCCGAAGAACGCCGCGGCCGGCGCACGCAGCGCGCTCACCGGCGGCGGTGCGCAGGTCACCCGCGACATCCCGGCCGTCGGCACCATGGCCGTACACGCGAATGTCGCCGAGACCCGGTCGCTCTGGGCCTCGCTGACCGCCGGCTCCGCCGCCGCGCGCTCGCTCGCCCCCGGCATCCAGCGGGTGTGGCTCGACGGCAAGCGCAAGGTCACGCTCGACCACAGCGTGCCGCAGATCGGCGCGCCCACCGCATGGGCGGCCGGCTACGACGGCACCGGCGTCACCGTCGGCATCCTCGACACCGGCATCGACCAGACCCACCCGGACTTCGCGGGCAAGATCGTGGGAACCGCGAACTTCACCACCACGGCGACGGTCGACGACGAGGTCGGGCACGGCACGCACGTCGCCTCGATCATCGCCGGCTCCGGCGCCGCGTCCGGCGGCCGCTACAAGGGCGTCGCGCCCGGCGCCAAGCTGCTGATCGGCAAGGTCTGCGAGACCGAGTTCTGCGACGACTCGGCGATCCTGGCCGGCATGGCCTGGGCCGCGCCGCAGGTGAAGGTCGTCAGCATCAGCATCGGCGGGCCGGACACCCCCGAGATCGACCCGCTCGAGCAGGCGGTCAACGATCTCACCGCCCGGTACGACACGCTGTTCGTGATCGCCGCCGGCAACGACGGCTCGGCCGGCTCGGTCGGCTCGCCGTCCACCGCCGACGCCGCGCTCTCGGTCGGCGCCGTCGACCGCGACGACCAGCTGGCCGACTTCTCCAGCCGCGGACCCCGCGCCGAGGACCACGGCCTCAAGCCCGACATCACCGCGCCCGGCGTCGACATCGTGGCGGCCAAGGCGAAGAACGGCTTCATCGGCGACCCGGCCCCGGTCGACGGCTACGTGTCGCTGTCCGGCACGTCGATGGCCACCCCGCACGTGTCCGGCTCGGCCGCGATCCTCGTCCAGGAGCACCCGGGCTGGTCGTCGAAGCTGCGCAAGAACACGCTGATGGGCTCGGCCAAGCCGACCGCCGGCGTCAACGCGTTCGACCAGGGCGCCGGCCGGGTCGACGTGGCCCGGGAGATCACCCAGACGGTCACCGCCGACGAGGGCAGCCTGAGCTTCGGCCTCCAGCAGTGGCCGCACGGCGACGACCAGCCGGTCACCCGGACGGTCACCTACCGGAACTCGGGCTCGGCGGCGGTCACGCTGTCGCTGGCCGCGCCGGGCAAGCCGTTCACGGTGGCCGCCACGACGCTGACCGTGCCGGCCGGCGGGACGGCCGCGACCACGGTCACCGCCGACACCCGCGACGCGACCCTGACCGACGGGCCGCTGGGCGGCTACCTCACGGCGACGGCGGCCGGCGGCGTACGGGTGGAGACCCCGCTCGGCGTCGACCGCGAGGTGGAGAGCTACGACGTCACCGTGCCGATCACCGGCCTCGACGGGACGCCCAGCACCGACCACTTCGTCGCGCTGGTCAACCTCGACCAGTACCTCGAGCTCGACGGCTTCTCCGCCAACCCGGTCGAGAAGTTCCGCGTGCCCAAGGGCCGCTACGGCGTGTTCGCCTGGGTCCACCAGGGCGAGGAGGCCACCGGCCAGCTCGTCGCGCCCGAGGTCACGGTCGACCACACGATGACCCTGAAGATCGACGGAACGAAGGCGTTGCCCGTACGGGTGAAAGCGCCCCAGAAGGACGCGGGCACCCTGCTCGCCGCCGTCAACTCCGACTGGACGCTCGAGAACATCGGGATGTCGGTGAGCCTGCTCGGCCTGACGTTCGACGAGCTCTACACCGGCCGGATCAACGAGGTGTCGCGGCCGTTCTTCCTCGGCAGCGTCAACGGCTCGTTCGCCGACCCCGGCGCCGACGGGATGTTCCGGAACAGCCCGTGGACGACCGACCTCGCCTACTTCAGCCCCGGCCGGAACTTCGCCGGGCTGACGAAGGCGCCGCGCCTGCACGACCTCGCCACGCTCAGGACGTCGTTCGCCGCCGAGGCGACCGGGGCCGAGGGCGCCAAGGGCAACATGGCGCAGTACACCGAGAACAGCGGCGGCTGGACGACCTTCGTGCCGTTCTCGCTGCCGTTCCACCGCACGGAGTACGTCAACACGGACGCGCCCTGGTCCGGCGACTTCATGCAGCAACTGCCGGCGGTCGGCGACGACTTCCCGGAATGGCTCAGCGAGCAGACCAGCGGCCGGGTCGCGTACAAGCCCGGTCACGTCTATCCGCAGCAGTGGAACTCGGCGGTCTTCGGACCGAACGTGACCCAGCCGCCGTACGAGGCGCTCTGGGTGACCCGGACGGCCGACCACATCATCGCGGTGGTGCCGATGTTCGGCGACGGCGCCGGCCACCCCGGCAGCTCGAGCGTCGACACCGACTCGCTGGTGCTCTACCGCAACGGGACGAAGGTCGGCGAGGGCACCGACTACGACGTGCCCGCGGGCAAGGCGTCGTACCGGCTCGAGGCCGCCTCGACCCGGGGCGCGCCGCACACGCTGTCCACCTCGGTGAGCGGCACGTGGACGTTCCGGTCCGGGCACGTCGACGGCGAGAACTTCCAGCGGCTGCCGGTCTCCACGGTCCGGTTCAGTCCCCGCGCCGGCGCGGCGGCACGCGGTTGCCGCTTCGAGATCCCGCTGACGGTCGAGCGGCAGCCCGGCTCGGCGGCGGGCCCGGTGCGGTCGCTGTCCGTCCAGGTCTCCTACGACGACGGGAAGACCTGGAAGAAGGCCGGCGTGCGCGGCTCCGGCGACCACCGCGTCGCGATCGTCGACCACCCGCGCTCGGCCGCTTTCGCCTCGCTGCGCGTGGCGTCGACCGACACCCACGGCAACGCGGTGACCGAGACGATCATCCGGGCGTACGCGGTGCGCTGATTTCTGATTTTGATGGTTGATGGGCGGGCGGTCGCTTCACGCGGCCGCCCGTTCCTCGTTGAGCAGGGCTTCCACCAACTGGCGGTAGATCCGCAGCTGGGCGCGCATCGCCGACGGGTCGCCGGTGGTGCGGCAGAGGATGAAGCCGCCCTCGAACGTGGTGTAGAGGTGGTCGGCCAGTGCGCCGAGATCGACCGGGGCGTCCGGCATCGCCGTCCGGAACAGGTCGGTCAGCGCCTCCCGCCACGCCCGCGCCGCCGCCGCGACCTGCTCGTTGATCTCCGGCCCGGTCAGCTCGCGCTCGGCCAGCACGGTCGCGTAGAGGCAGCCGGACTGCTCGGCCATCAGCGCGTCGGCACCGTCCTCGTAGTGGCGCAGGAACGCGATCACCCGCGCGGCCGGATCGGCGATGTGCGCGGTGGCGGCCAGGCCCGCGTCGAGATGTGCCAGATCGGCCGCCGCGTAGCGCGCGACCACCTGCGCGGCGAGGTCCGTCTTGGAGCGGAAGTGGTGGAAGAAGGCGCCCTTCGAGCTGCTCGCCTCGGCGATCACCTGATCGACGGAGGTCGCGCTGTAACCCCGCTCGGTCATCAGCCGCTCGGCGGTCTGCAGGAGCCGGTCGCGGGTGGCCTGACCGTTTCGGGGCATGGGTCCTTTGTACCAGACCAACTGGTCTGCTGTTGAACCAGACTATTCAGTCTGTTAGAACAGTGGTCATGACGGACCTACCGCAGCTGGCCGGCCGCCCCGTCGTCACGGACGGCGGCCTCGAGACCGACCTGATCTACCACTACGACGTCGACCTGCCCGACTTCGCGGCGTTCCCGCTGCTGACGTCCGCGCCTTCGCTGCTGCTGCGCTACTACGCGGCGTACGTGTCGATCGCCCGCCGCGCCGGCGCCGCCCTGCAGCTGGAGACACCGACGTGGCGCTGCTCCCCCGACTGGGGTGCGCGGCTCGGCTACTCGGAGTCGGAGCTGGCCCGTCTCAACCGCCTGTCGGTCGAGTTGCTGTCCGGCCTGCGCGACCGTTCCGGCCTGGACACGCTGCTGGTGAGCGGTTGCGTCGGCCCGCGCGGCGACGGATATGTGGCCGCCTACGCCGACCCCGACGACGCGGCCGCCTACCACGCGCCGCAGATCTCGGCGTTCGCCGCCGCCGGGGCCGACCTGGTCTCGGCCCTGACCATGACCGGCGTCGGCGAGGCCGTCGGCATCGTCCGCGCGGCGCGCTCGGCCGGACTGCCGGTGGCCGTGTCGTTCACCGTCGAGCAGGACGGGACCCTGCCCTCCGGCACGACCCTGGCCGACGCGATCACCGAGGTCGACGCTCTCGCCGCCCCCGACTACTTCATGGTCAACTGCGCGCACCCCCGGCACGTCGCCCCCGCCCTGGCCCCCGACGGCGACTGGCGGTCCCGCATCGTCGGCATGCGAGCGAACTCGTCGGAGCTGAGTCACGAGGAACTGGACGCGGCGACCGAGCTGGACGAGGGCGACCCGGTGGCGCTGGCCCGCGCCCAGGACGAGCTGAGGCCGCTGCTGCCGGCGCTGGCCCTGATCGGCGGCTGCTGCGGGACGGACGCCCGCCACGTGGCCGCCATGTGGGGCGTGACCGTCCATTCCGCGGACAACTGAACGGAGTCGTTACCCGGTCGCGATCCGGCGCCGCCATAGTGCACGGAAAGCTCACCGATCCCGGGTGAGTCGCGATGTCAGAGGTGACCAGTTGGACTCCTTCGATCTGCACCGCCTCACCGATTTCGAGTTCGAGCTGATCGGCAAGGACCTCCTGCAGGAGATGCTCGGACTCCGGTTGGAGATCTTTTCGCGAGGCCGCGACGAAGGGGTCGACCTTCGATACCCGGGCACGGGAAAGACCACCGAACTGGTGGTGCAATGCAAGCATTGGCAGCGCAACTCCGGCCCCCTGCTGATACGGCACATGGAACAGCTCGAACTACCCAAGGTCAAGAAGATCGACCCCGTTCGGTACATGTTGCTCACCTCGGCCGAGCTGTCGAAGCTGCAGAAGGACAAGCTGGCCCGGATCCTTCACCCGTTCGCGAAGGACCCCGGCCAGATCCTGGGTCTGCACGAGATCGAGAGCGAGCTGCGATCCCGTCCCGCACTGGTCCGGCGGCACTTCCGGCTCTGGCTGAGCAGCACGAACGTGCTCACCGAGCTCCTGACCCGGGACACGATGGTGCGAAGCTCGGCGCTGCTGAACGACCTGAACGAGACGACCCGCATCTATGCGCCGAACGAGAGCCTGCACCGAGCGCAACGCCTGCTCGAGGCGTTGCACGTGTGCATCGTCGCCGGCATTCCCGGCATCGGGAAAACCACCCTGGCGCAGGTGCTGGCGGCCTGGTACGTCCGTGAGGGCTACGACCTGGTGGAGATCACCGAGGACGTCAACGAGGCGTACAAGGTCTGGGACGACACCCGTCCGCAGTTCTTCTACTACGACGATTTCCTCGGGCAGACCGCATTTCGCGACAAACTCAACAAGAACGAGGACGGCCGGTTGTTGTCGTTCCTCGACCGCGTCAACAAGGCCGGTAACAAGCGCTTCGTGCTGACGACTCGCGAATACATCCTGGCCCAGGCCAAGCAGAGTTACGAACGACTCGCACGCCGCAACTTCGACCCGATGACGTGCGTTATCGACCTCGCCGACTACACGCGGCGCGCACGAGGGCAGATCCTCTACAACCACGTGATGGCCTCGGCGCTGCCGGCCCGGACGAAGCAGGCGTTCGGTGACCCGGTGGTCTACGAACGGATCATCGATCATCCGAACTTCAGCCCGCGGCTGGTCAGTCTCAGCCTCCGAGTCCCGGCACCGGATGAGTCGGCCGCCGCCACCGTCGAACGGCTCGTCGCGAACCTCGACGACCCGTCGTCGATCTGGGAGCACATCGTCCTCCATCAACTCGACCAGGCCGACGTCGAAGTGCTGGAGATCCTGTTCTCGCTCAAACCCTCCGTGCCGATGGGGCAGCTCGAACGGGCGGTCGAGCGATACCGCGGGGTCTCCCCGGTCGAGGCGAAGAAGTCGCTCCGCCAGACGTTGCGGACGCTCGACGGCACGATGCTGCGCATCGAACGACGCGAGGACGAGACGGTATACGTCGACTACCACAACCCGTCGGTCCGTGACTTCATGAGCGACTACCTCGCGGAACGACCGGAGATCACGAGCCGCATCATCGCCGCGGCGGAGTCGGTCGAGCAGATCGGGCAGTTCTGGCTGCGGGCCGGCAAGAAGCTCGACGAGTGTCTGCGCACCCTGGAGCCGCAGATCGCCGACGTCGCCACGCGGTTGCCGGTCTTCGACGGGGAGTGGGCCGTCGTGTGCCGGGCGGCCGTCATGGCCGAGTTCGCCCGGGGTATCCGGTCCGAACGCGTCGCGGGTGTGGCCGCCGAGCTGGTCGAGGACCTCCTGGCCGACCCGCGCCAGTTGGTCCGGCTTCCCGGCTGGACGGACCGGCTGCTCGGCGATCTGGCGCGGTACCGGGCGGGGGCACTGGCGCGGCTGAGAGGGCCCGTGCAGGCGAAGTTCATCGAGGCGATAGCGGACGAGACACTCAACTGGGAGCGGGGCCGCGACATCGAAGGCGTCCTCTACGGGCTCGGCGCCGTTCCGGAGTCGATCCGGATACAGGTCACCCAGGACATCTTCGACAGCGCCGCCGACCAGCTCGCGACGTGGGTCGAGCTCGACGAACTACCCCGCGAGGACTACTCCACGGCGATGGAGGTGCTGGACTATCTCGAGTGCTTCGACGAGGAGTACCTCGCCGAGGACCTCGCGCAGCTCCGGGCGATGGTGCGAGAGGCGGCCGAGGACATCGAGACCCGCGACGTCGCCGCGCTCGAGGTCGCATCCGACACCCAGATTTCCGACGAGCAGTATCTCCGGGCGATGTTCGCGTCGCTCGCATCTCTCGGCAAGGCGGCCTGAGCGAGGACGACCACCCGCGGCCGGCCCGATGGCATGGCTATGAAGATATCTTCGCGTCCGATATATTCACCGCCATGCCTGATCCACTCCGGGAACCGACGTTCCTGATTCTTACCGCGCTCGCCGACGGGCCGCGCCATGGGTATGGCCTCATCGCCGAGGTCGATCGGCTCTCCGACGGGCGGGTGGCGCTGCGGCCGGGCACCCTTTACGGCGCTCTCGATCGGCTCAGCGACGACCGGCTGGTCGAGCGCGACCGCGAAGAGGTCGTCGACGGCCGGCTGCGCCGGTACTACAAGCTGACGCCCGAGGGCGAGTCGGCCCTGGTGGCCGAGACCGAGCGGATGCGCCGGCACGTCGAGGCGGCCACCGCCCGGCTCAAGCGGCGGGAGGCGTGGGCATGAGCCGCCTGGAAACGGCCTACCGGCGGCTGCTGTTCGCCTACCCGCGCGGCTATCGGCGGGAACGCGGGCGGGAGATCGTCGACACCTATCTGGAGCTGGCCGGCGACCGGCGGCGACCGCGCGCGGCCGACGCCGCCGACCTGATCGCCGGCGGGATGCGGGAGCGGCTGCGCTCGGCGGGACTGGCCGGCGCCGCCGACGCGTTGCCGGCCGCGGCGGTCTGGTCGCTGAGCGCCCTGGCCGCGCTGAGCGTCTACTACCTGACGGTGTTCGAGCTGCACCCGGACCACGGCGGCCCGGTGGCCACGGCCTACGCCGGCGCCTATGCGGGCTGGCTGGTCACCGCCGTGCTCGTGGCCGTCCGGCCCGGCCGCCTGGCCCGGACGGCGGCGGCGGTCTCGCTGGTGCTGGCGGTCGCCGCGGCCGGCACGCGGCTCACCGATCTGCCCAGCCTCAAGCTCTACATGGCCCTGCCGCTGCTGGTCCTGGCCGTCACGGCCCTGCCGCTGCCGAACGCGGCGGGATGGCCGGCCCGCCTCGCGCCGATCACGGCCGCGGCGCTCAGCGCCCTGGCAGCCGTGGTGAAGCCGCCGATCGGCGGGGCCTATCTCGGGTCCGGCGAATACCGCGTCGCCAGCCTGTGGGATGCGACCCCGGATTTCTACGGCGCCTGCTGCGACTATCGGCTGCCCTCGTCGTACGTGCTGCATCTCGCCGCCCTGGTCCTGCTGGCCGGCGGCATCGTCGCCGCCGTGGCCACCCGCCGCGCCTGGCTTCTGCTCGTGCTCGCCACGCCGATCACCGCGCTCGGCACCATGTGGCTGTCCACCACCGACCCGTTCTGGTCGCTCGCCTACCGCGTCACCGGCGACAACGAGATCGAGGCGTGCGTGGCCGGCCTGTACGCGCTGCTCGTCAGCACGGTGGTCCTGCCCCTGCTCGCGGGGCCGGTGCGCCGGGGGCTGAGCTCGGCGCGGCGGCGGGTGCGGCCCGTGCCGGAAGCGGACGAGCCGGGCTGTTAAGGTCCCTTGGCAATCGATGGCCGTGCATCCCACGGCCTCACGGGGATCGATGAAAAGGGGCATCCCACCATGCGTACCCTCCTGCGCGCGGGCGTCACGGCGCTCGCGGCGAGCTCGCTGCTGGTCACCGGCGCGGTCGCCGCCCAGGCCGCGCCCGCCGGCAGCGTCACCGTCACCGCCGAGCCGCTCATTCTCGAGCCCGGGCGCTACGGCCACGCCGGCAGCGTCCGGGTGACGGTCCACAACGACACGGCCGAGCCGTTCTCCGGGGCCGTCTCCATCACCGAGCCGCTGCCGGCGACCACCGACACGATCGACGGCGCGTCCGGCTGCGTGCTCGACCACACGCCGGACGGCCGCGGCATCACCATCTGCTCCCCGGACGGCGAGATCGCGCCCGGCGGGACCGGCGTGATCACCGTCGGGTTCCGGTCACCGGCCAAGCCGCGGGCGTTCGCGCAGATCGCGCCCGAGCGTGGCCTGGTCGAGGCCGCGGGGTCCACCGCCGATTTCCCGGCGATCTTCCGGTCCACCGCCGGGTCGGTGCGCAACCCGCGGCCGTACGCGCAGAGCACCCGAGCCGCCCTGACGGTGACCGCCCGCAACGTCACCCTCGCCCGGCAGCCGGACGGCACGTTCGCGGGCCGGGTGCCGGTGACCGTCCGCAACCGCACCGACGCCGCGCACGCCTACCTGTCCGCCGCGATCGTGGTCCCGGCCGGCCTCGACTACCCGTACATCGAGCCGTCCGAGGCCTGCGTCGTCGGCACCGACCGGCTGCCCACCGCGCCCGGCGACAGCGCGGCCACCTGCGCCGTCGCCGGTGGCCGGCTGGCGCAGGGCGAGAAGCGGGCGTACGAGTTCGTGCTGACCGCCCCGGCCGGCACCCCGGCCGGCGTCCTCGGCACCGGCACCACCACGACGTGGCTCGACGGCGGCCCGGCCGCCGGCCAGACCGACGGCGCCAACGTCGGCACGTTCACCGTCACCGTGGCCGGCTGACCGCGTCCGGAAGCGTCACCGCCGCCGGCTGACCCCGGTCGGAAGCGACACCGTGGTGGTCACCCGCACCAGGGCCGGCCGCCGCGGTGCCGAGCCGAAGCCGAACCGGACCGGCGGGTCGACCGGCGCGAGCGGGCCCAGGTCACGGCCATCCAGCGACGCCGACGCCGCCACGATCGGGTGCAGGTCCCGGGCGCCGTACCACTCGCGGCGGCCGTTCCCGGCGCTGCCGCGGGTGCGCACGCCCGGCAGCAGCAGCCGGGCCGGCCCGTCGATCAGCGCGCACCAGGCCGGCCGGCGCGCGAGCGGCGCCGGCACCGCCCGCAGCAGCATCCCGAGCGGTCCGCGCCGCCCGACGCGGAAGCGCAAGGAGACCGGGCCGGCCGTGACCTCGACCGCGGACGAGGTGACGACGGTGACGGGCGCGATCCGCACGTCGTCGAAGCCGTAGGTGGCGGCCACGAACTCGGCCACCGCCGGCGGCGCGACCAGCGTGCGGTGGCCGGACGGCGACTCGACCATCACGTCGGCGAACGGGCCGAACGGCGAGCGCGACCAGTCCCCCACCACCAGCCGCACGCCGGAACGGGTGCCGACGCCGGCGATCGAGCCGTCGAAGACCAGCCGCACTCAGACCTCGATGTGCGAGCCCATGATGACCGTGCGCTCGCGGGGCAGGCCGAAGTGCTCGGCGGCGTCGGCGGTGATGTAGGACGTGGCGATGAACAGCCGCTTGCGCCAGCCGGCCATCGTCGGCTCGGCGCCGCGGCGCAGCTCGATCTTCGAGAGGAAGTAGGAGGCGTTGTCGAGGTCGAGCCGGCCCTCGGTGGTCGCCGGGTCGAGCAGGTTCAGCGCCGCGCGCAGGTCCTGCGTCTCGGCGTAGCCGTAGCGGGCGCTGACAAAGAAGATGCCGTCGTCCTCGAAGCCGAGCGCGTCGACCGTGATCCGCTCCTCGTCGGTCAGGCGCGGCACCGGCAGCGTCTCGATCGAGATGATCAGCACGTGGTCGTGGCGGACGTGGTTGTGCTCGACGTTGGCCCGCATCGCCAGCGGCGCGGTCTGGTTGCCGCGGTTGAGGAACACGGCGGTGCCCGGCACCTGGACGATCGACGCCGCGTTGCGGGTGAGGTCGTCGATGAACTCGCTGAGCGTGCCCTCGCGGCGGCGGCGCTCGGCGGTGACGATCGACCGGCCCTTCTGCCAGGTGGTCATCACGGTGAACGCGATCAGCGCGATCAGCAGCGGCAGCCAGGCGCCGTGCAGCAGCTTGGTCAGGTTGGCCGCCACGAACAGCAGCTCGATCGAGAGCAGCACGGTGGCGCCGGGGATCAGCAGCCACAGCGACGTCATCCAGCGCTGCCGCGCGATGTAGAAGAACAGCAGGGTGGTGATGGTGATCGTGCCGGTGACGGTCATGCCGTACGCGTAGGCCAGCGCCGCCGAGCTCCGGAACGCGAAGACCAGCGTCAGCACCGACACCATCAGCAGCCAGTTGATCCACGGCACGTAGATCTGGCCGATCTCGTGCTCGCTGGTGTGCGCGACCCGCAGCCGCGGCAGGTAGCCGAGCTGGGCCGCCTGCGACGTGACCGAGAACGCGCCGGTGATCACGGCCTGGGCGGCGATCACGGTGGCGGCGGTGGCGAGCAGCACCAGGGGCAACCGCAGCCACTCGGGGGCGAGCAGGAAGAACGGGCCGCTGATGTTCGCGTGGTCGGAGATGATCAGGGCGCCCTGGCCGAAATAGCTCAGCACAAGGGCGGGCAGCACCAGGAACAGCCAGCCGCGGGAGATCGCCTTGCGCCCGAAATGGCCCATGTCGGCGTAGAGGGCCTCGGCGCCGGTCACCGACAGCACGACGGCGGCGAGCGCGAAGAACGCGATGCCGAAATGCCCGAACAGGAATCCCACCGCGTACGTCGGGGACAGCGCCTCGAGGATCGCGGGATGCTTGACGATCCCCGTGACGCCGAGGACGCCGATGACCGTGAACCAGGCGATCATGACCGGGCCGAAGACGCGGCCGACCGCCGACGAGCCGCGCCGCTGCACCAGGAAGAGGACCACGATGATCACGGCGGTGATCGGGACGACGGCCTCGGCCAGCGACGGCCGCACCAGCTTGACGCCCTCGACGGCGGAGAGCACCGAGATGGCCGGCGTGATCATGCTGTCGCCGAAGAACAGCGAGGCGCCGAAGATGCCGAGCGCGGCCAGGAACAGCGCCACCCGGCGCCCGCGTCCCTCGGCCGAGCGGCGCAGCAGCGTGATCAGGGCCATCACGCCGCCCTCGCCGTCGTTGTCGGCGTGCATGGCCAGCAGCACGTAGTTGAACGTCACCACGAACATGACCGACCAGAAGACCAGCGAGCAGATGCCGAAGACGTTCTCGGTGCTCACCGGCACCGGGTGCGGGTCGTCGGGGTTGAAGACCGTCTGCAGGGTGTAGATCGGGCTCGTGCCGATGTCGCCGAAGACCACGCCGAGCGCGCCGACGATCAGCGTGAGCTTCACCTTGTCCCGCGCACTGCCGTGTTGCTGCGCCACCGGGATCCTCCCTCACATGGGTGACACCCGGGGACACTACGGCCCCCGGGGTGCCACAAGGGGAGAACTCGCCGGACCAAAACTAGACCGGGTTCACGGTCCAGTCCGGGTGGCCCGGCATCGGCGGGGTCTTGGTGTCGTAGAGCCAGGCGTGCATGAACGAGTTCAGGTTCTGGTGCGAGATCCGCGACGCCAGGTCGATGAAGTCCTGCGACGAGGCCGACTTGCCGCGGTACTTCGCGACCCAGGCCCGCTCGAGGTGCTCGAAGTTCGCCACGCCGATCTGCTGGCGCAGGGCGAACAGCACGAGCGCGCCGCCGTCGTACACGTTCGGGTTGAAGACGTCCCAGATCGTGTCGGCCTTCAGCGGGTGACCGACCGGGCCGTAGCGGGCCCGGTACTGGTCGCCGCGCGAGTACGCCCGCTTGTAGTAGGCGTCCAGCGTCGCGACGTTCGAGTACTGCTGGAGCGTGCCCGTCTCGTACGCGTAGAGCACCTCGTACCAGGTCGCGTGCCCCTCGTTCTGCCAGACGTCACTCCACTCCCACGGCGCCACGCTGTCACCGAACCACTGGTGGGACAGCTCGTGCGCCATGATCGGGTTGATGATCACCGACGGCAGGCCGAAGGTGCCGCTGTCGTAGAGCGAGAGCGTCTGGGTCTCCAGCGCGAAGCCCAGGTCGCCGTCGATCACGAGCGAGCCGTAGTTCTCGAACGGGTAGCGCCCGACCTTGCCCTCGAGCCAGGACATCTCCTTGCGCTCGTCCGCGGCCACCGGCAGCAGCTTGTCGGCGAGACGGCGCGGGACCACGTCACGGATCGGGATGCCATTGACGGGCTTCCGCACGTACGTGATGAAGTCGCCCGCCACGACCTGGACCAGCTCGCTGGCCATCGGGCTGCTTTCCCGGTACGTCGAGGAGACGTACCCGCCGCGAGTCCTGGTCTTGATCAACCGGCCGTTGGCGGTGCCCGACCAGCCCGAGGGCACGGTCAGCGTGATCGTGTAGGTGGCCTTGTCCCGCGGGTGGTCGTTGCTCGGGAACAGGTTGTGCGACTGGTCCGGCTGCCCGGCCAGCACCGTGCCGTCCGGCGTCTTCACGAAGCCGGCCGGCGAGCTCGCGTTCGGGGAGATCGGGGTCGCGGCGAACGACACCGTGACCGTGAAGCGGTGCCGCTTGCCGATCGCGTGCCGCGGCGTGATCACCAGCTCGTCGCCCGAGCGGCTGAAGGACGCGCGGCGCCCGTCGACCGCGACGCCGCCGACGCTGTCGCCGCCGAAATCGAGGTCGAAGCGGGACAGGGCCTGCGTGGCGACCGCGGTGATGGTGACGTCGCCGCGGACCTGCTGAGCCGGGTCCTTCTTCGGATAGGTGAGGTGCATGTCGTAGTTCTGGACGTCGTATCCCCCGTTGCCGAGCAGCGGATACAGCCGGTCTCCCAGGCCGGCGGCGCCCGGGGTGGGGTGGTGGCCGGACGCGGCGGCGGTGCCGCTCCCGATCACCACGGCACCCGTCAGCCCGAGCAGCGCGGCCGATCCGGCGGCCACCAGGCGGGACGAAGTGTTACCCGTGTATGTGCTCATGGTCGCCGAGCGTAACAAGAGATCTACGAGCTTAAGTACGCCTTTTCGGCTCTCCTGGCTCGTTTGATCGTGAACATGGCGTGGTCCGCTCGGGACAACAGGTCGTCCTGATCGGCACACCCGTTCGTGTCGGCGAGCCCGACACTGACGCCGACCCGGACCACGACGCCGCCGGCCAGGATCGGCTCGCTGACCGCCCGCTCGAGCCGGTCGGCGAGCTCGAACGCCCCGGCGCCCGGCCCGGGGCACAGGACCGCGAACTCGTCGCCGCCGAGCCGGGCGCACAGGTCCTCGGCCCGCACCTGGCCTCGGATGCGCCGGGCCACCTCGACCAGGACGGCGTCGCCGGCCGCGTGGCCGTGCTCGTCGTTGATCGCCTTGAACCCGTCGAGGTCGAGGTAGAGCAGGGTCAGGTCGTCGAAGTCGCGGCCGAGCCGCTCGCGCAGCGCCCGCCGGTTGGCGAGCCCGGTCAGGCTGTCGTGCCCGGCCGCGTGGATCAGGCCCTGCTGGGCGCGGGCCTGCTCGCGGACGGCACCGGTGAAGCGGGCCAGGCACAGCCCGACGGTGACCACGGTGGCGGTCAGCAGCAGGAACCGCTCCCCCGCCGGCAGCGCGCCGCGGGTGTCGGCCAGGATCGGGGCGGTCAGCATGGCCAGGCCCAGGAAGATCAGCCGGGCCGGGTGCAGGGTGGCCACCTCGGCCCGCACCGGCATCAGCAGCCGGTCCCGGTCGCGCACCAGCAGCGGCGCCACGACCAGGCCGTTGGCCAGCAGCAGCGCGCCGTTGAGCCGGTCGACGGCGCCGGCCGGCCAGTCCGCGGTGACCAGCGTGATGCCGGTGTCGAGCAGCAGCATCAGCGCGGTGCCGGCGATCAGCAGGCCGCCGGGGCGCCCGGTGCGGCCGGGCGCGAGGACCAGGTAGAGCACGCCGGCGAACAGGACCAGGTCGCCGATCGGGTAGAGCGCGCCGACCACGACGGCGAGCGTGCCGCCGCCGTCCTCCAGGCCCGGCGCGATGAAGAACTGCCACGCCGCGACCGCGGCGGCAGTGGTCAGGGCGAGCCCGTCCTGCAGCGCGGCGCGTCCCCGGCCGGAGCCGCGGCGCCGCACGATCGACAGCATCGCGCCGCCCAGCAGCGGGTAGCCGGCCAGCCAGAACGCGTCCTGCAGGCCGACCTCGGTCTCGGCGCCGGTCAGCTGGAGCACGCCCCAGGTGACGTCCCCGCCGAGCCACGAGGTGACCGCCGAGGCGATCAGGACCCAGGGCCCGCGGCGGCCGGCCGGCGAGCGCAGCGCGGCCACCCAGGCCGCGACCGTGATGCCGGCGAAGCACGTGAGATAGGCGGCCTGGCCCAGGACCGAGTCCGGGGTGCACGCGGTGATCACGGCTCCGCCCAGGAGCAGCACCGCGGCGACAGCCTTCCACACGCCCCGCAGATCGGCCGCGGGGTCACGCGCCTGAGCGGTTACCGGCCGGTCACCACAGCGTCCCGATCGCGTCGCCGACCAGCTTGGCCCCGATGACCAGGCACAGCACGCTCATGATCACGTTGCTGTGGGCGCTCATCCAGTCCTTGAGCCGGCCCAGCATCGCCTGCGAGCGCTTGCCCATCACCAGGTAGAGAACGACCGGAAGGGCGACGCCGAGCGATCCGATCACGGCGAAGAGGGCGTACGCGATGATCTGCTCCCCCGCCGGGATGCCGGTCTGCGCGATGGCCGTCGCCCCGGCCACCGCGAGCAGCAGGTTCTTGGGGTTCGCCGCCGACAGCACCACGGCCAGCCCCGCCGACTTGACCGCGGTGAACTGGTCGATCGCGTTCGTCCATCGCGGCATCGTGGCCTCGGCGCCGTTCCGGGGCCGGCCGCGGAACTGCCGCACCGCGATCAGCAGCAACAGCAGGCCCAGCACCAGCTCGATCCCGCCCACCCAGGCCGCCGGCTCGGTCGCGGCGCCGCTCTCGGACGGGCCGGCGAGCAGCAGCACGATCGTGCCGACCGCGGCCAGGCCGACCAGCCAGCCCAGCACGAACGCCGGGCCGTTGGCGCGGGCCCGGGCGGTGGTCAGCATGAGGATCACCGCGATGATCGGGATCGGGCTGAGTGCCACGCCGACCGCGGTGGGCAGGCTCTGCCCGATTGCTTCGCCCATGGAACGACTGTCGCGGCCGTGCCGGGCCGCGACATCCTCCGGGCCGGGTGATCCCCGGCAGCGGTCCCCCGCTGAGTCTCCCCCTCTGGTTCAGCGCGGCACCGCTCCCGGCGTACGTCAACGATGCCGTTTTGTGCCGTCACAAACCAGGACATGAACCGGAACTTCATCGGCACTTTGATGTCGGACCCTTGCTATCGCGGCGTGCGCGCATTTGCCACCATCGTTACGTGTTCGGCGAACTGGTCCGTGCCCACCGCCGCCGCCTCGGCCTCACCCAGGAGGAGCTGGCCGAGCGGGCGGGCGTGAGCGTGCGCAGCATCGGCAAGTGGGAGGCGGGCCGGGTGGCCGCGCCCCGGATGTTCACGCTGCGGGTGCTGGCCGACGCGTTCGCCCTGTCCGGCGACTCGCGGGAGGAGTTCCTCGGCGCCGGGAGCGGGCCCGGCGACGACATCCCGCCGGCGCAGCTGCCGCTCGACCCGGCCGGGTTCACCGGCCGCGACCGGGAGCTGGCCCGGCTCGACGCGCTGGCCGCCGGCGCCGCCGGCCGCGGCGTGATCATCTCGGCGGTCTCGGGCACGGCCGGGGTCGGCAAGACGGCGCTGGCCGTGCACTGGGCGCACCGGGTGCGCGACCGGTTCCCCGACGGGCAGCTCTACGTGAACCTGCGCGGATTCGGGCCGAGCGGGCCGCCGCTGTCCCCCCACGACGCGCTGCGCGGCTTCCTCGACGGGCTCGGCGTGCCGCCGCAGCGGATCCCGGCCGGCCTCGAGGCGCGGGCGGCGCTCTACCGCAGCGCGCTGGCCGGCCGCCGCATGCTGATCGTGCTCGACAACGCCGGCGACGCCGAGCAGGTGCGGCCGCTGCTGCCCGGCGTGCCCGGCTGCGTGGTGGTGGTGACCAGCCGCGACCGGCTCGCCGGCCTGGCCGTGGCCGACGGCGCCCAGCTGCTGCTGCTCGACGTGCTCACCGGCGAGGGCGCCCGGTCGCTGCTGGCCCGGCGGATCGGCGCCGACCGGGTGCGGGCCGAGCCGCGGGCGGTCGACGAGATCGTCCGGGCCTGCGCCCGGCTGCCGCTGGCGCTGGCCATCGTCGCCGCCCGGGCCGCGGCGCATCCCGGGTTCCCGCTGCACGCGATCGCGGCCGAGCTGCGCGAGACCCGGCTCGACGTGCTGACCGGCACCGACCCGGCGACCGACGTGCGGGCGGTGTTCTCCTGGTCGTACCGCAAGCTCAGCCCGGCCGCGGCGCGGCTGTTCCGGCTGCTCGGCCTGCATCCGAGCCCGGTCGCCGGGGCCGGGGCGCTGGCCAGCCTGGCCGGACTGCCGCCGGCGTCGACCCGGCCGCTGCTGGCCGAGCTCGGCGCCGCGAACCTGCTGTCCGAGCCGCTGCCGGGCCGTTTCGGCTGCCACGACCTGCTCCGCGAGTACGCCCGTGACCTGGCCGCCGGGCCGGATCTCGCGGCGACCACCCGGGTGCTCGACTACTACCTGCACACGGCGCTGCGGGCGGATCGACTGCTCAATCCCGACCGCGGCTTCGACACCCCGGTGAAGTACGCGGAGGGGGTGACCCTGGAGTCGCCGGCCGACCGGGCCGCGGCGATGGCGTGGTTCGGCGGCGAGCAGCAGACGTTGCGAGCGGCGTGCGACCTGGCCGAGGAGTCGGGGCTGGACACGTACGTGTGGTGGCTGGCGTGGGCGGTGCTGACCTATCACGAGCGGCGCTGGGACAAGCGGAACTGGATAGGTTGGCAGATGCGGGCGGTGGCGGCCGCGGCCCGGGCCGGAGACCCGCTGTTCCAGGCGATCAGCCATTACAACGTGGGGTACGCCTACATCGACCTCGGCGACCTCGACAACGCCCGCGAGCACCTGACCCTGTCGCTGGCCCTGTACGAGCGGCTGGGCGACCGGCAGGGCATGGCGAAGGTGCACCTCAACCTGGGCATCGTGGCCCGGCGGCGGTCCGACTACGCGGGCGCGATCGCCTCGGCCAACACCGCCACGGAGCTCTACCGCCAGGACGACGACCCGGTCGGCGAGGCGCGGGCCACCAACAACCTCGGCTGGTGCTACCTGACGATGGGCGACTACGAGCGGGCGCTCGAGCACTGCCGGCGGGCGGTGGCGGTGCACGAGGCAGCCGGCAACCGGATGGGCGCCGGGCACTCCTGGGACAGCGTCGGCATGGCCTGCTTCCACCTGGGCCGCTTCGACGAGGCCGCCGACTGCTACGGGCGGTCGCTGGCCGCGTTCCGGGCCGAGCGCGACCGCCAGTACGAGGCCATCGTCCTCAACCACCTCGGCGACGCCGACCACGCCCGGGGCCGGGTGCGCCAGGCCCGCGACGGGTGGCGCCAGTCCCTGGACATCCTGACCGAGATCGACCATCCCGACGCGGACGAGGTCGAGGCCAAGCTGGGCGCCCGGGTGCCGCGACCCCAAGCCGGCTGAGCCGACCGGCGGCGTCTCAGGCCGGCTGAGTCGACGCGCGGATCTTCAGCTCGCACGGGATGCGGATCAGGGTGTGCCGCTGCGGGGCGCCGTTGATGGCCTCGAGCAGCAGCCCGCCGGCGGCGCGGCCCATCTCGAGCAGCGGGAGCGCCACGGTGGTCAGCGGCGGTCGCTGGTGGACGGCGAGGGAGCGGTCGTCGAAGCCGACCACGGCCACGTCGGCGGGGACGGCGTGGCCGGCCTCGTGCAGCGCGGCGAGGGCGCCGGTGGCCAGGTCGTCGCTCGCGCAGAAGATCGCGTCGGGAGGCTCGGCGACGCTCATCAGGTCGGCGGCCAGCGTGTAGCCGTCCTCGGGGGACCACGACGAAGCGTGCCGGATCAGCGTGGGATCGAGAGCCCGGCCGGCCGCCTCCAGCGTGGCCGTCACGCCGGCCAGGCGGTCGGCGGTCGCGTCCCACGAGGACGGGCCGTTGAGGAACGCGATCCGCCGCCGGCCGATCGCGAGGAGGTGGCTCACCGCCAGCGCGGCGCCGCCGCGGTCGTCGGGCAGGACGCTCGGCACCGGCTCCGAGGCGCCGTACTCGTAGAGGAAGACGTACGGCGTGCCGGGCAGCGGCAGAGCCGGGCCGGGGCGGCTGCGCACCCGGTTGCCGGACATGATGATCAAGCCGTCGACCTGCCGGTCCAGCAGCCGGCGCAGGTGCTTGCGCTCGCGCTCGGGGTCGCCGTAGCTGTTGGCGAGCAGGACCGAGACGTCGTACGCCGAGGCCGCGTCCTCGACGCCACGCATGAGCGCGTTGGTGAAGATGCCCTCGAGGTCGTCGGTGAGGATGGCGATCGTGTCGGTGTGCCGGGACCGCAGCCCGCGTGCGACCGCGTTGGGCCGGTAGCCGAGCCGGGCGATGGTCTCGAGCACCCGCTTGCGGGCCTCGGGGCCGACGTCGGGCCGGTCGTTGAGCACCTTGGAGACGGTGGCCGTCGACACCTCGGCCGCCTTCGCCACGTCCCGCATCGTCACCCGTGCGACCACTGATCTCCCTAATCGGTTACGTAGACCTCCGGCGCGACCGACACTAGCAGAAACCCTTGACACGGGCCGGACTCGAACCTGTAACGTGCGCCGCAACGAAATCGATTACGTAACGGATGGAGACGAAGGTGCGAAGCGCGAGGAGGGCCGGGCCCCAGGCCCGGCGGCAGCGTCTGGGCCTGCTCTTCGTGGCGCCGGCGGTGCTGCTCGTGATCGGCCTGTTCATCGCCCCGGTGATCGTGACCGGGCTGATGTCGTTCTACGACTGGTCGCTGCTCGGCGAACGCCGGTTCATCGGGCTGGCGAACTACGACCGGCTGATCCACGACACCGGCTTCCGCGACAGCCTGCTGTTCACCACGCTCTACACGGTGATCGTCACGGCGGCGCTGTTCGTGGCCGGCTTCGCCCTGGCCTCGGCGGTGCGCCACCGGCGGCGCGGCGTGGGCCTGTTCCGCACGGCGTTCGTGATGCCGGTGGTGATCGGCTTCGCCACCGCGAGCTATCTGACGCTGTGGCTGCTCGACGACCGGATCGGGGTGGTCCCCGATCTGCTGCGCCGGACCGGGCTGGCGAGCGGCAGCGTCTCGGTGTTCAGCCACTTCTCGTCGGCGCTGGCCGTGGTCGTCGTGCTGGTGGTCTGGAAGACGGTCGGGCTGACCATGCTGCTGCTGATGTCGGGCATGCAGGCGATCTCCGCGGACTACTACGAGGCGGCCCAGGTCGACGGGGCCAAGCGGTTCCGCACGATGTTCTCGATCACCCTGCCGCTGCTGCGCCCGACGATCGGCCTGGTGCTGGTGCTCACCGTGATCGGCAGCTACCTGGCCTTCGACCAGTTCTTCATCCTCACCCAGGGCGGCCCGGACAACAGCACGATCCCGGTCGTCTACCTGATCTACCGGGCCGGCTTCATCGACTTCAACCTCGGCTACTCCGCGGCCCTGTCGATCGCCCTGATGGTCATCCTGCTCATCCTGACGGCGGTTCAGCTGCTCGTCCTGCGCACCCGGGAGGACTCGTGAGCCTGCTCCAGGCCCGTCACACCGCGCCCGCCGCGACCGCCGCGGCGCCGGCCCGGCGCCGGTCCCGGCGACCGGCATGGTTGCCCGCCACCGCGTTCTACACCGTCTGCGGCCTGCTGGCGCTGCTGTTCGTGGCGCCGCTCGGCTGGCTGCTGCTCTCGTCGTTCAAGACCGGCGCCGAGTTCGCCCAGTCGCCGCCGACCCTGCTGCCCCGGTCGTTCAGCCTGGAGAACTACCGCCGCCTGCTGGACGCCGGGCTGTGGACCAACGTCGCCAACAGCGCCCTGGTCACGGCCGGGACGGTCGTCTTCGCCACGGCCCTGTCGGTGCTCGCCGGCTATGGCTTCGCCCGTTTCCGGTTCCCGGGCAAGGGCGTCCTGTTCCTGGTCGTGCTGTCCACCATGATGATCCCGTTCCAGTCGATCGTGCCCTCGCTGTATCTCATCCTCGACTCGCTGCGCCTCACCAACTCGCTGGTCGGGCTGGTCCTGCTGTACTCGGTGTTCGCCCTGCCGTTCGGCATCTTCACGATGCGGGCCGCGTTCACCTCGATCCCCGCGGCGGTCGAGGAGGCCGCCATCGTCGACGGCGCCTCGGCGCTGACCGCCCTGCGCCGGGTGCTGCTGCCGATGGTGACCCCCGGCGCCGCCACCGTCGCGCTCTACGCCTTCTTCACCGCGTGGAACGAGTTCCTGGCCGCCCTGATCTTCACCACCCGCCAGGAGAAGTACACGCTGCCGGTCATGCTGGCGAACCTGCAGAGCGGCGCCGGCGGAACCCTCAACTGGGGCGTCCTGGAGACCGGCGCGGTGGTCGGCGCCGTGCCCTGCGTCGTCATCTTCCTGATCCTCCAGCGCTACTACGTCGCCGGGCTGACCGGCGGCGCGGTCAAAGGCTGAGGCACCCCCCACAACAAAGGAGTAGTCATGTCGTCCCTTGCTGCCCGGATATCGCTGGCCGCCCTGCTCACCGTGGGCCTCGCGGCCTGCGGCAACACCGATTCGACCGATGCGGCGGCCCCGGCCGGGCTGACCGGCTCGGGCCCGGCCACCCTCTGGGTGCGGGCCGCCGACGAGCCCCTGGACAAGGCGCTGGTCGCGGCCTGGAACCAGGAGCACCCCGACCGCAAGATCACGATGCTGACCGTGCCCGACGCGCAGTACGTGCAGAAGTACGTCCAGGCCGTCCGCAGCGGCGACGCCCCCGACCTGGCCGCCGTCGACATCGCCAACGTGAAGGCGCTGACCGGCCAGCACCTGCTGACCGACATCACCGCCGAGGTGGACGCGCTGCCCTACAAGGACGCCCTGGCCCCGGCCGGCGTCCAGGTCAGCACCGTCGACGGCAAGATCTACGCGCTGCCGCACCAGCTCGACGTCTCGATGCTCTACTACAACAAGAAGCTGTTCACCGAGGCCGGCCTCGACCCGGCGACGCCGCCCGCGACCCTCGACGAGGTCGTCGCCGACGCCCGCAAGATCACGGCGCTCGGGGGCGGGAAGTACGGCTTCTACTTCGCCGGCAACTGCGCGGGCTGCAATGCGTACACCCTGTTGCCCTACATCTGGGCCAGCGGCGGCGACATCATGAACGCCGACGGGACGAAGGCCACCCTGAGCGACCCGGCCGTGGCGGCCGCGCTGAACGCGCACAAGACCATGTGGGACGAGAAGCTGATGCCGCCGGCCGCCAAGGACGACAACGGCGCGACCTGGCTGACCGGGTTCCAGTCCGGCAAGATCGGCATGGTCGCGCTCGGCAGCTTCGCGGTCAGTGTCTACAAGGCACAGAAGGGGCTCGACTTCGGCGTCACGCCGATCCCGGGCACCGCGGGCACCTCGGCGTTCCTCGGCGGCGACGTCATCGGCGTCTCGAAGGGCGCCAAGAACGCGAAGACCGCGTGGGACTTCATCGCCTGGAGCATGAGCGACGAGGTGCAGAAGACCGTCGTCGCCAAGACCGGCCAGCTCACCGTCCGCTCCGACACGGCCGACAACACGTACACCCAGGCCGAGCCCCGGCTGCTCGCCGCCAACAAGCTGATCGCCCAGGCCAAGGTGCCGGTCACCGCCAAGTACAACTCGCTGTTCATCGACCCGACCGGCCCCTACCTCCAGGTCATCCGGGACTGGGTGTTCGCCGGCAACCCGCAGCAGGCGATCGGCAAGGGCGAGGACGGCTTCGACAGCCGTCTCGCCTCCTGAAGGGAAACACGATGCAAGATCTGAGCTTCCGGTGGGACCATCCGCGCTTCGTGACCTCGGCCGGGCCGATCAGCGTACGGATACACACCGCCGAGAACGTCTACGGGCTCGCCGGCGAGGCGGTCGTCCGCGACGGCACGACCGTCACCTGCGACCTGCTCTCCTGGGCCGGCGGCCAGCAGCGCTCGCCCGGCCGGGCCACCCTGCGCATCACCGACGACGGCGAGACCGTCCGGGTCGAGGCCGACGTGTCGCACGCCGACAGCATCCGCTGCGTCGCCGTCGTCCTGCACGACCAGCCCACCGGCGACGTCACCGGCCTGCGCGAGGACGACCTGCCGGTGCCCGCCGCCGGCCGGGTCGTCGGCTACCCGAACGGCTGGTTCGACCTGGCGACGCCGCTGCTCGGCCTGCGCCGGCCGGACGGCACGGTCACGGTGGCGCGCAGCGAGGACCGCGAGGTGCGGGCCAAGCGGTTCGCGATCGTGCCGCACTTCGCCGACCCGGCCGTCTGCGACCTCGAGCTGATCCTCGACGCCGACGCGGCCCGCCCCGGCACCACCCTCGCCGTGCCCGCCTGGGAACTGCGCCGGGCCGGCGACCTGGCCGCCGTGCAGGCAGCGCACACCGCGCACATCCGGGCGGCGTACGACCTCCCGGATTGGAACGACCGGCCGGACGTGCCCGGCTGGCTGCGGCGCACCGCCCTGGTCGTCTCGTTGAACGGCATGCACTTCACCGGCCGCGTCTTCCTCGACTACGACGGCATGCTCGGCACGCTGCGCCGGCTGGCCGAGCAGATCGACCCCGAGCACGTCCTCGCCTACCTGCCGGGCTGGGAGGGCCGCTATTACCGCTGGTACGGCCGGTACGGTGCGGACGAGCGGCTGGGCGGCGAGGCCGGCTTCCGGCGGCTGATCGAGGGCACGCACGAGCTCGGCGCCCGGGTGATGCCGATGTTCGGGGCCAACGTGGCCTCGCGCGACCTGCCCGGCTTCGAGGCCTGGGCGGCGCCGGGGCAACTGCTGGCGGCGAGCGGGCACGCGGCGGCCGGATCGGTCGACTGGGACGCGTCCCGGCACTTCGACCACGGCTGGGGCGCCCTGATCAACCCGGCCTTCGCGCCCTGGCGGCGGCACCTGGCCGGGCAGATCGTCGCGCTGCACCACGAGTACGGGTTCGACGCCGCCTTCCTCGACATCTCCGCCATGTACGGCAACGACCCGCGCGGCAGCACCACCGAGGGCCTGCGGCTGCTGGTCGAGGAGATCCGGGCCGGCGCGCCGGAGCTGGCGATCGCCGGGGAGGCGTGGTTCGACGCGCTCGGCGGCATCATCCCGCTGGTGCAGACCGGCCACCGGGACACCGTGCCGACCTTCCACGACCGGCCCGACCCGGCGCTGTTCACGGCCGGCAACCGGTCCTTCGGCCACGTCTGCCTCGGCGACCCGGCGCACGGCTCGACCGGCTGCCACGAGGCCGGGTACAACGCGCACTGGCGGCTGCCGGTCCGCGAGGGCGTCCTGCCCACGCTCACCGTCGTCGACGACACGCTCGACGCCGCCCCCGACCGCGTCGCGCTGATCCTGCAGGACGCGCGGGACTACGCCGGGAAGTTCCTGGAAGGACGGTCGCGGTGAGCGGGTTCACCGAGTTGCCGTTGGGGGCCGTGCGGCCCGCCGGCTGGCTGCTCGACCAGCTTCGACTCCAGGCCGCCGGGCTGACCGGCCGGCTCGACGAGATCTGGCCCGACGTCGGACCGGACAGCGCCTGGCTCGGCGGCGACGGCGAGGACTGGGAACGCGGGCCCTACTACCTCGACGGCCTGCTGCCGCTGGCCTATCTGCTCGGCGATCCGGCGCTGGAGGCCAAGGCCCGCAAGTGGGTCGAGGCGGTGCTCGGCAGCCAGCGGCCGGACGGCTGGTTCGGTCCGCCCGGCAACGACGACTGGTGGCCGCGGATGGTCGCCCTCAAGGTGCTCGTCCAGCACGCCGACGCGACCGGCGACCCGCGCGTTCCGCCGTTCCTCGAGCGCTACTTCGCCTACCAGCGTGCGCATCTGCCCGGGCGCCCGCTGCGGGACTGGGGCCGGGTCCGCGGCGCCGACAACGTGCTGCCGGTGCTCTGGCTGCACGAGCGCACCGGCGACGACGACCTGCTCGCCCTCGCCCGGCTGCTGCTCGACCAGACCGCCGACTGGCACGCGTTCCTCACCGGCGAGCTGACCGGCGAGCCGGCCGCCGTCTTCGACCACCTCACCCACGGCGTCAACGTCGCGATGGGATTGAAGACGGAGGCGATCGCGTACGCGGTGAACGGCTCCGATCGACACCGGGACCGCCTGGCGGCGATGCTCGGCGCCCTCGACGACAAGCACGGCCTGGTGCACGGCGTCTTCTCCGGCGACGAGTGGCTGGCCGGCCGCGACCCGCACCACGGCGTCGAGACCTGCCAGGTCGTCGAGCTCATGTTCAGCCTCGAGCAGACCGCCCGCATCTTCGCCGACGGCCGCTATGGCGACCTGCTCGAGCAGGTGGCGTACAACCTGCTGGCCGCCGCCTGCGACCCGCGGATGCTCGCCCACCAGTACCACCAGCAGGCCAACCAGGTGCTGGTGAGCGTGGCGGCGCGCGGGTGGACGTTCAGCGGCGACGACGCCAACATTTTCGGGCTCGAACCGCATTTCGGCTGCTGCACCGCCAACCTGCACCAGGGCTGGCCGAAGCTCGCCCGGTCGCTGTGGATGGGCACGGCCGACGGTGGTCTGGCCGCCGTGGCCTACGCCCCGTGCACGGTCGAGACCCCGTCCGCGCGGCTCTCCGTGCGCACCGAGTACCCGTTCGAGGAGGACGTCCGGATCACCGTCGACGCGGCCGGGCCTTCCTCATTCCCGCTGCTGCTGCGGATCCCGGCGTGGTGCGACTCGCCCGAGCTCGTCGTCGCCGGTCACGCCGTCCCCGTCGGTCCCGACGACCACGGCTACGTGACGGTCCGCCGCACGTGGCGGGCCGGCGACGAGGTCACGCTGCGGCTGCCGATGCGGCCGCGGATCGTTCCCCGCGACCGGGGCGCGGTCGGGGTGCGCCTCGGCCCGCTCGTGCTGGCCCTGGCGGTCGGCGAGAACTGGCGGCCGGTGGCCGGCGCGCCCGGCCTCGCCGAGTGGGAGATCACGCCGCGCGCGTGGTGGAACCTCGGGCTGTGGCGGGACGCGCCGGGCGGCGTCGACGGCTGGCGGATCGAGCGCCGTCCGGTGTCCGAGGTGCCGTTCACGGCCGCCGGCGCGCCCGTCGTCGTGCACGCCAAGGGCGCGCCGCTGCCGGGCTGGGGGCTCGACGGGGCGTCGGCCGGGCCGCTGCCGGACAGCCCGGTCACCGCGTACCTGCCGATGCACGATGTGCGGCTCCTGCCGTACGGCTGCGCCCGCCTTCGCATTTCCGAGATGCCGGTCGCCGTCCCCGGACCGGGTACCGAGGACTACCGCCCCGAATGAAGGGACTCTGCTGCCAAGGCTTCGAGCAGGGTGGCCGCCACCAGGGCGTGTCCCCGCGCGTTGATGTGCAGGCCGTCGGCGCCGACCAGCCCCTCCCGCGAGGCCGGATGCCCGGAGAAGTCGAGGTGGACACCGCCGAGCTCGCGGGTGAGCCGCTCGGTGAGATCGCCGAGCGCCCGCAGCCGGCCGGCGGCCTCGGCGCCGAGCGTGGCACTCAGATCGAAGCACCCGAAGGTCACCACCATCGCGCCGCCGTTCGCCAGCGGCGTCAGCATGGCGGCCAGGTCCGCGCCCACGACGTCGGCCCGGAAGTCGCGCCGGGCCGCGTCGTTGGCGCCGGCCGCGACGATCGCCAGATCCGGGCGGAACGCCAGCGCCGGCTCGAGCTGGCCGGCCCGGATCTCCGCGGCGCGTGCCCCCGAGACGCCGAGGTTGAGGTATTCGTCCGGGGCGAGCGTGCCCGCGAGCTGCTCGGCCCAGATCTCTGTCGGATAGCCGTCGACCTCGTCGCCCCGATGGACGGCGATGCTGTCCCCCAGCACCGCGATGCGGCGTATTGCCTGGTCATTTGTCATGCCGGCGACCGTAGGCGGCCGGTCTTGAAGATTTCTGACGGCTCGCTTTTCCGACGGCTCGTAGAGTGCGATGCGTGGTCCGCTTGCGGTTGCTGGGGCCGATGGAGCTGCGCGTCGACGGAACCGACGTGCGGCTGGGGCCGGCGCGGCAGCGTACGGTCCTGGCCGTCCTCGCGGTCGAGGCCGGCCGCCCGGTGCCGCTCGACACGCTGATCGACCGGGTGTGGGCCGAGTCCCCGCCACGGGATGCCCGCGGTGTCGTCTACAGCTATGTGGCCCGCCTGCGCCGCGCCCTCGACTCGGCCGCCACCCTGACCCGCCGCTCCGGCGGCTACGCCCTCGACCTCGACCCGCTCCGCGTCGACCTGCACCACTTCGAGCACCTGGTCGCCGCCGGTGACCTGGACGCGGCGCTCGCGCTCTGGCCGCCGGGCCCGGCCCTGGCCGACCTCGCCGGCGAGTGGGTGTCCCGCACCCGCGACCGTCTCGAGCAGCGCCGCCTCGACGTGACGGTGGCGTGGGCGGCCCGCCAAGCCGCCGACCGGCCCGCGGCGGTGATCGACCGCCTGCGCCCGTTGCTGGACGAGCACCCGTTGGCCGAGCCGCTGGCCGCGGCCTACATCGCGGCGCTGCACCGGGCCGGCCGGACCGCCGAGGCCCTGGACCGCTGGGCCGCCGTACGCCGCCACCTCGCGCGCGAGCTGGGCACCGAGCCCGGCCCCGAGCTGCAGACCCTGCACCGCGCCCTGCTGCGCCCCGCCGCGCCGAGCTCACTGCCGGCCGACACCAGCACGTTCACCGGCCGGCGCGCGGAGATCGCCCGCCTCCTTTCCTTCGCGGGCGTGCCCGGCGTCCTCTCCGTCGCGGTCGAGCCTGGCGTCCTCCCCGTGCCGGGCATGCCCGGCGTCCTCCCCGTGTCGGGCGTGCCCGGTGTCCTCCCCGGGTCAGGCGTGCCCGGTGTCCTCCCCGTGTCGGGCGTGCCTGGTGTCCTCTCCGTGTCGGGCATGCCCGGCGTCGGCAAGACGGCCCTCGTCGTGCACGTGGCCCACCGCCTGCGCGCGGCCCTTCCCGATGGCCAGTTCTTCGTCAACCTGCACGGCCACACCACCGGCCGCCCGCCGGCCGACCCTGCCGACGTCCTGGCCACGCTGCTCGCCGCCGACGGCCTCGACCCGCGCCGCCTGCCGTCCGGTGTGGAGGCCCGCTCCGCCCTGTGGCGGTCGCGCCAGTCCGGCCGCCGCACCCTCACGGTCCTGGACAACGCCGCCGCCAGCTCGCAGGTGATCCCGTTGCTGCCGGCCGCCGAGGGTGGCCTGACGCTGATCACCAGCCGCCGCTTCCTGGGCGACCTCCCGTCCGGCGCCCTGCCGCTCTCGCTGGACGTCCTCCCCACCGACGACGCGGGCGAGATGTTCCGCCGCCTGGCTCCCGCCGGGGCCGGCGACCCGACCGGCCTGGTCGCGGCCTGCGGTCACCTCCCGCTGGCCGTCGCCCTCCTCGCCCGCCTGCTGCATCGCCACCCCGGCTGGACCATCGCCGACCTCCTGCGCGAAACCCGGGAGCGCCTCCTCGCCGCCACCGCCGAACAGACCAGCATCGCCGCCGCGTTCGACCTCTCCTACCGCCACCTGCCCGCCGCCCACCAGAGCTTCTTCCGCCTGCTGGCCCAGCACCCCGGCACCGAGCTGGAACCGTCGGCGACGGCCGCCCTGGCCGGCATCCCCGTCCCCGTCGCGGTGGCCGCCCTCGACGCCCTGCACTCCGACAGCCTCCTGATCGAGATCGCCCGGCGCCGCTACACCATGCACGACCTGATCCGCAGCTACGCCCGGTCCCTGGCCACTCCCGACCCGGCGGCCCGGATCCGCCTGCTGGACTTCTACGCAGCCCACGCCACCGCCGCGAACGCCGCCATCGCCCGCCACCGCCGCCCTGCGGCTTCTCCTTCTCCGGCGGGCACCGCGACGCTCCCGCTCCCCGCTTCCCCCGATGCCGCCGCGCCGTCGCCGCCTCCTCCCTTCGCGGCCGGCCCGCCCGAGGCCCTGGCCTGGCTGCGCGCCGAGCGAAGCAACCTCCTCGCCTGCCTCTCCACCGCGAGCGATTCCGCGGCGTCACCGGAGGAGCCGCGCGACCCGGACCGCGTCGTCGCCCTCACCGCCGGCCTCGCCGAGCTCCTGCGCCGCGACGGCCCCTGGAACGAGGCCCTCACCCGCCACCACACCGCCGCCGAGCTCGCGGCCGGCATCGACCGCCCGAACGCCCTCGTCGACCTGGCCACCATGCGCCGGCTCACCGGCGACTACTCCGGCGCGGCCCGCGACGCCCGCGAGGCGCTCGCCGCCTACCGCACGCACGGCAGCCCGCTCGGCGAGGCCAACGCCCTCACCGCGCTGGCGAAGGCGCTCTCCCGCGCGGCCGGCTACACCGACGCGATGCC
This sequence comes from Actinoplanes sp. NPDC051537, assembly GCF_055586105.1. Lineage (NCBI taxonomy): Bacteria > Bacillati > Actinomycetota > Actinomycetes > Micromonosporales > Micromonosporaceae > Actinoplanes > Actinoplanes sp. NPDC051537. Next base: position 820,918 of record NZ_JBVJIU010000001.1, read on the forward strand.
GTTGCTGGCCCGCGCGGCCGGCATCTACCGAACCCTGGGCGACGGCCCCGGCGAGGCCGGCGCCCTGGTCGAGCTGGGCGTGGCCCGGGGCATGACCTCCGACTTCCACGGCGCCCAGGACGTGCTCCGGGAGGCGCTAGCCCGCTACCGCACGCTCGGCGACCGCCCCGGCGAGGCCTACGCCCTGCGCATCCTCGGCATCGCCCACGGCCGCACCGGCGACTTCGCCGAGGCCCGCGCGCTGCTGACCGAGGCGCTCTCCCGCTACCGCGGCCTGGACGCCCGCCTCGGCGAGGCCCTGACCCGCAACGACCTGGGCCGCGTCGCCGCAAGCGCCGGCGACTATCCCGACGCCGTCCGGACACTGCGCGCCGCCCTCGACAGCCACCGCCGCCTGGACCATCCCGTAGGCCAGTCCACCGCCCTTCTCTACCTGGGCTCGGCCCTGCGCCGAACCGGTGACCTGCCCGCCGCCGCAACCGCCCTGAACGAGTCCCTCCTGCTCAACCGCGAGATCCACAACCGAAGCGGCGAGGCCTGGGCCCTCAACGAGCTCGGCGCCCTCCACCGCCTCCGCGGCGACCTCGACCGGGCCATGGCCGACCACCGCGAGGCCCTGGCGCTGGCCGCCCGGGTGCCCAGCCCGTTCGACCGGGGCCTCGCCCTGGCCGGCTTCGGCGCCTGCTTCGCCGCGAGCGGACACCCCCGTGAGGCCGCCGCCCAGCTGCGCACCGCCCTCGAGATCCTCCGGCGCATCGACGCCTTCGAGGCGATCGAGGTCGCGGCCGACCTGGCCGCCCTTCCTAGCCGGGCCTAACCGAGGGCGCCCCTTCCGGCCAGGCTTGACCGAGGCCACGGCCGGTCATGGCAGGAGCAGGTGCACATCCCCGAACTCGTGCCACAGATATCGCCCCCTCAACGCCTCGTCGTAGGCCGCCCGCAGCGCCTCCTCGCCGGCGATCGCCGAGAGCATCCGCAGGTGCGAGGCCCGCGGCTCGTGCAGGCCGGTCAGCAGCCCGTCGACGGCGCGGACGCGGCGCTCCGGGCCGATCACCAGGTCGGTCCAGCCGCTCGCCGCCCGCACCCGCCCGGCCAGGTCCACCGCGGACTCGAGCGCCCGCACCACCGTGGTGCCGACCGCGACGACCCGCCCGCCGGCCGCGCGCACCGACCCGATCAGGCGCGCGGTCGTCTCCGGCACGGCGAACCACTCCGGGTACGGCGGCTCGTCCACCTCGGCCGAGGCCACCCCTGTGTGCAGCGTGATCGGCGCGACCAGAATGCCTCGCCCGGCCAGCTCGGCCAGCACCCGGCCGGTCAGCGGACGACCCGCGCTCGGCATCTCGGCGCTGCCCGGCTCGGTGGCGTAGGCGTTCTGATACGTCTCCAGCGGCCAGTCGCGATCGGTGTACGAATATCGGATCGGCCGCCCGTGCCCGGCCAAATAGGCGGTCATCGGGCCGGGCACGTCGGCCCGCGCCGACCACAGCCGCGCCGTGTACGGGCTCAGCAGCGTCAGCGCACCCCCGTCGATGTGCAGACGCAGACCGGCCCGCGCCGGGCCGTCGCCGGCGGGCGGGAACGGCGCGGTGGTGCCCGCGACCGGCCGCCGCGGCTCGACCAGCCACGTGCCGTCGGAGCGCTCGGTCGAGACGTGCACGACCAGCGGCGTCCCGTCGTCGAGACGGGCGTCGAGGGCGGCCGGCATCGTGGCCGAGTTGTTCACCACGACGAGGTCGCCGGCGTCGAGCAGGCGGGGCAGCTCGCGGAACCGATGGTGGGTCACCGTCGAGCCACGGCTCAGCAATAGACGTACGTCATCACGCTTTTGACCGTGTGCCTCTACCGGCTCTTTCGCCGCGAGCTCGTCGGGAAGGTGGAAGTCGAGGGTCGCCGTCATCGCGCCCCCACCGGAACCAGGGCGGACGCGACGTAGCGGCCCGACGGTGGACGGTCCCGCAGCAGCCCCAGCAGGTGCGGCACGACGGTCTCGGGCAGCGGCCGGTCGGAGATGTCCTCGCCCGGAAACGCCTCCTGTTGCAACCGGGTCCGCAGGTCACCGGGATCCACCGCCCACACGCGCAGGCCGGTCTCCTCGAGGGCGAGCACCCGGCTCGCATGGTCGAGCGCGGCCTTCGCGGCCCCATAACCACCCCATCCCGCGTACGCCTCGACGGCCGCGTCCGAGCTCACGTTCAGCACCGCGCCCGACCCCGACCGGCGCAACTGCGGCAGGAGCAGCTGGGTGAGCGCGATCGGCGCCAGCACGTTGACCTCGAACGTGTCGAGCAGCGCCGGCAGCGGGAAGGATGCCAGCGCCGGCGGCGGGCTGCCACCGAGCGTGGACGCGTTGTTGACCAGCAGGTCGGCGCCGCCCAGCCGATCGGCGGCGGCCGCGAGCTCGAACCGATGATCGTCGTCGACCACGTCGCCGGCGATGGCCGTCACCGTGGTCAGGCGTCTCAGATGCTCGGCGGCGGCTTCCAGATCGGGGCCGGTGCGCGCGTTCACCACGAGCTGCCACCCGTCGCGGGCGAGCCCCTCGGCGAGGGCCAGACCCAGGCCACGAGAGGCACCGGTGATCACTGCTACCTGCTGCTTCGGCGTTGTCATGCCACGACTCTGCCGCGCCGCGTACCCGTTGCGCATCGGACCGTGGTCTTAAGACCGTGGTCTGATGTCAGCCCGGCCCGGCCGCTCTATGGTGGGCCGATGACGACCCCGGGCCGCGACGAGCTCCGCACCGCACGTCGCCTGTCCGCGGCTGTTCTCGCGGTCAGCGACCAGCTCACGGTGCCCGAGGTGCTGCAGACGATAGTCGACACCACCCGCGAGCTCGCCGGCGCGGAGTACGCGGCGCTCGGCGTGCCCGACGATGATGGCTCGTTCGCCGAGTTCGTGGTGTCCGGTGTCAGCGACGAGGTGCGCGCGGCGATCGGCCCACTGCCCCGGCAGCACGGGTTCCTCGCCGTCATGTTGCACGAGCCGCACGCCCAGCGGCTGCCCGACATCCGGGCCGATCCGCGGTTCGCCTGGTGGCCGGCCGCCCATCCGGTGCTCGAGGCGTTCCTGGGCGTGCCGGTCGTCAGCGGCGACGAGATCCTCGGCGCTCTCTATCTGGCCAACAAGACGGGCGGTTTCACCGAGTCCGACGAGGAGCTGGTCGGCGTGCTGGCCGCGCACGCCGCGATCGCGCTGACCCACGCCCGGCTCTACGCGCGCAACCGCGAGCTCACCATCGCCGAGGAGCGGGCCCGCATCGCGCACGACCTGCACGACGCGGTGGCGCAGCGGTTGTTCGGGCTGCGGCTGACGGCGCAGGCGGCCGGTCTGCTGATCGACCGCGATCCGGCGGCGGCGCGCGACCAGATGGCCGAGGTGGCGACGCTGGCCCGGGAGGCGGCCGAGGAGCTGCACGCGGCGGTGCTGGAGCTGCGGCCGGCCCGGCTCGCGGAGGACGGCCTGCCTTCGGTGCTGCGAAAACAAGTGCAAATTCTCGACCGGGCGTACGGCGGAGCCGGCGGTCCCCGGGTGAGCTATCGCGAGCACGATCCACCGTCGTTGCCCGTGGCCCAGCAGACGGTGGTGCTGCGGGTGGCGCAGGAGGCGTTGCACAACGCGGTCCGGCATGCGAAGGCCGCGACGATCGAGGTGAGCCTGTCCCGGCAGGGCGACGCCGGGGCGGTGCTCGAGGTGATCGACGACGGCGCCGGGTTCGACGTGGGTGCGGTGGTGCGCGCGGGCCGGAGCCTGGGCCTGCGCTCGCTGCGGGAGAGGGCCCACTCGATCAAGGGCGCCGCGACGGTGCGGTCGACCCCGGGCGCCGGCACGGTGGTGCGATTGGAGGTGCCCGGTGAGCCCGCCTGAACAGATGACGCGGGTGCTGATCGTCGATGACCATCCGGCCGTACGGCGAGGGCTGCGCACCTTTCTCGAGCTGGCGGACGGGCTGGAGGTCGCCGGGGAGGCCGCCGACGGGCCGGCCGCGCTCGATCTGATCGCCGAGACCGAGCCCGACGTCGTGCTGCTCGACATGCTGCTGCCGGGGATGGACGGGGTCGAGGTCCTGCACGAGGTTCGGCGGCGGGGGCTGGCGTGCCGGGTGCTGGTGGTCACGAGCTTCACCGACCGGCTGGTCCCGGCGATCCGGGCGGGGGCGCGGGGCTACCTGTCGAAGGACGTCGACCCCGAGGCACTGGTCGCCGCGGTCCGCTCGGTCGCGGCGGGGCATCTGCTGCTCGATCCCGACGCCGCGGCCACGCTGACGAACGCGCCGCCGTCGCCGCTGACGGCCCGCGAGCGGGACGTGCTGACCCTGCTGGCCGAAGGGAGGTCAAATCGCGAGATCGCCCGGGCGTTGCTGGTGGCGGAGAAGACGGTCAAGACGCACGTGTCGAGCATCCTGCTCAAGCTGGGCCTGGCCGACCGCACCCAGGCGGCGCTCTATGCGGTCCGCACCGGGCTGTCGGAGTGAGCGCGGCGGGCGCGGGCTGGGCGCGGCGCGGGATGGGCGCAGCGCGGGATGGGCGCAGCGCGGGATGGGCGCGGCGCGGGCTGGGCGCGGCGCGGGATGGGCGCGGCGCGGGATGGGCGCGGCGCGGGATCGGCGCGGCGCGGGATCGGCGCGGCGCGGGATGGGCGCGGCGCGGGATGGGCGCGGCGCGGGATGGGCGCGGCGCGGGATGGGCGCGGCGCGGGATCGGCGCGGCGCGGGATCGGCGCGGCGCGGGATGGGCGCGGCGCGGG
>NZ_JBVJIU010000002.1:0-84506 GCF_055586105.1 Actinoplanes sp. NPDC051537
ACCCGCACCCTACGGTCCGCGGATTGGCGACCTGTCCTACGCCTTCATCCAGCGCAAGAGGAGCGGCAAGCGCCCACACCCCCCCGCCGGCTGCCGGCGACGCCCGCGGGCGTCGCCGGCAGCTTTGTCAGTGGCTGGTCCCCTTCGCCCACGCCTCGACGACCTCGACCGCCTGGTTGGGATTGAGCCGCGGGTCGCAGAGCGAGGTGTAGTGGCGCGCCAGCTCGTCCTCGCCGACGGTGCCGCCGACGCATTCCGTCACGTCGGCCGCCGCGACCTCCAGGTGGAGACCGGCGGCGTACCGGCCGTTCTCCTCGAGGATGTCCCGGGCCAGCAGCGCCTCGGCGACGATGTCGGCGAGGTGGCGGGTCTTCAGGCCGCCCGGCGACTTCACCGTGTTCCCGTGCATCGGATCGCACAGCCAGATCACCGGGTGGCCGGCGTTCGCCACCCGGCGCACCAGCGGCGGCAGCGCCTCCCGCACCCGGTCCCGGCCCATCCGCGGGATCAGGACGAGCCGGCCGGGCTCGCGGTCCGGGTCGAGCGCCTCGCACACCTTCACGATGTCGTCCGGGTCGGCCGTGGGCCCGACCTTGCAGCCCACCGGGTTGGCCACGGCCGCGAGCAGCGCGACGTGCGCCTCCCCCGGCCGGCGGGTCCGCTCGCCCACCCAGGGCAGGTGGGTGGAGCTCAGGTACCGCTCGCCGGTTTCCGGGTCGCGGCGGATCAGCCGGGACTCGTAGTCGACGACCAGGGCCTCGTGGCTCGACCAGGGCCCGGCCGCGCCGTCGCGGCGCCGGGCCGCCCGCATCACCCGCTGCACCCGGTCGGCGGCCTCGTAGGCCCACACCATGCGCCGCGGGTCGGCCCGGCGCGTGTCCGGCGTGGCGAGGTCCGAATTGATCAGGTGGCCGCGGAACGACGGGATGCTGATCGCGTCCAGCAGCTCGGTCGGCTGCGAGCGGGGCTTGGCGAACTGGCCGGCCATCCGGCCGATCCGGAGGACGTCGCGGCCGGCCAGCTCGCCGAGGCGGCCGCCCAGCCAATCCAGTACCCCCAGCTTCTCGGTCGTGTGCCGGGGCGTGCATTCGTAGAAGCTCTCGGCGCAGTCGCCGAGCTGGAGCACGAGTGAGCCGGTCGTGGTCAGTCCGGCCAGGGACGCGCGCAGCTGCCCGATCTCCGCGGCCGTCACCAGCGGCGGGGCCGAGGCGAGCGCGGCGCAGGCGTCGGGATGGGCCGGGTGGTCCTGCCAGTCGGGTTGCTGGACCGCCGGCATGCCGTCCCACGGCTCGTCGAGGGCGAGCGTGGGGCTGTGGTGCAGCATCTGTCCTCCAGTCGAGAGATCTCAGCTAGGCGCCCCGGACGCGCTCGATGACGGCGTCCATGTCGGATCCGGCCCGGTTGCCGCGCCAGGCGACGTGGTGGTCGGGCCGGACGAGCACGAGGTCGCGTTCCCAGACCTCGCGGGCGCCGGGGTCGGTCACCGGCACGTGCCGGACCGGCACGCCGGCGGATGCGGCCGCCGCCAGCAGCGGCGCGGCCCGCCCGTCGCCGGCGAAGTCGATCAGCGTGAAGGACCGGCCGAGACGATCGAGGATCGGCTCGCCGCCGGTGAGGTGGACGCTCGGCGCCCGGCCGCCGGGCCAGGTCGTCGGGGTGTACCGGTCGGGGCTCCACGGTGGCTCGGGCCCGTCCGGGCAGACGACGGGCGAGTCCCGGTAGCGGTAGCCCAGCTCGATGCCGCGGTACTCGTTCTCCCCGCGGGCGGCGGTGAGGAACGCGGCCACGCCCGCGGGCGGGGTGCCCCCGCGCAGGAGCTCGCCCGCCCTCAGGTGCACGGCGAGGTGCCGATGTGACGTCTGCATGGTGGTCCGGCCGACCGGGCGGCGCTCGGCCTCGTAGCTGTCCAGCAGGGCGGGGCCGCCGAAGCCGCGGAGCAGGGCGACGACCTTCCAGGCGGCGTCCATCGCGTCGCCGATGCCGGTGTTCATCCCGTACGCGCCGGTGGGGAACATGCGGTGGGCCGAGTCGCCGGCGAGCAGCACCCGCCCGGCCCGGTAGCGGTCGGCGAGCAGGAAGCCCGGCCGCCAGCGGGAGGTCAGCAGCACCTTGTCGATCTTGAGGTCGGCGCGCATGGTGTCCAGCAGGTACGCCGCCGGGTCGGCCGGCAGGGAGTCGAACTCGTTCGCGTCGATGCCGTTGACGTGCGCGGTCCAGGTGTCCACCTCGTCCTGCGCGATGATCACGTAGCGGAACGCGAAGTAGTGCCAGAAGCGGCCGTGCCGGTGCAGCGTGCCGAGATCGCGGCTCTTGAAGTGGACCATGAAGGCGCCGGGCAGCCCGGGGACGTCGAAGCCGTCCGCGCCGATGCCGACCGTCTCGCGCACCCGGCTCGACGCGCCGTCGCACCCGATCAGGTAGCGGACGCGCAGCCGGGTCTCCTCGCCGGTCAGCACGTCGGCGAGGCGGGCGGTGACCGCGTCGTCGTCCTGGGTCAGATCCTCGAACCGCAGGCCCTGCCTCAGGTCGATGAGCGGGTCGCGCCGGCAGGAGGCGCGCAGCACCGGCTCCAGGTCGACCTGGGATATCCGCTGCCCGGGCTCGGCCGGCTGGGTGCCGTCGTTGTGCTCGGCGATGCGCCGCCACTCCTCCGCCACCGACGGCAGCTCCCAGCGGGTGATCGGCTCGCCGGCGAGGCCGGTCGACCAGATGACGTCGGACCGGTGCCCGGGAGCGACCCCGGCGGCCCGGACCGCGCCGGCCAGGCCGAGCTGCCGGAGGAACTCCATGCTGCGGGCGTTGACGTAGTCCAGCTTGGGGTGGACGGAGGTCTCGAAGCCCTGGTCGGCCAGGACGCAGGGCACGCCCTGGCGGGCGAGCGCGAGGGCGGTGACCATGCCGACCGGGCCGGCGCCGACGACGAGAACGGGTACCGGATCCACGATGGGCCTCCCGACGGGGGTGTGGGGCGGCTCGGGCCGCCCCACACGGTTCACGGTTGATGGAGAGTCGTCAGCCGGAGGTCAGGCTCTCCCGGTCGCGCGGGAGCTCCGGCTCGGGCTCCGGCGGCAGGTCCCGGCCGGGTGGCAGGATCGCGCCGGTAAGGGCGCGCACCTGGGTCTCCGCGAAGCGGGCGTCGTTGCGCTCCTTGCTGCTGAGCGAGCCGAGGAAGCCGAACAGGAAGCCGAGCGGCACCCCGACCATGCCCGGCTCGAAGTCGACGATCTTGAAGTCGGCGTCCGGGAAGATGGCGGTCGGGTCGCCCGAGACGCCGTTGGAGAACACGACCATCAGCACGGTGACGACCAGTCCGCCGTAGACCGTCCAGAGCAGGCCGGCGGTGTTGAAGCGCCGCCAGAACAGCGAGTAGATGACCGACGGCAGGACGCACGCGCCGGCCAGGTCGATCGACGTCGGGATGAAGATGTGGGTGAGCTGCGTCAGCATCGCCATGCCCAGGACGAGCGAGACGATGCCGACCACCAGCACGGTGCGCCGGATGTCCTTCAGCTCGGCCGCCGCGTCGAGCTTCCGGCCGCGGGCGACGTTGATGTCCTTGACCACCGTCGTCACGGCGTTGAGCAGCAGCGTCGCGAAGATGACGCCGACCGACAGCAGGGCGATCCCGCCGAGCAGGCCGGACGCCCAGGAGCCGCCGAGGTCGTCGACGATCCGCGGCAGCGTGATGTCGCGGTGGGCGGAGATGACACCGATGCCCTTGCCGCCGAGGATCGCCACCGCGCCGAGGCCGACGACGATCATGCAGGCCCAGAACGCGACCGTGATGATCGAGGCCCAGCCGGCCGAGCGTCGCGCCTCGCGCCCGTTGGTGGCCACGAAGTAGCGGGTGAAGATGAACGGCATGGCGACCGCGCCGGCCGCGATGGACAGCGTCTTGGAGAGGTGGACCCAGGGGTCCTGGCTCGAGTGGTAGGTGGAGTTCTCGCCGAAGAGCCGCCCGACGCTCAGCAGCCCGTAGCCGCGCTTGTCCGGCGCCGCTTTGGCCTCGGCGTCGTTGAGCAGGTGGACCAGGTTCAGCTTGTACTTGGCCAGGATCACGATGGTCAGCACCACGATGAACGCGATCATCAGGCTGACCTTGAGGACCAGCATCCGGGTGACGCCGACCATGCCGCCGACGTACACCAGCGCGATCGCGATCAGCCCGACGACCGCCACCATGATCGCCACCAGCGGCTTGTTCACGGTGGACTGGGTGCTGAACATGCGGGTGGCCACGAAGCCGACCGAGGCCAACGCGATGATCATGAACATCGTGTAGATGAGCAGCGTAATCACGGCCGAGGCGATCCGGGCCGGCCGCTCGCGGGCCCGCAGCGAGAACAGGTCGGCCATGGTGTGGCCGCCGACGTTGCGCACCGGCGCCGCGTAGTAGAGCACCGCGGCGATGGTGGAGATGGTGAACGCGGTCAGCAGGAAGATGGCGTCCAGGCCGTTGAGGGCGACGTGGCCGACGATGATGATCACCGTCGAGTACATGACGCCGCCGGCGACCATCGCGAGCGCGTTCTGGCCGACGCCGACGCGCCGGCCGGCGAGCAGGAAGTCGTCCGGGTTGCGGATGCGGCGACGGGCCGTGAACACCAGGGCGGCCACGGCGACGGCGAGAATCAGCGCCGCCGCGGTGGCGATCCCGGGCGCGGCCCAGTCGTTGTCGACCGGTGGCGGCGGCGGTGCGGCGAGGATCCCGCTCATCGGCTCGCCCCTTCCAGCTCGGCTCGGATCTGCTCGCTGACCGGGTCGAGCCGGGTGCGGGCGAATCGCATGGTCACCGCGGCCGCCGTCACCACGAGGGCGAGCGACAGGACGATGAAGAGCAGCCCGACCGTGAACGGGCCGCCCAGGCCGGTGCGGAAGAAGCCCGGAGCGAAGGCAGCCAGCAGCACACCGAGCACCCACCACCCGTAGAAGGCGATGCTCGCCCACCGGACGAAGGCATTCGATCGGCGCCGCAAGGCCTGGAACTGGGCGCTGTCATACACGGCGGCATAGGGGTCGCCCATCACACCTCCTCGGTTCGAGACGTCGTGCTGACGACGTCGTGGCGTGGCGGTACAGCCGCAGTCTCGGGCGTCGCGCGTACCCCGGTCATGGCTTGTTCACGGGGTTTCCGCCACGCTCGCGCGAATTGGCGTGCCGCCGGTCGAACCCCGTGAACTCGTGATGTCACCGGCGGGAGGCGGCGCGGATGGTGGTCCCATGACGGCCGCGCTCGAGACCAGCTGGACGTACGACGACTTCACCGCGCGCGAGCTCGACCCGGCGCGCTGGCGGATCATGTCGATTGCGGGCGCCGACGGGCGGATCCACCAGTACCGGGACCGCAACGCCCGGGTGCGCACGGGCGACGGCCGGCTGGAGCTGACCGTCCACCCGTTCAGCCGCTTCCACGACACCGATCCCCGGCAGAACAACGCCAAGCAGATGTACCGCTCGACGCGCCGATTCGGCGTCCCGGCCGCGGGCCGGCTCACGTTCGAGGCCGAGATGGCGGTGCGCACCTACGGCCAGGTCCCGTACGACCTGCTCGACGCGTTCGGCACGGTCAACCTCTTCGACCTGGAGACCGGCGTGGTGCTCAACGCCGCCGCCACCAACGACACCCTCTACGCGGTGGTCGAGCGGCTGGTGCTGCCCGGCGTGAGCCGCCCGGACGAGCACTTCATCCACCGCGTGGTGCTGGACGTGCCGACCGAGCCCGGCCAGACGCACCGCTACGCCCTCGGCTACCGGGCCGAGACGGCCGAGGTGGAGTTCCGGGTGGACGGCCGGCGCGCGTACTGGACGCGGCTGCCGGTGCCGGTGACCGGCTTCACCGCCGGGATGGCGCTGTTCTCGGCCCGCGACCTGGCCCGCTTCCCGCGCGCGCAGCGCGAGCACGGGCAGGGCGCCACGGGCCGGTGGGGCCCGTGGCGGATCACCGCCGGGGTCAGATGAGGACCTCGCCCCCGTCGATGGCCAGGTTGACCCCGTTGATCGCCCGGTTCCGCAGCAGGAAGTCGATCGCCTCGGTGCAGTCCCGCGTCGTCACCGGCCGCCCGGTGAGCGCCCGGCTCGCCGCGGCCTCGCGCGCGGCCGGCTTGTCGCTCCAGAACGGCGTGTCGGCGACGATGCTCGGGTGCAGCGCGTTGACCCGGATCGGCGCCAGCTCGGTCGCCAGCGTCCGCACCATCGCGGTGACGCCGCCGTTGGCCGTGGTCACGGTGGTCGAGCCGGGGTAGGGCCGGTGGCTGGCCAGGCCGCCGAGCAGCACCACCGCGCCGTCGCCGGTCATCCGGGAGGCGAGGGCGCCCAGGACGGCGGTGTAGCCGACCAGCTTGACCGTCAGCAGCCGGACGGCGTCGCCGGGACGGTATTCGCGCACCGTGTTGTGGTCGCGGTCGAGTGCCGCGAGCACCAGGTGGTCGACGCGGTCCACATCGGCCAGCGCGGCCGCTATCCGGTCGGTCTCGGCCAGGTCGAGGACGAGCCCGCGGGTCCATCCGCCGATCTCGTCGGCGACGTCCTTGGTGCGCCCGGCCGACCGGCCGGTGATGATCACGTCGTCTCCTCGCTCGGCCCGGGAGCGGGCGAAGTCCCGCCCGATCCCCGACGTTCCCCCGATGACGACGACTTGCAGGCGATCGGACACGGTCAGAGCCCTTCCAGTTCGGCCAGGACGGCGGCGGTGGACAACGGCACGGCGCAGCGGCTCGCGGCGTAGCGCAGGGCCATCAGGTGGTCGTCGAGCGACAGGTCGGCCAGCGCGTCGGCCACCAGGAACGGCTGGATGTCGCGGCTGAAGGCGTCGGTCGCGGTGACCAGGCAACCCATGTGCGCGTACACGCCGCAGATCAGCAGCTGGTCCCGGCCGGCGCGACGCAGCCGCTCCTCGAGGTCGCTGCGGAAGAAGGCGCTGTAGCGCCATTTGGTCAGCACGGTGTCGCCGGGCTCGGGGGCGAGGTCGACGGCGATGCCCCGGTCGGCCTCGTCGCCGCTCATGCCGTCGCCCCAGAAGTCGCGCAGCAGGCCCCGGTCGCCGGTGCTCATGCCGCCCGGCTGGGCCGTGTACAGCACCGGCATCCCGGCCGCGCGGGCCGCCGCGAGCAGCTTCATGACGTTCGGGATCAGCTCGGCCAGCGGGGACTGCCCGGCCGGGAACGGGCGCAGGAAGTACCGCTGCATGTCGTGCACCAGCACGGCGGCCCGGCCGGCGCGCGGGCGCCAGGCCACCGCCGCGCCGGGCAGGTCGCCGTCGCCGGGCATGCGGTAGGGCGCGATCGGGGTCATGGCCATGGTCTCGCCTCCTCAGGGGTCAGACGTGCAGGGCGGCGCCGCCGTCGACGTACAGGTCGTGCATGGTGACGTGGCCGGCCTGGTCCGACACGAGATAGGCGACCGCCTCGGCCACGTCCCGCGGCCGGGCCAGCTTCCGCAGCGGGATGCCGACCTTGTACGCGGCCGGCGACCCGTCGATCAGGGCGCGCGGGTCGGCGTCCTCGCCGAGCATCGCGCGCAGCATCGGGGTGTCGGTCGAGCCGGGCGAGACGACGTTGCAGCGGATGCCGTAGCCCGACAGCTCGAGCCCGAGGCAGCGGGTGAACTGGGCGGACGCGGCCTTGGAGGCGGCGTAGGCGGCCATCTCGGTGCGCGGCACGCCGGCCGCGTTCGAGGCCACGGTCACGATCGCCCCGCGGCGGCGGGCGACCATCCGGCGGGCCACCGCGCGGGACACATGGAAGACCCCGCCGGCGTTGACCGCGAACGTGTCGCTCCACTGCCGGTCGGAGAGGTCGACGACCCGGCCGGTGTGCAGCACCCCGGCCGTGTTGACCAGGATGCCGATCGGGCCCAGCTCCTCCTCGACCCGGCCGACCAGCGCGTCCACCGCCGCGCTGTCGCACACGTCGACGGGATAGCCGCGCGCGGTCTCGCCCTCGGCCTCGAGCTTGGTGACGACGGTGGCGAGCGCCTCGGCGTTGCGGTCCACGGCCGCGATCCGCGCGCCGGCGCCCGCCAGCACCCCCGCCACGGCGGCGCCGATGCCCTGCCCGGCCCCGGTGACCAGGGCGACGGCCGACTCTATTCCGGTCAGTTCCATTCATGCGCTCCCGCTGATCGTGGTGGCCTGCTCGGCGTCGTACCCGAAGAGCCAGTCGTGCCGGTCCAGGCCGGAGGTGGCCCGGGCGGCGGCGTCGCGGTGACGCTGCGCGTCGCCGTCGGCGAGGTGGAAGGTGGTGGCATTGGCGCGGGATCCGTTCTGGATCCGGGTGGTACGCGGCAGGCGGAGTCGCTCGTAGCGGAGCAGCGCCGCCTCGACGCCGCCCGGGCCCGCCGCGGCCAGGCAGCCGGCGAGCACGAAAGCGTCCTCGATCGCCTGGTTCGCGCCCTGCGCCTGGAACGGCAGCATGGGATGCGCGGCGTCGCCGATGACCACCACCCGGCCCGCGCTGAGCCGGTCGATGCCGTCCCGGTCGTGCAGCGCCCACCGGCCGACCGTGTCCGCCGCCGCGATCAGCCGGGTGACGTCCGGATGCCAGTCCGCGTAGGCCGCGGCGAGGGCGGCCACGTCGCCGCGGGCCGACCAGGACTCCTCGCCCCACTCGGGCTCGGCGACGGTCGCGCCGAAGCTCACCCATCGGCCGGCCGCGACCGGGTAGCACACGCAGTGCCGGCCCGGCCCGAGCCAGAGCTGCACGCGCGGCTCCGCGAGCAGGTAGCGCACCCGCTCGGCCGGAACGAGGCCGCGGTAGATGGTCTGCCCGGAGTAGCGCGGCTTGTCGGTGACGATCTGCTCGCGGGCGATCGAGTGGATGCCGTCGGCCCCGACGACCAGGTCCGCGGTCACCGTCGTCCCGTCGGCCAGGTGCAGCCGCGCCTCGTCGCCGTCCTGGGTGACGGCCGTCAGCCGCGCGCCGAGGCGCACCCGGCCCGGCAGCGACATCGCCAGCAGGGCGCTGTGCAGGTCGGCGCGGTGCACGGCGAAGTACGGCGCGCCGAACCGGTCGCGGCACAGCTCGCCTAGCGGGGTGCGGTCCAGCAGCCGCCCGTCGTCCCAGCGGCGCATCTCGATCGCCCGCGGCGTGACCGCCACGGCGCTCAGCCGATCGCGCAGGCCGAGCCGGTGCAGGAGCCGGGTGGCGTTGGGCGCGAGCTGGACCCCGGCGCCGACCTCGGTCAGCCGCTCGGCCTGCTCGTAGACGTGACAGTCGATCCCGGACCGGTTCAGGGCGGCGGCAAGGGTGAGGCCGGCGATCCCGGCGCCGGCCACGGCCACTCTCATCAGGTGGTCGCCTCTCAGTAGTAGAGGAGCGCTTTGCCCCAGTCCTCGCCGGGCCCGAACAGGCTGCGCGGCTTCACCACGTCCGGCATGCTGGTCAGCGCCTCGTGCGGGATGAGCGATCCGGGCGGCAGGCCGGTCACCTCGCCGCCGATCCCGAAGGCGTCCCGCACCGCCGCCGTCAGCTCGGCCTCGGCGGCGGCCCGGTGCTCGGCGGCCACCTCGATCTCGATGCGCAGCGCCGCCGGCTCGGCCTTCGCCCGCCAGAACATCACCCCGTAGGACTCGGGCAGCGAGAAGACGACCTCCTCGAGGCGGTGCTGGGTGACCGTCGCGGCGCCCACCCGGTAGCCGAACGCCGCCCGCCCGAGCACGCGGACGGTGGGCAGCTCCCAGCCGCACGCGCAGTCGTCGTACGACACCGAGACGTCGTCCTCGAGGTTGTAGCGCAGCAGCGGCATCGCCTCGCGGTACAGCGGCGTCACCACGAGCTGCCCATCGCCCTCGGCGCGGACGTCGCCGGTCGCCGGGTCGTACACCTCGAACAGCGCCCGGTCGGCCCACAGGTGCATCCGCCCCTGCGGACACTCGCCGGCCAGGCTGCCGGTCTCGGTCGAGCCGTACTCCTCGATCACCGGAACGTTCCAGAGCCGGCCGATCCGGCGGCGGCGGGCGTCGGTGAGCGGCTCGCCGCCGACGAAGAGGGCGCGCAGGGCGGGAAAGTCGGCGCCGGGCCGGTGCCCGGCCGCGGCCGCGGCGGCCGCCCAGATGAGGCATTCGGTGGGTACCGACCAGGTGAGCGTGACGTCCAGGTCGTGCAGGACACGGACCACCCGGGCGTACGGCATGGCCAGCGACCGGTTGTCGCCCGGCACCACGGTCGCGCCGTGCAGCCGTCCCGCGGCGTGCGCCAGGTGGCCGGTGAGCAGCAACGCGTACGGCGTGCGTACCAGGAAGACATCGTCGGCCGACATGCCGATCCACTTGCGGGCGAAGCGCTCGGCCAGGTCGACCCAGTCCTCGGCGGTGTAGTAGGACGGCGTCGGCCGGCCCGCCGTCCCGCTCGACTCGTGGTAGGTGACCAGCCGCTTCTTGTCGACGGCCAGCATGCCGAACGGATAGTTGTCGCGCAGGTCCTGTTTGGTCGTCAGGGGCAGCCCGGCGAGGTCCTCGGCGGTGACCGGCAGCGCGGCCCCGCCCAGCCGGCCGCGGTAGAACGGCGAGCGGGCGGCCCAGCCGACGGTCTGCGCCAGCTGCTTCTCCTGAAGGCGCCGCAGGTCTTCCGGCCCATGCCACTGGCCGAGCCGGGGCAGGCTCGAGTGCGGGTCGTTCACGGCCTCTCCTCTCCTAGCAGTCGATGCCCGTTGTCCCAGGCGACCCGCCGCCATCGCTCCGGCGGCAGGTCGAGCGCGCGGAACTTGGCCAGCTCCACGGACGGGTGCTGAAGCGGATACTCCGAGCCGAAGACGACCCGGTCCGGGCCGAGGCGGTCGAGCGCCGCCCCGGCCACGCAGCTGTAGCCGCCCGAGGTCTCGAGCACGATGGTGGGCACGTCGCGGATCAGGCTCAGCGCGTACAGGTCGATGTTGCCGATGCCGCTGTGCCCGAGGACGAAGCTCACGTGCGGGAACTTGCCGGCCAGGCCGCAGAGGTCGGCGACGCCGGCGCCCGGCCGGTCGAGGCAGACGACGTAGACCGCGTGGCCGGTCTCCCCCGCCACCTCGACGAGGCCGGCCACCCGCGGATCGTCGAGGCCGACGCCATGGACGGCGGGCGAGATCTCCAGGCCGCGGAATTCGTGGGCCCGGCGCCGGTACTCGGAAGGCGGCCGGTGCGGGTTGGCGAACCAGAACGGCACGAGACGGTCGCCGGTGCCCGCGCAGGCGTCGAGCACGGCGTCGTTGTCGGCGTCGGTCTCGACGTGCCCGCCCTCGATCAGCTGGCGGGACAGGCGGTCCAGGTCGATCGTGCCGCCCGCGCAGACCACCGCCCGGGTCAGCCCGCACGCGTCCATCATGGACAGCAGCCGCTCCCGGGCGCCGGGCCTCGGCGCCAGGCGCACGTGGAAGTCCAGGACCGGGACGGTCATCACTTCTCGATGCAGAACTCGTCGATCGGGTAGCCGACGTGCCGCTGCTCGACCGGCAGGCAGCCGAGCACCTTGGTGCCCTCGGTCAGCTCCGTGACGTTGAGGACCGTGCCGCCGGGGCCGAGCACCCGCACGTGCCAGTCGTCCTGGACGATGAGGTTGACCTTTACGCCGGAGGGCGCCACCGCGTCGATCGCGAGCAGCGGGCGTGTCTCGATCTTGACCCGGCCCACGGTGACCACCCGCGACCGGCCCTGCGAGTCGACGGCGAGAACCCGGCCGCCCGAGGTCAGCTCGCTCAGGTAGTTGGTGCGGCCGCCGGCCGACAGCGTGTACGAGTGCAGCGCGCCGGCGTTGACCCGGAACGGCCGGGTCGGCATGTAGGGCAGCGGATGGGTCTCGCTGCAGCACAGAATCATGCCGGTGGAGTGCGAGCCGACCAGGATGCCCTCGTCGAGCCGGAAGTTCGTGCAGGTGTCCACGCAGGCCCGCTCGCCCATGCCGACGCGCCGGATCCCGGTGACCTCGAGCTCGACCAGCGACAGGTCGGCGGCCGTGCTCAGCGCCGCCGTCCGGAGCTCGGTCGCCTCGCCCGGGATCCGCGGCGCCAGCATCACCCCGTCGGACCCGTGCTCGAGGACGCCGAAGACGATCTGCGCCTCCTCGACGTCGGCCACCTGGGTGATGATGCTGCCGTCGGCGGCGGCCGCGGCGGCCAGCACGATCTCCAGCGGGATCTTGGTGGGGTCCCGGAAGTACAGCAGGCTCCAGCGGTCGAGGCGGGCCGCGCGGCAGGCGTCCTCGAGGCTGCCGGCGTCGGTGATCTCCACGTACCGGCCGAACTCGACGTTCGGGTACTGCTCGGCCAGCACGGCCGGCTCGCCGTGCCGCTCCGGTTCGACGATGACCAGGTCGGCGAGCTCGACCTTCTCCGGCAGCGGCAGGCCCCGCGGGAACAGCACCTTCTTGACGGTCGGCGGCAGCGGCTCGAGGTCGGCCGGGTCGGCCGCCACGATCGCGTCCACCCTCTGGTGCAGGGCCTCTTCGACGATGGCCTCCTTGGCCTCGCCGAGGTCACGGATGTCCAGCCAGCAGAGCTTCACAGGGGTCTCCTTGAGGACGGTCGATGGGTCAGGACGTGAAGGCGAGCCGCTCGCCCACGGAGTACTGGTTCGGGAGCGGACGCGACTCGTGCACCCGCTGGGCGAGGGTGGCCGCCATCCAGCCCGGCCGGTCGGCCTGGAAGACGTTGCGGCCCATGGCGACCCCGGCCGCCCCACCGCTCAGCGCGTCCGAGACGTAGGCCAGGACGGTCTCGGTGTCGGCCGCGCGCGGACCGCCGGCGACGATGAGCGGGATCGGGCACGCCTGGACCACGTCGGCCATCAGCCCCGGCGTACCGGGATAGTCGGTCTTGACGATGTCCGCGCCGAGGTCGGCGGCGAGCGTCGCGGCGTGCGCGATCAGCTCCGGGGCGCGCGGGTCGGCGATCTTCGGGCCGCGGGCGTAGATCATGGCCAGCAGCGGGACGTTCCAGCGCTCGCACTCCCCCGCCACCGCCGCCAGGTCGGCGATCTGCCCGGCCTCCTGCGGCGAGCCCAGGTTGACGTGCACGCTGACCGCGTCGGCGCCCAGGCGCAGCGCCTCCTCGGCGTGGCCGACCAGGTACTTGGCGTTCGGGTCGGGCGCGTGCCGGGTGCTCGCGCTCAGGTGCACGATCAGCGACATGTCGCCGAACCAGTCGTGGTCGACGTGGCGGAGCGTGCCCTTGTGCAGGACCACGGCGTCGACCCCGGTACCGGCGATCTCCCCGAGCAGGGCGTTGAGACCGGCGCCGCGCAGCGGCCCGTCGGTGACGGAGTGGTCGAGCGGGACGACCAGCAGGCGCCCGTCGTCCTGCCCGAACAGCCGGCGCAGGCGCAGCTGACGGGCGAACGGTGCATTCAGTACGGCCACGTTGTCCTGCCTCTCTCAAGCGCGGCCGGCGATGACGGCCGTGGTCCCGGCCGGCTCGTGCCGGTCGAGCTGGAACTCGCGGTGCAGGGTCTCGACGGCATCGACGACGCGCTCGCGCGGCACGATCACCGACAGCCGCATCTGGGACGTGGAGATCCAGCTCGTCGGGATGCCGGCCGCGGCCAGGGCCGCCATCAGCCGGGCCGTGTACTCGGGACGGCTGAGCAGCCCGATCCCGACCACGGAGACCTTGCCGACGTTCTCGTCCAGATGCACGCCACCGCCGAAGGCCGTCGTCAGCTCGTGCAGCGCGTCCCGCACCGGGCCGGCCTGGCTGCGGCGGATCGTGAAGCCCATCCGGAACTCGCTCTCGTACGGCCCGGACCGCGCCACCAGATCGACCACCGTCCCGTGCGCGGCCAGCACCGCGAACACCTCCGGCGCCAGGTCGCGGCTCGCGTCGCGGCAGTGCACGAGCACCCGGGCCACGTCGGTGTCGTGGGTGACCGCGACGACGGCCCGCCGGGTCTCCAGCGGCCGGTCGTCCGGGTCGTTCGTGACGATCGTTCCCGGCGCCTCCGTTGACGCGTTGCGCACGCACACGTCGACCCCCTCCATGACGGCCAGTTCGATGCAGCGGGTGTGCAGGATCCGGGCGCCGGCGAAGGCCATCTCCGCCATGACACCGGGCGGGATGCGCGGCAGGCGGCGGGCCGCGGGAAGGATCCGGGGATCGGCCGTGAAGACGCCGTCCACATCGGTGTATATCTCGCAGGACGAGGCCCGCAGCCGGGCCGCCAGCGCGACCGCGGTCGTGTCGGAGCCGCCGCGGCCGAGCGTGGTGACGTCGCCGGCGCGGTCGATCCCCTGGAAGCCGGTGACCACCGCGACCGAGCCGCCGTCCAGCGCGGCCTGCACGCGGGCCGCCCCGATCCGGGAGATGAGCGCGTCGCCGTGCCGGTCGGTGGTCTCGATGCCGGCCTGGTGCCCGGTCAGCGAGATGGCCGGAATCCCCAGATTGGCCAGGGCCAGGGCCATCACCGCCGCCGACTCGAACTCCCCCACCGCCAGCAGCTGGTCGAGCTCGCGGGAGGGCGCCGACGCGCCGACGTCGGCGGCCAGGCGCAGCAGATCGTCGGTCCGGCTGCCCCGGGCCGAGACCACCACGGCCACGGCCGAGCCCCGCTGCCGGGCCGCCGCGACGCGCACCGCCGCCCGGCGTACGCCGTCAAGGGTTTGCAAAGAGGTTCCGCCGTATTTCTGAACCAGCACATCCACGGTCGTTTTCGCCGCCCTCGTCGAACTGGTATTGCCGTCGACAGTAGGTGGCCACGCGGCTACCGGGCCACTACTCACGCGAGTAGTGGCCCGGCCGTTGGGCCGTTCACGCCAAAGGCGCCGGGCGCGTTACCGGAAATACGGGATGGTGCTTTCACGTCATGCGCGGCGCCAATTTCTCACCGCACTATCGGCAGGGTGAGCCGATCGGAGAAGAGGAGCGATATGGACGGGACCGAGACCGGCCTGGCCGGGCTCGGGGCGGACGGGCAAGCGTTCGCCCTGCTGTACCGGCCCGGCACGGACCCGAACCACGTGGAGATCCTGACCGGCGACCTGGTCGGCGCCGACCGCCTGGCCGACCTGCCGCTGCCCGGCGCGCCGGGGCCCGGCGAGGGCCACGACCTGCTCGTGGCCGTCCCCTACCGGCAGGTCGCCGAGCGCGGGTTCGCCTGCCACGACGACGGGGCGCCCCTGGTCGCGCTGCGCGTGCGCGACCAGGCCCGGCTCGGCCGCGACCAGGTGCTGGCCGGCCTTCCGACGCAGCGGGCACGGGTCTCCGACGCCGGGTTCGACCTGAGCGACGAGGACTACGCCACGATCGTCAAGCGGGTGCTGGCCGACGAGATCGGGCAGGGCGCCGGGTCCAACTTCGTCATCCGCCGCACCTTCACCGCGCGGCTGGACGGCTATTCCGCGCGGACCGCGCTGGCGATCTTCCGCCGGCTGCTGGCCGGCGAGGCCGGTTCGTACTGGACCTTCCTCGTCCACACCGGCGGTGAGACGTTCATCGGCGCATCGCCCGAGCGGCACGTCAGCATGATCGGCGGAACCGTCTCGATGAACCCGATCAGCGGCACCTACCGGCATCCGGAGAACGGCCCCGACATTTCCGGGATCCTGCGGTTCCTGAACGACCCGAAAGAGGCCAATGAGCTTTATATGGTGGTCGACGAGGAACTGAAAATGATGGCGCGAATGTGCGCGGACGGCGGACGCGTGCACGGGCCATTTCTCAAGGAAATGGCGCGGCTCACCCACTCCGAGTACATCCTCACCGGCCGCAGCGACCGGGACGTGCGCGACGTCCTGCGCGAGACCCTGCTGGCGCCGACCGTCACCGGAAGCCCGCTCGAGAACGCGTTCCGGGTCATCACCCGCCACGAGGCCACCGGCCGCGGCTACTACGGCGGCGTCCTCGCCCTCATCGGTCACGACGCGACCGGCGGCCGCACCCTCGACTCGGCGATCATGATCAGGACCGCCGAGATCGACGTCGCCGGCCGGCTGCGCCTCGGGGTCGGCGCGACCCTGGTCCGCGACTCCCACCCGGAGTCCGAGGTGGCCGAGACCGAGGCCAAGGCCGCGGGCGTGCTGGCCGCGCTCGGCCTGACGCCGGGCGGCGCCCGCGCCCGCCGTGCCGCCCTCGCGGCGCGACCCTCGCCCACCGCCGACCCGCGGGTCCGCCGCGCGCTCAACGACCGCAACGCCACGCTGTCGCGGTTCTGGCTCGACGGGACCGCGCGCACCGGCCCGGACCCGGCGCTGGACGGGCGGCGGGTGCTGGTCGTCGACAACGAGGACCTCTTCATGGGCATGCTCGGCCACCAGCTGGACGCGCTCGGCCTGCACACCACGATCCGGCGGTTCGACCAGCCGCTCGAGCCGGACGGCTACGACCTCGTCGTCGTCGGTCCCGGACCGGGCGACCCCGGCGACCCGGCCGACCCCCGCATGCGCCGGCTGCGCGCGCTCACCCGGGACCTGCTCGCCGGACCGGTCCCGTTCCTGTCCATCTGCCTCGGCCACCAGGTGCTGGCCGCGCGGCTCGGCCTGAGCCTGGTCCGGCGGGCGGTGCCCAACCAGGGCGTGCAGAAGCGGATCAACCTCTTCGGGCGGCCGGAGCTGGTCGGCTTCTACAACACCTACACCGCCCGCTCGGACCGGGACGCCCTCGGTCCGGTCGAGATCAGCCGGAGCCCGATCACGGGCGAGGTGTACGCCCTGCGCGGTCCCGGCTTCCGGTCGGTGCAGTTCCACCTCGAGTCGATCCTCACCCAGCACGGGCCGCGGATCCTCGCCGACCTGCTGACCTCGCTGCTGGAGGAGCGGGCCGCCACCGGTGGGGCGGAGCGGGCCGCCACCGGCGGGGAGGAGCGGGCCGCTACCGGCGGGGCGGCGCGTCGTCCGGGTGCGGGCTCACCAATCCCGTCTGGAAGGCGATGACCACCAGCTGCGCGCGGTCCCGGGCGCCGAGCTTGCCCATCGCGTGGCTGACGTGGGTGCGGGCGGTGGCCGGGCTGAGATACAGCTCGGCGCCGATCTCGTCGTTGCTCAGCCCCTGGCCGACCAGGGCCAGCACCTCCCGCTCGCGCTGGGTCAGCACCGTCAGCCGGTCCTCGCCGGCCTTGGTGACCGTGCGGGCCGCGGTGTACTCGGCGATGAGCCGGCGGGTGATCCGGGGCGCCAGCAGCGCCTCGCCGGCGGCCACGACCCGGATCGCGTGCAGCAGCTCGGCCGGTCCGGCGTCCTTGAGCAGGAAGCCGGACGCGCCGGCGCGCAGGGCCTCGAAGACGTACGCGTCGGTCTCGTAGGTAGTCACGATCAGCACCCGGACCTTCTCCAGCCCGGCCGTCCGCGCGATCTCCCCGGTGGCCTGGATCCCGTCGAGCTTGGGCATCCGGATGTCCATGAGCACGACATCCGGCCGGCTCGCGCGCACCAGCTCGACGGCCTCGATCCCGGTGGTGGCCTCGCCGACCACCTCGATGTCGTCCTCCATGTCGAGCAGCAGGCGGAACCCCGAGCGCACCAGTCCCTCGTCGTCGGCGAGGAGCACCCGGATCGGCGCGTTCTCCACCCTCACCGATGCACCGCCTCGGCCGGCGCCAGCGGCAGCCGGGCCTTGACCTCGAAGCCGCCGCCGGGCAGCGGGGTGGCGGCCAGATCGCCGCCGAGCAGCAGGCAGCGCTCGCGCATGCCGAGAATGCCGCGGCCGGGCGCGGCCGGCACCACGGCATGCGCCGCGGCCAGGCCGGCGAGCTCGTCCCGGCGGGCCTCGTTGGTCACCCGGACCTCGAGCGAGTCGATGCCGTAGTTCAGCGCCACCGTCACCCGGGTCCGGCCGACGTGCCGGATCACGTTGGTGATCGATTCCTGGAGGATCCGGTAGGCCGCGCTGCTCACGGCGCTCGGCGGCGGCGAGGGCGGCGGCGACACCTCGAGCTTGACGTCCAACCCGGCGTCGCGGGCCTTGCTGGTCAGCTCGTCGATCTCCTCGAGGCCGGGGTTCGGCGCCCGCTCGTCGTCGGGGTCGCGCAGCACCATGAGGATCGCCCGCAGCTCACGCAGCGCCTGCGAGCTCATCTGCTCGATCGTCTTGAGCGCCTCGCGGGCCCGCTCGGGCCGCTTGTCGAGCACGTGCGCGGTGACGCCGGCCTGCACGTTGATGATGGCGATCGCGTGGGCGACGGTGTCGTGCACCTCGCGGGCGATCCGCAGCCGCTCGGCGTCGGCGCGGGCTCGCGCCTCCTCCTCGCGGGTGCGCTCGGCCAGCTCGGCGCGCTCGACCGCCTCGGCCGCGATCACCCGCCGGGAGCGGACCGACTCGCCGAGGGCGGCGCTCATGATGCTGGCCCCGATGCGGAAGAACACCCAGCCGATCGCGGCGCGGGGCTGGAGGTCGGTGGCGGCGCTGAGCCAGCACACGGCGAGGGCGGCGATGCCGAGGCCGGCGATCCAGAGCGAGCGCTTCCCATCCCCGTACGCGGTGAGGGTGTAGAGCGCGACGAACAGTCCCAGCCAGCCCGGCCCGTCGGGGAAGTCCAGGGTGTAGTAGATCGCGCTGGCGACCGCGGTCGTGGCGAACACGGCGACCGGCCACCGGCGGCGCACGGCCAGGACGGCGCCGCTCACGATCAGCAGCACGAAGCCCAGATGCCCGAGGTCGGACAGCGGGCGCATGACCGTGTCGGGCTCGGCGGACACCCGGCGGAGCGACCCCTGCACCTGCATCACCGTGATGAACGCGGCGATGATCAGATCCTGGGCCGGCGCGGGCAGGCGGAGCGGCAGGGTTCGTTCCGGCATATCGCCATCGTAGAGAGCCGGGCCCCGATGCGGCCTCCCGTCACACGCGCGGTCATCTACGACGAGAAGCGCGGTTCGGGCCGGGTGGTCTACGTCGGAACGCGTAGCCGGTCCCCATCCGTCGGCGGAAGACCGGCGTCCGCCGCGCCGCAAGGATGAAAAGCGGCACGAAGACCCTCCCCGACTCGAAGGGCTCTCCCATGCGCAAAGCATTCGTCGGACTGGCGGGCTTGTTGATGCTCGCCATCGTCGGGCAGTTCTTCCTCGCCGCCTCCGGCGCCTTCGACACGGCGCCCACCGATGAGGCGTTCCGGCCGCACCGCATCCTCGGCATGGTCACGCTCCTGCTGGCCGTGCTGCTGACCGTGGCCGCCGCCCTGTCCCGGATGCCGGGCAAGGTCATCGGCCGGGCCGGCCTGATCGCCGGGCTCGGCGTCCTCCAGGCCGTGATCGCGATCATCGCCAAGGCGTTCGACGACGGCGGCCAGACGACCACCGCCGGCCAGCTCATCTTCGGCCTGCACGCGGTGAACGGCCTGGTCATGATGGCCCTGGCCCGCAACGTCATGCAGCACGCCCGCGGCCGGGCCACGACCGGCCCGGCCGAGGCCGCGCCCGCCGCGTCGTCGGCGCGATCGGCGTCATGACCACGGTCCAGTGGATTCTGCTGGATGACGTCGTTGCCCTGCTGAGCGTCGCCGCCTGCTTCGCGGCCGCGGTGCTGGCCGCCACCCGGCGGCCGGGCCCGGCCGCCGGGCTCCTCGCCGGGGCGGTCGCGATCACGCTCGCCCGGGTGGTGACGGTGGCCGTGCTGGCCGGCCGGGGCTGGTGGTTCGTGCAGGAGAAGGTCCTGCTCGGGCTTCCGCTGGCCGCGGTCGCGCTGGTGATCGCCGTGCTCACGGCCGGGCGCCGGCTGTGGCCACCGGCCCGGCGACCGGTGGACGGGCCGCCGGCGGGCGACCTCGTCGCGCTGTTCACCACCGGGTACGCGACGCTCGCCGGCCTGCTGGTGACGCTGCTGGCCGGCTACCCGCTCGACGGGAGCACGGCGCTGATCACGGTGTCGCTGGTCTGCGCCGCCACGCTGCTGACCGCACGGGTGATCGCGGCGCCGGCCGAGCGGCCCGGCGGCGCGGGCTCCCCGGCCCTGTCCCGGCGGCGGCTGCTCGGCGCCGTAGCCGCCGGCGCCGGGCTCACCGGGACCGGCCTGCTCTTCCGCGCCCCACCCCAGGTGACCACCGGCGGCGGACGCCCCGCCGCCGCCGGTGGTCGGGGCACGCCCGTCTCGGTCGCCGACCTGCGTGGACCCACCACGCCGGCCGCGGGGGGCGTCATCCGGCGGCACACCGTCACCGCCCGGACCGCCCGGGTGCGTCTCGCGTCCGGCCCCGACGTCGACGCCTGGACCTACGAGGGGCAGCTCCCCGGCCCCGAGATCACCGCGACCGAGGGCGACCTGGTCGAGGTCACGCTGCGCAACGCCGACATCGAGGACGGCGTCACCGTGCACTGGCA
This sequence comes from Actinoplanes sp. NPDC051537, assembly GCF_055586105.1. Lineage (NCBI taxonomy): Bacteria > Bacillati > Actinomycetota > Actinomycetes > Micromonosporales > Micromonosporaceae > Actinoplanes > Actinoplanes sp. NPDC051537. Next base: position 20,208 of record NZ_JBVJIU010000002.1, read on the forward strand.
CGGCTACGACGTGCCGTGCGGCGAGGACGGCGCGCCCGAGGCCACCCAGCACGCCGTGAAGCCGGGCGGCGAGTTCGTCTACCGGTTCCGCGCCGACCAGGTGGGCACCTACTGGTACCACACCCACCAGGCCTCCCACCTGGCCGTGCGCAAGGGGATGTACGGCACGCTGGTGGTGCGCCCGCGGGCGGCCGGCCCCGAGGTCGATCTCACCCTGCCGGTGCACACCTTCGACGGCGTCACCGCGATCGGGGACCGGGCGGGACGCGTCGAGCACGAGGCCGCGCCCGGCGCCTCGGTGCGACTGCGGCTGATCAACACGGACTCCGACCCGCACTGGTTCGCGCCGGCCGGCGCCGCGTTCCGGGTGGCCGCCGTCGACGGCCGCGACCTGAGCCGGCCCGGCGAGGTGCGGGAGCGGCGGCTGCGCCTCCCGGCCGGCGGCCGCTACGACATCGACCTCACCATGCCGGCCACGCCGGTCACGGTCGTCGTCGACCATCGAGCGGACAGCGGCGTGCTGCTGCGCCCGCCCGGCGCCGCCGACCCCACCGTGCCGGACACCGAGGGCTGGCCCGAGCTCGACCTGCTCGGCTACGGCGAGCCGGCCGCGGTGCCGTTCGACCCCCGCGCCGCCGACCGGCACTTCACCTTCGTCCTGGACCGGTCACTGGCCATCGTGGACGGCACGCCGGCGTTCGCGCCGACCGTCGACGGCCGGGGCCACCCGTCGATCCCCGACCAGCTCGTCACCGAGGGGGACGTCGTCCGCTACACCGTGGTCAACCGGGGCGTCGAGACCCATCCCTGGCACCTGCACGGCCACCCGGTGCTGCTGCTCTCCCGGGACGGCAAGCGGTCGACCGGCAGCCCGATCTGGGTCGACACGTTCGACGTGCAGCCGGGCCAGGTCTGGGAGGTGGCGTTCCGGGCCGGCAACCCGGGAGTCTGGATGAACCACTGTCACAACCTGCCCCACCAGCACGACGGGATGATGCTGCGTCTGGTCTACGACGGCGTCACCACGCCGTTCGGGGAGCCCGGCCATGGGCACTGACGTCCGGTTCCGGCGGGCCGGGTCAGCGACCGGCGTCCGGCGTGCCGAGACGCCGGGCCAGGATGGAGATGACCACTGTGGCGGCGACGACATGAGTGGCGGCCAGGACGAGCTGGGTCGACACCGCGGTGTCCCGGGCGAGAGCGGGCGCGATCAGCGAGAGCGCGGTGAACACGACGGTGGCCCGGACGAAGGTCGCGGCCGGGTGGCGCGCCCAGCGGTCGAGGGCCACGGCCAGCAGGATCCCGCCGAGCGACCACAGCACGACGCTGCGGGCGATGTATCCCGGCGGAATGTGCTGGGCCGCCTCTTCCCAGACGCCGGCCGCCTCCATCGGGACGCCGACCGCGCGGGCGATGAGTGTGAACGCCTCGGACGCGAGCGCGGCCAGGACGACGGCCACCACGCCGACGAGCCAGACCGGACGGCTGAGCAGGGACCGGTCGGCGCCGGTCGGGGACGGGGAGCTCGGAACGGCCGAGGTCACGGCGGCACCTCCTGGTCGGATGAGCGAACCGTAGGCGGGCCGCGACCGGGGCGTAAATACCGCGGTCGCGGTAGCGCGGCCCTGGCCGGGGCGTGGGCCCGCGCCCGCAACTGGGCCGTCGCGGTCGCCGTGACGGCGGCGCTGCTGATCACCGCGGCGGCCGCGGACCACGCGGCCGCCCGGCTCACCGGGCTCGGCTACGCCCTGGTGGTGACGAGCGGGCTGGCGCTGGCCGCCGCCCGCCGCGCGCCGGTGACCGTCCTGGTCGTGACGGGACTGTGCGCGGCCGGGTACAACGCGATCGGCTTCGCCGTGCCGGCCGCCGCCTTCCTGTTCGCCGTGTACGCCGCCGTCCGCTCCGGCCACCGGCTCGTCACGCTGGGGTGGAGCGTGGTCATGCTGTTCCTGCTCCCGCTCGCCATCCTGCTCTCCCCCGCCGACGAGGCGCCGCAGGAGGCGCTGGCCCAGGCCCGCGACGTCCTCGCGCTGGCCTGGCTGATCGCGGCGGCCGCCGCCGGCGAGGCGCTGCGGCAGGCCGAGCGGCGGGCGGACGAGGCCGAGCGCACCCGCGAGGAGACGGCCCGGCTGCGCGCGAGCCAGGAGCGGCTGCACATCGCGCGCGAGCTGCACGACTCGCTCACCTACCAGATCTCGATCGTCAAGGTGCAGTCCGAGGTCGCGGTCCACCTGGCCCGCAAGCGCGGCGAGGAGGTGCCGGAGGCGCTGCTGGCGATCCGGGCGGCCGGCCGCGCGGCCTCCCGCGAGCTGCGGGCGACGCTCGAGACGCTGCGCGACGTGAAGCTCCCGTCGTACGGGCTCGACCACCTGCCCGAGCTGCTGGACCGGGCCCGCGGCATCGGCCTCGTCACGACCCTCACCATCGAGGGGGAACGCCAGGACGTGCCGGACGCGGTCGACCGCACCGCGTACCGGATCGTCCAGGAGTCGCTGACCAACACGGCCCGGCACGCGGCCGCCGCCACCGCCTCGATCCGGATCGACTACCGGCCCGACCTGCTGGCGATCCGGGTCGACGACGACGGGACGGCCCGGCCCGGCGCCGCCCCGGTTCCCGGCGTCGGGCTGATGGGCATGCGCGAGCGGGTCGCGGCCCTGGGCGGCCGGCTGCGGGCCGAGCCGCGCACCGAGGGCGGGTTCACCGTCCAGGCCGAGCTCCCGGTGGTGCCCGTCCCGTGATCCGGCTCCTGCTGCTCGACGATCAGCCGTTGCTGCGCAGCGCGTTCCGCGCGCTGCTCGACGCCGAGGACGACATCGAGGTGGTGGCCGAGGGCGCCGACGGCGAGGAGGGCCTGGCCCTCGCCCGCCGGCACCAGCCCGACCTCGCGCTCGTCGACATCCAGATGCCGGTCATGAACGGCATCGAGACGACCCGCCGGATCACCGCCGACCCCGGCCTGGCCGGGGTGCGGGTGGTCATCCTGACCAGCTACGGGCTGGACGAGTACGTCTTCGAGGCGTTGCGCGCCGGGGCCGCCGGGTTCCTGGTCAAGGACATCGAGCCGGACGACCTCCTGCACTCGGTGCGCGTCGCGGCGCGCGGCGACGCGCTGCTCGCCCCCTCGATCACCCGGATGCTGATCAGCCGGTTCGTGGCGCAGCCACCGGGCCAGGACGTGCACCCCGGGCTCGAGGAGCTGACCAACCGCGAGCGTGAGGCGGTCGCGCTGGCCGCGCAGGGTCTGTCCAACGACGAGATCGCGGACCACATGGCGATCACCCCGCTGACCGCGAAGACCCACGTCAACCGGGCCATGCTGAAGCTCCGCGCCCGCGACCGCGCCCAGCTGGTGGTCTACGCCTACGAGTCGGGCCTGGTGACACCCCGCGGCCGCGGCCCGGCCGGCCCGGACGCCTGACGGTAGGCGACCCGGACGGCGACCCGCGCCAGCTCGTCGCGCCAGCCGGGCTCGACCGGGGCGGTCGCGATCGCGGCCTCGGCCTGCTCGACCAGGTGGTCGATCCGGCGCTCGATCTGCCCGCGGACGTCGAGGTCGGTGATGACCTGGGCGAGCGTGGCGTGACCGGCGCCGGTGCCGGCCAGCGACAGGGCGTTCAGCAGCGTCATCCGGCGCGGCACGGTACCGTCGTCGCCGTACGCGTCGATCAGCTCGCACCGCAGCTGGAACGCCTCGCCCAGCGCCGTGCCGTAGCGCTCGAACGCCGCCGCGACCCCGGGCCGAACGGCGATCGCCGCGCCCAGCGCGAGCGGCCGGTGGATGGCGTGGCGCCCCGACCGGCACGGATTCCGGTGGTCCCGGTAGCGGCCGACGGTGGTCTCGGTGCGCAGCTCGTGCCAGATCGTCATGCCGGCCGGGGGCAGCGCCCGTACGAGCCGATCGGCCTTGGTGTTCGCCGGATCCCCGGCCGACACGGCGACCGCGTGCAGCAGTTCCAGCGCCGCGGCGGCGTCCACCGCCGTCGGCGCCCGGGCCGGATCGCCGCCCGCGGCCAGGAACCCGTTCAGGCAGAACGCCGCGCGGATCGGCCCCTCGCCGCCGGCCGGGCAGGTGGCCGCCGCGTGGGGCGCGACCGCGCGCAGCCGATGCTCGACCTCGCCCAGCAACGCGGTCCGGGCCGGGGCCGGCGCGGCGCGGATCAAATGAAGTTCACCGCCCCGGTCCGCCACTTGTAGTGCGACTCGAGCTTGTAGTACTCGCCCTTCGGGGTCAGGGCGACGCCGTAGACGAACTTCCGGTCCTCGCCGCCGTACGGGACGCTCTGCACGAACTTCTCGATCTCCGGCTCCACCGGCACCGGAAGCGTCGTCAGGTCGGTGGTGGCGGCGGCGTAGCAGACACGCTCGATCGCCGGGGAGTCCCAGCCGAGCGTGAGGTAGAGCCCGAACGACTTCTCGCCGAGCTTCAGCATCTGCTCGCTCGGCACGGCCATGCCGCACTCGCGCAACGTCGACCGGATGGTCGCCGGCGCGAAGCAGTCCGCCGGCACGTCGTTGAAATACACGTTCACCGTACGGGCGGGATAGTCCAGCCCGACCACGCCGACCTTGTCGGCGAGGCCGAGCCGCTCGACCAGCCCGGCCTGCGCGGCCAGGCCGGGCGGCATGCCGGGCAGCGAGGCCAGTTCCGCCGCCGACTGCAGCTCGCCGGGGGCGAAGGCCGCGTAGATCTTCTTGAAGCCGCCGGCCACCCCGAAGTCGACGCCGCGGCTCTCCACCGGACATCTCCGCTCGAGCTCGGTGAGCAGCGAGCCGATCAGGTGGTCCGGCTCCGGGGTGAGCCCGTTCGCCCGCGCGGCGCCGTACGGGTCGCGGTCGTCCGGATGGGTGCGGAACCGGCAGTCGAGCTCGCCCGCGTGGCGCAGCGCCGTCGCGACCCGGAACGCGACCACCGCGCTCGGGTGGGCGAAGGCCTCGGCATACGTGGACAGGACCGGCCACACCGTGTCCCGCGAGCAGGGCACGCCGAGCAGCCGCGCCGACTCCTCGAGGGTGGCGTAGAGCTCGTCCGCCGCAGACGTTCCGGGCATCGATCCTCCAATGTGTCGGTACGGATGGTTCACCGCGGCTCGTAGATGCGCTTGTGGCCGGACAGCCCGGCCAGGCGGTACGGGCCGGTGGTCTCGCGCGGCACGAAATGGTCGCCGCCGTCCGTCGGGAAGGCGTGCTCGTGCAGCTCGCGGTAGCGGGCGTAGCCGACGTCCTGCCGGCGGGCGATCGCCGCCCGGTGCGCGCCGGAGCGCAGGTGCGCCCGGTACCCCGGCGTGACGGTGCCGGCGAAGAGCTCGGCGACGCTGCCCGAGCCGTAGCTGAACAGGCCCACGGTGTGGCCGTCGAGGTCGGGGCCGTTGTCGAGCAGGGCGGCCAGTCCGACGTACATCGAAGCGGTGTAGCTGTTGCCGATGACGGAGTTGTAGTCCGTCGTGCGCTCGACGGCCCGGGTGACGGCGGCCTCGTCGACCTCGTGCCCGCAGTGCTGCAACAGGTGGCGATGCGCCTTGTACGCCATCCGGGTGAACGGCTGGTGGTAGCAGAACGCGCCGAGGTCGTCGAGCGTGCGCCCGCCCCGCTCGGCGTAGTCCTTCCAGGCGCCCTCCACGGCCTGGAGGTACGCGGCGATCGACTCGTGCCCGTCGACCAGCGCCGTGGTGCGGTAGTTGGGCCGCCAGAAGTCCATGATGTCGGCCGTGAACACTCCGGACGGGTCGTCGATCCGCATGATCGCCGGGTCCGCGCCGACCAGCATCGCGACTGCCGCCGCGCCCTGGGTGGCCTCGCCGGCCTCGCCCAGCTCGTACTTCGAGACGTCGCTCGCGATCACCAGCACCTGCTGGGCCGGGTCGCGGTGCACCAGGCCGATCGCGAACTGCAGCGCCGCCGTCCCGCTGTAGCAGGCCTGCTTGAGCTCGACGACCCGGGTCGCCGAGGGCAGGCCGAGCAGCGAGTGCACGTGGATGCCCGCGGCCTTGGCCTGGTCGACGGCGGTCTCGGTGGCGAAGACGACGGTCCGGATCCGGTCGGCGCCGTGCCGGGTGACGACGGGCGCGGCCGCGGTCGCCGCCATGGTGACGATGTCCTCGTCCGCGGCCGGGACGCTCATCGACACCTGGCCGATGCCCCGGTGGTACTTCGCGACGTCGGCGCCGTTCTCGGCGGCCAGGGTCCGGTGCGTCAGCACGTACTCGGTCGTCGCGATCGAAAGGTCGTGAATGCCGATCGGCACGTCGAGGGTCATGGTCAGCCTCCGATCGTCGTCGTCTTGGTCTCACGTTCGAGCCGCAGATGCGCGCGCATCAGCTCGCCCGGGTTGGTCTGGGCCGCGAGCAGGGACAGCTCGCCGCAGAGCACGGTGGCGGCGACGATGACCGCGAGCCGGCGCGCGTTCTCGCCCGGCTCGCGGTCGGCCCGGCAGCCGAGCCGGGTCAGGTTCTCCTCGACGAAGCCGAGCCCCTTGCCGTTGCCGACCGTGCCGAGGATCAGGTTCGGCAGCGTGCAGGAGAAGTAGAGGTCGCCGTCGCGGTCCTCGGCCACGGTCACGCCCTGCGAGCCCTCGACGATGTTGGCGGCGTCCTGCCCGGTGGCCAGGTAGAGGCCGAGCAGCATGTTGGCGTAGTGCGCGTTGGCCGACCGGATGCCGCCCGCCAGCAGCGTGCCGATCATGTTCTTGTGCACGTTCAGCTCGGCGATCGCGGCGGCCGTGGTGTGCAGCCGGTCCCGCACGACGTCCCGCGGCACCAGCAGCTCGGTGACCACGTTCTTGCCGCGGCCGAGGATGCCGTTGATCGCCGTGGCCTTCTTGTCGGTGCAGTAGTTGCCGGAGATCGAGCCGTAGGCGACGCCCGGGATCGTGGTCAGGATGTGGCCGAGCAGGGCGTCGGCGGCCAGGGTCACCATGTTGTGCCCGGAGGCGTCGCCGGTGGTGAAGCTGAACCGGAGGAACAGCAGGTTGGCGGTGATCTCGTGGTGGAAGCCGATCAGCTCCACGAACCGGCCGCAGCCGCGGACGATCTCGCGCAGGTCGTCGAAGCGCGCGTCCACCTCCAGCGAGGCCAGGTACGCGGTCTGCGCGTCCCGGGCCCGCACGTACACCGACCGGGTCATGCGCTCGTCGACCAGGGTGGCGACGATGCCCTCGTCGACCATCCGGGAGATCCGCGCGCCGCGGCCGACCGAGGGCCAGAGCGGCGACTCGTAGGTGGCGAGCGGCACCTCGGTCTCGACCGCCGCGACGTTGCCGGAGATGCGGACCGGGCCCACCCATCTCATGGGGACGCCGGCCACCGGGTTCAGGTCGGTCATCGAGTTCCTCCGAAGCTCTCGTGTGATCGGGTGGCGAGGTCGCGGGTCTCGATGCCGCGCTCGGCGCAGAACTCCTTCAGGCCGCCGCGCACGAGCACGTCGCACCGGGCGAGGTCGGCCGGGGTCCGCGCGCCGAGCGCGGTCATCAGCGCCTCGATCTGGTCGAGCCAGAGCGAGATCAGGGACATCAGCGCCGGTACGCCGCCGTCCAGCACCGTCTTGAGGAACAGCCCGGAGACGCCCGCGGCGGAGGCGCCGAGGGCGAGGCCGCGCACCACGTCGAGCGGGTTGCGGACACCGCCGGAGGCGATCACCGGGATCCCAGCGCTCCGGGCGTCGAGCAGGCAGGCGGCGGTGGACTGGCCCCAGCCGGCGAGGAAGGAGTAGTCGGGGCGGTCGCGGCGGTCGTTCTCGATCCGCGCGAAGTCGGTCCCGCCGCGGCCGGCGACGTCGGCGACGCGTACGCCCATCTCCTCGAGCCGGACCAGGGTCTCCCGGCTCAGCCCGAAGCCGACCTCCTTGACGATGACCGGTACGCCGACGCCGGCCACGATCCGCTCGATGCCGGGCGCCCAGGCCGAGAACGACCGGTCGCCCTCGGGCATCACGGTCTCCTGGATCGTGTTGAGGTGGATCTGGAGCGCGTCGGCCCGCAGCAGGTCGACCGCCCGCCGCGCCCGGTCGACGCCGGCGTGGGCGTTGACGTTGGCCATGATGAACCCGTCCGGGTTCTCGCGCCGCATCACGCCGAAGGTGTCCGCCACCGACTCGTCGGCGAAGTACGCGCTCATCGACCCGGTCGCGATCGGCACGCCGGTCTCCCGGGCCGCGATCGCCAGATCCCGGTTGATCAGGCCGGTCTTCGCGCTTCCGCCGGTCATCGCGTTGATGCAGAGCGGCACCGGCCAGGCGATGCCGCCGAACCGGGTGGCCAGCGAGACGTCGGACCGGTCGATGCCGGCCAGCGCGTGGTGGACGAAGGCCACGTCGTCGAACTCGTTGTGCCCACCGAGGTGGCGTTGCTGCTCGGTGGCGTACCGGACGTGGTCGTCCTTGCGGTCGGCGATCATGCGGCGCTCCCCTTCGCGAGCTGGATCCGGATCGGGACGGGCAGCACACCGGCGGCGGCCCACTTCTCCCGCAGCTGCCGGCCCTCCCAGCGCGCCGCGGCGTCGAGCAGCGCGATCCCGCAGTCGCCGCCGCCGGCGCCGGACGGCTTCGCCGCGCCGCCCACCGCCTCGGCCGCGTCGCAGAGCGCCGTCAGCCCGGGAGTGAAGATCCCGAGGCCGGTCTCCTCGTCGAGGTCGGCGAGCACGTGCCGGGCGCCGCGGATCTGGCGCAGGAGCGCGGCGTCGTCGCCGTGCTCGAGCGCGCGGATCGCGGCGAACACCCGCTCGTCGCTGCGGGCGAGGAAACCGCGGGCCGGCGTGCCCAGGCGGGCGGCAAGCGAGGAGGTGCTGGCCGGCTGCCCCGTCCAGCCCACCTCGACGGCGAGCCGGCGGGGCGGGGGGAGCCGGCGCAGCCCGAAGCCGGGCCATGGCGCCCGCAACGCCTCCTCGATGCCGCGGCGCCGCGCCATGTCCACCACGGCGGCGCGATCGGGTGCCCGGTAGGCGATCCAGCCGCCCCAGGCGCTCGCGGCGAGGTCGCCGCCGGACGGGCCGGGGTCGTGCCGCGCCGACGCCAGCAGGGCGAGGCGGAACCGTTCCTCGGGCGACAGCCGCACGCCGTGGTAGGCCGCCACCGCGCTCACCGTCGCGACCGTCACGGCGCCGCTGGAGCCGAGGCCGAGCTTGAGGCCGTCGTGGTGCAGGCGGCTGCGGATCGCGAGGTGCATCGGCGCCGTGCGCCGGCCCCGCTCGGCCAGCAGGCCGGCGGTCACCTCGATCGCCGAGACCACCGGGCGCAGGAGGTCGCGCGCCCGGCGGGTGTCGTCCGAGCCGAGCCCGGCGAGCTCGTCGCCGCGCCAGCGCAGGAAGGCGGGCGCCGGGCAGAGGTCGGAGTCGATGGTGACGCCGGTGGCGACCGACTCGGCGACGGTCACGCCGATCCGGCGCTCGACCGCCACCAGGACGGCCGGGTGGCCCGGCTCCAGCACCGCGTACTCACCGGCGATGAACAGCTTGCCGGGCGCCTGCCGGCTGACCGCGGCCGGGCCGGTCACGACGCCACCGCCGATCGCAGCCGGGCGCCCGGCCCACGCCGGGCGACCACGACCGAGCAGCCGGGCGCCGCGCCGCGCACCGCCCCGGTCACCCGGGCGACGTCGGCAGGGTGACAGAGCACCTTCACGTTCGGGCCGGCGTCCATGGTGGCGTAGGCCGGCACGCCGGCGGCCCGCAACCGCAGGACCTCGTCGAGCACGGCCACGGTGGCGGGCGAGAGATAGCGGACCGCGGGCCGGGCCGCCAGCATCGTGGCGTGCATCCCGAGGGCGTTGCGCTCGGCGATCTCCCCGACCGCGTCGAGGTCGCCGCGGCCGAGGGCCACCCGCATCTCCGACAGGTCGGCCCGGCTCGAGTCCACCCAGGACCGGTAGAGCGGCGACGTCTCGACCGTCCGGCGCATGGCCGCGCGGCTCGACACCGCCTTCGGGCCGGCGTTCACCAGGGCGATCACCATCGCGGGGTCGAAGTCCGGCACGGCTACCGGCTCGGCGTAGGAGCCCCGGTCGGCCTCGGCGCCGCTGCCGCGGCCCGCATGGCCGACGGCGAAGCCACCGAAGATCGAGCGGGACGCGGACGCCGACCCGCGGCGTGCCAGGCGGGACAGCGCGGTGAGGTCGAGATCGAGGCCGTACGCGGCGGCGCCGGCGACGGCCAGGGCGGCGAACCCACTGGCCGAGGACGCCAGGCCGGCCCCGGTCGGCACGGCGTTGCGGGTCTCGACCGCGGCCGGGTCGGTGCTTCCGGACATCGCCCGGATCAGGTCCAGGAACGCGGTGACCCGCCGCCGCGTCTCGTCGTCCGCGGGCCGGCCGTCGAGCGAGACGCGGTCGTCGCCGGCCGCGGGGTCGAGCCGGACGGTCGTCGTGGTCGGGAAGATGTCGAGCGTCATGGACAGGCTGTCGGCGTACGGGATCATGAGTTGCTCGTCGCGCTTGCCCCAGTACTTGATGAGCGCGATGTTGGGATGCGCGACGGCCACCTCGCGCCGCTGGTCAGCCGGCACGGCTCGTCCTCACCACCGGCACGGTCCAGGTCCGCGTGGCGCCCGCGTCCCGCAGGCGTCGCGCGATCGTCGCCGCCGCCTCCGGATCCCCGGCCAGCGCGACCAGGCAGCCGCCCAGCCCGCCCCCGCTGAGCTTGGCGCCCAGCGCGCCGGCCGCGAGCGCGGTCCCGACCAGCCCGTCGAGGCGGTCGGTGCTGATCCCGAGCTCCCGCAGCACCTCGTGGTTCTCGGTCAGCCGGCGGCCGAGGCCGGCGATCCGGTCCTGCTCGAAGTCGCGGACGGCGGCGTGGGTCAAGCGCGAGACCCGGCTCACGAAGGCGTCACGGCCGGCCTCGTCGCGCTCGAACCGGCCGCGCAGCAGGTCGACGGCCTCCTTGGTGCTGCCGTGCACGCCGCTGTCGGCGAGGACGAACCATCCGTCGAAACCGGCGGTCAGCTGCCGGGCGGCGCCGGCGTGGAAGACGAGCGGCGCCGTCGCCCCGGTGGTGAGGGCGTCGATGCCGCTGGCCCGGCCGTGTGCCACCTTCTCGGAGACCTGCACGATGTCGAACACCGCGCGGGGGTCGAGCTCGCGGCCGAAGAGGCCGGCCAGCGCCAGCACGGCGGCCCGGGCGCACGCGGCGCTCGAGCCGAGCCCGCATCCGGGCGGGATCGCGCTGTCGATGACCACGTCGGCGCCGGCCGTCCCGTCGACGGCGGCGCGGTCCCGGAAGGCGGTGACCAGGCCGGTCAGGCCCTCGGCGGCGAGCGGTGTCATCGGCGCGGCGCTGGCGCCGGCCATCGCGAAGGAGACCGTCCCGGCGCCGTCCCCGAGGTCGGGCAGCCGCGTCGCGGTGGCGGTGGCGGTCAGTTGCGGGACGGGGATGGCCAGGGCCGGGGCGCCGTACACCACGGCGTGCTCCCCGGTCAGGATGGCCTTGCCGTGGGCGCGCCCGGCGCCGGTGCGGTGGAAGCCGGCGGCGATCGCCGGCGAGTTCGTCGTCGTCATCACAGGACCCGCTGCGTCACTTTGATCGCCATCTCGGCGAGCTGATGCTTCGCGGCGCTGGTGACGGCGCTCGCCTCGAGCGCGGCCAGGGCCCGCTCGGTCCGGGCCGCGATCTGCCCCTCGATGTGCTCGACGGCGCCGACGTCGGCGAGGATGGCCCGGAAGCGGGCCAGGTCCTCGGCCGAGAGGTCGGTGCCGATCCGCGAGCGGAGGAAGCCGGCCGCCGCCGGGTCCCGCTCGTCGGCCCGCCGCAGCGCGGTCGCCAGCAGAACCGTGCGCTTTCCCTCGCGCAGATCGTCGCCGGACGGCTTGCCGGTCACCGCCGGATCGCCGAAGACGCCGAGCAGGTCGTCGCGGAGCTGGAACGCGATCCCGACGCCGGCGCCGAAGGCCCGGTAGGCGGCCATCAACTCGGGACCGGCGCCGGCGATCGCGGCACCGAACTGCAGCGGGCGCTCCACCGTGTACGACGCCGTCTTGTACTGGTTGACCCGCAGCGCCGCGTCCTCGTCCTCGTTGTCGCTGGCCTGGCTGATCAGGTCGAGCAGCTGGCCGTACATGACCTCGGAGCGCACCGCCGACCAGACCGGCGAGACCCGGGTCTGCGCCTCGGCGGGCAGGCCGGACGCCCGGACGAGCATGTCCGACCAGATCAGGGCGAGATCGCCGATCAGGATCGCGGCGCCCATGCCGAAGGCCTCGGAGTCGCCGGAGAACCGCCGCGCCCGGTGCCGGTCGGCGTACAGCACGTGCGCTGCGGGATGGCCGCGCCGGGTGCGGGAGGCGTCGATGATGTCGTCGTGGATCAGCCCCGAGGCGTGCAGCAGCTCGAATCCGGCGCACGCGCTCAGCACCGAGGCGGCCTCCGGGCCCCGCGGGTCGCCGCCCGCGCCGATCCAGCCCAGCCAGGCGAAGGCCGGCCGGATCCGTTTGCCGCCGCGGAGCACATAGCTTTCGAGCTCGACGACGGTCGCCGCGAAGTCCGGGCCGAGCGCCTCGGCCTCGGCCCGGCGCTCGGCGAAGAAACCGGTGAGCGCGGCGTCGACGGCGGCGGTGTCCACGGCCGTTCCGAGAGAGCTGACGGTCATCGTTGTGGTCCCTGCAACTCATGCATCTCGGGCTCCGATGAATTCGACTTCGAGCACGGGAAATTTGCATTGCGTACGCACAATGGGGAAGCGACGCCGATTCGGCACGGACGCTTTCGCGCCGCTCGAATCGCGAATCGGCTCGGCCCGACAGTAATCGCGATAAGCGAGCCTGGACACTACTCACGCGAGTAGTGCGAGCTGACCGGCCATTTCCCGCGCCGCCGCCCGGAAGTCCCGTATAACTGGGTGTGGCTCGAGGAGCGTTCAACCGTCCGATCCGGACAGTCGAACGCCGCGACGACGATTCTCCGAATCCGCGGGGCGGTAACCATGAATCCATTGACCGGGCGGGAGCTCATCCTCGCCTCGCTGAACGGCCGGATGGAGGCGGCGCTGCGCGGAACGGGCGGCTGCGTCATCGTCGACGGTCCGTTCGGCGTGGGCAAGACCCATCTGCTGAAGGCGGCCGGCGCCCGCGCGGCCGAGCTCGGGCTCACCGTGGTGGCCGGCCGGGCGAGCATCACGGACCGGCCCATCCCCGTACACCTGCTGATCAATTTCTTGCGGCACACGACGCCCGGCTTCGAGGAGCTGTCCCGCCCGGACCGCAATCCGTTCTGGCTGATGGACCGGGTCGGCGAACTGGTCGCCACGGCGACGCGCCGGCATCCGGTCATGGTCGTCCTGGACGACGCGCACCGGATCGACGACGTCAGCGCCCTGGCCCTGCGCGAGCTGGTGCAGTCGCTGGCGTCCTCGCCGGTGCTGTGGCTGCTGGCCCGCCGCCCGGTTGCCACCCGGTCGCTCGCCCAGCACGCCCTCGACTGGCTGATCGACCACGCCGCCGAGCGATTCCGGCTCGGGTCGCTGGACGACGCGGCGATCGCCGAGCTCTGCGGCCGCCTCCTCGGCGCCCGTCCGGACGACTCCGTGCTCGGCTGGGCGGCCCGCTGCGGCGGCAACCCGTGGCTCATGGAGAACGTCTTCAGTGCGCTCATCAAGGCCGGGCAGATGATCATCGCGGACGGCAGCGCCTCGGTGGTGGCCGAGCGGCTGCCGGACGGCTTCCTCGCCGCCGTGCTCGGGCTGCTCGACGAGATGCCGCCGGAGGTCCGGCGCCTGCTGGTCGACGGTCCGGGCGTCGGCCGCACCTTCACCGTCGAGCAGGCCGCGACGGCGCTCGGCAAGCAGGTCACCGAGCTGTCCCCGGGCGTCGACGAGGCGGTGCAGGCCGGCCTGCTGCGGCGGGAGGGCCCGGCGCTGACGCTCGCCCATCCGGTCGTCGGCGACGCGCTTCACCAGGCCGCGGGCCGGAGCGGCGCGCCGGCCGCCCTCGCGGTCGTCCGCCCGGCGGCCGCCCTCGAACCGGCGGCCCCGGCGCCCCCGAGGCTGCGCAGTGTGGTGACCCCGCTGGGCGCCGAGCGGCCGAAGTCGGGGTGGGACAGCCTCACCGGCGCGGAGCTGCGGGTCATCCGGGCGATCGTGGACGGCAAGACCAACCGCGAGGCCGCGAGCCTGCTCTTCCTGTCGCCGCACACCGTCGACAGCCATCTGCGGCGGGTGTTCTCGAAGCTCGAGATCAACAGCCGGGTCGAGCTGACCAAGCACTTCATCAGCGCCGCCGGGCAACGGAACGGGTCCGCCGCCTGACGGCCGGCGGACCCGCGCTCGCCTCAGTCGAGATCGCCGGGAACGTGGACCGCCTCGGGCCGCTCCCCGTCGCCCATCGAGTAGATCGCGGCCCGGCTCGAGTACGTCGCGGCCGCGTGCGCCAGCTCGACCCGGGTGTTGATCTCCAACTTCTTGTAGACCTTCCGCAGGTGGTAGTTCACCGTGTGCGCCGACAGATGCACCTGCTTGGCGATCTGCCGGTTGGTCATCCCCACGCTCACCAGATAGGCGATCCGCTGCTCCATGTCGGACAGATTCGACCAGCAGGTCGCCGGCCGGCCGAGCGGCTCGGCCGGCTCCGCCGCATCGCCCGTGCTCGCCTGCCGGCGCCCGGCCGGGGCCTTGGCGGCGTAGATCTTGGCGAGCTCCTCGGTCGCCAGCGCCACCGAGATCGGGTCCGGGGACTGCACGATGATCAGCGACAGCGCGGCCGGGGCGCTGTTGGCCAGGGCGTTGGCATGCATGCCGGTGAGGCCGACGACCGAGATGCCCGGGTTGTCGGCGGCGAGCCCGTTCACCGTCTCCAGCACCGCCCGCTCGAGGGTCCGGTCGCCCACGTCCCGCGCCAGCAGCACGAGGAACGCGGCCGCGCTCGGCACCTCGAGGTACAGGCCACGCCGCAGCGGCAGGTGCCGGTACTTGCCGGAGAGCAGGCGCGCGGCCGCCCCGGGCCCCTCGGTCTTGATCGCGATGAGGATCTCCGTCCAGGCGTACTGGACGGACTCGAGGGCCACGTTGCCGGCCCGGTCACCCTGCGACCGCCGCAGGTACTCGACGGCCGCCGACAGGTCCTCCATGTAGAGCGAGGCGGTGCTGAGCACGGCGTACGCCAGGGGCCGCACCATCGGCACCGCGTCCTGGCCGACGGCCGACGTGGCCACCGCCGCCTCCCGCCGTGCGTCGCCGATCCGGCCCGCCTGCAGGAACAGCCGGGACCGTGCCGCCGCCGGCGCGGCGGTCCAGACCGGCCGGGGCAGGCCGCGCAGCCCCGCCTCGGCCTCGTCGATCAGCGCCTCGGCCTGGTCGAACTCGCGCAGATCGGCGAGCTTCGCGGCGAGACAGAGCAGGATGTGCAGCCGCCAGGTCGGGTCGGCGTCCGCGCTGTGCCGCACGGCGCCGCGGCCCAGGCTCAGCGCCTCGGCCACCTCGCCTCGCCGCCAGAGCAGGTTGGACCGCACGGTCAGGGCCATCAGCGCGGCGACGTCGCCGTGCCGCTCGCCCCGGTCCCGCCCGATCCGCCCGGCCATCCGCTCGGCCATGCGCTCGGCCTCGTCCCTCCCGAGCAGGAAGAGCCCGAACATCAGCGAGGCCTCCGCGTCGCGCCGGACGGCGAGCGAGACGCCCGTGCCGGCGAGCACACGTTCGGCCAGACGTACGCCGCCGGCCGCGTCCCCGCTCATGATCAGGCCATGCGCCGGCGAGCACGTTCCGCGCGCGCCGGGCGTGGCCGCGCCGCCCGGATCGGCCGGGAGTCCGGTCGCCGCCGTGTCCCGCTCCCCCGCCCACGGATCACGCCCGGAGAGACCGGCCGCCTCGCGCCGCAGTGCCTCCCGGGCCGGAGCGGGGATCGACTCGATGACGCCGCGGACGAGGAAGTCGCTCGGGAACGCCAGCTGGTTCCCGGTGGCGACGACGAAGCCGGCGGCCATCGCCTCGTCCAGGGAGGACAGCAGGGTGGCCGACGACCGGCCCAGCATCCGGGCCACGTTCTCCAGCATGAAGGAATGCCCCAGCGCCGCGGCGACCTTCAGGAACTGCCGGCAGTTCATGCTCAGTTCGCTCAGCTGAGCGCTCACGAATTCGAATACGCGAGCCGGAATCCGCCGCGCGACCAAGTGGAATGCACCGTCCTCGGCGCGTACCAATCCTTCTTCGGAAAGTCCCATCGCGAATTCGGCGAGGAGGCGTGGATTGCCGCCGGTGCCGGCCGCGAAGTCGAGCAGACCACGGTTGATGTCAGCCCCGAGGATGTCCCGCAATACCTGCTCGCGGGCCTCCTCGTCCAGAGCGCCCGACCCCAGACCGGTGGCAACATACACCGCCACCGCAATGGCTTCGGGCTTCTGGCACTCAAGCGTCGGTCTCGTTGTCATAATCCCCCCGAGATTATGCGCACACACGAACAGAGAGCTCGAAATTTCACAAACGATACCACACGACAATGTCACTCATCGATCCTGTTTCCGCTCGTCAGGCGGCCTCGCCGAACGGGATTCAC
Source organism: Actinoplanes sp. NPDC051537 (assembly GCF_055586105.1). Lineage (NCBI taxonomy): Bacteria > Bacillati > Actinomycetota > Actinomycetes > Micromonosporales > Micromonosporaceae > Actinoplanes > Actinoplanes sp. NPDC051537. The sequence goes on from NZ_JBVJIU010000002.1 coordinate 36,667, forward strand.
GGTCGATGTCATACAATTTCGGGCACCCCGGTCGACGGTGATTCCGACCCGTTTTGTCTACGACTCACGAGTAACCACCGGACCGTTTTCCCAGGTCGCGGCCGCGCACCCGGCCGAGCCCGCCCGGCCGGCCGAACCGTGGAACTGACCGAAAGTTGATTCCCACGGAACGGCGTCTGTGAATATGACTCACGACTACCGCGGACGGAGTACTGCGACCGCGGTAGCGGAATCGGGAAACTGCCGCCGCCCGCCTGTCGACGGAGCGGAACGCGATCACGAGCATTGAGTGGAAGGCTCAATAATTGAGGAGAAGATGATGGCCACGGAGACTCCCCGTGCGGATGGAGCCCTGGCAGGGCTGGCCCGGTTCAGTTACCGCCGTCGCCGGCTGGTCCTCCTGGTCTGGATAGTCGGCGTCATCGCGTTGGGCTTCGCCGGCTTCCGGTTCGGGGCCGCCGCGGACAACTCGTACGCCGGCGGCGACACCGGATCCGCCAAGGCACAGGCCCTGATCGAGCAGCATTTCCCCGAGCAGCAGGGCGACACGCTCACCCTGGCCATCAAGGCCGACCGGGGCATCGACGACCCGGCCACCAAGGCAAAGATCGAGAAGGTCATCGCCGACCTGTCCGCGTCCGCCGTGACCGGGCCGGTCGTCTCGCCCTACGAGGACGAGAGCCTGGTCACCAAGGACCGCCGCATCGCCCGCACGACGATCCCGCTGACCAGCGTGGACGTGGCGAAGGCCGACGTCGTGCCGCTGGTGGACGTGGTCAAGGAGGCCTCCGGCGACGGGCTGACGCTCGGGCTCGGCGGCGAGAAGGCGGAGAAGGCGGAGACGCCGCCGCAGGGCCCGGCCGAGGGCATCGGCCTGCTGACCGCCGCGATCATCCTGTTCATCGCCTTCGGCTCGCTGGTGGCGATGGGCCTGCCGATCGTGACCGCGCTGATGGCGGTCATCGCCGGCATCGCGCTGATGAAGCTGATCGGGCACATCGTGCCCGCACCCGACTTCACGTCGCTGGTCGCCGTGCTGATCGGCCTCGGCGTCGGCATCGACTACGCGCTGTTCATCCTGACCCGCTACCGCGACAGCCTGCACGATGGCGACGAGCCGGAGACCGCGACGGTCAAGGCCATCACCACCGCCGGCCGGGCCGTGCTGTTCGCCGGCACCACCGTCGTGATCGCGCTGCTCGGCCTGATCGCCATGGGCCAGAAGATGATGACCGGCGTGGCCATCGGCGCCTCGGCGACCGTGCTCGTCACGATGATCGCCGCGGTCACGCTGCTGCCGGCGTTCCTCGGGTTCGCCGGCCGCAAGATCGACGCGCTCCGGCTGCCCCGCCGGGTGTCCCGCCGGCAGGCCACGCACGGCAGCCCGTCGCGGGAGCGCCGCACGCCCGCCGAGCGCTGGGCCGGCGTGGTCCAGCACCGGCCGTGGACCGCCGCGCTGCTGTCCGGCGCCCTCCTGCTGCTGCTCGCCTGGCCGGCCCTGTCGATGCGGCTGAGCCTGCCCGACGCCAGCGTGCAGCCGCACGACCGGAGCAGCTACACCTCGTACACGATCCTCTCCGAGGGTTTCGGGCCCGGCTACGGCGCACCGATGATCTTCGCGACCGAGATCGGCTCGCGCGACACCGACCTCGGCCCGGTCGTCGACGCGGTCCGCAAGACCGACGGGATCGCCTACGCGACGCCGCCGGTGGTCAGCAAGGACGGGCAGGCCGCCATCTTCATGGCCTTCCCGAAGACCGGCTACCAGGACGAGGCGACCGCCAACCTGGTGCACGAGCTGCGCAACGACGTACTGCCGGCGACGCCCGGCGGCGAGAGCGTCTACCTCGGCGGCCCCAACGCGGGGGCGATCGACCTGGCCGAGGAGACCAGCTCCCGGCTGCCGTTGATGATCGCGATCGTCATCGTGCTGTCCCTGCTGCTGCTGGTCGTGCTGGTGCGGTCGGTGACGATCGCCGTCCAGGCCGCCGTCATGAACCTGCTGTCGATCGCCGCCGCGTACGGCGTGCTCGTCGCGATCGTGCAATGGGGATGGCTCGGCAAGGCGCTCGGCTTCCCGACCACGATGCCGATCACCACCTGGGTGCCGATGATGATGTTCCCGCTGCTGTTCGGGCTGTCGATGGACTACGAGGTCTTCCTGATCTCACGGATCCGCGAGGAATACGAGCGGACCGGCGACACCCGCCGGGCGGTCACCCGCGGCCTGGCCCGGACCGCCAAGGTCATCACGGCCGCCGCCGCCATCATGATCGCCATCTTCACCACCGGCCTGCTCGGCCCGGACGTCTCGGTGAAGCAGATCGGCCTGGGCATGGCCGTGGCCGTCCTCGTCGACGCCACCATCATCCGGATGGTGCTCGTCCCGGCGGTGATGGAGCTGTGCGGCAACGCCAACTGGTGGATGCCCGGCCGCCGGAAGCCCGCGACGCCCTCGGCTCCCCCGGCCGAGGTCGAGGAAGGGGCCGCGGTCTAGCTCCCTCCTCGTGACGGAGTGCGGGGAACTCTCCGCCCGTTCCCCGCACTCCCCGGACCTGACGTTCTCGTCTTTCTTCGGTTCACCGCGGCGCCCACCGGCGGCAGGCTGTTCGCGTGCTCACCGCGGACCGTCGCAGGGAGATGACGTGACCACCATCAACGCCGAGCCCGCCTCCATCACCACGATTCGAACCCGCCTGATGGAGCTGGCCGAGCATCGACTACAGGCATTCCTGACCCAGGAGCGGGACCGCTGGTCCCGCGAACAACCACGCGGATCGGAACTGGTCGCCGCCATCGCCGGCCTGGTGGCCGCCGGCGGCAAGCGGATCCGGCCCGCGTTCTGCATCAGCGGCTTCCTCGCCGCGGGCGGCGACCCGGACGACCACCAGCGGGTGCTGACCGCCGCCACCGGCCTCGAGCTGCTGCATGCGTGCGCGCTGATCCACGACGACGTCATGGACGGCGCGGCGCACCGGCGCGGCACGCCCACCGTCCACCAGCAGCACTCGGCACTGCATCGGCAGCTCGGCCGGCACGGCGACGACATCCGGTACGGCGAGAGCGTCGCGATCCTGGCCGGTGACCTGGCCCTGGTCTACGCCGATCAGTTCATGGCCGCCGTGCCGCTCGCCGACGCGCTCTGGGCGGAGCTGCGCTCGGAGCTCATCGTCGGACAGTTCGCCGACGTCTCGGCGGCGGCCGAGCTGGCCGTCGACGTCGAGACGGCACGGTGGGTCGCGGTCGCGAAGTCGGGCCGCTACACCATCCAGCGACCGCTCCAGCTCGGCGCCGTCATCGCCGGGCGACCCGACCTGGCGGACGCGTTCGAGGCCTACGGCACCGCCGTCGGCGAGGCGTTCCAGCTGCGTGACGACCTCATCGGCGTCTTCGGCGACGCCACCGTGACCGGCAAGCCGGACGGGCTCGACCTCGAGCGGCACCGGATGACGCTCCTGCTCGGCCTCGCGCTCGACCGCGACGCCGGCATCCGGGAGCTGCTGTCGGCCGGGGCCACCGCCGGGCGGCTCCGCAGCCGGCTCGAGGAGACCGGCGTGCGGCGCACCGTGGAACGGCACATCGACGAGCTCGTCGAGCAGGGCTGCCGGGCCATCGCCGCCGTCCCGCTCGCGGCCGGCTGGCGCGAGGAGCTGACCACCATGGCCCGTCTCGTCGCGTACCGGGACCGGTGATGGGCTACCCGACGGCGGTCACTGCGCCGCCGCCCGCGTCCGCCCGGCAGGTCGCCGCCGGGCTCGCCCGGATCTCGAAGATCTCCGTGTACCTGCACTTCTTCCCGTGGGCGCTGGCGGCGCTGCTGCTCACGCCGGACGCGCTGGCCCGGCCCGGAGCGATCGCGGCCCTGGCGCTGCTCCTGCTGGCCTCGGCCGGCATCGTGGCCGCCACCGCCACCGTCGACGACATCGTCGGCTTCCGCAACGGCAGCGACGCCGCCAACTACACCCGGCCCGGATTCCGCCGCGACATCCGGCGCAAGCCGCTGCTCAGCGGCAGCGTGACGGTGCGCCAGGCGGTCGTCTTCGCCGTGCTGGCCGAGGCGTTCGCGGTGGTCACCGGGTTCGCCGGCTTCGCCGCGCTGCACTGGGACGTCCCGCTCTCGGCGGTGATCATCTTCATCGCGTGCGCGGTGCTGGGCCCGCAGTACTCGGGCGGCCTGCGCTTCAGCTACCACGTCGGCGGCTCCGAGCTGCTGCTGGGCGTCGGCACCATCGGCGGGCTGCTGTTCCCGTACCTCGCGGTGCAGAACCACTGGACCGGGGCCGCGGTGCTGCAGGGCCTGCTGATGGGCCTGTGGCTGGTCATGCTGGTGTCCTGCTCCAATGTGGGCGACGTCGAGGGCGACGCGAGCGTCGGCCGGCGGACGCTGCCGGTCGCCGCCCCGCGCTGGGTGGTCAAGGCGGCGCTCGTGGCCTACCTGGCGATCTCGGTCGCCACGATCGCCGCGCTGCCGGGGGCCCGCTCGGCGCCCTGGTGGACGGCGCTGTTCCTGCTGCCGGCCACGGCGCTGCACGTCGCTCAGATCCACTTCGCCGTGCGGCACGACCGGTGGCGCCGGGCGCGCGTCGCCGCCTTCGTGGCCTACGACCTCGGCTTCCTGGGATTGGTGGTGCTCGATGTCGTCGCGCGCTGACACCATGCCGTACCACATCGGACGGGTCTTTCACTGGCACGCCGAGCGTGCCCGGCAGACGGTGGTCCACCTCGACCGGCCGATGGACGTGGCCCCGTCGGGCGGCACCGGGTACGACGGCGCGGCCCTCGCCCGGATGGTGGACGAGCTCTCCGGTTGCCTGCACGCGGCCGGGCTGCGCGCCGGTGACCGCGTGGTCGTGGCCAAGGACAACCATTTCGACATGCCGCTGCTGGCCGCCGCGGCCGCGCGTCTCGGCGCCCTGCCGGTGATGCTCGCCCCGATCGAGTCGGTGGAGACCGTCCGGACGCTGGTCGCCCGGGCCCAGCCGGCGTTGCTCGTCGCCGGCACCCGGCTCCTGGCCCGCGCGGGGGCGCCGCTCATCGACCCCGCCGCCCGCACGATCGCGGTCGGCGAGCCGGCCGGCGACCTGCCACCGGGCACGCTCGCCCTGGACGACCTGCGCGGCGGTCCGCCGGCGCCGGTCCGGCCCGGCGGCGCCGACGACCCGATGATCGTCACGCACACGTCCGGCACCACCGGCGTGCCCAAACTCGTGCTGCACACCGCCGCGACCGCGGTCGGGCGGTTCCCGGCCCGGATGGAGCGCTGCCCGATCCCGTTCCTGACCACCCGGCACAGCGACGTGACGGCCGCCGCGGTCTCGTTCGCGCACATCCGCGTGGTGGCCTGGACCGCCTCGCAGCTCAAGATGGCGCCCGAGAAGCTGGTGGCCATCTCCGACCCCGGGCTGCCGACCGTCGAGCGGATGCTCGACGAGCACCGCCCCACCACCGTCGAGGCGATGCCCAACATGCTGCAACGCTGGGAGGAGCTCGCCCACCGGCGGCCGGAGCTGTTCGCCCGGGTGCGCCTCTATGTCACCACCTTCGACGCGGTGCACGCCCGCACCATCCGCACGCTGCTGAACGCGTCCACGCGCCGCTTTCCGGTCTGGGGCTGGGGACTGGGCCAGTCGGAGATCACCGGCATCGTCGTCAACCTGTTCACCCGCCGGACCGTCCGCACCCGCGCCGACCTCACCTCGACCGGCTGGCCGGCGGCGATGGTCCGGGTGCGCGTCGTCGACCCGGTGACCGGCCGCCGCTCGCCGCGCGGCGAACCGGGCCTGCTCATGGTGGCGACCCGGGCCCGGTGCCTGACCTATCTGGGCGAGGACGACCGCTACCGGGCCAAGCTCAGCGGCCGCTGGTGGAACAGCGGCGACCTCGGGGCGCGGACCGGCTTCGGCCGGATCCGGCTGCTCGACCGCGAGGTCGACATGATCCCCGGGCACAGCTGCATCGACCTCGAAAGCATCCTGCTCGACCGGCTCCCGCAGGCGTCCGACGTGACCGTCCTGGCCCGGCCGGACGGTCTCCCGGTGCCGGTGCTGTGCATGCCGGACGACCGGCTCGACCCGGCCGACTGGGCGCGGGCCACCGCCGGGCTGCCCGAGCTGGCGCCGCCCCGGCTGCTCCGGTGGGAGGACGTGCCCCGGACCGCCACCTGGAAGGTGCGCCGGCTCGCCCTCCGGCAGCAGGTCCTCGGCACTGCCGACGTCATCGGATCCGGAAGGTGGACCTGAGATGAGCCTGGATTGGCTTCCCCCGGCGCTGTTCGGCCTGCCCGCGAACGCGCCGTCGGTCTCCGCGCCCGGGGACTTCCGCAACGGCTGGTTCTGGGCGATCGTCGCCGGCATCGGGCTGTTCTGGGGCCTCGCCTACGGGCTGGCGATCCACCGGGCGTACATCGACAAGTTCGTCGGCATCCCGGTCGTCGTCGTGGCCATCAACTTCGCCTGGGAGTTCGTGCACTCGGTCGTCATCGACCAGGAGCCGGCGCAGCGTCCGGCCAACTTCCTCTGGTTCCTCATCGACATCATCATCGTCACCCAGGTGGTCCGGTACGGGAACAAGGACTTCCCGGGCCTCTCCCGCCGGCTGTTCCTCCGGCTCTTCTTCGGCCTGGTCGCCGTCGCCGCCGTCCAGGTGTTCCTGATGGCCCGCGAGTTCCGCGACATCCTCGGCATGTACAGCGGCTGCGCCCTCAACGTCGGGATCAGCGCGGCCTTCATCGTTACCCTCTACAAGCGACGGTCGTCGGCGGGACTCTCGCTGCACGCCGCGATCTGCAAGATGCTGGGCTCGCAACTGGCCGGGCTGAACGTTCTGATCCTGTTCCCGGGCCGCTATCTGGTCCTGTCCTGGTTCGTCATGATGCTGATCCTGGACCTGACGTACATCCGCCTGCTGTATCGCCGGATCCGGGCGGAGGGCCAGTCGCCGTGGGCGCTGCGCCGCCCGCGGGTCTTCCCACCGGCGACGGCGCCGGCGATGACCCCGGCGGCCGTCCCGCTATCGCACTGAGAGGCGCATCCATGTTGGAGAAGCTGTCGGGCCTGATGCTGCGGCGCCGCCGGGCAGTCCTCGTCCTCGCCGTCCTGCTGGCCCTGGCCGGCGGGGCGGCGAGCGCCACGTTGTTCGGCAAGCTGACCGCCGGTGGCCTGTCCGACCCGAACGCGGAGTCGGGCCGGGCCGCGCAGATCCTCGACGCGGCCGGGCAGGGCCCGCCCAACCTCACGCTGGTGGTCGCCGCGCCCGGCACCGTGGACGAGCCGGCGGCGGCCGCCGCCGGCACGGCGCTCAGCAACCGGCTCGCCGCCGAGCCGGGCATCACGGGAGTGACCTCCTACTGGACCGCGGGGCGGCCGTCGCAGCTGCGCAGCCACGACGGGCGGCAGGCGCTGATCGGCGCCACCGTCCGCGGCGACGAGACCGCCGTCAACAAGATCCTCGACGACCTCACCCCGCGCTACGAGGGCGCCCGCGACGGCCTGACCGTACGGGTCGGCGGCTCCGCCATGTTCTGGAAGGAGACCACCGAGCTGAGCCAGGCCGACGGCACCAAGGGCGAGACGATCGCCTTCCCGGTGACGCTGATCGCGCTGGTCATCGTCTTCGGCACGCTGATGGCCGCGCTCGTCCCGCTCGCCGTCGCGCTGGTGACCATGCTGCTCGGCATGGGCGTGCTGTGGGTGGTCGCCTCGATCACCGACCTGTCCGTCTTCGCCGTCAGCGTGGTCACCCTCCTCGGGCTCGGCCTGTCCATCGACTACAGCCTGCTGATGGTCAACCGGTACCGGGAGGAGCTGGGCAACGGCCGCGACGCCCCGGAGGCGTTGCGCACCACGGTGACGGTCGCCGGGCGTACGGTCGCGTTCTCCGCCGTCACCATCGTGCTCGTCCTGTCCGGGCTGCTGTTCATTCCGCTGCCCGCCGTGCGCAGCCTCGGCATCGGCGCGATGATCACCGCGGCACTGGCCGCGATCGGCTCGCTCACCGCGCTGCCCGCGCTCCTGGCCGTGCTCGGCCCGCGGATCGACCGCGGCCGGGTCCTGCGCCGCCGGCGGCCCGCCACCATCGCGGCCGACCCGGAATCCGGCTTCTGGCACCGCCTGGCGACCGTCGTCATGCGCCGCCCGGTGCCGATCGCGACCGCCGTCATCCTCCTGCTGCTCGTGCTCGGCATCCCGTTCCTGGGCATCCGGCTCGGCATGCCGGACGAGCGATCGATGCCGGAGTCGTCCCAGGCGCGCCAGGTCACCACGCTCATCCGGCAGAACTTCGACGGCGCCGAGCTGAACGCGTTGCAGGTCGTGGCGCCCCGGGGGGACCCGGCGGCGGCCGAACTCGACGCGTACGCCGCCCGGCTGTCCCGTCTCCCGCACGCCGGCCGGGTCGACACCGCCGGCGGCAGCTACGTGGGCGGCTCGTTGCGGATTCCCGCCGGCGAGGCGAACCAGCGGTTCCGGATCGGCGACGGCGTCTACCTGTCGGTCGTGCCCGACACCGCCGACCCGGACGCGGCGCTGCGGCTGGTCGACGCCGTGCGGGCCGAGCCGTCGCCCGTTCCCGTGCTGGTCGGCGGCACGGCGGCGGTCAGCGCGGACACCACCGCGGTGCTGGTCGACCGGCTTCCGTACGCCCTCGGGCTGGTCGCCGTCGCCATGCTGGTCCTGCTGTTCCTGATGACCGGCAGCGTCCTGCTGCCCGTGCTCGCCCTGCTGCTCAGCGCCCTGAGCCTGACCGCCACCTTCGGCGCGCTCGTGTGGATCTTCCAGGACGGGCATCTCGCCGGGCTGCTCGGCGGCTTCACCGTCACCGGCACGATCGCGTCCACGATCCCGGTGATGCTGTTCGCGCTGTCGTACGGGCTGGCCATGGACTATCAGGTGTTCATGCTCTCCCGCATCCGCGAGGAGTACGACCGCACCGGGGACGGCGAGGCCGCCGTCGCCATCGGCCTGGAACGCATCGGGCGGATGGTCTCGGCGGCCGCGATCCTCATCTCGATCGTGTTCCTGGCCTTCACCGTCTCCGGGATCACCTACATCAAGGCGTACGGCATCGGCCTGCCCCTCGCGGTGCTGGTGGACGCGACGCTGATCCGCGGTGCGCTGCTGCCCGCCCTCATGCGGCTGGGCGGCCGGGCGACGTGGTGGGCGCCGGCCCCGCTGCGGCGCCTGCACCGCCGTTTCGGGCTGCGCGAGGCGCCGGCGGTCTAGGGCCTGTCCTGTCGATCACGCGGGAGTGAGGCGAGGTCCAGGTGGTGGCTGACGTCGGCCGCGAAGCGGCCGCATCCCGGTGTTGGATTCGGGCGTTTCGCGGACGCCGTCAGGCGCCGCCTGGGCCACGCCGCAGCCCCTCGTGATCGACAGGACAGGCCCTGGTCAGACGCCGGCGCGGGTGAAGGTCAGATGGGTGACGCCGCTGGGCGAGGCGGTGGCCTCGATCCGGTAGTCCTTCTCGAGGCCCTCCAGCCCGGTCCAGAGGGGCACCCCTCGGCCGAGCAGGATCGGGACCACCGCGACGTGCAGGTGGTCGATGAGCCGCGCGGCGAGGAAGTCGCGGATCACGGTGGGGCCGCCGCCGATGCGGACGTCCTGGCCGCCGGCGGCCTCACGGGCCGCCTCGAGCGCCTCGGCGGGCGAGGCGTCCAGGAAGTGGAAGGTGGTGCCGCCCTCCATCTCGATCGGTGGACGCGTGTGATGGGTGAGGACGAAGACCGGTGTGTGGAACGGCGGGTTCGGACCCCACGCGCCCGTCCAGTCCGGATCCTCGTGCCATCCGGGGTGGCCCCACTTCCCGGCCCCCATGATCTCGGCGCCGATCCCTCGCTCGAACTGCCGGGCGAAGACGTCGTCGACGCCGCCGCTACCACCCGGCTCGCCGGGCCCGTGCCACCACCTGGTGGCGAACATCCACTCGTGCAGGCTGTCCCCGGCGTGGCCGAAGTGCGCGTCGCGGCTCTGACCTTCGCCGGTACCGAAGCCGTCGAGGGAAATCGAGAAGTTCTGGACGCGGGCGAGTGCCACGGCGCTGCTCCTTCGCTGCTTGGGTGGGTTGTGACCTGATGATGACCGTCCCGACGTCATGACGTCCAATGTCAAATTCGCCATGATCTCATCGATAAACTCGATGAATGCTGAACCTGACCCAACTCAAGGTTCTGGAAGCGGTCGCCCGCCACGGATCGGTGACCGAAGCCGCGAAGGAACTGCACTACTCGCAGTCGTCGGTCAGCCACCATCTGGGGCGGCTGGAGGCCGACACCGCGGCCAGGCTCATCCAACGTGTGGGCCGCGGGATCCGGCTCACCCCCGAGGGGGTACTCCTCGCGCAGCGGGCGACCGAGATCCTCGGGCGGCTGAACGCCGCATCGGTCGAGCTGGCCGCCCGGGTGGGCCTTCGCGCCGGCCGGGTACGACTCGCCGGCTTCCAGACGGTCCTCAGCACGCTCGTGCCGAAGGCGGCCGCCGAGCTGTCCCGGTCGCACCCGGGCATCGAGCTGAACCTCGTCGACGCCCATCCGGACGTGGGCCTGGACATGCTGCGTTCCGGACAGGTCGACATCGCACTGATCTTCCGGAACGCCGACCCTCCGCCCGGCGAGGACGACGGATTCCGGCTCACCCACCTGCTGGACGACCCTCTCTACCTCATCACCGACCGGCCCCATCAGCGTCTGGAGGACCACCGTGACTCCGCCTGGGTCGGCGGCTGCGAACGCTGCAGAGCCGCCACGATCGCGGCCTGCGAACGCGCCGGCTTCTCCCCGCGCATCGCCTTCACCTGCGACGACACCGTCATCGCCCAGGCCGTGGTGGCCGCCGGCATGGGCGTCGCGATCGTCAACGGACTCGCGTTGCATGCCCACCGGGCGCCGGAGGTTCACGCCACCGCACTCACCGACCGCCCGCGCCGGATCTACGCCGCCACGTATGGCGACCCGCCGGACCCACCCGCCACGACCGCGCTGATCGAGATCCTGGCCGCGGCCGCGAAGGATCTCGGGCAGCACGACAGCCGGGAACCGGTGGTGGCGGCGGGCGCCGCCACCACCGTACGACTCAGACGTTGCCGTTGATCTGCTTCTGCGTCCACGCGTAGGCCAGATCCCCGAACTGCTCGCCGAATACGATCGAATTCTCGACGGTCTTCCGGAAATGCACGCCGCCCCACACCCGGCTCATCGCGCAGGTGTGCACGAAATCGGTCCAGGTGGCGTATTGCAGCTTGATATTCCCGCCCGGGGTGACGCCCGGCTCCCGCACACTCGAACCGGCCGCCGCGAAATGCGTCAGATTCAAGGTGTCGTCGCCGAGGTAGCGCCGCGCCGCCTGGGCCTGGGCCGAGCACATGGTGGTGGATCCGGACGGGTAGTCCGGGTGGTCACCGACGTTGAGGTAGCTCGCCCACTCGTCGGCCGGGATGTCGCTGACGGTCCCCTTGCCCGGCCCGCCCCAGGCGGTCACCCGGCGGTGGCCGTAGACGTGCCGGACCGCGCTGAACGGCCGCACCGCGTCGAACTTCCGCTTCTGGTACCAGAGCGCGACCATCGCGTCGAACATCGCCACCGCGGTGGTGAGGCCGAGGTGGATGGTGTCGTCCAGGCTCAGGTCGGGGTGGGTCAGGGTGGCGAAGCCGACCGACTGGGCCAGCGCCATCGTCTTGTCGTCGAAGTACTCCGCGGCCATTTTCTGCTCGTCGGTCAGCGCGGCCGAGACCTCGAGCATGTCGTCGACGGACCGCTTGTAGTCGGCCGGCCGGGTGTGGTCGGTGTGCCGCGGCGGCGCCAGCCGGAACTGGGCCGGGTCACGGAAGGTGTGCGCCTTGACCTTCGCCAGCTGCGGGGTGGCGAACTGCTGGACGACGAAGATGCCGAGGTCGCCGCCGGTCCCGTCGAGACGCCGGGTGTGCGGGCCGAGCTTCGGCTGCCAGCGTGACGGATCGGTCAGGTCGAACGCGCTGTTGACCGGCTGATATCCGGTGTAGTCCGCGTACGGCCGGGGGTTGTACCGCCGTCCGATGTCGCCGGCCTGGTTCATGCCGTCCTTGAGCGCGGCCGCGACGACGGCCTTGCCGGCCAGGTTGCCGATGCCGACCGGGCTGGTGGGGTCCTCGGAGGCGTCGTCCGGGTTCAGGCCGACCGAGACCATCAGCGCTCGGAAGTCCGGCGCCCGCCGCGGCTCGACCCCGTTCACCACCTGCCAGTTGGCGTGCAGCGCGGCGATGGTCTTGTTCCGGTTCGTGGCGGCCTCGCTCGCGGGACGGCGGGCGAGGCGGGAGTGCACGCCGACGGCGGTCGGGTGATAGGGAGCGATCGCGTCGAACCAGGAGGTGATCGACAGGTGCACGAACCGGTGCAGCACGGTCACGTCCATGGGGGCGATCACGTTCTGCGCCGGCTGGAAGGGCGCGATCAGCTCGCGGACGAAGTTCCCGGTGTCGAAGTCGAAATCGGCCGCGGCCGCCGCCGGGGTGGCCGCGGCCGCCGGGCCGCCCACCGTGAGCGGCGCCAGGGCGGCGGCCGACGCGGTGCCGAGGCCGCCCAGCAGCAGCGATCTCCGGCGCGGCGAGAATTCCGATAATGAGGTCACAGGGGTGCTCCTTCGCCAAATCCATTGATGGTTCGAATCGCTCTTCGAACCAAGGATTGGCGAGCACATTCACGCCGTCCACTACCTGCCCGAGTAGTCGGCGAGCAGCAATTGTTATTGTCCCGCCGGCTGGAACAACTCGACCGGATTGCCGGCCGGGTCGTCGAGCACGATCTGCCGGCCGCCGGGCCCGCTGACGACGTCGCTGCGGAACACCACTCCGGCCGCGCGCAGCCGGGCGACCTCCGCGTCGATGTCGTCGACGATCAGGTGGATCCGGTTCCAGCCGCCGGGGCCGGGCCGGCGGCCGTCGGGCATCGGGCGGCCGGCCGAGCTCTCCGGCCCGGACAGCAGCAGCCGCAGGCCGCCGCGCCGCACGTCGGCGAACGCGGGCGGGAAGGTGGTCTCCCCCGGCACGAACCCGAGATGCGTGGTGTAGAAGTCGATCGCGGCCTGGACGTCGTCCACCAGGTAGCGAACGTGCACGGTGTCGGTCAAGACGCCTCCTCCGCCGGTGAGCCCCGCTTCGTCACCGATGGTAATGCCCGAGCCGGTCGGTAATGCGACAAGGCGCGGGAAAGGGGCACCGGAGCGGCACGCGCGTCGATATCGTCGTTGCCGGTGAATACGGGGTACTGGTTCGGCCTGCTGGGCAGCCTCGAGGTTCGGCGGGACGGCGCGGCGATCCCCCTGAGCCGCAGCAAGCTGCGCGTTCTGCTCGTCACGCTGCTGCTGGAGGCCAATCGCACGGTGCCGTTCGACCGGATCGTCGAGCGGCTGTGGGGCGAGGACGCGCCGGCGTCCGCGCGTAGCACGCTGCACGTCTACGCGGCCCGGCTGCGCCGCGTTCTCGGTGACGGGCTGATCCGGACGCACGCCACCGGCTACCGGCTGGAGGTCGACCCGCGCCGGATCGACGTGCTGGTGTTCGAGGACCTGCTGGAGCGGGCGCGCCGGGCCGAGGGGGATCCGGTCGGCGAGTCGGCCCTGCTCGCCCAGGCGCTCGAGCTGTGGCGGGGCCCCGCGTTGCAGGACGTCCCGTCCGAGTCGCTGCACCGGAGCGTGGTCCCGCGCCTGGCCGAGCGGCGGCTCGGCGCCGTGGAGCGCCGGCTCGAGCTCGACCTGTGGCTCGACCGGCCGGCCGGGCTCGTCGGCGAGCTGCACGACCTGACCCGGGAGCAGCCGACCCGGGAACGGTTCTGGATGCTGCTGATGTCCGCCCTGTGCCGGCTGGGCCGCCAGGCCGAGGCGCTGGAGGCGTACCAGCGGGCGCACCGGCATTTCCGCGACGAGCTCGGCATCGACCTGTCGGAGCCGATCCGGCGTCTGCACCAGGAGATCCTGTCCGGCCGCCACGCGACCGGCGAGGGGCGCGCGCCGGTCGTTCCCCGGCAGCTGCCGCCCGGCTCCGGCGTGTTCCTCGGGCGGGCCGCCGACATCGACCACCTCACGGCGGAGCTGCGCGGGCCGGCGATGCCCGTGGTGGTCCTGTCCGGGCCGCCGGGCGTGGGCAAGACCGCGCTGGCCCTGCACGTGGCGCACCGGGTCCACGCCGGCTTCCCCGACGGCCAGCTCTACGCCAACCTCCAGGGGTACGCGGCGGGCTCGCCGCTCGGGCCGACCGTGGTGCTCGCCCGTTTCCTGCGCGCCCTGGGCGTGCCCGCCGGCCAGGTGCCCACCGACCCGGAGGACCAGGCCAGCCTCTACCGCAGCCTGCTGGCCGGCCGGCGGGTGCTGCTGGTGCTCGACAACGCCGCCGACCCGGACCAGGTGCGGCCGCTGCTGCCCGGGCACCCCGGTTGCGCCGCGCTGGTGACCAGCCGGGCCGATCTCCGCGGGCTGGTCGCGCTGGACGGTGGCCGCCCCCGCACGATCGGGCCGCTCTCCACCTCCGACTCCCGGGCGGTGCTGGCCGCGCTGATCGACGACCGGGTCGGCCGCGAGCCGGAGGCGGTGGACCGGCTGGCGGCCGCGTGCGCCGGCCTGCCGCTGGCGCTGCGGATCGCGGCGGCGAACCTGCGGGCCCACCCGCACCAGACCATCGCGGACTACACCGAGGCGCTTCGGGTACGCGGCCGGCTGGTGGAGCTCGAGGTCCCCGGCGATCGCCAGGCGGCGGTGCGGGCGGCGTTCGACCTCTCGTACGACCGGCTCGACCCGCCGGCGGCCCGGTTGTTCTGCCTGCTGAGCGTCGTGCCCGGGCCGGACTTCGACGCATACGCCTGCGCCGCGCTCACCGGCGGCGACCAAGAGGCGGAGCGGTCGCTGGAGGCGCTGGTCGCCGCGAGCCTCGTCGTGCCCCGCTCGGCCGGACGGTGGCAGTTCCACGACCTGATCCGGGAGTACGCGGCCGGCCGCGCCGAGGCGGAGGGGGTCACTCACGACGCCCGGCAGCGCTTGTGGGCCTTCTACCTGCGCCACACGTGGCACGCGGCCCATCTGCTCTACCCGGAGTTCGCCCGGCTGCCGCGGCCGTCCGGTGTGGACGGACCCGCGAGCGAGGCGGACGCGCTCGAGCTGCTGGACGCCGAGCTGCCGAACCTGGTCGCCGCGGTGGCGCGGGCCGCTGCCGAGCCGGCCCTGCGGCACTACGCCTGGCGGCTCGCGGACGCGCTGTGCGGCTACTTCTGGAGCCGGGCCACCGCCGTCGAGGGCCTGGCCACCGCCGAGACCGCGCTGGCCGCCGCCCGCCAGGCCGGCGATCGCGGCGCCGAGGCGGTCATGCTCGACGTGATCGGGATGGTCTCCTTCGCGCGGAGCCGGTACGACGTCGCCCGCGGGTACCACGTCCGGGCCCTCGCCATCCACCGCAGCACCGGCGACCTCGACGGGCAGGCGCGCAGCCTGCACTACCTGGGCCGGATCAGCACCCAGGTGGGCCCGCCGGAGCTGGCCATCCGCTATCACCGGCAGGGGCTCGAGCTGGCCGAGCGCACCGGCGACCTGGACGCCCAGACGCTGAACACGAGCTTCCTGGGTGTCGCCCTGCTGTCGGCCGGCCGGGTCGAGCAGACGATCCAGTCGCAGATGCGCGCGCTGGAGCTCAACCACCGCACCGGCAACCAGACGATCCTGGCCCGCATCCTGGGCGGGCTGGGCAACACGGCCTGGTACACCGGGGATCTGGGGCTGGCTCTCGCGTTCTACCGGGAGGCGGCCGAGACGTCCCGCCGGCTCGGCGTCCTGCCGCTGACCGCCAACTGCCTGATCTGCCAGGCCGAGGTCCGATGCGACCTCGGGCAGTACGAGCCGGCCATCGCCACCGCCGAGGAGGGCGCGGCGCTGGCCCGGCGGGTGGGCGAGCGGCGCATCCAGCTCGGCGCCATGGAGATCATCGCGACCGCCCGGCTGCGCGCCGGGCGGCGGACCGGCGTCATCGACGAGCTCGGCCGGGCGCTGGCGATCGCCCAGGAGATCAACTATCGGTTCGGGGAGATTTCCATCCGTACGGCGCTGGCCGCCGCCCACCGGGCCGAGGGCCGGCCGGCGCACGCCGTGGAGCACGCCGAGTGGGCGCTGCGCCGGATCCGCCGCACCGGCATCCGGGCCAACCTGGAGTGCCGGGCCCTGGTCGAGCTGGGCCTCGCCCGGCTCGACCTCGGTGACGCCGCCGACGCGACCACCTGCCTGAGCGCGGCGGTGCAGGTGTCGCGCCGCAACGGGATGCGCCTGCTCGAGGCCCGGGCGCTGCACGCGTACGCCCGGGTGATGCGGGTGAACGAGGGCGCCGGGGCCGCCGCGCCGTATTGGCACGCCGCGCTGGAGACGTTCGACCGGATCGGCACGCCGGAGGCGGTGGAGGTCCGCGCCGAGTTCGGCGCGGCCCTCCACCGCTGATCCCTCGCTAACAGAGGAGACTGACCTCGCAGCTCGATGCGGGGCCCGGGTAGGTCTTCGGGATCACTCCGCTCGCGTCGCTGGTGTCGATCGACAGCGAGCCGATCGATGACATGACCGCGTGGGCGCGTGGCGCATACGAGGCCACCTTGGCCATGCCCCCCACGATCCGGCTGCCGTTCGCGGCCAGATCGGCGCCCTTGAGCCAGAGGTCGGTGGCGGCTTTGCCCCCGACCCCCGCCATCGCGCCGAGCCCCAGGGATGCCGCCCCCGTCGCGCAGTCCAAGCCGCGGCCGTTGCCGAAGAAGGCGTTGCCGCAGTTGGTGGCCGTCGCCGCGATGTTCATGCCCATGCTGACCAGGCCGCAGACGGCGCATCCGAACAGGGCCATGACGCCGAGCCCGACCCCGATCCACTTGTAGGCGTCGCTGTTCGTCACCGCCTTGAGGTTGTTCCACACGCCGCACAGGAAGTCGCAGTCCTCCTCCGCCGGCGCGGGTGGCGGGGTCACCTTCCGGTTCTCCTCCCACGACACCCGGTCGGCGCGGCGGGCGAGCTCCTCGATGCTGGGACCCTTGACCCCGACCCGGCAGTCGCCGAACTTGTTGCAGTTCGGCACGGGCCCGGGCGTCTTGCCGCGCGCGCCGACCCGGCAGTCGCCACCCTTGTCGCTGCAGGACGGCTGGGTCGCCGGCTTGTTGCGGGTGCTCGCGGCGGGCGGCGCCCCGGCCGGCGGCGGCGTCCACACCTCCGGCCCCTTCTTGCCGACCGTGCAGTCGCCGAAGTTGTTGCAGGACGGCGCGTACAGACCGGTGGGATCGGACTTGGTGACCGGGTTGTTGCCGGCGTAGGCGTACCCGTTCAGCTGCTGCGGATCGCCCAGGTCCAGCACCGGGTCGACGGAGAGGAACCGGCCGGCCGCCGGGTCGTACTCGCGGGCGCCGAGGTGGACGAGGCCGGTGGAGGCGTCCACCGTGCCGCCGGCGAAGCCCTTCTGCCCCGGGAAGGTGACCGCGTCGCCACGGGCCGCGCCGAACGGCGTCTGGCGCCGCTTGGTGACCCGCTGGGAGGCGTCGTCGACGGCGACCAGCGCGGTCCCCTGGTGATCGCCGGCCAGCCAGGTCACGCCGGTTCCCGTGCGCACCGCCACGGTGGTGCCGGCGTGCTGGTAGTACCGGGTGCCGAGCAGCTTGCCGGAGGCGCCGTCGAGCCGCAGCTCCTGCCCGTCGAGGTAGAGGGTGCGGCCGGCCGGGTCCCGGCGGACCAGGCGGTTGCCGTCGGCGTCGTACACGTACTCGGTCGTCTTCCCGGCCTCGCCGACCTTGGTCAGCTTCCCTTCCGGGTCCCAGTCGAGGGTCTGACCGGCACGGGTGAGGACGTTGCCGGTGGCGTCGTAGGTGAGCTCGTCCCTGGTGGTGCCGCCCGGCGCGGCGGTCGTCACCGAACGCAGCTCGCGGGGGTCGTCCGCCGGGTAGGTGTAGGTGCGGACGGTGTTCCCGGCGGCGGCGTGCCGGGTCTCGGTCAGCCGGTTGCCGACCGCGTCGTAGCCGAACGACTGCCAGTACGGCGCGGCGCCGGCGAGCAGGCCGGTGCCGGGCGCCGGGGCGCAGTCGGCCGCCGGTGTCCAGGCCTCGGTCAGCCGCTGGAGGTGGTCGTAGCGGAAGCACTGCACGTCGGCGGCGCCGTCGGCCGGCGTGTCGGCGACCGAGGTGACGTTGCCCGCCGGGTCGTACGTGTAGTGGGTGTCGGCCTGCACCGGGCGGGGCACCTCGGCGTCGACGACCGTGCGGTCCAGCCGGCGCGTGTCGGTGTCGTAGTAGTAGGACTGCCAGACCCGTTTGCCGGTCGCGCCGAGCTGCACCCGGGCCAGTTCGCCATACTTGGTGTAGTCGGTGGTGTTCACGTAGGCGCTCGCGCCGGTGAGCGTCGTCGGGTCGGCGAGGTCGTCGTAGCCGAGGCTGACGGTCTCGGACGGCAGGTCGCCGATGGCCGGCAGCGTCCGGGCGTACAGGCTTCCGTCCGGGTTGGATTGTGCATAGGTGGTGTAGGTGCCGCCCAGGCCCGTCTCCGTGCCGGGGATCGTGACGGTCGTGTCCACCGGAAGGTAGAGCGCCGAGTAGGCGCCGATCGTGCGGGTGTAGGCCGCCCCCGCCACGTACCGCGTCGACGAGGCCAGTTGGCCCTTGCCCTTGGTGGCGGTGTCGTACGTCCAGGCGGCGAGCGTGGTCGCGCCGGACTTCACGGCCGTCCGGCGGCCCAGGTCGTCGTAGCCGAACGACAGCGTCACCTTGCGGGCGTCGGTCGAGGTGCTGAGCAGCCCGGCGTCGTCGTAGGTCAGGGTCGACGTGCCCTTGTCCGGGTCCTTCGCCTCCACCAGGTTGCCGCGCAGGTCGTACGTGTTGCGCCAGGTGTTGCCGGCCGGGTCGGTGACCGATTCGAGATCACCCGCTTTCGTGTACGTGTATCCGGTGGTGTCGTAGTCGCCGACCGGTGCGCCGCCGCGGTACTGCCGCAGCTCGGTGGTGTGCCCGAGCGCGTCGGTGACGGTCGTCGTCGCGGTGCCGCCGAGGGGCGGCGTCACGGTCACCCGGTCGCCGCCGTACGCGGTCGTGGTTCGCCGCAGCTCATCGCCGCGACCGTAGATGATCTCGGCGATCTCCCGCCCGGCGCCGTCGAACCGGGTCACCGTCTGGTCGTGGATGGCGGAGTCCGGGGCCAGCCAGAGCTGGTCGTCGACCGGGGAGTCGTTGAAGTACGGCCGGCTCGTCTTGAAGGCCCGCCCCTGCGAGTCGTACCGGGTGTCGGTCAGCAGCCGGCCGCCGCCGGCCGCCGGGGCCTGCCGCTGCCGTTGCCGCAGCAAGCCGTCGAACAGGTTGTTGACGGTCGTGTAGTTCCCGTTCGGCCCCACACTCGTGGTGCTGACCACCGACGGGGCGTCCCGGTTGATCGCGTACGCGAACGTGGAGCTGGCATCGTTGTCCGCGCGCGGCCGGTTGGGCAGCCAGACGGCGGCGGCCCGGCCGAGCGGGTCGTAGGCGGTCTCGGTCCGCCGTTTGTTGGCGTCGTCAACGAGGATGTCGTTGCCCCAGGCCGGTTCCAGCGTCGAGGTGACGATGTGGCCGAGCGGGTTGGTCACGACCGTCCTGGTCGCCGGTCCGCCGAGCGCCGGGGTGTAGGCCGTCGTGGTGACCTTCCCCCGGGCGTCGGCGGCGCTGGTGACCCGGCCGTTCGCGTCGTACCCGGCGGTGCTCGTGGTGACGTACTCCGGGTCGGCGCCGGCCGCGTGCGCGGTCAGCTCCTCGGTGCGGGTCCGGTTGCCCGCGGCGTCGTACGTGTACCGGGTGTCCCCGATGGCGTCCCGGGGAAAGGCCGGGGTGGCGTCGCAGCCCACGCCCACGGTCTCCACCCGCTTGGGCCGGTCGGCGCCGGCGACGTACGTCGTGGTGGTGCAGCGGTCGTCGGCCGCGAGCGAGGTGTCACCCTGATCGTCGGTCTCGGTCGCCAGCCCGCGGTCGTCGTAGATGGTCGCCGTGCGGGTGGTGCGCCAGCCGGTGGCCAGCGCGGTGTAGTGGCGCACCCCGCCGGTCCGGACCAGATAGGCCCGGTACGCGCCCCGGGTGGCCAGCGGCCCCCGCCAGAACGGATCGCTGATCGTCTTCTCGACGACCTGGTCGGTGTCGCCCAGGTACGTCGCCGACTCCAGCTCGAAGCCCTGGAGCCAGTCCTCGTCGGGCCGCTTCTCCCCCTCGCTCGGGTCGACCGAGGCCGACCGGACGCCGCCGGGCAGCTTGTCGCCGTTCATGCCGCGGTAGAACCGGTGCCGGGTCTTGCCGACCGGGCCGCCCGGGTCGCCCGGCGTGCCGGTGCGGACGGTCACGTCGCCGAAACCGCGGAACTCGTCCCAGCTGCGCTTGTCGTCCTTCATGAACTCCGCGGTGTTGTAGTGCCAGGCGGCGTCGCCGTACGAGTAGGCGGTGACCTGCTCGGTGCTGCTGCTGATCCGGTCGGACTGCTTGACCTCGGCCACCACGTACTTCTGGAAGTAGTCGGTGCGCGGGGTGTGGAGCCTGGTGCTCCAGGTCTGCGGGTAGCAGCGCAGGGTGTTCGTCTGTGGATCGGCCGGCATCGTGCCGCCGGCGACGCAGTTCGGCGGCGCGTAGGTGACCGTGATGACGCCGCCGCTCTCCGAGACGATGCCGGTCACCCGGTAGCGGATCAGCGGCGCGTAGCCGTCGGTCTGGTAGACCCGGTTGGCCATCTTGGTGCCCTCGAAGGTCACCGCGGGCAGCGCAGCCGAGCCGCCGACCAGCCCGGTGTGGGTGATGCCGCGCAGCCACAGCGCGGCCCGGCCGCCGTCGCCGGGGTCCGGGTACTGCTGGTCGAGCGTCCACCGGTCGACGTCGGTGAAGGAGCTGCCGCGCCGGACCTGGGTCGTGATCTGGGCCAGGCGCTTCGTCGACCAGAAGCTCGGCGAGTGCTTGTCCACGCACGGGGTGGCCGCGCAGTTGTCGTCCCACGAGACGTCCGGCCAGTTGTCCTTCTTCTCCGGCACGCAGTCGCTGCCCGGCACGCATCGGTCGGCGACGGTGAACTCGACCCGGCCGGTCGCCGGGACGGAGGCGTCGGCGGCCCGCAGGCCGTACTCGACCCGGCGCAGCGTGCCGCCCCGCACGTACGGGACGGCGGCGTCACCGTTGTTCAACCCGTAGGCGTTGGTCTCCGCGTCGTAGGTGTAGACCATCATGTTGCCGTTCCGGTCGACGACCTTGTCCAGGTTCCAGCGCCACGCCTGCGCGCAGTGCGAGGCGGCGAACCCGGCGGTGGCGTGGCACGGCTCGCCGGTGTCGTCGCCGTAGACCGGCACCGTCCAGGTCGACTTGGCCTCGGCCCGGGAGCCGAAGAAGTACTGCGTCCCGTCGAGGGTGGTGATCTTCCAGTACTCGCCGTCGTCGTCGCCGTTGCCCGCGCCGGCGAGCAGCTCGATCTTCGAGCCGTCCTCGCTGCGGTTGTGCCACACCTTGGTCGCCTCGTCGCGGATCAGCATCCCCGCGCCGCCGCCGTAGGACGCGGTCGCGTTCCAGCTCCCCCAGCAGAGGTCGCCGACCGCTCCCGGCTTCACGTCGCCCGCGTCGTCCTCCGCGCACGGCCGGTAGGCCCGCTCGACGAAGCCCGGCGACAGCGTCCAGCCGTCGCCGATCCACGACGCCTGGTTGTTGGTGGCGCTGGTCCGGCCGTCGACGGCCGAAGATGCGTACGACAGCGCCAGGTCCGGCTCCTGCCCGCCCGGCGCCGGCGGCACCCGCAGCGGGTACGACCAGCTGAAGTCGCCGGTCTGGCGGGAGACCTGCCAGGTCGCCGACGGCGACAGCGGCGTCGCCTCGTTGGTGCCGGCGCCGTCCTTGGCCTGTGCGGCCGGGCCCTGGTTGCCGTGCAGCGCGTTCTGGCCGGCCTGGTCCGGCGGCTCGGCCCGCATCGTCTGCTTCTCCACCGGGGTGGAGGCGACCGGGGGCAGCGGCACCGACGGTCCACCGGCGGCGAGCGCCGGCTGCGGCCGCACCACCCCGTTGATCAATGGGACGACGAGCAGCAGGGCCAGGGCGAAGCGGATGGATCGCATGAGGGTCTCCCGTCCGGTCACGATGAGAACACCGCCGTCACGGCCGGCACGCCGGTCAGGACGTAACCGAGCTGCTTGTCGACGACCCGGCCCTCGCAGTCGGCGGCCGTCGACACGAAGCTGTCGGCGCCGAGCCGGCATCGGTAGAGCGGCCGGCTGTCCACCCCCGGCGGCGCCTCGGGCCAGATCCGGCCGACCGAGGTGAGCACGGTCTTCCCTTCGCAGGCGGTGTCGGTGGAGAGGAACTGGTCGATGCCGTCCTGGCAGTTCAGCAGTTGCCGGGTGGCCGGGTCGGCCGCGAGCAGCGCCAGGCCCTGCGCGCCCTCACCGCCGTACGACGGTGGCGGCCCGTCGGTCGTGCTGACGTGGTCGAACCCGGGAAGGGCGTACCGAGTCAGCGTCCCGTAGGCCACCGTGTAGCCGAGCAGGCCCTCGCTGGTCGCGCCCTCGCAGGTGGCGGCCCGCGACTCGAACCGGTCCGGCCCGCTCACGCAGCGGTACACGGCCATGGTCGGGATGTTGACCGGCGGCTGGGTGTAGACCAGGCCGACCTCGCCCACCTTCTCGGCGCCCTCGCAGTCGTCCCGGGCCGAGGTGAAGCGGTCGGCGCCGGCCCGGCAGGCGTACAGCATCCGGGTGTTCGGCCCCTCCGCCGCGGCCGCGCCGAGGGCGCCTTCGAAGTGGTAGCCCTCGCGGACCTGGTCGGTCGGCCCGGTGTAGTGGTCGCCGGCGCCGTCGAGGAACCGGCCGATCTGGCCGCCCGGCGGGGTCGCCCAGCCACCGCGCGCGGTCTGCTGATCGTCGGGCACGACGCCGTCCGCGATCCGCACGTCGTCGATCGCGCCGGCGAACCAGCCGGACGGCGCGCCGCCGGCCTTGGCCCGGCCGATCACCACCTTGCCCGTCGCCCGCCACAGCACGACCCGGTCGCGGACGCCGGCGAGCTGGCCGTCGACGTAGAGCCGCAACTGCCGGGCCGGGTAGTCGTAGACGCCGGTGAGGTGCGTCCACCGGTTGAGCACGGCCTGTTCCGGCGCGGCCGCGTAGGCCTGGGGCGCCCCGTCGCTGTCCGCGGCCGGCGCCCCGAAGACCCACCGCTTGAGGTCGGGGCGGTACTGCAGCGCGTAGCCGCTGACCCGGTCGCCGTCCTGACTGATCACGGTCGCGACCTGGTCGCCGCGCGTGAGCCGGGCCCAGCCCGACACCGTGAAGGTGTCCAGCATCTGCAGGCCGAAGGGCGCGGTCGCCCCGCCGGAGGCGCCGTCGAGCTGGAGCGCCTGCCCGCTGATCGCCGGCGCGCCGACGTTGCTGCCGGCGACGATCGTGGCGTCGGACTTGCGCCAGGTGAGGTCCGCGCCGGTCCCGTTGTCGAACCGGTAGAAGCCCCACCAGTCCTCCGGGGTGTCGTCGTGGATCCGGCGCACCTCGCCGTCGCCGAGCGCGCGGGCGTAGACCCGTACGTCGTCGATGGCGCGCGGGAAGAAGCCGGCCTTCACGCCGTTCCACTTCGCCCGGCCGATCGACATCGGGCCGGTCGAGGGCAGCACCGTCACCCCGACCTTCGTCGCCGAGAGCAGGCCGTTGACGTAGAGCCGCAGCTGGTGCAGGTCGGCGTCGTAGACCAGGCCGAGGTGGGTCCAGGCGCCGGCCGCGGCGGGCTCGGTGGAGTTGAGGATGCTGACCGCGGTCCCGGGGTCGTCCTTGTCGACCATCGGCGCGAGCGCCATCCAGGTCTTGGTGGTTCCGTTGTAGCCGAGCGAGAAGGCGCTCAGCCGGCCGGCGTCCTGGGCGAGCACGGCGGTGTTCGCGGTGCCCGCCTGGGTCAGGTAGACCCAGGCGGTGGCGGAGAAGCTGTGCGTGGTGTCGAGCACGGCGCTCGCCGTCTCCGCGTAACCGGAGGTGCCGTCCAGCCACGAGCTGTAGGCGTTGCGGCCGCCGACCCAGGTCGCCCCGCCCTTGAGCGTCGCGGTGCGGCCCTTGCCGCTGCTGTCGGTGGCGCTCGTGCCGGTGTTGTCGTCGAACTTCCACCAGGCGGCGTCGGCCTCGGGCAGCGCCGAGGCGGCCTGCGCCGGGTACGAGTGGAAGAGGCCCTTGATCCGGTCGGTGTCGAGCGGTCCGGTGTAGAGCCGGACGTCGTCGACGCTGCCCGGCCAGTACTCGGCGGGGGCGTCCTGCACCCGGCCCCGGCCGATCGCCAGGCCCTTCGTGGCCGGCCACGGGGTGTTGATCGTGCCGTCGCCGACCCGGTCCCCGTTGACGTACAGCCAGATCTTCTTCGTCGGCTGGTCGTACACCCCGACCAGGTGGGTCCAGGTGTCGAGGTCCGTGCGCTCGGTCGACACCGCCGCCTTGGTGACCCGGGCGCCGGGCGCGTCGGACTCGGGCATCTCGAACAGCCAGGCGCCGTACGTGTGGTTGAGGTCGTCGACGACGTGGCCGAGCCGGAACTTGCTGGTGTGCTCGCCGTCGACGCTGACCGCGTCCACCTTGCAGGACGACACCGCGTCCAGGTCGCAGTCCTTCTGCCGGAGCTTGACCCAGGCCGAGACGGTGAACGACTGGTCCAGGCGCAGGTCCACGCCGGAGGTGACGGCCGCCCCGCTCGTCCCGTCGAGGGTGATCGCGTTGCCGACCCGGCCCGCCCCGAACGAGGCGCCGCCGGTCACGCTCGCGCCGCGCGCGCCCACCCCGTCGGCGGCGTTGCGGCCGCCGGACTCGTCCAGCGCGTAGTTGTGCACGAGGGTCAGGTCGCGGCCCGCCATCGTCTGGATCTCCGAGGCGAACAGGGCTCGCGAGTACGCGGCCACGTCGTCGACGGCGCCGGTGAAGTACTCCACCGGGGCGCCGCCCCACTTGGCCCGGCCGATCTGGAAGCCGCCGGTGGCGTTCCAGGTCTGGGTGTGCGCGACGGAGCCGGCCAGCACGCCGTTGACGTAGAGCTGCATCTCGTGGGCGCCGGCGTCGTACACCGCGGCCAGGTGCGTCCACTGCCCGATCTGGATGGCGTCGCCGACCGCCTCGTCCCGCTTGGTGCCGTCGTCGACGGCGTCGCTCGCGAACATGACGAAGCCCCACCGGCCGTCGGAGCGGGCCCGTACCTTGAACCCGCTGATCTGGTTGCCGTCCTGCGACAGCAACGACGGGAGCGAGCCGAGCTTGTCCACCCGGGCCCAGGCCGCCACCGAGAAGCTGCGGTCGATGTCCACCGCGTGCGGGGCCTGGACCCACTTGGCCGAGCCGTCGAGGCGCAGCGCGAGGTCGCCGGGGTCGGGCATGCTCGCCTGGCCGCCGGTGTAGTCCGGGCCGTTGACCGCGGTGGCGTGCAGCTTCTTCGGCGACGAGTCCTGGGTGTTGCCGTCGAGCTTCCAGTTGCCGGTCATCACGCCGTCCCGGCTGACCAGGCCGCGGATCTCGTCGGCCGACAGCACCCGGTTGTAGGCCCGCACCTCGTCCACCGCGCCGCTCCACTGGTTGCCGACGGTCCCCTGCCACCGCCCCTGCCCGAGGACGAGCGGGCCGGCGCCGTCGAATCCGGCGGTGCGCGGGGCGGTGCCGGCGAGCGTCCCGTCGACGTAGAGCCGGATCTGCCCGGCCCCCGCGTCGTACACGCCGGTCAGGTGTGTCCATTCGCCGGTCTTGGTGATCTTGCCGCTGCGGACCATCGAGTCGGCGGGCCGGGACACCGCGTCGGCTGAGGGCAGATAGAACTCCCACATGCCGCCGCCACCCGGATCGCCGCGGTACTCCAGGAAGAAGGCGCTGTTGACGGCGCCGTCCTGGGACACCACGGTGGCCGCGTCGGCGCCGCTCGGCCCCCGGTCGAGCCGGGCCCAGGCGGACACCGAGAAGCTCCGGTCGGTGCGCAGGACCGGTCCGCTCGTCGTCACCGAGTCGCCGGCGCCGGCCAGCCGCACGGCGCCGTTGACCGCGCCGCCCTCGACGAACCGCGCGCCGCCGCGCAGCACGCCCATCTCGCCGCCGGTGGCGTTCCGGGCGGTCGTGCCGGCGGTCTCGTCCAGGTTCCAGTAACCGGCCTGCACGTTGTCCCGGCTCACCGCGGCCCGCACCTCGCCCTCGGTGAGCGCCCGGTCGTAGACCTTGACCTCGTCCACCGAACCGACCAGGCCGTACCCGGCGTAGAGCGCGCCGGTCCCGTTCCAGGGGGTCGGGCGGGACACCGAGCCGGCCAGCTCGCCGTCCACATAGAACCGAACCTTCTGGGCGTACGCGTCATAGACGCCCGCGAGGTGCGTCCACTGCCCGGCCAGCGGCGCCGCCGGGGCGTTCACGAAGTCCCACTCGGTCGGCGTCTTCGTGTCGGTCCGCGGCATCGCGAAGACCCAGCGCTTCCGGTCGCCCGCGTACTGCAGGACGAAGGCGGACTGCTCGGCGCCCTTCTGGCCGACCGCGTTGACCCAGCGGTCGTCGACGTTGTCGAGCTTCACCCAGGCCGAGACCGAGAAGCTGGCGTCGGTCCGCACCGCGGTGGGCGCGGTCATCTCCCCGGTGCCGTCCATCCGCAGTCCCGCGCCGACGGCGCCCCCGGCGTAGGTCGCGCCGCCGGTCAGCGTGCCGTGCCGGTCGCCCAGGAACGCGGTGTCCTTCGCGTTGCCCTCCATCGACCACTGGGCGAGCGGTCCGTTGCCGGCCCGCACGTGGAGGGGCACCTCCCGGACCGGGCTCGGGTGCCCGGCCCGGTCGACGCTCTGCACGTACAGGGTCTGCACGCCGTCCGCGATCGGGGCGATCGGCACGGTCGCCTTGCCGCCGAGCGCGTCGGCGTCGACCTTCTTGGCCGTCGGCGGGCTGACCCAGTCGTACACGTAGTGGTCGATGTCGTTGACGCCGGCGGCGTCGAAGGTGAACGTCCCGGGCACGCCCACGCCGCCGTGCCAGCGATTGTCGTCCTGGTAGAGGTCGGCGGTGACGCCCGGCTTGACGGTGACGCCGGTGAGGTCGACGACGAACGGGCCGGGACCGTTCTTCCAGTCGCCGCCGTCCGGGCCGTCGCGGCCCCACAACGTCCAGCTGACCGTCTGGTTCTCGCGCCCGCTCAGGTCGACGGTGGTGCTGAACATGTTGCCCGAGCCCAGAGCCGGCCCCTCGCGGTGCTCCTTGGCCGGGCCGCCGTAGACGTCCCAGATGGCGGTCAGCTGGTCGTTGTCCGGGTCGGAGAGCCGGCCCTGGAGGCGGATCGACTTGTCACCGAAGTACGAGACGCCGCCGCACCACTTGCACGGCGGGTCGATC
This sequence comes from Actinoplanes sp. NPDC051537, assembly GCF_055586105.1. NCBI lineage: Bacteria > Bacillati > Actinomycetota > Actinomycetes > Micromonosporales > Micromonosporaceae > Actinoplanes > Actinoplanes sp. NPDC051537. The sequence continues at coordinate 63,964 of NZ_JBVJIU010000002.1, forward strand.
GGCGGGTCGGTGGTCATCGCCGCCGGCGGGTTCGGGCGGGTGTTGAAGTTGACGGTGATCCGGGTGGCGGCGCCGTCGTACTTGCGCCACGCGAGCTTGGCGTTCGCGTCGCCGGTGTTCTCGTTGGCCGCCCGGACGTAGAACGTCGACCAGCCCGAGGTGTTGAGCGCGCCCGCGACGTTCCACCCGATGCCCTTGTAGCCCTCGCAGCCGGTGTAGTTCGACCCGGCGGACGCCGTGCCGACCTCCCACCCTTGCGGGGCGTTGTTCCAGGTGGTGCCCGCGCCGATGCCGCCGGTGGCGAACAGCTTGTGGTCATCGGTACGGCATTGCGGGCCGTACGCGATGGTGGCGTCCAGGCTCGCGCTGAGGATCCGCCTGCCGTTCAGGAAGCTGGTGTCGAAGGTCCAGTAGGTGCGGGCGACGCCGATGCCGTTGCAGCCGGCCCAGTCGCAGTAGCCGACCTTGGCCCAGGTGTCGAGGTCGTTGCCGCCGTTCCAGTGGGCGCTGTCCGGCTTGCCGGAGAAGACCTTGGTCCACCCCTGCTGGCCGAAGGTCCGCCAGTCCGGGTCGATGGTGACGGGAAAGCGGGTGGCCGTCCCGGTGAGCAGGCGGCGATCCGGGGTCAGCGTCAACGCGGTGACCCCGGCCTCGACCCCGACGGCGGCGTGCGTCCCGGCGGCGTCCCACATCGTCGGCGCCGCCGCCGCGAAGACGACCTTGCCGGCCCGGTCGCGGGCCTCGATCCGGCCCGACGCGGTGACCCGGACCCGCAGGCCGTCGGTGGTCAGGCCGAGCCGGATGCGCTTCAGCGCCGGGGCGCGGGCGGCCGCGGCGTCCTTGACGACCAGGTGCTGGACGTAGCCGTCCGCCTCGGCCCGCATGACCAGGTCGACGCCGGGCAGCACCGCGGGGTAGGTGGCGGTCGCTCCGGCCAGGACCGGCGCCGGAAGCACGCCGGGCCAGGTGAGCGCGAACGACGCGCCCGGCGCCCCGAACCGGACCAGCGGCTCGCCCCGGCCGCCGGACGAGAAGGTCAGGGCGGCGCCGATCGCCCGGGGCGCCACCAGGCCGTCGGCCCGGCGCTCCAGCGTCGGATCGGTGCCGGCCGGCTGGAGGGTCAGCACCGCCTCGAGGGTGCCGTCCGGCTTGGCCGACACCGTCCGGGTCCGGGTGGACAGCTCGTTCACCACCACCGGCGTCCGCTGCCGGCGGGCCGCCACGAAGGCGCCCCGCGCGTCGGCCGCCGCCACGACCGGCGTGGGCGGCTCGGCCCCGCGTGTCCGGGCGTGCGGAACCGCCCAGGCCAGGGCGCCCATCACCACCAGCGCCCCGACCGCGGCGAGCCATCGCTTCGAGCCACGTGACCGATTCATTACCGTCCCCCCAGAAGACCTACCGCCGCGTGTGGACGCGGCGGGCCGACAGCATGCGCGCGGCCGCTTACCGTTGCCTTACCGTCGATGACCGCCCTGGCCGGGACATCCGTGGCGGCCACGTGTCCACCACCCGCCCGCCACCTGCCGCACGCCCGGCATGATGGGCGGGTGATCGGAACGACCGAGCCGTCCGGCCGCGAGGCGGAGGTTCTCGCCGCCCTCGGCGACGGCCTGTCCAACGCCCGGATCGCGAGCCGGCTGCACATCTCGGTCCGCACGGTCGAGGGCCACGTCTCGTCGCTGCTGCGCAAGTACGGTGTGGCCGGTCGCGCCGAGCTGGCCGCGATCGCCGGCGCCGCGAGCGACGGACGGCCCCCGGCGCCGGGCGCCGTCAGCGGCGTGCCGGTCGCCCGCTCCTCGTTCGTCGGGCGGGTGCGGGAGCGCGCGGAGATAGCCGGCCTGCTGGCCGCGGAACGGCTCGTCACGCTGGTCGGGCCGGGCGGCGTCGGCAAGACCCGGCTCGCCTGGGCGGTGGCGGCCGAGACCGGGCCCGGATTCCCGTTCGGCGGCGCGTACGCCGACCTGGTGCCGGCCCGCGACGAGTCGGTGCCGCAGGCGGTCGCGGCCGCGCTGGGGGTCGCGGAGGGCCCGCGCCAGTCGCTCGAGACCGCGATCGCCGCCCGGCTCGCGCGCGGCCGCAGCCTGCTGGTGCTGGACAACTGCGAGCACGTGGTCGACGGCGTCGCGTCGTTCGTGGACGGTCTGCTGACCCGGTGCCCGACGGTCACGATCCTCGCCACCAGCCGGGAGCGGCTGTCGGTTCCCGGCGAGCGCACCGTGCCGATCGGGCCGTTGCCGCTGGGCTCGGACTCCGAGCGTCTCTACCGGGAGCGGGCCGCCGCCGCGGGCGCCGGGCCGGACGCCGATCCGGCCCTGGTGGCCGACCTGTGCGCCCGGCTCGACGGGCTGCCGCTGGCGATCGAGCTGGCCGCCGCGCGCAGCCGCACCCTCGGCGAGCTCGGCCTGGCCGCCGGGCTCGGCGACTACCTGCGCCTGCTCGCCGGCGGGCGGGGCGCGACGGTGCGGCACCGGTCGATGCGCTCGGTGATCGGCTGGAGCCACGACCTGCTGGCCGACGACGAGCAGACGCTGTTCCGGCGGCTGGGCGCGTTCGCCGGCGGGTTCGACGTGCCGGCCGTCGCCGCGGTCACCGGTTTCCCGCCCGCGGCCGCCGCCGACCTGCTCGGCCGGCTGTCCGAGAAGAACCTGGTCGCCCTCGACCGGGTCGACGGCCGCTGGCGTCTGCTCGCGACCATCCGGGCCTACGCGATCGACCGGCTGCACGCCCGAGACGAGTACCAGCCGACCCGGCAGCGGCACCGGCGCTGGGCCCGGGAGGTGGCCGGCGGGCTGCGCGGCCGGTCCGGCGACTGCTGGGAACGCGACTTCGACGCGATCGCCGATGACCTGCGCGCGGCGCTGGACGGGGCCGGCGCCGACGCGCACGCGCTCACCCGGCTGCTCGGCGCCCTGACCTTCGCGCGCCGGTTCTTCGCCGAGGCGCAGGGGCACTACCTGGCGGCGGCGCGGATCGCTCCGGATCCGGCCGAGGCGCTGACCGACACCCGCAACGCCGCTGCCGCGGCCCTGCGCGTCTCCGGGCGGGCGACCGGATACCGGCAGCTGGTGGCAGTGGCCGACCGGGCCGGCGACCATCCGGTCACCCGGGCCCGGGCCCTGGCCCACGCGGTGGTTCTCGCCCACCGGTTCGTCGCCGAGCCGCTCGACGTGTCCGCCGACCGGACGAGGTCGCTGCTCGCCGAGGCGGGGAAGCTCGCCGAGGCCGGGAAGCTCACCGGGCGGGCCGACCCGGGCACGGCCGCCCTGCTGGCCTCGGCCCGGGCCTGGGCGGCGGCCCCGAGCACCGACCAGCCCGCGCCGGACGCCGAGCTGGCTCGCACGGCGGTGGCGGACGCTCGCGCGGTGGACGATCCGGTGCTGCTGCTCGGCGCCCTCGACGCCCTGGGCGTCGCCGAGGCCCGCGCCGGGCGGATGCGGGCGGCGCACCGGATCGCCCAGCAGCGGCTGCCCCTCCTGGCCCGGATTCCGCGGCACGAGCCGTACGCGACCGTGGAGGTCATGGACGCCTACCTGATGGCGTCCGCGCACGCGGTCGGCGCCGGCGACCTCGACGCCGCCGCCGGCGAGGGCGGCGCGGACGAGGACCAGCGCGGCGCCTACCCCTATCTCGGCACCCGGCGGGTGCTGGCCCTCGCCCTGGCCGGCCGCTTCGACGAGGCGCTGCGCCGGGCCGACGCGGCCTGGGCGGAGTGGCAGCGCAACGGCCTGCCGCCGATGCGGTGGGTGGCGCCGCAGGCGTACGCCGCCGCCCTGGTGCACGGCCTGCGCGGGGACGGCCGGTACGCGACCTGGCGGCAGCGCGCGCTGGACATCGCCGGCGAGCCGGACTCGGACTTCGTCGCCGCTGTCGCCGCGTACACCGATGCGCGGCTCGCCCTGCACCACGGCCCCGACACCACCGCCGAGGCGCTGGTGTGCCGGGCCGTCGCGGAGCTGCCCGAGCCCTGGTACGCGCCCTATGCCCGGGCCGCCGGCGCCGAGCTCGCGGTGGCCGCCGGCCTGCCCGGGGCGCCGGACGTGCTGCGTGCGGCGGCCCCGGCCGGCGACGAGAACGACTTCGCCGCCGCCACCCTGGCCCGCGCCCACGCCCGGCTCGCCGGTGACCCGGCCGGATTCCTCGACGCCGCCGGGCAGTTCGAGCGGATCGGCGCCCGGTTCGAGCGGGCGGCGACCCTGCTGCTCGTCCCGGGCCGCGCGAACGACGGCCGGGGCGAGCTCGCCGCCCTCGGCGTCCGGTGAGGCCTCAGGTGAGCAGCCCCCGGCCGTACCAGTCCTCCGCGGACGTCACGCCGGGCAGGGCGAAGAAGTAGCCGCCGCCGAACGGGCGGATGTAGTCGTTGAGCGGGTCGTCGGCGAGTCTCTTCTGGACCGCCTCGAAGCCGCGGCGCAGATCCCGCTGGTACGCGCAGAAGATCAGGCCCGCGTCCAGGTCGCCGCCGGGGACCACGCCGTCGTCGTAGTTGTACGGGCGGCGGAAGATCCGGCTGGTGGCGGTCTCCGCGGTCCGCGGGTTGGCGAGCCGGATGTGCGCGTCGAGCGGCGTGAGCACGCCCGCCGGGTCCCGCTCGAAATCGGGCCGGTCCGTCTCCCGTACGCCGTCCAGCGGCGAACCGCTGTCCCGCCGCCGGCCGATGATGGCCTCCTGCTCGGCCAGCGACACCCGGTCCCAGAACTCGATGTGCATCCGGATGAACCGCAGCGCCTGATAGCTGCCGCCGGCCGCCCACTCCGGCTCGCCCGCGCCGGCCCAGACCAGGGCGGCGCCCTCGGCCTCGGTCGGGTTGCTGGTGCCGTCCTTGAAGCCCATCAGGTTGCGCGGGGCCCCGGCCGGCCGGGGCGGGCTGAGGAACCCGGTGCGGCGGTACCGCAGCAGCAGGCCGCCGCGAGTGTTCCGGGCGATGTCGCGCAGCGCGTGGTGGACGGTGTCGGCGTTGTCGGCGCAGATCTGCAGCAGCAGGTCGCCGTGGCACCAGGCGGGGTCGAGCGCGTCGCCGGGAAACACCCCCATCGCGGTGAGCGAGCGCGGCTTGCGGGCGGCCAGGCCGAAGCGCCCGTCGAACAGCGAGGCGCCGACCGAGACGGTGATGGTCAGCCGGTCGGCGGGGACGACCGGGCCGAGCACGCCGTTGTCGGCGGGCGGGGTGGTGATCGGGCCGGCGGCGGGCTCGCCGCCGGTGGTGAGGAAGCGGGCCCGGGCGGTGAGGGTCCGCAGCGTCACCCGGAGAGCCTCGGCCGTCGGCGCGGCGACGTCGAAGGCGGCGAAGATCGCGCTGCGCTGCGGTGGCGTGAAGATCCCGGCCTGGTGCGGCCCGTGGAAGGACGGCGTCTCGTCGGGGGCCTTCGCCGGCTGCGCCCCGGGCAGGGCGACGACCGCGGCCGCGCCGACCGCGATGCGTTTCAGGGCCTCGCGCCGATTGACGGTCATGATCCGGTCACCTCCAGCAGGCCGGGGGCTTGGGCAAGGGTTTCCAGCACACCGCCGAGGGCCGCCTCGACATCACGCCGTACGGCGATCGCGTGCCGGAGCCGGTCCAGTCCCTCGTGGATGGACCGGCGCAGGGCCGGGCGGCGCTCGTCGAGCAGCGGGCCGAACAGGTCGAGCAGCGCCTCGGTGGCGTCCACGCCGGCGGTCGTTTCGCTGAGCCCGGCGCCCGCGCCCAGGTCGGTCAGGCCGGTCAGGTGGAAGCGCAGCGCGTCCTCCAGGATCTCGTGCACGCGCAGCGGCAGGTCGATCGCGTCCGGGGTGGCGCCCGGCAGGTCGGCCCGCAGCGCGGTCACCCGCTCGGCGACGACGTCGACCATCGGCCGCAGCGTGGCGAGCGGCTCGTCGTGCCAGAGCCCGTATTCGATCCGGCGCAGGCCGGCGAAATCCGGATCCCGTACGCCTCCCGGCAGCCCCTGCGGCAGACCGTCGATCGCGTCCGCGTAGTCGCCGAAACTGCCGTAGGCCGCGCCGACGCGGTCCCAGGTCAGCTGCGCGGTCAGCCAGGCGGCGCGGGCCTTCGCCCGGTCGGGCCCGCCGACCGCCGTGCGCAGCGCCGCCAGGTCACCGGTCAGCCGGCCGAGCACCTGCGCCACGTACCCCTGATAGGCCTCGCGTACCGAAGCCTGCTCCTCCGGCAGGACCGGGGGCGCCGGCGTGTACGGCAAGGTCAGGCACGGCGAGGAGACCACGAGCAGCAGATAGCTCGCCGCGCGCTGGCTGATGCCGACCCGGAAGCCGGTGGCCGGGTCCTCGGTGAGCAGTTGCGAGTTCTGGCCCGGCACGTCGGTGACGACGCGGTAGCCGAGGTCGGACCAGTGCTGCCGCAGCGCGTCCACGGCCGTGGCGCCGACCGGGGCCGAGGGCGGCATCATGCTGTAGCGCGACGAGATCGTGTAGGCGCCCGCCGGATCGGCGCACCCGCTGATGGTGCCGATCGCCTCGGCGTACCGGATGTCATGGGAAATGCCCGCGGCGGCGTCGGACCGATATTGGTCGATCAGGGCCCTCGCCTCGCGTTCGGTCGGCACCGGGACCGCCGCCTCGGCCCGGACGAACAGCGCGGCCGCCGCCGCGACGGCCAGGGCGGTCGTCGCGGCGGCGAGCATGGCGATGCGGGAGCGCTTCATCTCAGTACGTGAAGGGGTAGCCGGCCGAGGAGACGCCGCACGCCGAGACGTACAGCGTGTAGGCGCCGCGCGGCAGGCCGGACGGCAGGGTGAAGTCGGCCGTCTGGGCCTCGCCCGCCCGGCTGGTGATCATCGAGCTGAAGTTGAAGCTGCGGGCGAAGTAGACGTGCCCGGCGCTGTCCCGGAGCGAGACGATCGGGTAGTTCTGCGGGTTCTGGTAGTCGTCCTCCCCCACGCTCACCATGCCGCTGAGCTGGGTGCCGGAGAGGTGGTAGGTGCCGCTGCCGGTGACCGAGGTGACGGTCGGCCGCCAGGCGTCCCGGGGCCCGCCGATCGGCGTGTAGACCCAGTTGCGGCTGCCGGCCGCGGCCAGCACCTGGCCGTTGGGCAGGTTGATGAAGTTGACCGGCGCACCGCGGGAGTCCGGCGGCTTGCTGATGATTGCGATGGTGTTGGTGGCCGGGTCGAACTCGTTGATGTTCGCGCCGGACGCCGACCCGCACTCGTTGGTCAGCCAGCTGCACTGCACCGAGTCGAAGATGACCTTGCCGTTGCCCTCGGGCGTGGCGTACACGTCGTCGGTGAACGAGCCCTGCGGGATGGCCGGGCCCTGCTGCCACGAGCCGGGGTCGCTCGGCCGCGCGCCGGGGGTGTAGATGACCGACGTGTTGTGGCCCATGGCGAGGATCCGCCCGTCGTACATCAGGGTGACGGTCGAGGTGTCGACGCTGCCGTTGGCGTACGAGGAGGGCGGTCGCGCCACGGTGTACCAGGCGTTGGCGGCCGGGTCGAAGCGGTACGCGCCGCCGTTGCTGATCGAGACGATCGAGCCGTCGGGCAGCGGCACCCAGCCGTCCTCGGCGGCCGGCGCGGGCCGGTTCGGTCCGGCCGTCCACTTGTTCGTCCTGCCGTCGAAGATCTGGGTGCGGGCCTGCCGCTGGTCGCTCGAGACGATCCGGCCGTCCTTCAGGTGGGCCGTCCCGGTGTCCCAGAGGTTGCCGTAGAGGCCGGACTGGCCGAGCGTCCAGGTGTTGGCCACCGGGTCGTACAGCTGCACGCCGTTGTGGTCGTTCGACGAGCTGCCGGACGGCCACTGGTACACGTACTCGCCGCCAGCCTGGTAGAAGCGACCGTCGGGCAGGATCTGCTCCTGCGCGGCGCCCACGCCGTACGGGCTGGTGGCCAGTTGCTTCCAGGTGCCCTTGGTGTAGTCGCCGAACTGGTCGGGCACGAGCTTGACCCACTGGTGCAGGTCGCTGCCGTTGGACAGGATGCTGCCGTCGGTGAGCAGCCACATGAACGTGCCGGCGCCGCCGTTGTACGGGTTCACCGGCACCGCGGTCCAGGTGCCCGGCGTGCCCGGGACGCCCGGGGGCGCACCGGTCGGGCCGGTGGGCGGCGGGGTTGTCGGGGTGGTGGGCGGATCGGTCGGCGGTGAGACCGTCGTGGGCGACGTGGTCGGGGTGACGCCGCCGGTGCACGCGACGCCGTTGACGGTGAACGCCGTCGGAACCGGGTTGGAGCCGGTCCACGACCCGTTGAAGCCGAACGACGCGCTGCCGCCGGTGGCGAGGGCGCCGTTGTAGCTCACGTTGGTGGCGGTGACCGCGGCGCCGCTCTGGCTCACCGTCGCGTTCCAGGCCTGGGTCACGGCCTGCCCGGCGCCGTAGGACCATCGCAGGGTCCAGCCGGTGATCGGATCGCCCAGGTTGGTGACGGTGACATTGGCGCCGAACCCGCCGCTCCACTGTGAGCTGATCGCGTAGTTCACCTGGCAGCCGGCGGCCGCGGCGTGCGCGACGACCGCGCCGGTCACCGCCGTTGTCGTGCTCGCCGCGACGAGCACCGCAACGAGTCCTTTCCGCATGGTTTTCTCCTTGCGGCTCGATGGGGGGCCGCGATGTCCCACGCATCGACGGTTATAACTACCGACATCCTGTAGGACGAAAACCTTTTCGGCAAGAGCTCTCCAAGGCACGTCTAGCTGTGCGGCTCTGCCCGAAAGGTTTTCGGCAACCGATCGACGGTAGTTGCCCTGGCCAAATGGTCGATGCTGATCGATCTCGCCGCGGGCCTGGCGTCGGCTAGGCCCTCCGCCCGCACGTTCGGCTACCAGCAGCTCAACAGCATCCAGAAGCGACTGGCCTCCGGGCTCCTGACGTCCGAGCTGGGCGCCCCGGCCGCCCTGCGCCAGGCGGCGCCGGCCACGGGACCGTTCCGGCCGGCGAGCGCGGCCTGCACCGGCCGCTTCGGCACGAACGTCAAGGTCAACCAGAACTGCCTGAACGTCACCGACCCCGACCTCCAGGGCCGGGCGCAGGCGCAGAACGAGACCTGGGTGGCGGTCGACCCGGCCGACGCCAACCACGTGATCAGCAGCTACAACGACTACCGCCGCGGCGACGGGACGTGCGGCGTCTCGTACTCGGTGGACGCCGGCCGGACGTGGGCCGACTCCACCACCCCCAACGGCTTCACCCAGGGTGGCCCGTTCGGCGCGGCCCGGCAGTACTGGCAGGCCGGCGGCGACACCTCGGTCGCCTGGGACACCCGCGGCAACGTCTACCTCTCGTGCCAGACGTTCCTGCGCGGCCCGGCCGCCTCGCCCAACCCCGACCAGTCGAGCGCGTTCTACGTGTATCGGTCCATCGGCACCAACGGGGCGTCCTGGAACTTCCCCGGGCGGCCGGCGGCCGAGCACAACGACGTCGCCGGCGCCGGTGACTTCCTGCTCGACAAGCAGTTGATGACCGTCGACAACAGCCGCGCCAGCCGGTTCCGCGATCGGGTCTACGTCACCTGGACGACGTTCGCCGCCGACGGCACGGGCTACATCTACGAGGCCCACTCGGCCGACTACGGCGAGACGTTCAGCGCGCCCGTCGTGGTGAGCACCACGAGCCCGTTGTGCGACAACACCTTCGGCCTGCCGACGCCGCAGGGCACCTGCAACGAGAACCAGTTCTCCCAGCCGTTCACGGCGCCCGACGGCGCTCTCTACGTGGTCTACGCGAACTTCAACAACGCGGTCGTCGCCCCGGAGAACCGCAACCAGATGCTGCTGTCGAAGTCCACCGACGGCGGGGTCAGCTTCGCGCCGCCGGTCCGCGTGGGCTACTACAACGAGCTGCCGGACTGCGCGACCTATCAGAACGGGGCCGACCCGGGCCGGGCGTGCATCCCGGAGAAGGGCCCGTCGGCCAACTCGATCAGCACCGATCCCTACACCGACGCGCAGGCGCAGCATCAGAGCGAGGTGGAGCCGGACACGTACGCGTTCGGCAGCACCATCGTCTCCGCGTTCCAGGTCGGCCGGGTCTCCGGCGGCGGCGCCTCGAACATCGGCTGGGCCCGCTCCGGCGACGGCGGCGCGACCTGGACCAACGGCTTCCTGCCGGGCATCACCACCAACGGCGGCGGCACGTTCGGGCAGGCCAGCGACGCCGCGGTCGCCTTCGACGCCAAGCACAACGTGTGGCTCATCTCGAGCCTCGGCATCAGCGGCTCGACCGTCAACGTGCTGACCAGCCGGTCCACCAACGGCGGCCTGACCTGGTCGAACCCGGTCACCACGGCGACCGGCTCGCTGGACAAGAACTGGATCGTCTGCGACAACACCGCCGCCAGCCCGTTCTTCGGCAACTGCTATACCGAGTACGACATCACCAACGCGGGCGACTCGATCCGGATGCGAACCTCGACCAACGGCGGCGCCACGTGGGGCGCGGCCCTGGCGCCGGCCGGCGGGCTGCGCGAGGAACCGCTGCCCAGCGCCGAGGCCGACGCCGCGGGCACCGTCTACGTCAGCTGGTCGGACTGCCGGTTCCGCAGCGGCTGCCCACGCAACGACATCGTGATCGCCAAGTCGACCGGCGAGACCACCTGGGCCGCGCCGACCCGGGTGCCGATCGACGCCACCACCAGCACGGTCGATCACTTCGTGCCCGGGATCGGCGTCGATCCCGCGAGCTCCGGCGCGGCGGCCCGGATCGGGCTGACCTATTACTACTACCCGGCCTCGTCGTGCACCGCGTCGACCTGCCGGCTCGACGCCGGCTTCATCTCCTCGACCAACGGCGGCGGCTCGTGGAGCGCCTTCACCGCGCTGGCCGGGCCGATGAACCTGTCCTGGATCCCGAACACCTCCCAGGGGCGGATGTTCGGCGACTACATCTCCACGTCCGTGCGTGCGGGCGGCAACGCGTACCCGGTCCTCGCGGTGGCCACCGCACCGACCGGAAGCACGCTGCATCTCGGCATGTCGGTGCCGACCGGCGGCCTGGCCGTCACCGGCGGGACGAACACCGCTGTCGGTTCCGCGGCCGCCGCGGCCACCGTCGCGAAGCGGCCGGTCGCCGTCACCGCCCGATAGAAAGGCGCGGCGCCCGCGGTCGGGATGATCGCGGGCGCCGGCCCGGTTACTCGAGGCGCACGTTGTCCAGGTCGACCGTGCCCGGGTTGATGTAGACCCAGAGCACGCGCACATCGCTGAGGGCCGCACTGTCGCAGGACATCGCGGTCTGCAGGTCGATCGACGCCGTCGTCGTGGTGTCCTGGTTGATCCAGGTGAAGCCGGACTGGCACCAGGCGTACCCGTCGCCGGTCTGCACCGCGATCGCCGCGTTGGTGCCGGCGGCCGGGCTCGTGCGCAGGTCGTACTTCAGCGCCGAGCGGTTCGACATGTCGATCGGCTCGGGGAACGTGACGCCGAACCAGCCGCCGTCGGCCGCCGCGACCCGCAGGCCGTGCGTGCCGAGCGTGGCGAACTCGGTGGTCTGCCCGACCGTGCCGGCGTTGGTCTGCCAGGACGCGGACGCCCAGCCCTCGACGCCGTCCTCGAACGAGTAGAGCACCTGGGTCGCGGCCGGGTCGGGCTTGACCGTGACGGTCACGGTCGCCACGTTGGACCATCGGCCGGCCTGGTCCTGGATCACGTACGAGGCCACCGCCTTTCCGGCAAATCCGGCCGCCGGGGTGAAGGTGACCGCGCCGGCGCCGCCCGACGTGAAAACGCCACCCGTGACGGTCACGCTGGTCTGCCGCCCGGCAACACCCGGGTCGAGGTCGAGGCTGGCCGGACGGATCTTGGTGCGGTACGCGATGTCGTTGGCCGCCGCCGGCACGGTCACGGGCGTGTCGGCCGGCGTGATCGCGGTGTCGTTGTCGGCCACCGGCGGCAGCGACCGCTGCCCGGACGAGATCTCGGTGGTGGCGTTCGAGATCGTGGTGCAGACGGGGCTCGGGCAGTAGACCGTGAACCCGTCGTAGTCCGGGTAGAGCGTGCCGTCGTCCTGCGAGCCGGAGAGGATCCAATACAGGAAACCGCTCCCGCCCGTACGGGCAAAGGTGTTGAGCCAGTCCTGGTACACCGGGTTGCGGGTGGCCTTGTCCTTCCAGCCGAACTCGCCGAGCATCACCGCCTTGCCCAGCTTCCTGGCGGCCACGTTGTGCCGGGTGATGTAGTCGTCGGCCCACTGCGGGGTGCGGTTGCCCCAGCTGTCCGGGTAGAGGTGGTACGACATCACGTCGACGGCGGGCAGCGACGCCAGCGCAATGCTGTCCACGCCCTCGCCGCAGTTGTCGATCCAGTCCGGGGAGTCCGGCCCGTCGCAGAAGAAGCCCTCGTCGCCGACGCTGACCAGGTGGTTGCGGTCGAGCGACTTGAGGTACGAGGTCATCTCCCCGGCCCAGCTCGTCAGCGTGTCGGTGGTGCAGTGATCGCTCTGCGGGTAGACGCCCGAGCCCTTGCACCGCGGCTCGTTGCCCAGCTCCCACGTCATGATCGTCGGATCGTCCTTGTACCGCACGCCGGTGATCGTGTTGACGCGATTCAGCACGTGATTCAGGTAGTCCTTGTACCAGCCCTTGATCACCGGATCGGTGTAGAAGTCATCGTGATACGAGGCCCCCCGCCACCGTACGTATTGATCGATGCCCCCGAAGTCGGACCAGTTGTTGGTCAGCGCCAGCACCAGCCGCTGGCCCGAGCGCCGGGCGGCGTCGATCACGTAGTCGAGGCGCTCGAGGCCGTTCGCCCCGTCGTTGAAGGCCGGCTTCTCGCCGTCCCAGTACTGGAAGTAGACGCCGTCCGGCGCCGGCGCCACCGAGTTGCTGCCGTCGGCGTTGCCGATCAGGCCGAACGCCCAGGTCCGCATCACGTCGAAGCCGGCCGTCTTGGCGTCGCCGAAGACGTCGTCGACCATCGTCCGGCTCTTGTAGAACAGGTAGTAGTTGTTGGTGCCGCCGAAGCGGAACGGCTTGCCGTCGAGCTTGAGCGTGCTGCCGGAGCGGGTGACGAAGGCGGGGTGGGCCGCGGCGGCGGGCGCGGCCAGGCCGACCGCGCCGGTCACGGCCGCGAGGACGGCGACGAGAAATCTCCGCATGCGGAGCCTCCTGAGAGCGATCGACCAGAGCCGATGCTCAAGCTAGCATTTCGGGAGCGCTCCCAAAATGGAGGACCTCGTGAAGTACGGACACTTCGACGACGCGCGGCGCGAGTACGTCATCGACCGGCCCGACACGCCCCTGCCCTGGATCAACTACCTGGGCACCGATGAGTACTTCGGCATCATGTCGAACACCGCCGGTGGCTACTCGTTCTACCGCGACGCGAAGCTGCGCCGCCTCACCCGGTACCGCTACAACAACGCGCCGTTCGACGTCGGCGGCCGCTACCTCTACGTGCGGGACGACGACACCGGCGACTTCTGGTCGCCGTCCTGGCAGCCGACCCGCACACCGCTGGACGAGTACGAGTGCCGCCACGGCCTGTCGTACACCCGGATCGCCTCCGCCCGCGGCGGGATCCGGGCCGAGACGCTCTACTTCGTGCCGCTCGGCGAGACCCTCGAGGTGTGGCGGGTCCGGGTCACCAACGACCGCGACACGGCGGCCGAGCTCTCCCTGTTCTCCTCGGTCGAGTTCTGCCTCTGGGACGCTCAGGACGACGCGACGAACTTCCAGCGCAACTTCTCCACCGGCCAGGTCGAGGTGGTCGACGGGGTGATCTACCACAAGACCGAGTACCGGGAGCGGCGCGACCACTTCGCGTACTTCGCCTGCTCGGAGCCGCTCGCCGGGTTCGACACCCAGCGCGACACGTTCCTCGGCGCCTACCGCGGCTGGGACCGGCCGGAGGCGGTCGAGCGCGGCGCGGCGTCCGACTCGGTGGCGCACGGGTGGGCGCCGATGGGCAGCCATCACGTGCGGCTCGCGCTGGCGCCGGGCGAGAGCCGCGAGGTGATCTTCGTGCTCGGCTACGCGGAGAACCCGCGGGACGAGAAGTTCGACCCGCGCGGCTCGCAGACCCTCAACAAGCGGCGCGTGCGGCCGGTCATCGAGCGCTGGCTGCGGCCGGCGGCGGTGGACGAGGGGTTCGCGGCGCTCGGCGAATACTGGGAACGGCTGCTCGGCGGCCTGCGGGTGTCGACGCCGGACGCGGACACCGATCGGATGGTCAACGTCTGGAACGCGTACCAGTGCATGGTGACCTTCAATTTGAGCCGATCGGCGTCGTTCTACGAATCCGGGATCGGCCGCGGCATGGGCTTCCGCGACTCCAACCAGGACCTGCTCGGCTTCGTGCACATGATTCCGGGGCGCGCCCGGGAGCGGATCCTCGACATCGCGGCCACCCAGATGACGACCGGCGGGGCGTACCACCAGTATCAGCCGCTGACCAAGCGCGGGAACAACGACATCGGCCAGGGCTTCAACGACGACCCGCTGTGGCTGGTGCTCGGCGTCTCGGCGTACCTCAAGGAGACCGGCGACGAGACGATCCTGGACGAGCCGGTGCCGTTCGACAACGCGCCCGGCAGCGAGGCGCCGCTGTACGAGCACCTGCGCCGCTCGCTGCGCTACACGCTCGGACGGCTCGGCCCGCACGGCCTGCCCCTGATCGGGCGGGCCGACTGGAACGACTGCCTCAACCTGAACTGCTTCTCCGACACCCCGGGCGAGCCGTTCCAGACCACCGAGAACGTAAGCGGCGGAACGGCCGAGTCGGTCTTCATCGCCGGGCAGTTCGTGCTGGCGGCCAAGGAGCTGGCCGCCATCGCCGACCTGCGTGGGCTGGACGGGGAGGCGGGCGAGTACCGGGCGGCGGCGGAGAAGATGACGGCGGCGGCGGTCGAGCACGGCTGGGACGGCGCCTGGTTCCGCCGCGCGTACGACTTCCACGGCAACCCGATCGGCTCCGGCGAGAACGACGAGGGGCAGATCTTCATCGAGCCGCAGGGCATGTGCGTGCTCGGCGGGATCGGCCTCGAGGACGGCCTGGCCGTGCGGGCGCTGGCGAGCGTGGAGGAGCGGCTGGCCACCCCGCACGGCGTCGTCCTGCAGCAGCCGGCGTACTCCAGCTACCGGATCGAGCTCGGCGAGATCTCCTCCTATCCCCCGGGATACAAGGAGAACGCCGGCATCTTCTGCCACACCAACCCGTGGATCATGATCGCCGAGGCGATGGTCGGACACGGCGACAACGCGTTCGACTACTACCGGCGGATCAACCCGTCGGTCCGGGAGCCGATCAGCGAGGTGCACCGCTGCGAGCCGTACGTCTACGCGCAGATGATCGCCGGCCGGGACGCGCCGACCCACGGCGAGGCCAAGAACTCGTGGCTCACCGGCACCGCGGCCTGGAACTTCGTCGCGATCACGCAGTGGATCCTCGGCATCCGGCCGGAGCTGACCGGGCTGCGCGTCGACCCGGTGCTGCCAACGGACTGGGACGGATTCCGGGTCACCCGCTCGTTCCGCGGCGCCACCTACGAGATCAGCGTGAGCAAGACACCCGGGGCGTACGGCCGGGTGGCGCACCTGATCGTCGACGGCGAGCGGGTGGCGGGCTCGGTCGTGCCGCCGGCCGCTCCCGGCGCCACGGTCCGGGTGGAGGCCGTCATCGGCTGACCGCTCAGGGCACCAGGATCACCTTGCCGACGTTGCGGCGCTCGCCGAGCCGGCGATGCGCCGCCGCGGCCTGGTCGAACGGGAACACCCCGTCGATGCGCGGCCGGATCGCGCCCGCCTCCCACAGCTCGAGCAGGGTCGCCAGCTCCTCGCGCAGCAGGTCGGGGCGGTCCCACAGGTGGCCGAGGTTGACGCCGCTCACCGTCCGGTTGCGGTTCATCAGCGCGAACGGCGTCAGCACCGGCACGCCGGTGAACTGGCTCGCGAGCCGGCGGAGGCTGCGCCGTTCGCCGGTGCTGAGGTTCGCGAAGCCGTACGCGATGAGCTGCCCGACCGGCCGCAGCAGCCCGAGGCCACGTTTCCAGTCGCGGCCGCCGAGCGGGTCGAGGACGAGGTCGACGCCCTCTCCCGCGGTGAGCTCCCGCACCCGGGCCGCGTAGTCCTCGGTGCGGTAGTCGATCGGGTGGGTGCACCCTTCCTCGCGCAGCACCGCGTGCTTGCCCGCGGACGCCGTCCCGAACGTGACGACCCCCGGAACCGTGCGGCACAGTTGCAGCACCGCGAGCCCGACCCCGCCGGCGGCCATGTGCACCAGAACCCTGGCGCCGGGCCGGAGGTTCGCGACCCGAAAGAGCATGTGGTACGCCGTGAGGTAGTTGACCGGCAGCGCGGCCCCGTCGTGGAATCCGAGGTCATCGGGCATGGCCAGCACCCGCTCGACCGGCGCGCAGACCTGCTCGGCGTGCCCCCCGAACCGCACGAGCGCGATCACCCGCTGCCCGACCGCCAGTCCCGCGACCCCGTCGCCGAGCGCATCGACCTGGCCGGCCACCTCATAGCCGACGACGCACGGCGGCCTGGGCGCGTCCGGATAGAGCCCTTGCCGAGCCATGACCTCGGCGAAGTTCAGCCCGGCGGCCCGCACGGCGATGCGCACCTCGCCGGCTTTCGGCTGCGGTGCGGAGCTCTCCCTGACGGCCAAGACCTCGGGCCCGCCGGACTTGGTGATCCACACAGAACGCATCGACGAAGCCTCCCACAGGGTCGCCGGGCGCGGTGGCTCCGCGCCCGGCGGCCGTTCCCGGGAGGAGGTCAGGGCAGGTCGATCGGGCGCAGCACCCGGTCGATGCCGTGGGCGATCTGGCGGTTGCCGCGGTTGATGTCGAAGCGGATGACGCGCGGGTCGCGGTCGCTGCGGTCGGCGTCGATCAGGCGGACGCGCTTCCAGCAGAAGCCGTAGACGTCGACCTTGATCGACGAGCCGGCCGCGGTCTTGAGGGACGCGCCGTCGGCGCGCAGGGCGGCGGAGCGGGTGATCGTGGCGCCGGGGACGACGTGGTAGAGCAGCACCGCCTCGACCGTGTTGATGCCGAGGCCGGCCACGGCGGTGAACGCGGCCTTCTCCGACGGCAGGCGGCGAGAGTGCTGGATGTCGGCGACCAGCAGCTCGAAGGCGCGGTCGTTGGGCAGGAACGCGGTCAGCGCCGTCTTCCCGTCGGTCAGCACGCCGACCGGACTGGACGGCTTGGCCTTGAGCACGGCCAGGACGGCGGCGGTCAGGATGTCGTAGTCGCCACCCTTGCGATCGAAGCCGCTCTTGTCGGCGGTCAGCACCGCGGCGAGCGACCGGGTGCCCAGCGGCTTGGTCGTGCCGTGCGCATCGGCCGGCGCGGCGGCGAGGGCGGAGGCGACGATCGTGGCGGCCGCGACGGCGGCGGCTCGCCGGCCGAATCGGATGAACCTCATCTTCGTGCGTCCTTTCCGAGTACGGGGTGGTGGCGTCGATGCCACCACCCGGTCCTTCGCCCGGATCGCCGGCTATGGATGCACCTACGAGGTGAGGGTTCCGCGCAGCAGGCTGTGGCCCGAGTGCGCGGCGTCGCCGTCGTGCGGCTCGTCGCTGACGTCGACCAGGCGGTACCGGTTCATGTCGACGCCCGGCGGCACCGGCAGCACCACCTCCCGCCGGCCGGTCAGGTTGCCGATCGACACCATCTTGGTCGCGTCGTCCGGGTCGATCAGCCACACCTCGTGGAAGCCGGTGGTCAGCGGCAGGTTCCGCACATCGATGCGCATCTCGCCGTCGGACAGCACCCGGACCGTGCCACCGGCGGCGGGCGGCACGGCCGGCAGCGGCGCGAGCGTCGCCCGTGCCGTCACCCGCTCGGCCGGGCCGCGGTGCACGAACCGGTCGACCGCGACCGTGCCGGCCACCGCGAGCACCGCGGCGGCCGCGGCGCTGAGCGCCGGAACGAGCCAGCGGGGACGCTCACGGCGCGGGCGAACGGCGCGGGCGAGCGGGCCTTTAGCGGGGGCGGGGGCGGCGATGTCGTTCTCGATGCGCTGCCAGAGGCGCTCGGGCGGCGGCGGCAGGTCGCGCAGCTCTTCGCTCTCGGCGCCGAGGACGGCGACGGTGCGCAGCGCGTCGAGCTCGTGGCGGCAGGCGGCGCACTCGGCCAGGTGGCCGGACTCGGCGGGCGCCTCGACCTCGTCCGAGAGGGCAAGATCAGAGAGCGCGAGAAGGGCCAGCCGATCGGGATCCAGGTGCTCCACCGTCCACCTCCCATCGACGTCGCAGGTTCGCCAGGCCACGCCGGATGTGGCTCTTGACCGTGCCGAGCGGCAGTCCGGTCACGGCCGCTATCTGGGGGTGGGTCAGGTCGTCGAAGAACGCGAGCTCGAGCGTGCGGCGCTGCTCGGCGGGCAGCCGGCCGAGCTCATCGGCGACCACCAAGCGGTCGACGATCCGGTCGGGGCGTTCCGGTTCCTCGGGCGGGGCGGGCTGGGCGCGTACGGTCTCGGCCACCCGAACGTCTCTCGCCACCGAGCGCAACCGATCCACCGCCTTGCGCCGGGCGATCCCGAGCAACCAGCTCAGCATCGAGCCACGCTCCGGGTCGAAGGAGTCCCGCCCGGACCAGGCCGCCACGAACGTCACCTGGGTGACGTCCTCGGCGTCGGCCCGGTTGCCGAGCATGCGCTGGGCCAGGTAGAGCACCGCGGCGCCGTGCCGGTCGTACGCCGCCCGGAGCGCCTTCTCGTCGCCGACCCGCAGGCGGTCGGCGAGCTCGTGGTCGGAACTCATCACCCTTCCTTCGTCCGGCGAGGCCCCGGCGGATGCGGTTGCGGCGAATTCTTACCGGTCGATGACGTGCCCTCGGTCGCCCCGTCCACACCGCCCGGACCGCCGTATCCCACCCTGCCCGGCCGGAGTGGCCGGCGCCGGAGAAGCAGGCGAGGAGACAGCGATGAGGATGCGAACCGGGAGACCGGCCAGGCTGGCCCTGGTGGCGGCGCTGCTGGCGGCGACGGGCGGGCTGACCGCCACGTTCGTCTCCGGCGGCGGCAAGAACACCGCGGGCGCGGCCACCAGCCTGTCCGACTTCGTGCCGATCGAGCGGGTACGGCCGAACGTGACCCGCCCGCGGACCGGGCCGCGGGCCGCCACCGGGCGGTTCACCGTGAACTGCGGCACCAACGGCAACGGCAAGTTCAGCCCCGACAACCCGGTCGCGCAGCCCGGCATCAAGAACGGCGCCGAGCACCTGCACGACTTCGTCGGCAACCTCGCGATCACCGCGAACTCCTCCGACGCCGACCTCGCCGCCTCGGGCACCACCTGCCGCAACGGCGACCGGTCGGCGTACTTCTGGCCCGTGGTCCGCATCGACCGCTCGGTGCGCGCCTCCGGCGACGACGTCCGGCGGGCGCTCGCCGCCACCTCGGGGACCGTGGTCTGCCCGTCCGCGCGTGCTTCGCTGCCGGCCGTGCCCGCGCCGGCGAAGGCCGAGGTCGACCGCCGGCTGGCCGAGCTGGACCGGATGGAGGTCACCGCCGACCGGCGGATTCTCGCCACCCGAGGGGTGGACGCCCGGCTCAACGACCAGGTTCTCCGCTGGCTGCGCACCAACCGGGCGGCCACGCTGGCCCGGATCGGCGACGCGATCGGCGCCGCCGGTGGGCAGCGTCCCCGGATGGTCTCGCTGACCGAGTGCGACGTCAGCTATGACGGCATCCACGCCGGCCTGCACGCGGGCCACGGCGCGCCGTCCGCTACCCCGCAGGTGCAGTGCCCCACCGTGCGGGACAAGCTGCCCGGCGTGCCGCGGTCCGCCCTCGCCGAGGTCGACCGCAACCTGGCCGAGCTCGACCGGCAGATCTCCGAGGCCAACCAGCGCCTGGTCACCGAGCAGGGAAAGGTCGACGTTCTGGGCCCGCTCGAGGCCAAGCGCGCCGCCGTGCTCGACCGCATCGCGATCGCCATCGGCCGCACCGCCGCCCGCCCCGAGGGGCTGGACACGCTGGCGGGCTGCACTCTGGGGGACAACGCCGGCCCGAAACCGCTGCCCGATCCGCAGGGCCCGAACCGGGAACTGCCCGGCAACACCGGCGGCATCGTCCGCCCGGCGTCCGTGCTCATCGAGTACCGCGGCAACCCGGTCGCCAAGGTCGTGCCCATGCCGAAGTTCCTGCGCGAGCTGACCGGCGACGCCAAGCCCACCAGCCGCGGCCCGGCCAACGCGCGCGCCACCTGGACCTGTTCCGGCTTCCCGGACCGGCTCTCCGACAAGTACCCGATCTGCCCGGCCGGTCGCCAGGTTCAGCGGGTTCAGGACTTCCCCGGCTGCTGGGACGGCAAGAACATCGACAGCGACAACCACCGCGCCCACGTCGCGTTCGCCGACCGGAAGACCGGCGCCTGCCCGGCCGGCTTCGTCGCCATCCCGCAACTGCGGATCACCATCTCGTACGAGATCCCGCGCGACGTCCAGCTCAAGGGGCAGTACGCCCTCGACTCGTTCCCCGAGGAGAACCACAACCCGTTCTCGGACCACAACGACTTCGTCAACGTGAACTCCACCGGCACGATGCAGCGGATCGCCGCCTGCATCAACCGGGGCCGGAGCTGCCGCTGAGGTCCGGGGGGGGGGGGGGGGGGGCCCCCCCCCCCCCCCCCTCCCCCCTCCCCTCCTCCCCGCCATCCTTCTTTCCGTCACCCAC
>NZ_JBVJIU010000002.1:84516-132297 GCF_055586105.1 Actinoplanes sp. NPDC051537
ACCCCGTTCGAGGAAAAAACAGGTTTGACAACGGAAAGCTACACCGAAAGGGGAAATAGAGCCGCCCCCTGCAGAAACGGGGGCGGGCGCTGCGGGGGGGGGGGGGGGGGGGGGCCCCCCCCCCCCCCCCGCGGCTCATCTCAGTTCGCCGGCTCGGCCGGCAGCGTGCGCGCGGTGAAGCCGGAGGTGGCCGACTTGCGCAGGCTCGTGGTGGTGCCCGAGACCTGCGTCCGCTCGTACACCCGGGTGGCGTCGTTGGCGTTCCGGAAGACGATCATCCAGGTCTGCCCGCTCGAGTTGCTGAACGGAATCACCGTCGGGTCGGTGGCCGCCGGGTCGGACGTGTCCGGGTTGAGGCGCTGCCACGTGCCCCACGTGCCCGAGCCCTGGGTGGTCTCGAACACCAGGTAGATCTCGCCGTCCGCGCCCCGGGCGACGACGGCCATCCGGCCCAGCACCGGGTCGAGGATGGCCGCCGGCGGACCGGCCGCCGAGAACGTGCCGACCGCGTCCCAGACGCCGGGGAAGACGCCCGCCGCGTCCTGCCGCTGGGTCACGATCTGCCCGTCCGCCGTGCGCGCGAAGATCCGCAGGCTCGGACCGGGCACCGCCACGATCGACGGCGTTCCCGTGCCGCCGGCGCCCAGGCTGGTCCAGGCCGTGAGCGTGCCGGCCCGGTAGGTGGCGGTCCGCAGCGTCCCGGCCGAGTCGGCGACCACGAGCAGGGCCGAGCCGTTCGAGGTGGCCAGCACGTACGGGTCGCCGGTCATCCCGGTGCCGCCGCCGGCGAGCGGGCGCCACGGCAGCAGGTCACCGGCGCTGCCGTCCTGCGACCGGTACCAGAGCTGACCGTCGGCGTCGAGGGCGAAGGCCGCCAGCGTACCGTCGGAAAGCTTGACCAGAGCGGGAGCGGACCGCATGGCGCCACCCAGCGACACGCCCGCCTGCCAGGTGGTGCTCGGCGACGCCGCCCGGGTGAACGACCAGATGTCGCCGTTGGCGTTGTGGATCAGGGCCTGCAGGTTGTTCTGCCCGTTCGCGACCATCGCGGGCCGTCCGGTGAAGGCCTGATCCGTGGGGATCGTGGTCCACTGCGCCGAGCTGAAAACATCGGGATTCGACTGGTACGCGTGACGCAGCCGCCCGATGTTGTCGGCGTGCAGGTACTCGACCGGCCCGACGGCCGCCGTCCCGGCCGGGCCCTGCACCACGGTGCTCGGGCTGTACTGGGCCACCGGCGTGGCGGTCGAGGCGGGCACGTGCCGGTCGGTGAGGCGGCACGTGTTGGTGAAGGCGAACGCGTTGGCGAACGTCTGCCAGCCGTTGTCGAGGTCGCGGGCCAGCAGCGGCCAGGTGTTCGTGTCCTCCCGGTAGCGGTAATGGAAGATGTCGCCGTCGGCCTGGATGCCGAACAGCGTGTCGCCGCCGACCGAGAACAGGCCCTTGGTGAAGCCGTTCCAGCCGGTGCCGACGTGGGTGCCGGTCGTCAGCCAGCGCTGGCTGTTCGGCTCGAACCGGTAGCGGTAGAGATCGCCGGCGGGCGTGCGGGCGAAGAGCACGCCGGGACCGGCGGCGACGATGAGGTCGTACTTGTCCCAGCCGTTGTCGAGCACGCGGGCGTTGATGGTGAACTGGCGGGTGCTCTCGTCGTACCGGTACCAGCGGAGCTTGCCGTTGCCGTCGACCAGGTAGATGTCGCCGATCTCGTCAATGGTGATCTTGTTGCGGAAGGCGGCCGTGGCGTACTGGGTGAAGCCCGTGCTCAGCTGGAACCGCTGGCTGCCGTTCACCGTGTCCCAGCCCGAGCCGTTGTAGCGGTAGCGCCAGACCCCGGTCGAGTTGATGCCGTAGACGCGGCCGTCCGGGCCGCCGAGCACGCGGCCGTACGTGTTCCAGCCGGCGCCGATGTCGGCCCGGGTGCCGAGCTTGCTGGTCGCCGTCCCCGGCGTGGTGAACGGGTATTTCCAGAGCTTGCCGCCGGTCTCGGCGGCGAGCAGGGTCGCGTTGCCGGTGCAGGCGAACGTGTCGGCCGCCTGGGCCGGCTGGGCGACGGCGAGCAGCAGGGGCGTCGCCGTCAGGGCGACCGCCAGCCCGGTGAAGGCGCGGCGCCATCGGGCCGCGTACGAGTTCATCGAGGGGTGTCCTTTCGCAATGCGTGGGGTGGCCCGGGGCAGGAGGTGCCCGGGTGAACCCGTGAAATGCGCATGCGAGATCCCCGTGACATGCCAGTCCTCCCCGTGTCGCTGGCAAGCACCACGAGGCTAGACGGTCGGCCGCGAAATCGACAGGCCTGGATCGAATTCCCGGCGGACGAACTGCTCGAACGTCGTCGGTGGACGGCCCAGCAGCCAGGTGAGCACGTTCGGGTTGCCGACGAAGTCGTGGCTGCTGTAGCGGGAGGTGATGGCGCGCAGCACCCGCACCTGGTGGGTGACCTCCCGCGGGTCGGCGTCACCGACCCAGGCCTTCAGGTAGGTGTCGGCGTCGATCTCGCGGACCTCGATCGGCCGGCCGAGCACGCGGGAGATGATCTCCCCCAGCTCGTACGCGGTGAAGCGTCCCGGCCCCACCAGCTCATAGGTGGCTCCGGTGTGCGCCGGGCCGTCCTCCAGCACCAGGCGGGCCACGTCGGTCACGTCGTGCAGGTCCACCATCGACTGGCGGCGCGTCAGCGACCAGGACAGCTCGAACACGCCGCGCTCGAGAACGGGCCGGAGCTTGAGCGGGAGCATGTAGTTCGCCGGCTGGAGGATCGTGAACTCGAGCCCGGACGAGAGCAGGTGCTCCTCGACGTCCCGCTTGATCTCGTGCTGGACGAGGTCGGTGGTGATCGCGTGCAGCACCGAGCTGAAGACGAAGTGCCCGACCCCCTCGGCCCGCGCGGCGTCGACGAAGGCGAGGCCCATCTCGCGCTCGCGGGGGTGGATGGTCGGCCCGACGTGGTAGACCTTCGTGACCCCGCGGATCGCCGCGGCCAGCGTGTCCGGTTCGGCTAGGTCGCCGGCGACCACATCGGTGACGCCCAGCGCGCGCAGCCGGGCGGCCGACGACTCCGAGCGCACGCAGGCCCGCACCGGCAGGCCGGCGGCGAGCAGCTTGGGTACCAGCAACCGGCCCTGGTTGCCGTGGGCCGCGGTGACGAGGATCAACGCTCGCCGCCGATCCAGACGCCGCGAACCGCCTTGGTGGCGGCGATGTCGCGGGTCGGGTCGCCGTCGACGAGCACGAGGTCGGCCCGGCGCCCGGCGGCGATCACGCCCCGGTCGTGCAGCCCGAACGTCTCGGCCGTCAGCACGGTCGCCGCCCGCAGCGCCTCGACCGGGGTGAGCCCGGCGCCGACGAGCCGGCCGAGCTCGTCGTGCAGGGACGGCCCGTGCGGGACCTGATAGGGCGCGTTCGGCTCGTCATTGGCGTCGGTGCCGGCCAGCACGACCTTCCCGGCGCGGTGGAAGGCGGCCACGGTCGCGACGGCGTGCCGGTAGCGCATCCGCAGCGCGGGGACGAACAGCGACATCAGCCGGACCGGCGGGCGCCCGCCGATCGCCCGGGCGACGCCGTCCATCATGCCCAGCGTCGGGATGATGGCGACCGGCCGCTCCGGGAGCCGGATGCCCTCCGCCTCGGCGGTCAGCGCGGTGTGGGTGACCACGTCGACGCCGGCGGCCAGGGCGGTGTGCATCGTGCCGGCGCTGACCACGTGCGCGACCGTGATCAGGCCGGCGTCCCGGGCCGCGGTGACGATCGCCGCGACCGTCTCCGGGCTCAGCGGCTTCGTGCCGGGGAACCGGGGATCCTCCACAATGATCTTGATGTAGTCGGACCCGTCGGCGACCCGGTCGGCGACGAAGCGGGCCGCGTCGTCCGGGCCGGCGACCGCCGACGAGGCCGGATGGCCCATCCTGGTGACGAACATCGAGCCCGGCCCGCTCGCCGGGCGCCCGGCGGACAGCAGCGCCGGCAGCCCGGGCTGGTGCTTCAGGGCCATCGTGGCCTCGAACGCCGGCGCCGCCATGTCGAGCACGGTGGTGATGCCGCAGGACGCCATCGCCGCCAGCTCCGAGCGCCGCTGGACGTGGGCGTGGGCGTCGATCAGGCCGGGGAGCAGGGTGGCGCCGCCGCCGTCCACGACGTCGGCACCGGCCGGCTCCGGGCCGTCGACGATCCGGCCGTCCGCGAACGCCACGCTCGTGCGGCCGGTGAGCTCCCGGCCGTCGAAGACGCGGACGTCGCGGATGACCGTCGGGCGGCTCATCCGGCGGGCCGGGTCCGGCGCTCGTACGCCGCCCGCACGCCGGGAAGCAGCGCCGACGCGGCGGCGAAGTCGGCGTGGGCGGCACGCAGGTTGAGGATGTTGGCGCCGCGCAGGTCGGCCGGCACGTCGGCGCCGCGGGCGGCGACCAGCGCGTGGAAATGCGGCCAGTTCTCGCCGAAGACCATCAGGTACGTGGTCGGCGCCGCGGTGACCTCGGTGACGGCGGCGACGAGATCCTGGGCGCGCCGCCCGAACGAGGCCAGCTCGGCCGGGTCGAGCCCGGTGATGCGCTCGGCGTGGCGGCGGGCGCGCAGGATGAACCAGCCCGGCACGTCGTACCCGGCGACGATCTGCGCCGCCCAGTGCTCGTCCCGGAACACGGTCGCGCCCGGGTCGGCGTCCTCCAGCTCGCACATGAGGCAGCCGGGCTCGCTCATCACGTCCCTCACTCGAACACTTCGACGTGCGCGCCGGCCGGGACGTCGTCGTTGACCCGGGCGGTGTCGTCGGCCCGCCGCCAGATCTCGTAGCCGTTCTCGCGGCAGATCTTCCCGTCCCGGCACTGGAACGCGTGCAGCAGCCGGATGCTGACCCGGGTGCCGACCGGGTAGGGGCAGTTGCGGAAGCCGTCGCCGGTGATCGTCCACTCGAAGATGCTGTCGTCGAAGACCCACTCCTCGGTCGCGAACCGGTAGAGGTTGGTGATCTTGTGGATGTTCATCGACCCGAAGATGGCGAGGTACTCCTGCTTCACGTCCTCCCGGTCGCGCAGCACGAGCCCGCGGGCCGGCACCTCCCAGACGATGTCGTCGGTGTACTCGGCGATCGCCTTGTCGATGGTCTCGGGGGTCTCGTTGTGGAAGTGGGACTCGACCGCGGCGAGGTTGCGGGCGATGAGCTCGTCGCGGGACAGGGCGCTCTCCGTAGCCATGGGTGCTGCTCCGATCTGAGATGGGGTCCCCGAAGGGCCGTGAACGTAACAAATATATGTGATAACAGCAACGGTTCAGACGAGGTCGAGAGCGGCTCGCACGATGCTGTCGGCGTCGACGCCGTGCCGCCGGTACACCGCGTCGAGCTCGCCGGACTGGCCGAACTCGCTGACCCCCAGATGCCGGGCCGGCACCCGGTGCGTGCCGGCCAGGAAGGCCAGCGTGTGCGGGTGGCCGTCGAGCACGGTGACCATCGGCGCGGCCCGGGCCGCGGGGAACGCGGCGTCGACGATCCAGGACTCGGCGACACCGTGCCCCGCGCGCGCCTGCACGGCCCGGAAGAGCAGGCCGGGGCTGGTCACGCAGACCACGTCGGCGGCGGCGCCGAGCGCGGCGAGCCGGTCGGCGGCGGCCAGAGCCTCGGGCAGCAACGCGCCCATGGCGGCAATGGTCACCGCCGGCCGGCTTGGGGCCCGGCGCAGCAGGTAGGCGCCCGCGACCGCCTGCCGGCGCCGGTGTTCCCGCGCCGCCGGGTCGGCCGGCACCGCGGCCAGCGCCTGGTCGACCGGCCGCGACGACAGGCGCAGGTAGGCCGAGGCGCCGCCGGGCCGGCCGAGGCGGGCCAGCGAGGCGAGCAGGGTCCACTCCAGGTCGATGGTGAAGGCCGGTTCGTACGCGACGCACCCGGGCTGCTCGAGGCCGATCGACGGCGTCTTCACCGACTGGTGCGCCCCGCCCTCGGCCGCCAGCGTGACGCCGGCCGGGGTGCCGACCAGGATCGACTGCCCGCCCGCGTAGATGCCGAACGACCACGGTTCGAGCGCCCGCTCGACGAACGGGTCGTAGAGCACGCCGATCGGCAGCAGCGGCCGGCCCCAGCGGCTCCAGGTGGCGCCCAGCTCGCCCAGCAGCCCGACCAGGTTGACCTCGGCGATGCCGAGCTCGATGTGCTGGCCCGTCGGCCGCTCCCGCCAGTGCAGGATGGTCTCGGGGTCGTCGTCGAACCAGTCGCGGCGGTCGTCGGCCGACCACACGCCGACCTTGTTGATCCAGCCGCCGAGGTTGGTCGACGACGCGACGTCGGGGGCCGCGGTCACCACCCGCCGCGCCACCTCCGGCGCCCGCCGGGTCAGGTCCAGCAGCGCGCGGCCGAGCCCGGCCTGGGTCGACGCGGTTCCGGCCGGGGTGCGGCCGAGGTCGGCCGGCACGTCCGGGGCGGACCAGGGCACAGCGGGCGTACGCCGCAGGCGCTCGGCCGCCTCGGAGCAGAGCCGCCCGGCCGGGGAGTCGGCGCCGAACCGGGCCCAGGGCGCGTCGAGCGACATGCCGACCCGGTCGGCGAGCAGCCGCATCTGGGGCTCGGTCAGCATCGACGAGTGGTTCTGCGGGTGGCCCTCGGTCGCCAGGCCGTAGCCCTTCACGGTGTACGCGAAGATCACCGTCGGCCGGCTGTCGTCGATCGCCGCCAGCGTCTCGCTCAATGTCCGCAGATCGTGGCCGCCGAGGTTGCGGAACGCGGCGGCCAGCGTCGCGTCGTCCAGCTCGTCCAGCAAAGCCCGCAGCGCGGGGGCGCCGTCCTCGCCGGGCAGCCGCCGGCGCAGCTCGCCGGGCGCGCACCGCAGCAGCCGCTGGAACTCGGCGTTCGACATCTCGTCGATCCGGGCCCGCAGCGCCTCGCCGCCGGGCCGCTCGAAGAGCGCGCCGAGCAGCCGCCCGTACTTCGCGGTCAGCACCTGCCAGCCCGCGGCCTCGAACATGGCCCGCAGCCGGCCGGCGGCGATCTGCGGCACGACCCGGTCGAGGGACTGGCGGTTGAGGTCGACGATCCAGCAGACCTCGCCGAGCCCGGCGACCATCGGGTCGAGGATCGCCTCCCAGCACGCGCCCTCGTCCAGCTCGGCGTCGCCGACCAGCGAGTACTGCCGGCCGGTGCCGGCGTCGCCGCCGACGTAGCGGCGGGCCAGGGCGCCCCAGATCGGGGCGGTGGCGCCGATGCCCACCGACCCGGTCGAGTAGTCCACCGGGTCCGGGTCCTTGACCCGGCTCGGATAGCTCTGCAGGCCGCCAAACGAGCGCAGGGTGGTCAGGTAGCGCTCGTCCAGGGCGCCGAGCAGGTAGTTGATCGCGTGCAGGACCGGCGAGGCGTGCGGCTTCACCGACACGCGGTCGGCCGGTTCGAGGTGCTCGAACCAGAGCGCCGTCATGATCGTCGCCATCGAGGCGCTCGACGCCTGGTGACCGCCGACCTTGAGCCCGCCCGGGTTGGGCCGGACCCGGTTGGCGTGATCGACCATCGCGGTCGCCAGCCACAGCACGCGCTGCTCGATCTCGCGGAGCACCGCCCAGCGGCCGCCATCATGGCCGTCCTCGTCGCCGTTATCACATATCACGGTAGTATCGTCGCGGACCGCCGCGACCCGCGCAAGGGCCGGGAGCGTCCGTGTCGATATAGTTGATGCCGTTCAACGCCCTGAGCAGGAGGCGGAGTGTCCGTGGAGCGCGCCGGCGCGGCTGTCCGCCCGATCGAGGACCGATCCGTCGCCGAGCAGGTGATGTCCGAGCTGCGCCGATCGATCCTGGCCGGCGACATGGAGCCGGGCCGCGAGTTCTCGCTGCGCGAGGTGGCCGAGATGCTGCAGGTCAGCATCATTCCCGTCCGCGAGGCGCTGCGCAGCCTGGAGAGCCAGGGCCTGGTGCAGATGCGCCCCGGCCGCAGCGCCGTGGTCGCGCCGCTCGATCTCGACGAGCTGCAGGGCATCTACCGCCTGCGCCGGCGGCTCGAGCCCGAGATCGCCCAGCGCTCGTGCCGGCTGCTGACCGCCGCCGACCTCGACCGGCTCCAGCACGACGCCACCGACTTCGGCGACGAGAACCGCACGATCCACGAGATCTACGAGGCCCACCACCAGTTCCACCTGGCCCTGCTGGCGCCCGCCGCGACCAGCTGGGACCTGCGCATCCTCATCACCCTGTGGCGGGCCGCCGAGCGCTACATCCGCATCGGCTTCGGCCGGCTCGACCCCGACCCGCACGAGCACTGGCGTCGCGAGAAGGCCCACCAGGAGCTGCTCGACGCCTTCCGGCAGCGCGACCCCGAGGTGGTGGCCGCCGCCGTGCACCAGCACCTCGCGCACAACGAGCAGATCGCGCTGCTCGCCCTGAAGGACCAGCCGCAGAACCCGCTTCCCCCCAAGCGCACCCGCCGCCGGACCGGCCCGCCCGCACCCGCCGCCTGAGCACCTGCCGGACCGGCCCGCCCGCACCCGCCGCCTGAGCACCCGCCGCCGCCCACCGCGCCCAGCCGCACCCGACCCACCCCTGCCCCGCACTCCCCTCCCGCCCTTCGCCGCC
Source organism: Actinoplanes sp. NPDC051537 (assembly GCF_055586105.1). Lineage (NCBI taxonomy): Bacteria > Bacillati > Actinomycetota > Actinomycetes > Micromonosporales > Micromonosporaceae > Actinoplanes > Actinoplanes sp. NPDC051537. The sequence continues at coordinate 93,052 of NZ_JBVJIU010000002.1, forward strand.
CCGGCCTATTGCTGTTATCACATATACGGTCTACGGTTCCGCTAGCCCGCCCCGCCGGATCGGAGGCGGTTCAGCGGGAGGCTCCGCATGCGCATCTACAACCTCGACGGCCGGCTCGCGCTCGGCGCCGGGGACGGCGGCGCCGTCGACGTCGAGAAGGCCAGCGACGGCCGGTTCGCCGCCGACGTCCAGGCCGTCTACGCCCGCTGGGACGAGTTCGCCGCCTGGGCCGCGGCGTTCGACGGACCGGCCACGCTGACCGTCGACGAGGACCGGCTCGGCCCGCCGGTGCCGCGCCCGCCGCAGGTCTTCGGCATCGGGCTCAACTACCGCGACCACGCCGCCGAGTCGGGCCTGGCGCTGCCGCCGCAGCCGATGGTCTTCACCAAGTTCCCGGCCTCGATCACCGGGCCGTACGGGCCGATCACCCGCCCGCCCGGCTCGGTCGACTTCGAGGCCGAGCTCGTGGCCGTGATCGGCCGCCGCGCCGAGCACGTGACCGAGGCCCGCGCCTGGGCGCACGTCGCCGGTCTGACCGCCGGCCAGGACCTCTCCGAGCGGGAGCTGCAGTTCGCCGGTTCCGCGCCGCAGCAGTTCAACCTGGGCAAGTCCTTCACCGGCTTCGCGCCGATCGGGCCCGCCCTGGTGACCGCCGACGAGTTCGCCGACCCCGACGACGTGGGCCTCGGCTGCGCCGTCAACGGCCGCACGATGCAGGACGGCCGCACCCGGGACATGATCTTCTCGCTGCCGCGGCTGATCGCGTACCTCTCCTCGATCGTGCCCCTGCTGCCCGGAGACCTGATCTTCACCGGCACGCCGAGCGGCATCGGCTGGGCGCGCGACCCCAAGGTGCTGCTGCAGATCGGCGACGAGCTCGTCACCCGCATCGACGGCATCGGCGAGATGCGCCACCACTTCGTCGCACCCCGTTCCGCCCACCAGAGCTAGGAGTCCCGATGGCCGACGACCCGCAGTCCCTCCTCGAACTCACCGTCGACGGGCTGACCATCTCCGCCCGCACCGCCGGTCCGGCCACCGCGCCGCGCCGGCCGCTGATCGCCGCCCTGCCCGGCGGCACGTACAACGGCAAGTACTTCGCCATAGCCGGGTCGGGCCGCGGGTCGTTCCTCGACACCGCGGCGAGCGCCGGGTACCGGGTGGTCGCCTTCGACCGGCCCGGGTACGGCGGAAGCACCGCGCTCGACCCCGCGGAGAACACCTTCGACCGGCACGCCGAGCTGCTCGACGCGGCGATCGCCGGCGCCGCCGAGCACTTCGACGCCGATCAGGTCTTCCTGGTCGGGCACTCGATCGGCGGCATGATCGCCATGATGATCGCCGCGGACGGGCCGTCGTTCCCGCTGATCGGGCTCTCGGTGACCGGCATGGGCGCGGTCATCAACAGCAACGGCGCGGCCGAGGCCCTCGCGAGCCTGCCCGCCGACGCCACCATCGACCTGCCGTACGAGGAACGCGACAAGGTCATGTTCGGTCCCGAGGGCACGTTCGCCTCCGAGGCGGTCGCCGCCGCCCACGAGTCGTACGCTCCGGTTCCGGTCCGCGAGCTGATCCAGGCGCCGCGATGGCCCGTCGAGCGCCTGCCCGGTCTGGCATCGTCGGTGACCGTGCCCGTCCACAACGCGCTCGCCGAGTTCGACATGCTCTGGGACAGCTCCCCGGCCAACGTCGAGCGCTTCGCCGCCATGCTCACCGGCGCGCCGTTCGTCGACGCCTCCGTCGCCCGCGGCACCGGGCACAGCATCGACCACCACCGGCTCGGGCACGCGCTGCACCTGCGCCAGCTCGCGTTCGCCGAGGAGTGCGCCGCCTGGGCGGAACGGCCGTAGGTGCTTCCCGACCACGTACCGGTGCTGATCGCCGGCGGCGGCCCGGTCGGCCTGGCCGCCGCCGTCGAGCTCGGCCGGCGCGGCATCCGCTGCCTCGTCGTCGAGCCGCGCACCACCGTCTCCCACGCCCGCCCGCGCTGCAAGACGGTCAACGTCCGGTCGATGGAGCACCTGCGCCGGTGGGGCATCGCCGACCGGCTGCGGTCCCGCGCCCCGCTGCCCGTCTCGTGGTCGCAGGACGTGGTGTTCTGCACCTCGCTGGCGGGCCGCGAGCTGTCCCGCTTCACCGGCGTCCTCGGCCTGAGCGCCGAGGGCGACCGGTTCCCGGAGCTCGGCCAGCAGGCGCCGCAGTACGTCCTCGAGGAGGTGCTGCGCGAGGCCGTCACCGAGCTGCCGGCGTGCCACCTGGCCACCGGCTACCAGGTCACGGGCGTCGAGCAGGACGACAACCGGGTCCGGGCGACCGTCACCGGCGCGGACGGCACGTCGTCGGTCGTCGAGGCCGAGTACCTGATCGGGGCGGACGGCCCGCGCAGCCTCGTACGCGCGGAGATCGGCGCCGGATACGTGGGCGGCCGGGCATTGCGCCCCAACTTCGGCATGGTCTTCGAGGCGCCCGGGCTCGCGGCGCACGTCCGGCACGGCCCGGCCGTGCACTACTGGGTCATCAACCCGCACGCCCCCGCGCTCGCCGGCCCGATCGACCGCACCGGCACCTGGTGGCTGATCGCCTTCGGCGTGGACCGGGAGTCCGGCGAGGCGAACGCCCGTGCCCTCATCGACGCCGCTGCCGGCCGGCCCGTCGACGCCCGGGTGCTCTCCACCGACCCGTGGACGGCGCGCATGCAGATCGTGGACCGGATGCGCGCCGGGCGGGTCTTCCTGGCCGGCGACGCCGCGCACCTGAACCCGCCGTTCGGCGGCCACGGCCTCAACACCGGCCTCGGCGACGCCGTCGACCTCGGCTGGAAGCTCGCGGCGGTCCTCGACGGCTGGGGTGGCCCGGCGCTGCTCGACAGCTACGAGACCGAACGCCGCCCGGTCCAGGAGCGGGTGATCCGCGAGGCGACCGCCAACATGGCCGTGCTCTCCACCGAGCTGCTCGCCGACAACCTCGAGGCCGCCGACCTCGCCGGCGAGCGGGCCCGGCAGGCCGCGCACCGCCGCATCCAGGAGACGAAGAAGGCCGAGTTCCACTCGCTGGAGCTGGTGCTGGACGTCGAGCTGACCGGCGGCGCGATCGACCACGGCGGCGGCGCGCGGCTGCCGCACGCCTGGCTCGGCGCGGGCCGCTCGATCTACGACGAGCTCGGCCCGGCCTTCACCCTGCTGATCCTGGACGGCGCCGGCGGCGGCGGAATCCCGGACGCCGCCCGCAACCTAACAACGCCCCTCGCGGTGCTCGACCTGCGCGCGCGCCGCCTTCGCGACCGGTACCGGGCGAACCTCGTGCTGGTCCGCCCCGACCAGCACATCGCCTGGCGCGGCGACGCGCCGCCAAGCGATCCGGCCGCGCTGCTGGACCGGGTCCGCGGCGCTTCGCCCCGGCCTCGGTGACGCGCAGAAGCGCGGGTCACCGGGCCGCAGCTCGCCCCGGCCGTCGATGTAGAGGCGGTCGGCCGGATGCCGCTCGATCAGGTCGCTCCGGCGCCAGTTCTCGATGCGGCCCATCCATTCGCTGTGGTCGAGCGTGGCGATCAGGACGGTCAGCCGGCACCGGATGGTCGCGCGGTTCTGCGCGGGCAGGATGATGTGCACGGCGACCACGAGCTTGTCCAGGTCGTTGTCCCGGGTCAGCTCGACCAGATCGCTGGCCGTGCGGATGCCGAGCTCCCGCAGCGCGCGGCGCACCCCCGGGCCGCCGGACTCGTCGGTGTTGAGATACATGGCCAGGATCGCCTGATCCACCCAGTCGACCAGCCGCGCCGCCGGGATCCGGGTCTTGAAGAACAGGTCGAGCAGGTCGTGGTGGGCCAGCGCCTCGACCGAGGTGATGCCCTCCTCCCAGAGCCGGGTGCGCTCGTAGAGGTCGATGCCCTCGAGCTCGGTGAGCTGCTGCTGCCGGTCCTGGTTGAGGACGGCGCCGAGCTTGGGCAGGGCCTTCTCCCAGAGCAGGTGCAGCACCCGGTCGGGCACGAAGCCCGCGGCGAACGCGAGCAGATACAGCGGCTTGGAGTTCGCGCTGGCGCCGGTCGTTCCCTCGATGAGCCAGGCGAGAACGACGACGACAAGCACCCGTACGGCAATCGTGGTGTAGGTCTTGGGGCGCAGGTCCGCCCGTACGTAGCCCTGCCAGACCAGCTGCAACGCGAAGAAGTAGGCGCCCAGGAAGGCGAAAGTGATCATGGATTGGTCGGGGTCGAGCAGCGCGACGAACGACAACGCCGGCCCGACGTCGATGTGGTCGCCGGCCTTGAGCAGGATCAGCAGCCAGCCGAACGCGAGCACGAGGGTGGCCAGGATGATCGGTGAACGGCGCCCGCGGGTGAGCCGGCCCCGGCCGTCGCCGAGTCCGCCGTACGCCTCCTCCAATTGTTTTCCGTATTTGGCGTAGACGTCGGAGGTCGTGGCCACCGCCGGGTCGAGCCGGAAGACGTTCTGGATCCACCGGTCGCGCAGGGTGCCGAGACGTTCGGCGTCGAACTGGAAGTACATGAGGGCCGGCAGCAGCGTGGCGACGGCGATGAACGTCAGCTGCATGAACCGCCCGATGAGCACCAGCGGCTGATCCATGTCGATGTGGAAGCCGTCCGGCCAGATCGAGATCACGTTGTTCAGGTCGGTGGCGAAGTAGAGAACGGTGACCGGCATCAGCAGGCCGACCAGCACGACCATCGCCATCGTGGCGTTGTACCAGGTGCGGCGGCGCGCCTGACGGCCCGCGCGGCGGCGGGACGGCCGGATCACCAGCAGCAGGAAGGCCAGCGCCGCGCCGATGCCCAGGGCCGTGCCGATCCGCAGCCACCACCACGTCGGCAACGGCCAGAACGAGGCCAGCCACAGGAACGCGACGACGAGGGTGACGCGTACGCAGGTGGACAGGAGGCCGTCGCCGACCGGGACCGCGCCGTGTTGCCCGATCTCCACCTGGCGCCGGTCCTCGAGCCGCCGCAGGTCCGGAAAGGACTCCCGGGGATCGCCGGTGCGCCACGTCCGCTCCTCGAGCGGGGCGAGGACGAAGACCCGCCCGCGATGCTCGAGCCAGATGGGGCGCGGCGTCTTGTTGCGCACCCACCAGGGCGGCGGCTTGGGCGGGACGGCCGGTTTCTTCTTCTCGACAGCCGGGGCTTCCACGTGGTGATAGCCGTTGGTGGGCTTGCTCTCCCAAACGATGGTCATGGCGGGTCCCCCTGTTGGATTGCCGATTACGGTCGTCGCCGCCCATCGGTCGTGTCCAAGGCCTGGTGTTCCGGCCTACGAGAGGAAGAGGACGGGATCGGCGCCCTGATACGTCAACCGCGACCGAAACACCTCCAGCGCTGGAGGTCCTACTCTGGAGCCACACGTCGGCGCGCCGGAGCGGAGGCCGAGATGGGCGACGACAACCTTTCGCCGGTGCTGGTCAACGTCGCCGCCGACGCGCGGCCGGCCACCCGCGAACGCATCGCGAACAGCCCCGAGACCCGCGAGTTCCTCGAGATCGGGTTGCTCCTGCTGCGCGACGACCTCCTTGATCACCGCGGGCCGGACCTCCAGGACGACCACGACAGCGGCACCTGCCTGTTCGCCGGGGTGTCGCAAGCCCGACTGATCGAACGGGCGCAGCGGGAGGGCGCACACGACGCGCGGCCGAAGATGCTGACCGTCGGCATGTTCCGCGATCGCTGGCGATACAAGAGCCGCTACACCGAGGACCTGATCTCCTACCTCTTCCGCCCGGCGATCATCGACGCGTACATGCGGGATCTGCGCGAGGTCGCCGGGAAGCTGGCCAAGGACGTCCCCTACCCGGAGCTGATCCGCCGGCTGGCCGACCAGGTCATGGCCACCACGGTGCGGGACCCGCTGTGGAGCATGCAGAACATCATCTGGGTGGCGTTGCCCAATCACCCGCGCATCCAGACCTTCATGCGGACCGGGTACGAGCGGTGGATCGCTCACTGGGCCGCGCTCTATCAAGAACTGGCGGCCGCGTACGGGCTGAAGCTCCGCCCCCGCTACACCTGGCTCGACGTGGCCGAGCTGTTCGACGCCGTCGCCGGCGGCACCCGCGTCCGCGCCCGCGCGATCGGCGCCCCCGCGCCCCTTTCCACCGGAGACAACGTCCTGGTCGGCGCCATCCAGGCAATGCTGCCCGAGTTGTTCCTCAACGCCTCGGGGGCAGTTTTTCGCTCGCAGTGAACGCCGGAAGAGGAGCGCGGCCTTCGCGGTTGAGTCGGCCGTACTCAACTTCTCGGAGGTACCGATGTCCGGCAAACGACTTCCAGTGCTGTTCCTCGACGACGTCGTCCTGCTCCCGGGCATGGTCGTCCCCATCGAGCTGGACGAGGGCGCCCAGGCCGCCGTCGACGCGGCCCGCACCTCGGCCGGCGACGAGCTGCTCATCGCGCCGCGGCTCGAGGATCGCTACGCCTCGTACGGCGTGGTGGCGAGCGTCGAGCGGGTCGGCAAGTTCCGCGGCGGCTCCCCCGCCGCCGTCCTGCGCACCGGCGTGCGCGCCCGCATCGGCAGCGGCGTGACCGGGCCCGGCGCGGTGCTGTGGGTCGAGGCCGAGCCGGTCGAGGCCGCCGCCCCCGGCGAGGCCGCCCGCGAGCTGGCCACCGAATACAAGCAGTTGGTCGTGTCGGTCCTGCAGCGCCGCGAGGCGTGGCAGGTCATCGACTCGGTCAGCGCCATCGACGACCCCGGTGACCTGGCCGACACCGCGGGCTGGGCCGCCTACCTGGCCAACGACCGCAAGCGCGAGCTGCTGGAGACCCCGGACGTCGAGGCCCGGCTGCGTCTGCTCATCGAGTGGACCAAGGACTTCCTGGCCGAGTCCGAGGTCAGCGACACGATCGAGAAGGACGTCCGCGAGTCGGTCGAGAAGCGCAACCGGGAGTACCTGCTGCGCGAACAGCTCAAGGCGATCCGCAAGGAGCTCGGCGAGGGCGAGGCCGACGGCACCGACGACTACCGCACCCGGGTCGAGGCGGCCGACCTGCCCGAGGCGACCCGCGAGGCGGCACTGCGCGAGGTCGACAAGCTCGAGCGGGCCGGCGACCAGAACCCCGAGGCGGGCTGGATCCGTACGTGGCTCGACACCGTTCTTGATCTGCCCTGGAATGTCCGCACCACCGACGCCACCGACCTCGCCGCCGCCCGCGCGGTGCTCGACGCCGACCACCACGGCCTGGACGAGGTCAAGGAGCGCATCGTCGAATACCTGGGCGTGCGGGCCCGGCGCGAGTCCCGTGGCCTGTCGGTCGTCGGTGGCCGCGGCTCGGGCGCGGTGATCCTGCTGGCCGGGCCGCCCGGGGTCGGCAAGACCTCGCTCGGCGAGTCGGTCGCGCGCACGCTCGGCCGCAAGTTCGTCCGGGTGGCGCTCGGCGGCGTGCGGGACGAGGCGGAGATCAGAGGCCACCGGCGCACGTACGTCGGCGCGCTGCCCGGCCGCATCGTCCGGGCCATCCGCGAGGCCGGCTCGATGAACCCGGTCGTGCTGCTCGACGAGGTCGACAAGGTCGGCAGCGACTACCGTGGCGACCCGGCGGCGGCCCTGCTCGAGGTGCTCGACCCGGCGCAGAACCACACGTTCCGCGACCACTACCTCGACCTCGACCTCGACCTGTCCGACGTGCTGTTCATCGCGACCGCGAACGTGCTGGAGACGATCCCGCAGGCGCTGTTCGACCGGATGGAGCTGATCGCGATCGACGGCTACACCGAGAACGACAAGGTCGCCATCGCCCGTGACTTCCTGGTGCCCCGGCAGCTTTCGCGGGCGGCGCTGTCGGCCGACGAGGTGACCGTGTCCGAGGACGCGTTGCGCGAGATCGCCGCGAACTACACCCGGGAGGCGGGCGTACGGTCGTTCGAGCGCCTCCTCGCGAAGGCCTTCCGCAAGGTGGCCCTGCGCGACCTGCCCGCGACGATCGAGGCCACCGACCTCAAGGAGCTGATCGGGCGTCCCCGGTTCACGCCGGAGTCGTTCGAGCGCACCGCCGTTCCGGGAGTGGCCACCGGCCTGGCGGTCACCGGCATGGGCGGCGACGTCCTCTACATCGAGGCGTCGCTGCTGCCCGGCGACAAGGGCGGCCTGTCGGTGACGGGCCAGCTGGGCGACGTGATGAAGGAGTCGGCGCAGATCGCGCTGTCCTACGTGCGGGCCCACGCCGAGGAGCTCGGCATCTCGCCCGAGCAGCTCGACCACCCGGTCCACCTGCACGTGCCCGCGGGCGCGGTGCCCAAGGACGGCCCGTCGGCGGGCGTGACGATGACGACCGCGCTGGTCTCGCTGTTGCTGGGCCGCGAGGTGCGGGCCGAGGTCGGCATGACCGGCGAGGTGTCGCTGACCGGCCGCGTCCTGCCGATCGGCGGCGTGAAGCAGAAGCTGCTCGCGGCCCAGCGAGCCGGCCTCACCGAGGTCTACCTGCCGCAGCGCAACGAGCCCGACCTCGACGACGTCCCCGCCGACGTCCTGGAGGCGCTGACCGTGCACATCGTCTCGGACGTGCGCGAAATCCTCGGCACCGCCCTGGAGCCGGTGACCGCCGGCCTGGTCGCCGCCGCCTGAGGCAGCTAGGAGCCCAGGCCGGCCTGTCGTGCTCGGACGACGGCCTGGGCTCGGTCCTCGACCCGCAGCTTCGCGACCACGTTGGACGTGTGGTTGCGAACGGTCTTCTCGCTGAGCCGGAGCCGGCGGGCGATGTCGGCGGTGGTGAGGCCGTCGGCGACGAGCCGGAGCACTTCCATCTCCCGGTCGGTCAGCTCCGGGAAGGGCCGCGCCGCGCGGCCGCCGGAGGGTGCGGCGGCGAAGTAGGCGAGAGCGCGCTCGGCGATGCCCGCGCCGAATACCGCCTCCCCGGCGGCGACGGCGACGATCGCGCGTACGATCTCGTCCTGCTCGGCGCCTTTGACCAGGTATCCGCGAGCGCCCGCGCGCATGGCGGTGAACAGCGACTCGTCGTTGTCGAACATGGTCAGCACGAGCACGGCCACGGCCGGCGCGGCGCGGTGGATCTCCCGGGTCGCGTCGATGCCGGTCGTGCCCGGCATGTGCAGGTCCATGAGGATCACGTCGGCGGTGCCGCCGAGCGCGGCGGCGACGGCCGCGGCCCCGTCGGTGGCCTCGCCCGTCACGGTGACCTCGGGGGCGTCGGACAGCGCGGCCCGCAGGCCACGCCGGAACACCGGGTGGTCGTCGGCGATGACGACGCGGACGGTCATGTCGGACGTCGCAGCGGGAGTCTTGCCCGGACGACGGTCCCGCCGGCCGCGCCCGCCTCGACGGTGGCCGCTCCGCCCAGTTCGGCCGCGCGCTCCGCGATCGACCGCAGCCCGAGCCCCGGTTGCCGGGCGGCCGGGAGCCCGATGCCGTCGTCGCAGACCTGGATCACGAGATCGTCGCCGGTGACGCACAGGGACACGGTGCATCGGGTGGCCCGGGCGTGCCGGGTGACATTGGTGACCGCCTCCAGCGCGATTCGGTAGGCGGCGACCTCCACCTCCGGCGGCAGTCGCAGTGTGTCCGGCGCCCGCACCGCGACGTGCAGGCCGCCGCCGCTGCGGATGGTGACGGTGTCGGCATAGCCGTGGAGCGCGGGGATCAGCCCGATCTGTTCCAGCGTGGTCGGATGCAGATCGGCGACCAGACGCTTGACGTCGTCCAGGCTGTCCTTGACCTCCGCTTCCAGGCTGCTCAGCAGTTCCTTGTTCGCCGTCGTGGTGGCGGCGCGCCGGGCCGCGCCGAGCCCGAGCGCGACACCGGCGAGTGTGGGGCCGAGCCCGTCGTGCAGGTCGCGCCGGATCCGATGCCGTTCCTCGTCCCGGGCCGTGGCCAGGCTGTCCCGGGATCGGCGCAGGTCATGGGTGAGCCGAACCCCGTATGCGGCCGGCCCGATCTGCTGGGCGAAGCCGTGCAGCAGCCGTTCGTCCCCGGGGTCGAGGGACGAACGACCGCCGGGCGCCCCGACGCTCAGGGTCCCGACCGCGGTGCCGGCGTGCAGCAGGGGCAGGTCGACGGTGACGGCCGGCGCCGTACCGCGGGCGGCGGCCGGTCGCGGCTCCCCGGCGAGGGTGACCGCCGCGTACGGCAGGCGCAGCGCGTCGGCGACCGCGTCCACGACGACGGGCAGCACCTCGTCGGGTGCGATCGTCCGGGCCAGCTGCCGGCCGAGCCGGGTGAGCACGGTGTACGGGTCGCGGGGCTGGCCGTACAGCATCCGGTCGACGCCGCGCTGGACCAGCTCACGGGCCGGCGCCACGCCCAGCGCGATGACGACCGCGGCGGCGACCGCGCCGGCGCCTTCGCCACCGAGCCGGTTCGACCCGAGCCCGATGGCGAAGCCGAACACACCGGCGATCGCGAGGGCGAGAGCGAGCGACACCAGCGTGCGGCTGAGCAGCCGGTCGCCGTCGAACAGGCCGTAGCGGAGCATCGCCACGCCCAGCCCGACCGGGAACAGGGCCCACGCCACCAGCGGAATCACCGGGCTCACCGAGTCGAGGAACTGGCCGATCACACCGACCAGGAACGCCACGAAGAACCACCCGAGCCGGCGTCGCCGCGCCGGGGTTCCGCGCCGCATCTGGATCAGCAGGGCCACGCCGCCGAGCAGCCCGCAGGCGGTCGCGGCCACTTGCAGGACGGTCGCTACCTGGGCGAGGACGGGCTGGGCCGGGGCGGGCAGTTCCAGGGGGCTGTCCCACTGCGGATAGGCGCCGGCCGGCAGGTCGATGAGCCAGACCCCGACGAAGGCGAGCCCGGCCACGACCGAACCGGCCCACACCAGCGGCCGCCACCGCTTCGAGGCCGGCCGCCCGTCCGGGAACAGCGGGGTCACCAGCGCGACGGCAATGATCGCGCCGGGCAACCAGATCCGCTCGCCGATCAGGCCGCCGAGGCCGGCCAGCGGCGGCGCCGGGCGGCGGGCGGCGTACGCGGCCCCCAGCCCCGCGACCGCCTCCAGCAGCGCGGTGGACAGGAACACCCAGCCGAGGGCCTGCGTGGGATGCCGTCGCAGCACCGTCGCGCCGACCGCACCGAACGACAGGGCGATGACGGCGCCGACCAAGTCATGGCCGGCCACCAGCGCATCGATGCCCGGCCGATTGGAGATCATCAGCGCCACCGACAGCACGACCGCGACGCCCGTGAGGGCGGCCGTCGCCATCGCGGCCCACCGCAGCGCCGCGATGCCGGCACGTATCGGGCCGTCGGACCCGACGCCGAGCGCCGGATCCGGCAGCCACATCGGGTTTGCGGTCGTCACGCCGACTCCATCTCGCGCCGGCAGGCCATCCGAGCGGACGCGCATCGCCGCCGCACCACCCGCAGGGTACCGCGGACGCCACTCATCGCGAGGTCGTCATGCCGACCGGCGCCGTGGGTGGGCTCGCCGTGGCGGAGCGTGCCGCCGAGCGCCCGGCGATTCCCCAGGCCCAGAGCATCGGCAGCAGCGCGGCGCCCATCGCGATCAGCGAGCTGAGCCCGAAGAACAACGGCAGCCAGGCGGCCAGCAGCCACGCCGTGGCGCGCGGCCGGAAGCCACGACGCAGCAGGACGACGCCGAGCACCGTCGAGCCCAGAATGCTGGTCAGAATGGCCGGGATGCCGACGAACGCGAACGTCTGATCCATCCACGGCGTGTAGTAGTCACCCACGGTCGACAGCGTCGCCACGACATAGCCGACGAGCGTGATCCACCATCCCCAGCGCTCCGCACCGCGCGGGCTGCGTTCCCGCCGCACGACGAAGGCGCCCGCCGTGGCGACCAGGATCAACGGAAACCACACGCGCCCGTACGTCACATAGACCGTGTCGGCGTCCGACCAGGACAGCAGCGGGCGAAGCAGCTTCGCGGCGGGTTCGGCCCAGGCCCGTACCACCGAGCTCTGCAGATCCCCCGCGCCGTCCGTCGTGGCGAACCGGCTCAGCGCGTGGATCGGAGCCAGCACCGACCCCACCCAGGCGCCCGTCCACGCGGCCATCCCCACCGCTCGATTGACTGTTCTCGTCTGCATGGCAACCTCCCGCCGTCGCCGCGACGCCGGGCGCCGCGTGTGCCTCACACATTGCGGCGGGACCTGTCCCGGGCACATCGGCATTCGTCCCGGCTCGGATCGGGACGCCACGACCCCGTTTCGGGGCTACAGCCCGGCCTTCTTGACGCCGTAGGCGGCCTGCTTCGCGGTGAAGCCTTCGAACGTGAGCTGGTCGACGAGGCCGGAACGGGAGAAGGAACTCATGTCCAGGTATTCCGCCGCCTTCTTGGCCGCCTGTTCGTTCCAGTTTGCTTTCTGCGCGTCCACGCCGAAGGTGGCCTGCTTGGTGGAGAAGCCTTCGAACTTGAGCTGTTTGATCAGCCCGGAACGCGAGAAGGAACTCGTGTCCAGGTATTCCGCCGCTTTCTTGGCGGCCTGTTCGTTCCAGTTCGCTTTCTGCGCGTCCACGCCGAAGGTGGCGTCCTTGGTGGAGAAACCCTCGAACTTGAGCTGTTTGATCAGCCCGGAACGGGAGAAGGACGAGTACGACAGGTAGTCGGCGGCCTTGTCGGCGGCGTTCTCCTGGGCGACGGTCAACTCCCTGGTGGGCTCGGTGGTCGGTTCTACAACGGCCTCGGTGGTCGGCTCGGCGGTCTCTTCGGCGGCGGGTTCTGTGGTCTCTTCGGCGGCGGGTTCCGTGGTCTCTTCGGCAGCGGGCTCGCTGGTCGGGAGCTTGTCGATCGCTTCCAGGCTTGGTGTGCTGGCGGACGCGATGGTCGTGTCCGCCGCGACGGGCGTCTCGCCGCCTCCGCCGGCCGCGATGCCGATGATGACCAGACCGGCGAGTACGCCGCCGCCGACCAGGCCGGCCTTCTTGCCGCGGCTCATTCTTTTCTTCGGAATGGGGGCGAGGGTGTGCTCGGGCATAGACATAGGAATTCTCCTCGCGTGTGGGCAGGATCAGCGGGAGCGCTTTCCGGCCCACCATTCGAACCCGGCCGCCCCCAGGCTAAATGCCACCGGCAGTGGGTCCATCCGTCGGACGTCCACGGGCCTCGGCTTCTTGACCGATTCGTCAATGCCGTTGGTGGTGCTTGTCCGACCGGTGGGACGACCCCGTTGGAGCGCCGGTCGGCGTCGATCGGGCACACCGGCCGGGCCCGCCGGGCTTATCGTCTTCGATGGCGGATGCGTAGGCGCGGCGACGGGAGACAGATCATGGCGGCAAGGCACGGCGGGTTCAGCCGGCGCTTCGTGTTGACCGGCTCGATCGCCTCGGTGGGCGGTCTGGTGAGCATGGCGGACGCCGGCGCCGCTCAGGCGGGTGGGCGGTCCGGGCCGGACTTTTCGCTCACGCTGGCCGCGGGGACGTACACCGGCGCCGGCCGGGCGTTTGTGATCATCGCGCGAGCGTCGGATCTGAGTCCCGACGCGCCGGAGCCCCGGGACAACCTGCAGAACCTCGAGCCGATCACCGTGCCGTTCTTCGGTCTGGATGTGGCGCACGCCGTGCCCGGCCGGCCGATCGCGCTGCGCTCCGGCGCCGCGGTGGTCGGCTACCCGTTGGCCCGGTTCGAGGACCTTCCGGCCGGCGATTACGTGGTGCAGGCGTTCTTCTGCACCTACGAGACCAACCATCGCTCGGACGGGTCGGTCGTCCAGGTGCATTGGCCGGAAGGCGACGGCGGCGACATCTGGCACTCGCCGGGCAACGTCTACTCCACACCTCGTACCGTCCACCTGAGCGGCCACGCGCAGACCGTGCGCCTGACGCTCGACCAGGTCATCCCGCCGATCGGCCCGATCCCGCCGGGCGGCACCGGCCAGCAGGGCAACCCGGTCGACTCGGCGCACGTCAAGCACCTGAAGATCCGCTCGGCGCTGCTGAGCCGCTTCTGGGGCCGCGACGTCTATCTCGGCGCCGACATCCTGCTGCCGGCCGGCTACGACCTGCCCGCCAACCGCCACGTCCGGTATCCCATGGAGCTGATCGCGCGCCACTACCCGCGCGCCAACCCGCACCGCTTCGACGAGTCGCTGGGCGATGCCTTCTCCCAGTGGTGGGTGTCGGCGGACGCGGCCCGGTTCATCTCCGTGCAGGTGCGCAGCGAGAACCCGTTCTACGACGACTCCTACCACGCGAACTCGGCCAACCTCGGCCCGTACGGCGACGCGATCAACAAGGAGCTCATCCCGGCCATCGACAAGGCGTTCCGGACGATCGGGCAGCGCTGGGGCCGGGTCGTCGGGGGCGGGTCGACCGGCGGGTGGATCGCCGCGGCGTCGCTCGTGCTCTACCCCGACACCTTCGCCGGCGCCTGGGCCGGCTTCCCCGACTCGATGGACTTCCGCGCCCACCAGGTGATCAACATCTACAGCGACGCCAACGCGTACGTCACCGGTAGCGACTGGGTGCCGGTGCCGCGACCGTCGGCCCGGGACTACAACGGCGATACCTTGTGGACCAACGGGCAGGAGAACGCGTACGAGCGGGCGGTCGCCTCACACGGGCGCAGTCAGGGACAGTGGGACATCTGGCAGGCGGTGTTCGGTCCACAGGGCAGGGACGGCTACCCGGCGCCGATCTGGGACAAGCACACCGGCGCCATCGACCACACCGTCGCCGCCTACTGGAAGAAGCACTTCGACCTGTCGTCGATCGTCGCGACCGACTGGGCGAGGCTCGGGCCGAAGATCGCCGGTCGGCTGCACGTCTACGTCGGCACCGAGGACACGTACTTCCTCAACAATGGTGTCTCGTATTTCGAGCAGCGGACCAACGCCCTCACCTCGCCGGCGCCCGACTTCCAGTTCCTCTACGGCGTGAGCCAACCGCACGGGTGGACCCCGGTCACCGACCAGCAACTGCTGACCACGATGGCCGATTTCATCGCCCGGCACGCGCCGAAGGGCACCGACGTCAGCGGCTGGCGCGGCCACGAGCAGCCGCCGCAGCTCATGCTGACGCGCGGCCGGCAGGTCGTGGACGACGGCGTCGACGCGACCCTCCCCCCGGCGCTGGCCTCTGCTCTGGCCGCGAAGGTCTCTCACCCGGCGGTGGCGAACCGGATGCGGTAGGAGTTCAGTGGTGCGCGCCGGTTCGGCCGAGGGTCGTCTCCGGCGTCGCTCCCGGGCGGGTCCACTGGGGCGCCGGGCGGCTCGTCCCGTCCCAGGTGGGCTTGCCGTCCACGTCCACGCGCCAGTACCAGCACGGGTCCTCGCCCTTGGGCCATCCCTCCGGGCTGACCTGCCAGGCTTCACCGCGCCCGTACGGCGTCATGTCGAGCAGCGCGAACGACCCGCTGGCCGGCTCGGTGCCCCGGTCGGTCGAGCGGTAGGTGAGGAACACGCGGTCGCCGTCGCGCAGGAAGCAGCTGAAATAGCCCATGTCGCCGCCGATCGGCTCCGGCGCGTCGCGCACCGAATACCACGGCTGGGTGTAGCCCATGAACGCGACGAACGGGGCCACCTCATCCCATCGCCCCGGGGTGAGCACGGCGAATGACACGCCGCGCGCGTTGAGGTAGGAGGCGTCCCGCACATGCCAGGCCGCCACCGTGCAGCCCTCGCACTGCCCCTGGTGCGGCGCGCCGTCGTGCCACATGTGCTGGTAGACGAGGAGCTCGTCACGGCCCTGGAAGAGGTCCCGGAACGGCACCGGCCCGTCCGGCCCGACGACCTCGGCGCCGCCGTCGATCTCGACCATGGGCAGCCGGCGACGCGCCGCGGCGATCGCGTCGCCCTCGCGGGTGTGCGCCTTCTCCCGGATCAGCAACTCGTCCCGCGCCGCCTGCCAGGCGTCCAGGTCGACGATCGGCGGCCGCCCGGAGAGTTCGTTCGTGGTCATGGTTGACTCCCTTCTCTGCTGAGTACGTCGAAGCTGCCCGCCCCGGCTTCGACATCATGACGAGAAAACGTTCTTGTATGCTCTCCCGTCGATGGCACACGGCCGGCGAAAGGTACCGAAGATGTGGGTGTCGGGCTGGCTGACCGGTGCGGCCATGGCGGTGCTCGTCGCGGCGCCGCTTCCGGCCTCGGCCCGTGCCGTCGAGGGTTCCACCCACCTGTCGGTGTCCGCGACGGACGCCAAGGGGCACGTCGGTGACACGGTCAGCATCCGGGTGACGATCACCAACCACGGCCCGGCCGTCGAGCCGGAGTGGGCGCTGACCGGGGTGCAGACCCAGGCGGGGACGAAGTTCGTCAGCGGCACCGGCTGCCGCCCGGATCCGGACGGCGGGCAGTACTGCGCCAGCCCGGGACCGCTGGCGGTCGGCAAGTCCCAGACGGTCGTCCTGCGCTACAAGATCACCAAAACGCTGGCCCACCCCGACTGGGAGATGGGCAGCTTCAGCTTCTACGAGGCGCTGGACCGCAAGGGCGGCACCGACGACGTCGACCTGTATTTCCACATCTCCATCTCGGGAACGGGAACCGGCACGCCGACCACCAAGCCCAGCGCCACCAAACCCAGCGCCACCAGGACCCCGGCCACGGTCCGCTCCACACCGGCTCGCTCATCGGCCGCGCGGCGAACTACATCACCGGCAGCGAGGCAGAGCGAACCCGCGGCGATCCTCACCACTGCGGAGACGGATCCGGCTCCGAGCCGCACGGCCGCCGCCGCACTACCGAAGATCGAGAACGCCGGTTTCCGTACGGGCGCAAGCCGCACCGCCTGGGCCGTGGCCGCCGGCGTCATCGCCGTGATCGGCGCCGGCGCCTTCGCCCTGGCGTGGACGCGGCGCCGCCGTGCTCACGGCGCGGGGTGACGTCGCGCGTAATGGTCGCGGAGCAGGTCGCCGCCCCAGTCGTCGCGCAGGTGCCGCCAGACGGAATGGGCGTGGTTGGCGCCGTCCTGGGTGTTGTCGTACTCGATGAGGAACTCGGGCGCCCGGACGCAGTAGTAGTGACCCTCGCCGGGCGTGGTCGGGCCCGCCCAGGCGAACCGGATCCGCTCCAGGCCCGCCGTCTCGGCGTCGTTCCAGCAGGCCCGCGCGTACGCCGCCGGGGCGCGGCCGAGGTAGAGCCGCACCAGCCGGCCGAGGATGTCCCGCTGCTCCGGACGCAGTTCGCCCCAGCCGATGCCGCCGGGCAGCACCGCCGGGTCGGCCACCGGATCGGCCCGGGTGAGGATGTCATCCGGCGCGAGCCCGGAGCTGATGCCGAGCGCACGCTGCTCCGGATCGAACCCGGCGGCCAGCCGCCGGGCGAGGTCCTCTTCCGCGCCGAGAATCCGGCGGCCGGACGGGATGGTGGCCGGCTCCGACCCGACGAAATGCGGCGTCAGCGTAACGGCGGCCGGCCCCACGATCACGTGTACGGCCAGGTGGTGGCCGTTGATGCGCCAGCCCCACGGCCGATCGCCGTCCGGCTCGCCGAGCACCCTGAGCCAGTAGCGGTCCCCGGCCGGCGGTGAGCCGGTCGCCAGTTCCCGCCGGACCCGCTCGACCTCGATGGCGCCGACGGCGAGGTCCCCGCCCGCCGGCGAGTGCGCCGACCGGAGCAGCTCCACCGCCAGGGCGTGCTGAGCATCGGTGAGCTGCTCCATCGGCAGCCCGGGCCGGTCGCCCGGCAGATAGGTCCAGCGCCGCAGCCCCGGGTCCCCAAGATCGCCCCGAACCAGCCCGCGTTGCCGTTCGTCCAGGCTGACGAGAAGCGCACGAGCACATCGCCCCGCGTCGATGGCAGCTGTCGTCATGAGCTGACCCTAGCCAACCGACCCCACCCCGGCCGCCGGCATGCGGCTTGGACCGAAGTCGTCACACTCGATTACATGGACGAGTCCAGCGACCAAGGCGCGGCAGTCTCCGACGAAGCGACGCGGGTGCATGAGCGAATCGTCGATCAGGCTCACGATCATTGGCACGAGTTCTCGGTGATCGTCGCCAGCGCGAATATCGTGCTCGCTCTGTTGCTGGTCGGCCGGATCGCCACGGCCGACCGAGGCGGCGACGTCATTCTTCTGGCCGTCCTGATCGCGATGGCGGCGACCGCGGCGGCGGTTCTTGCTTATTACTCGATCCAGATCGGCGCACTGTTCATCTTCGGGCCCCTGCGACTTGGGGACGTCCTGCTGTCGTTCTGCATCGCAGCGACGCAACTTGCGTTGTTCCTATGGCCGACGCACGTGTTGAGCGCCGGCCATGGGACCGGCGTCGAGGTGTTCCGGGGACTGCGTCACTGGCTGATCTTCTACGGCGCGTTCGGGCTGGTCGCGGCGCTGGCGAACCGGCACGCGGCGGTGGGGCGGAGACGGCGGCAACTAGCCGGTGTCAACGAGCTGTACGAGAAGCAGCAGGCATCCGACGCTGCCTCTGCCTCCGTCTCGTTCCTCATCGTCATGGTCTGCTGGGCGCTGAGTTGGTGGTGGCTGCAGGCCCCGACGTTCGTCGGTGTTCTCGTCGCGGCCGGTGGGGCGACGTTCGGCATCCTTTCCCAGGCGCGAATAGCGCGCCGGCTGGCGAAGCAAGAATGAGTACGGTCAGCGCAGGGTGCGCGACCGTATCGCGTCCTGCAAGGCCGTCTCGAGCTCGTCGGGCAGCTGGAACCAGCCCGCCGCCGCGTACAAACGGTGGCGCGGATTGTGCTGGTAGCTGCCCGCCACCGGCTCGGCGTCGCGTACCCGCACCGTTCCCAGGATGTCCTCGGCCGGCACCCGTCCGCCGGGGTTGCCGGTGCGCTCGTCGAGCAGGTAGACGAAGCCGTCGCCCTGGATTCGCGCCTGCCGGCGGATGGCCTCGCAACCGGCCACGTTCTCCCAGATCGTCCGGGACAGCAGGCGCAGGAACGGCGGGTTCTCCCGGACATCGGCCGGCCCCGGCTCGGTCGGATCGGCATCGGCGGGCACGACCGCCAGGACGACCTCCGGATGCAGACCGTGCTCGTCCACCCACGGCGGTTCGAGCAACGACACGACCGACCTGTCGCCGCCGCCGAAATCGACCCGATATCCGTAGACCGCCCGCGCCATGGCCAGGACCCTAGGGCAACGCGTGCTCGCCGCGATAACCCGGTGGCGCGAACGTCGCCGGCGGGACACGATCGAGGGGTGCTGATGATTCTCACGCCGACGCTGCGGGAGTACCGCCGTCGAGAGCCGGTGGTCTTCTGCGCCGGGCCGCCGCCCCGCTTCGAGCCGCCGCGCGCGCCCGAGCCGCTCCGGCACCGCCGGCGGTTCCAGCGGTATCTGCCGGGGTACGCGCGGTTCACCCGGGCCACGCTGCGCGCCCGGCGCCCCCTGCGCCGGCGCGACTGACGGCCGGGCCCAAACGACGCGACTGACGGCCGGCCCCCAAACGAACAGTCGATTTTGCACGTTTGCGCTGGTGAGGGCCGGTGCGCGATAGTACGCGGCATGTCGACTGTGCGCCGCATCACATCGATTGCCGCCATCGCGGCCGTCCTCGTCGGGCTGTCCGGCACGGGGGCTCAAGCACATCGTGACCGGACGCTGTTCGTGTCGCCGCACGGGTCGGATCACGCTGCCGGGACGGCCCGGCATCCGCTACGGACGCCGCAGGTCGCCGTCGACCGGCTCGGGCCGGGCGGTGGCACCGTGCGGCTCGGCCGGGGCACGTACGCCCGGCAGCGGATCGTCATCGACGGCCGCACGCACCTCACCGTGCGGGGCGCGGCGGGGGCGGTGCTCGACGGCGCGGGGCTGAAACCGCTCGCGGATCAGAGCGGCATGGTCGAGATCCGCGACAGCAGCGACGTCACGGTCGAGGGGCTCACGATCACCGGCTATCGGACGAAGTCGCTCGAGGCGGTGCCGATCGGGATCTTCGTGACCGGCGCCGGCCGTGGGATCCGGCTGCGGGGCAACCACATTCATCACCTCGGCAACGACAACGGGACGCTCGGCAGCTTCGACATGAACGCGCACGGCATCGCCGTCTACGGCACGGACGCGGGGCGGTCGCTCTCGGACGTCACGATCGCCGGCAACGAGCTCGACCACCTGGTGCTCGGCGCCAGCGAGACGCTCGTGCTCAACGGCAACGTCGACGGCTGGGCGGTGACCGGCAACGTCATCCACGACAACAACAACATCGGGATCGACGCGATCGGGTTCGAGGACACCATTTCCGGGCCGGCCCGGTTCACCGACGTCAACCGGGCGCGGCATGGGCTCATCGCCCGCAACCGGGTCTCCCGCATCATCAGCGAGGGCAACCCCGCGTACTGGGAAGACGGATCCTGGTGTAATTGCGCCGACGGGATCTATGTCGACGGCGGCGGCTCGATCACCATCGCCGACAACCACGTGGACGCCTCGGACATCGGCATCGAGGTCGCCTCGGAATGGCGGCAGGGCCGCACGAACGCGGTGCGGATCACCGGCAACACGGTGACCGGGAGCCGGTACACCGGGCTCGCGCTCGGCGGTTACGACCAGGACCGGGGCGAGGCGTACGACATCACGGTGACCGGAAATCTGCTACGCGGCAACAACACGCTGCGGGACGGCTCGCCCGAGATGCTGCTGCAGTACTACGTGCACGACACCACGATCACCCGCAACACGGTCATCTCGACGAACCCGGGCGAGTCGGTGCTGCTCTACCGCGACGAGCCGGCCGGGCCCGCCGCCAAGAACGCCAACCTGCGGCTCGATCACAACAGGTACGCGGGCCGGGTGCGCCCGGGCCGGGAGCTGTACTACTGGAACGGCGTCGAGCACCGGGGGCTCGCGGCCTACCAGGCCGCCAGCGGCCAGGACCGGGCCAGCACGTTCCGGCAGAGCTGAGGGGGCACGGCCGTGCCCCCTCAGAAGAGTCAGCAGCTGGACTTGTAGGCGGCCTTCCCGCCCTCCCCGCTCAGGTTCTCCTTCGTGATGGCCGTGAAGCCGGTCTGGATCTTCGGCTGGACCTGGCCACCGTCGAGGGCGGCGACGGCCTCGTCGATGCCGTACTGGCCGATGTCGCCCGGCTGCTGGGCGATCAGGGCCTGGACGGTGCCCTCCTGGAGGGCCTTGATCTGGTTCGGGCCGGCGTCGAAGCCCACGATCTTGACGGTGCTGGTCTTGCCGGCCTGGCGTACGCCGGTGGCGGTGCCCTCGGCCGCGAACAGGTTGGCCGCGAAGACGCCCTTGAGGTCGGGGTCGCGCTGCAGCGCGGAGCTGATCAGGTTGGCGGCCGTGGCCGGGTCGTTGTGGGAGTACTGCACGGGCAGGTACTGGAACTTCGAGTCGGCCTTGGCCGCGTCGGCGAAGCCCTTGATGCGCAGGTCCACGGTGGAGACGCCGGGGTCGGTGGACATCACCATGACCTTGCCGCCGTCGGGGTTGAGCCGCTTGATGGCCTCGAACGCGGCCTTCCCGCCGCCGATGTTGTCCGACGCGATGGCGCTGGCGGCGTAGGACGGGTCCTTGGTGGTGGTGTCGACGAGGATGACCTTGATACCGGCCGCGGCCGCCGCCTGCAACGGCGTCTGCATGGCGGTGACGTCGGTGGGTGCGATGAGGATCGCGTCGGGCTTGGCCGCCACCACCGAGTCGAGGATCGGCTTCTGCAGGGTCGGGTCGAACTTCTGCGGGCCCTGGGTCTTGACCGTGACGCCGAGCTTCGCGGCCTCGGCCTCGATCCCGCACTGCATGGTGATGTAGAACTCGTCGCCGGTGACGCCCTGGATGAACTGGATGTTGTAGTTCTTCTTCGCCTTCCCGGGCGCCACGGCGGCGGACGCGGCGGCCGCGCTCGGGTTGCCGGCGGCGGTGTTGGCGGCGCTGCCGGTCGGCTTGGAGCTCGTGCACGCGGCCAGCGCGACCACGAGCACGGCGCTTCCGGCGTACGGGATGATCCGGTTTGCTCTCATGCTTCACCTCGTGGATCTGAGCAGGGACAGGAGCGAGAAGCGGGAACTGCCGCGCAGGGCGGCGGAACGGCGGGACTGGTCGATGTAGACCGCGGCCACCAGCACCGAGCCGACGGCGACGCCCTGCCAGAAGGCCTCGACCCCGATGATCACGAAGCCGGCCTGGAGGACGGCGGGGATGAACAGGCCGACGACGGTGCCGAAGATGGACCCCTCGCCGCCGAAGATCGAGGTGCCGCCGATCACGACGGCGGCGATGACGTTGAGGTTGGTCAGCGACTGACCGGCGATGGTGGTGGTGCCGAACTGCGCCAGCGCCAGCACGGCGCCGAGCCCGGCACAGGCGCCCGACAACGCGTACACCCGGATGAGATGGCGGTCGACGTTGATGCCCACCCGCCGCGCGCCGAGCTCGTTGGAGCCGACCGCGTAGGTGTAACGCCCGAACCGCGTCTTGTGCAGGACGATGCCGCCCACGATCACGACGACCAGCGCGACGAACGGCAGGGCCGGAATTCCCAGGATTTTGATGTACGTGTTGAAGTCCGTCAGTGCCTCGGGGACCGAGCGGATGTCGATGCCGCCGGTGATCACCTGGGCCAGTCCGAGGGCGACCGACAGCGCCCCGAGCGTGACGATCAGCGGCGGGATCTTCGCCTTGGCGATGAGGAACCCGTTGAGCGCGCCCCAGGCGACGCCCGAGACGAGCGCACCGACGATGCCGACGGCCGCGGTCGACCAGCCGTCGCCGCCGATCGCCTCCATGATCTTCGCCGCCACGACCGACGAGAAGACCAGCACCGAGCCGATCGACAGGTCGATGCCGGCCGTGATGATCACGAAGGTCATGCCGACGCCGAGCACCGCCCAGACCGCGATGTTCTGCGAGATGAGCGAGAAGTTGCTGGTGGACAGGAACTTGGTGCCGGCCGCCGCGGAGAAGGCGGCGACGATGACGACCAGGACGCCGAGGATCCACACCGATTGAAGGCGGGCGAGGCGGCCGAGGTACGACTGACGCGCCGCCGGGTCGAGGACGGCCTGATCGCTCATGACGTGTTGTCCTTGCGGTCCAGGGCGCCGGTCATCGCGCCGACCAGCTGCTCGACGGTCGTGCCCGCGGCCGGCATGGTGGCGACCCGGGTGCCCAGGCGCATGACCTGGATGCGGTCGGCGACCTCGAGGACCTGCGGCATCGAATGGGAGATGAGCACCACGGCGATGCCCTTGTCGCGTACGCGTTTGATGGTGTCCAGGACGTTCCGGGTCTGCACCACGCCGAGCGCCGCGGTCGGCTCGTCCAGGAACACGATCTTGTCGGCCCAGCTGATCGCGCGCACGATCGCGATCTGCTGCCGCTGGCCGCCGGACATCGAGCCGACCGGCGAGCCGAAGGCGGTGACGGTGCCGCCGAGCTCGGCGAACCCGGCCTCGGCCCGGGCCCGCATCCGCTTCTCGTCCATGAAGCCCAGGACGCCGAGGATCCCTTTGCGGGGGATCTCGCGGCCCAGGAACATGTTCTGCACCGGGTTGAGGTGCGGCGCCAGCGCGAGGTCCTGGTAGACGACCTCCATGCCCATCGCCGACGCCTGGTGCGGGCTGGTGATGGTGATCGGCTCGCCCCGGAAGCGGAGCTCGCCGGCGTCGACCGCGAGGTTGCCGGTGAGCGCCTTGACCATGGTGGACTTGCCGGCCCCGTTGTCGCCGATCAGGGCGACGACCTCGCCGGCGTCGACGTCGAACGACGCGTCGTTCAGTGCGCGCACGTGGCCGAAACTTCGCGAGAGGCCGCGCGCCTCGAGCAGGGGTGCCATGGGAGCCACCTTTCGGTGGGGCTTACCTCTTGCCCATGAACACTAAGCCATTTGATCGACACATGCAGATTTTTCAGCGGCTGGTGTAGCCGCCGTCGATCGGCAGGCAGACACCGGTGATCATCGCGGCGGCGTCGCTCAGCAGGAAGACGATCGGCGCCGCGATCTCCTCCTCGGTGGCGAACCGGCCGAGCGGCATCTGCTCGAGGAACGGCCCCTTGATCTCGTCCCGCCCCCAGTACGAGGCGGACATCGGCGTCATGACCACGGTCGGGTTGACGCTGTTGACCCGGATGCCGTGCGGGCCGAGCTCCAGGGCCGACACCCGGGTGATGCTGTCGAGGGCGGCCTTCGAGGCGGCGTACGAGATGTGCCCGATAAGCCCGACGAGGGCGGCCTGGCTCGACACGTTGACGATCGCGCCGCCGCGCCCGGCGGCGATCATCCCGCGCGACGCGTACTTCGTGACCAGCAGCGCCCCGCGCGTGTTGACGGCGATCGCCCGGTCGAACACGGCCAGATCGGCGTCGGGCGGCGGCGCGATCTCGCCCCCGAACCCGGCGCAGTTGACCACGCCCCACACGGGTGCGTCCCGGAGCGCGTCGCGGACCTCGGGCTCGCTGGTGAGGTCGAAAGGCAGGGTGCGGGCGCCGGTCTCGGCGGCGATCGGCGCGAGCCGTTCCGCGCTCGACCCGGAGGCGATCACCTCGGCGCCGTGCGCGGCGAGCAGGCGGACCACGGCCCCGCCGATGCCACCGGAGGCGCCGGTGACCAGGACGGTGCGGTCGCTGAAGTCGAACATTCGGCACTCCTACGGGTACAGGCTGCTGTACCACGGGTGGGCAGCAGGCGGGATGGTTCGCGGGTCCGCGGTGATCAAGGCTGGAAAGCGTTCATCACCGTCGATCCGCAAGGAGCGAACCATGCGTTCCCGATTCTCCATCGCCATCGCGCTCGCCGCCGCCGCCGCGGTCGCCGTGCCCGTCGCCGGGCAGGCCGCCGCCCCGGCCGACACCGTGCAGCGCACGCTCGACCGGCTCGTTCACGACGACCACTTTCCGGGCGCGCTCGCCTCCGTGCGCGACAGCCACGGACACGTCCGGCAGTACACGGCCGGCGTCGGCGACCTCGCCACCGGGCGGCCGGTGCCGCGCGACGGCCAGGTGCGCATCGGCAGCAACACCAAGACCTTCACGGCGGTCGTCGTCCTCCAGCTCGCCGGCGAGGGCAAGGTCGACCTCGACCAGACCGCGGCGCACTACCTGCCCGGCGTCGTCGACGGCAAGGCCACCGTGCGGCAGCTGCTGCAGCAGACCAGCGGGCTGCCCGACTACGACGACGTGCTGTTCACCAAGCCCGAGGACCTGGTCGGCAAGAGCCACTCCTACTACGAGCCGCGCCGGCTCGTCGACGCCGCGCTCACCCGGCCGGTGAGCTTCCCGCCCGGCGCGAAGTGGGAGTACAGCAACACCAACTACGTGCTGCTCGGGCTCATCGCCGAGCGGGTCACCGAGCGACCGGTCGGCGAGGAGATCACCCGGCGGATCATCGAGCCGCTGGGGCTGCGCGACACGTACTGGCCGGGGGTCGGCGAGCAGCGCCTCCGCGGCGTCCACCCGCACGGGTACGTCGCGGTCGCGGCCGGTGACCCGTGGGTCGACGTGACCGAGATGGACCCGTCGCTGGGCTGGTCGGCCGGGCAGCTGGTCTCGACGCCGGACGACCTGCGCACGTTCCTCGAGGCGCTGATCCGCGGAAAGCTGCTGCGGCCCGCACAGCAGGCAGCGATGATGACCACGGTGGCGGCGCCCGACTTCGAGCCCACGCCGGGCTGGGAGTACGGGATGGGCCTCGCCCGGCACGCGCTGCCCTGCGGCGGTGTCGCCTGGGGTCACGGCGGCGACATCCAGGGCTTCGAGACCCGGAACCTGGTCACCGAGGACGGTCGCAGCGCCGTCGTCGCGGTCACCGGGCTGCCGACCTCGCTCGATCAGGTAGCCGACGTCTCGGACAGCGTCGACGCGGCCCTGTGCGCCGGGGTTTCCTGACCGGGTCGTGATCGACCTCACTGCGCCGTCAAGATCTTGGGGCCAGTATCAGGGACGCCTTTCTTCACGGGGAAGAACAGCAGCTGTCTGGAGGGCGACGTGCAGACGTTCTCTTCGGTGCGCCTCCGCCTGCTGGGCTGGGTCGGCCGCAAATTCACCGGCAAGTCCGGCGCGGTGTCGTTCGACAACGCCCTGTCGATGCTGCCCGACAGCTCGCTCTTCCCGCTGTTCCGCGACGGCCTCGACCCGGTGGCCGAGCTGCGCCGGCGGCCACCGGTCGGCCGGCTTCCGGTGCCGCTCGGCATCCGCGCCTGGCTGGTCACCGGCTATGAGCCGGTACGGGCGGTGCTCGGCAGCACCGACGGGTTCAGCAACGACTTCGGGCAGTTCGCCGAGCGGGTCGGGCTGACGGCGGCGCGGCAGCCGGGCGGGCTCGGCATGATCGACCCGCCGATGCACACCCGGCTGCGCCGCCTGATCATGCCGGAGTTCACCATGCACCGGCTGGCCCGGCTCCGGCCGCGGATCGAGGCCATCGTCGCCGACCGGCTCGACGCGATGGCCTCGACCGGCGGCCCGGTCGACCTGCTGCAGGAGTTCGCCCTGCCGGTGCCCGCGCTGACCATCTGCGAGCTGCTCGGCGTCCCGTACGCCGACCGCGGCCTCGTCGAGCGGCTCAGCACCGCCCGGTTCGACCTCGGCGACGGCGCCTACGCCCCGCTCGACGCCATCAACGAGTCCCGGGCCTACCTCGGCGACCTGGTCGCCGACCAGCGCCGCAAGCCGGGCGACGGGCTGATCGGGTCGCTGATCCGCGACCACGGCGACGAGCTCGACGACCAGGAGCTGGCCGGTCTGGCCGACGGCGTGCTCACCGGCGGGCTGGAGACCAGCGCCAGCATGCTCGCGCTCGGCGCCCTGGTGCTGATGACCCAGCCGGAGCTGGCCGACCCGCTGCGGGCGGGCGAGCCGGCCGACCGGCTGGTCGAGGAGCTGCTGCGCTACCTCACCGTGGTGCAGGTGGCGTTCCCCCGGTTCGCCGTCCGCGACATGGAGATCGCCGGTGTCGCGATCAAGGCGGGCGACATCCTGATGTGCTCGCTGAGCGCCGCCGACCGCGACGAGGTGCTCGGCCCCGGCATGGACACCATCGACGTCGCCCGCACCACCCGGTCGCACCTGGCGTTCGGGCACGGCCTGCACCGCTGCGTCGGCGCCGAGCTGGCCCGGATGGAGCTGCGCATCGCGTACCCGGCGCTGGTGCGGCGCTTCCCGGCGATGCGCCCGGCCCTCGACCCGGCGAGCCTGCCGTCGCGCCGGGCCTCGATCGTCTTCGGCCTGGACGCGCTGCCGGTCACCCTGGAACCGGTGCCCGCCGCCGGCTGATCATCAGGCGCGAATGCCGCTACACTGCCCCGCCATGAACGCTTCATCGGCATCGGTCAGCCCGCTCGACGAGGCCTTGGCGCTGGTGCGGGACGGCCGGGTGGCCGACGCCGAGGCCGTGATGAAGCGGGCGGTGCGCCGGGCCGCCGAAGCGCACGGCGAGCACACCGCCGCCTGGGCGGCCGCGCAGTCCGACATGGGCAACCTGCTGCTGCGGGCCCAGCAGCCGGCGTGGGCGGCCGAGTGCTTCCGGGCCGCCGCGTCGGTGGACGGGCCGGCGGGCGAGCGTCTCGGATACCGGCTCAACCTGGGCATCGCGCTCACGCTCAGCGGCCGGCTCGAGGAGGGCGCCGAGGCGCTGCGAGAGTCGCGGGCCGGGCGCCTGGAGCTCTACGGCGCGGAGCATCTGGCGTACGCGGCCGGTCTCGAACCCCTCGCCGACGTGCTGTTCCGCCTCGGCGACCACGCGGGGGCGCTCGAGGCGATCGACGAGGCGGTGCCGATCTTCCTGCGTGCCGGGCACGAGCGGGTCGCGAGCGCGGTCGCCCTGCGCGCGGTGATCCTCCAGGCCGGCGGCCACGACGGGCCGCTGTTCCCGGCGTTCAAGGAGCTGCCCGGCCACCTGGTCGAGCGGGTGGCCGCGATCGCCGCCGTCCGGGTGCGGCAGGGCGTCGACCCCGAGGCGGCGTACCTGTTCGTCGCCCATCTCGCCAACGCGCTGCGGGCACGTCTCGGCGCCGACCACGCGGCCACGGTCGCCGCGTTCGGCGCGCTGGCCGCGCAGGCCGGCGAGCGCGGCGATCACGTCGGCCGGATCGCGGCGCTGCGCCGGGTGCTGGCGGCCTACGACCGCCAGAACCGCGCCGAGGAGGGACTCGAGGCGACCATCGGCCTGGCCGAGGCGCTCAGCGCCGCCGGGGAGACCGAGACTTCCCTGTTGACGTACGCGGACGCCGCCGCCCGCGCCGAACGGATCGGCAGCGCCGAGCGGGTCAGCCAGGCGCTGTTCGACTGGGGTCTCGCCCTGCAGGACGCGGGTCAGGCCGAGCCCGCCGCCGACCGGCTCGGCGAGGCGCTGACCGCCGCCCGCCGCGCCGGCGACCCGGTGCGGCTCGGCCACGTGGCGGCCGCCCACGGCATCGGCCTGCAGCACCTGGGTCGCCCGGCCGAGGCCCGCGCGGCGCTCGAGGAGAGCCTGTCCGTCATGGACCCCCGCGACGAGGCCGCCCACGCCGCCCGCGGCCACCTGACCGCGTTGCTCGACGACAAGGAGTGCGACTGCGCCGGCCGGCGGGCCGCAGTCGAGGACGCGTACCGCGACTTCGTGGTGTCCCGCCTGCCCGACGGCCTGCTCACCCGCTTCGACGTGCGCATCGTCGGCAACAGCTTCATGGTCGACGTCGAGTTCCAGCGCCAGCCGGCCGACGACGAGGTGCGGCGGCTGAACGAGGTCGTCCGGGCCGGCCACGCCGAGTTCAGCCGCCAGGTCGCCGGCTAGCCCGGGTCGCTTCCGCTGCTCGCCGGCGCGGTCCCGGTGACGAGCAGGTGACAGCTCGCGGCGACCAGGTCGCGCTCGGCGCCGTAAAGGCGGGCCAGGTGCAGGGCGGCCTCGAAGACGGCCGCCGCCGAGGGGCCGCGGACGGCGGCCTCGGCGGCGGGCCAGGCCGGGCCCTCGACGCCGTGGATCGTCACGTCCCGCAAGCCCGCCGACCGGCACTCGGCCAGCAGCTCGGGCACCCGGTGGAAGTAGGCGTGGGTGAAGCCGCCCCCGGCGCTGTTGACGCCCTCGGTGATCAGGCGGCGGGTCTCGGCCAGCATGCGGTCGTCGAAGCGGGCCGTGCTGGCGTAGTCGATCGGGCCGGCGAACCGGGAGATCGCCGCGACCGCGACCGGGCCGCCGGGGCGGGTCACCCGGATCGCCTCGCGGATCGCCCGCACGCGGTCGGCGCTCTCCTGCAGGTGGTAGACCGGGCCCAGCAGCAGTGTGGCGTCGAACGCCGCGTCCGGCTCGGGCAGGTCGCGGGCGTCGCCGACGACGGCGTCGATCGGCGGGCGGCCGCCCCGGGCCTGATCGACGTGGGCCGGCACGAGGTCGACCAGGCGGATCTCGTAGCCGGCCGCCAGCAGCTCGCGGGCGTACGCGCCGGGGCCGCCGCCGACGTCGAGCACCCGGGCCGGCGCCGGCGGCAACAGGTCGCGCAGCAGCTCGAGGGTGCGGATCCGCTCCAGCCGGGCCTGCGGGCGCCCGTCCAGCCGGGCGGCCTCGGAGTACCGGTTCTGGTAGAACGTGACGATCTCGGCGGTCGGGCGGTCCATACCGGAATCGTGCCGGTGCCGACCGGACACGGCCAGCCAATTACGACGTCGCGCGGCTTTCGCCGGCCCCGCCGCGGGCGAGGAGGGCGGCACGTTCGGCGGTTCGGCCTCTCCGGCATCGGCCGCGAGAACGGGATCGCGGCCGTCGAGGAATGCCTGGAGACCAAGTCGGTGTACGTCGAGCTGACCGGCGAGCTTCGGGACCCGTTCAGGCTCGGCTGAGCCGCCAGCGTGCGATCGCCGCGCTCACCTCGGCGGACAAGTCTCGATGGTCGCGGACCCAATAGCGATCCGGCCAGTACGCGACCTTGGCCGCGAGGTACTCGGTGAAGGTGCGGCCCAGGGCCCGCAGCTCGGTCTCCTCCTCGGCCTCGAGCCGGATCAGGATCGACACGTCCACCATGGGCAGGTGGCAGTTGACGTCCAGATAGTGCCGCTCGGCGTCCCGCAGCAGAAACCAGGCCCCGTCGACGTGATCCTGAACCTCCACGGGCCTCAGCCTAGGGCCACACCGTCGCTGCTGGCGCGGGCCGGATCGGGCAGGCGGCGCATCCGGATGGAGTTCAGCAGCCCGAGGAGGGCGGCCAGCAACGGAATCAGCAGCGCGATCTGGAGGGAGATGGGCCGGGCCGTCGTGTTGATGCGGATGATCTCCGCGCGTACGGCCGGCGTCTGCTCGGCCAGAAGTTCGTCGAGATGGGTGTTGGTCATGACCTCGGCGTTCTCGTCCAGCACCTGCGCCACCTGGGTCTGCTCGGCCGGCGACAGAACGGTGCTCGCCTCGGCCTCGGCGGTGAACGAATGGGAAAGGGTGGCCAGCATGATGGCGCCGGCGAAGGCGAGGCCGAAGGAGAGGCCGAACGAGCCGCCCGCGGAGTTGACGGCGGCGGCCTCGCTCACCCGTTCCTCCGAGATCGGCGCGAGCGTGTAGTCGTTGAGCTGCGACACCAGCAGCCCGAGGCCGCCGCCCGCGATCGCCAGCGGGATCAGCAGGGCCCAGCCGAAATCGGCCCGCGGCACGATCGGGATCAGCACCGCGACCCCGACGGTGACCAGCAGGAACCCGGCGCCGACGATGGTCGCCGGGCGGCGCCGGCCGGCCCGCTTGCCGGCCAGCAGGGCGATCACGAACATGCTCAGCGACAGCGGGGCGAGCGACAGGCCGGCCAGCATGGCGCTGTACTCGAGCACCATCTGCAGGTAGATCGGCAACGCGATCATCAAGCCGCCGAGGGCGATCTGCTGGAGCAGTTGCTGGGAGATGCCGACCCGGAACATCGGGGACTCGAACAGCGCCGGGTCGAGCAGCGGGGGCCGGCCCGCGCGCTTGCGCCGCACCAGCCAGTAGGCCAGTCCGGCCAGCGCCGCGATGCCGAGCGCGATCAGCGCCAGAACCGACTCGCCGCCCTCCTGCCAGACCAGGATGCCGAGCACGATGCCGCCCATGCCGATGACGGAGAGGATCGAGCCGACGACGTCGATGGACCGCGGGCCGGTGTAGGGCACGTTGCGGACCAGCCCGATGCCGGAGAGCACGCCCGCGATGATGACGACCTCCAGCGCGAACCCCACCCGCCAGGACAGGTACGTGGTGATGAAGCCGCCGAGCAGCGGGCCTACCGCGGCCGCGATCGCCGCCGCGGCGCCGACCAGCGCGTAGACCCGCCGCTGGGCCGGGCCCTGGAAGTTGCCGTGGATCAGCGACTGCATGGCCGGCAGCAGCAGCGACGCGCCGATGCCGCCGACCAGGGCCCAGAAGATGATGACCACGGTGAGGCTCTGGGCCAGGGTCATCGCCAGCGCGCCGACGGCGTAACCGAGCAGGCCCAGCACGTACGCCCGCTTGCGCCCGATGAGATCCCCGACCTTCCCGCCGATCAGGATGAAGGCCGCCGACACCAGCGCCTCGAGGGCGATCGCCGACTGCACGCCGCTGGTGGTCGTGTCCAGGTCGCGAACCACCGCCGAGATCGAGACGTTCATCAGCGACGTGTCCACGACCAGCACGAACATCGCCATCGCGAGGAGGATCGCCAGCCGCATCTGCTTGCCGGCCAGCCCGTCGGTGCCTTCGCTCGATGCCATCTGCACGTCCCGGGTCGTCGTGTCGCCTCAGCATCGGTGCCACCATGCACGGAGACCTCATCCCGGGAAGATGACGTGCCGGAGGGCGGGCGAGCGATGCGGGTGCCTGCTCGGCTCCGGTTCGAGCGCGGCGCGCATGCGGGCGTCGCTGGTGACCACGGCCGGCTTCACGGTGGCCGACCTGCGGCCGGTCTACCACGACGTCGCGGCCGCGCTCGGCATTCCGGTCGAGCGGCTGAACCTGGAGGGCGCGTGCCTGGTCGGCAATCGGCTGCGCAGGACGACCGCGTGATCGCCACGGCCGATCTGGGGCCGCGCAAGGTCGAGGGCCTCGCGGTCGGCGAGACCCTGGCGGACGGGCTCCGGCTCGTCGGCGTGGTCGACGCCGACGAGCCGGAGATCCCGTCCGAATGGCTCACCCTGCGGTTGTGGTGGTGAGCGCCTCCTCGCGCTCGTGGAAGTCCAGCCCGGACTCGCCGGCGTCGACCACCGTGACCCGGCCGGGGCGCAGCTCGTCGTGCAGGATGCGCTCGGCCAGCACGTCCTCGACCTGACGCTGGATCGTGCGGCGCAGCGGCCGGGCGCCGAGCGCCGGGTCGAAGCCCTCGGCCGCGAGGTGGCGGCGGGCCGCCTCGGTCACCTCGACGCCCATCTCCCGGTCGCGCAGCCGCAGGTCGACGCGGGCCAGCAGCACGTCGACGATGGCCAGCACGTCGGCCTCGGTCAGCCGGGGGAAGACGACCGTGTCGTCGACCCGGTTGAGGAACTCCGGGCGGAAGTGCTGCTTGAGCGCGTCGTGGACCTTGGCGGTCATCCCGTCCCGGGCGCCGGCGGCGGTCTCGAAGCCGAGCGAGAACGGCTTGGCCGCGTCGCGGGCGCCGAGGTTGGTGGTCATGATGATCACCGTGTTCTTGAAGTCCACGACCCGGCCCTGACCGTCGGTCAGCCGGCCGTCCTCCAGGATCTGCAGCAGCGTGCCGAACACGTCCGGATGGGCCTTCTCGATCTCGTCGAACAGCACCACCGAGAACGGGTTGCGCCGCACCCGCTCGGTCAGCTGGCCGCCCTCCTCGTGGCCCACGTACCCGGGCGGCGCGCCGACCAGCCGCGCCACCGTGTGCCGGTCGTGGAACTCCGACATGTCCAGCTGGATCAGCGCGTCCTCGGAGCCGAACAGGAACTCGGCCAGGGTCCGGGACAGCTCGGTCTTCCCGACGCCGGACGGCCCGGCGAAGATGAACGAGCCGGACGGCCGCTTGGGGTCCTTGAGCCCGGCCCGGGTGCGCCGGATCGCCCGGGCGACGGCGCG
This sequence comes from Actinoplanes sp. NPDC051537, assembly GCF_055586105.1. Lineage (NCBI taxonomy): Bacteria > Bacillati > Actinomycetota > Actinomycetes > Micromonosporales > Micromonosporaceae > Actinoplanes > Actinoplanes sp. NPDC051537. The sequence goes on from NZ_JBVJIU010000002.1 coordinate 125,804, forward strand.
GACCGCCTCCTCCTGGCCGATGATCCGCTTGTGCAGCTCGTCCTCCATGTGCACGAGCCGCGCGGTCTCCTCCTCGCTGAGGCGCTGCACCGGGATGCCGGTCCAGGTGGCCAGCACCTCAGCGACCTGCTCCCCACCGACCTCGCCGTCGCCGGTCGACCTGATGTGCGCCCACGCGCCCGCCTCGTCGATCAGGTCGATCGCCTTGTCGGGCAGGAACCGGTCGGCGACGTAGCGGCCGGACAGGGTCACCGCGGTGGTGAGGGCGACATCGGTGTACGAGACGTGGTGGTGCTCCTCGTAGCGTTGGCGCAAGCCCTTCAGGATCTCGACCGCCTCGGCCGCGGTCGGCTCGTCGACCGTGACCGGCTGGAAGCGGCGGGCCAGCGCCTTGTCCTTCTCGAAGTACTTGCGGTACTCGGCGATCGTGGTGGCGCCGATCATCTGCAGCTCGCGCCGGGCCAGCAGCGGCTTCAGGATCGAGGCGGCGTCGATCGCGCCCTCGGCCGCGCCCGCCCCGACCAGGGTGTGGATCTCGTCGATGAACAGGATGACGTCGCCGCGGGTGCGGCACTCCCGGACCACCTTCTTGAGGCGCTCCTCGAAGTCGCCGCGGTAGCGCGAGCCGGCCACCAGCAGGCCGAGGTCGAGGGTGTAGACCTGCTTGGCGCGCAGCGTCTCGGGCACGTCTCCGGCCACGATGCGCCGGCACAGCCCCTCGACCACGGCGGTCTTGCCGACGCCGGGCTCGCCGACCAGGACCGGGTTGTTCTTGGTGCGGCAGGAGAGCACCACGACGATGCGGTCGAGCTCACGGCCGCGGCCGACGACCGGATCGAGGCCGCCGTCCCGGGCCCGCTGGGTGAGATTTTCCCCGTACTGGTCGAGCAGGGCCGAACCGGTCGGCGGCGCGGCGGCCAGGGCCGGATGCCCGGACAACAACTGCAGGACCTTCTCCCGTACGCGTCGCGGCTCGGCACCCAGAGCGACCAGGACCTGAGCCGCCACGCCGCCGCTCTCCCGCACCAGCCCGAGGAGGATGTGCTCGGGACCGATGTGGTTGTGCCCGAGCTTGAGCGCCTCGCGCAGGGCCAGCTCGAGAACGTTCTTGGCGGTCGGCGTGAAGGGGACGTGCACGCCCGCCGCCTCCGGGCTCGCGCCGATGGCGTCCTCGACCTCGGCGCGGGCGGCCTCGAGCGTGACGCCGAGGGCGGTCAGGGCCTGCGCGGCCACGCCCTCGCCCTCGCTGATCAGGCCGAGCAGCAGGTGCTCGGTGCCGATGTAGTGATGGTTGAGGAGCCGGGCCTCTTCCTGAGCCAGGACGACCACCCGGCGCGACTGATCGGTGAACCGTTCGAACACGACACTCACGTCCTCGCGGCGAGGCCCCACGCACCCCACCCGGTCGGCGCACGCGGGCGCGCGTAAGGGTGGTGTGCGCTGAGTCAGAGCCTCTTGGCGTCGACGCGGGCCCGCGTGGGGGGCTCGCACGCTCGTGCAGGCGCGGCTGCCCCCTCAACGTACAACGGAAAACCTACGATGGCCTCAGGGAGGGATCGCCATGACCACAGCCGAACGCCGCCGCCAGGCCAACGACCGTGCCCGCCGGCGCGCCATCCGGGCCCTCGCCGCCCAGATGGGAGTGCCTTACTCGGTCGCGGCACGGCTGATCGCCGACCCGCACCGCGCGCTCGTGTTCGCCCACCGCGAACAACGCCCGTTCCACGCCCGGGTGCGCGACACCCGGGACGCGGCCGCTCCCCCGCTCGGTCGCGCCGCCCACCTGACGGCCCGCTTCCCGCGCCTGCGCACGGCCGCCGGCCGGCTCTACGACGGCCGCGACCGGCAGACCGTCCTGGCGATGCTGTACGTGGTGGTGGCGCCCGCCTTCATGCCGGCCGCCGAGGAGCTGGCGTGGGTGGCCGAGCTGGGCGAGGAGACGGCGGTCGACATCACCTGCGCGGGCCTCGACCGGGCCGCCCGGCTGCTGCTCGACGACGACCCGTGGCGGCTGTGGACCCGGGTCGAGGCCGCCCTCGACGCCGGCGACCCGCGCGGCGAGGCGGCGATCACCCTCGGCCGGGAACTGCGGTCGGTGAGCCTGCGCGGCTCGCTGCCGGGCGCCCGGCAGACTCTCGACGCGGTGCTGCTGGCGGCGCACCGGCTCAAGGCGCCGGGGGCGCGGGTCACCCTCGGCGGCCGGGCGGCGACGGTGGTGGGCGCGCGCTGGCCGCAGAGCGGGCCGCCGACGGCGTACGAGGTGCGGCTCGACGACGACCCGCGGGTGCACCTGCTCGATCTCTTCGACGAGCAGCCGATCAGCCACTGACTACCGGGTGCCGGGCCGCTGCATCTCCCAGGCCGCACGGATCGCCGCGTCGACGGCGGCCGGGTCGGCCTGCGGCAGCCGCGCCACGACCATCATGTGCGCGTCGAACCGGGGCGGCACGAAGAACGTCCCGGGATGCGCCGCCAGCAGCCGTTCCCGCTCGTCGAACCCGCTGCGCACGACGATCTGCTCGCCGTCGAGCTGCCGGGCCACCAGCCGCCCGGCCACCGACCACCGGCGCCGGCCGCCGGTCGTCGTCTCGCGCACGCCGTCGAGGGCTCCCATGATCGCCGCGACGTCGTCGACGTTCACCCGGCCGAACCCAGCGGGTGGGGGCACGGGGTGCCCCGGTCGAGCGCGTAGCGGGCGTGAATGGTGAAGGTGCCGCCGGCCGGCGTGACCAGCTCGGTCCACGTGCCGTTCCGGGTGAGGCAGGCGCGCGGGATGGCGCCGTCGTCGACGCCGTCGATGGCGAGCCACGGCGACCAGGCGACGCGCAGCAGGGCCGAGCCGGCCCGGGGCAGGTGAACGGTGAGATCGGCGGGGCCGGCGTACATCACCGTGGCCGGCGCCGAGGCGAGCGGGGCGGTGTCCGCGACCCGGTAGACCGACCATCCGGCGTCCTTCCAGACCGGGGTCAGCCAGGTCTGCCCGGCGGCGATGATCCGGGCCTCGGCGATGCCGGCGCTGTCCGGCTCGGTCGCCGGCAGCACGACGTACCCCACGCTCCAGTTGCGCAGCCACTCGCGATAGGCGGCCGCGCTCAGCGTGCCGTCGTAGAAGATCGGGTTGCGCTCGACGTCGGCCTGCCGGTTCCAGCCCCGGGCCATGTTGAAGTAGGGCGCGATGCCGGCCGCCTCCCAGTGGGTGCGCAGCGGCACCACCTCGACCCGGCCCTGCTGGGCGTTCCGGTGGAGGAGCTCGGAGATCAGGGGCCGGGCGTCGGCCACGGCGGCGGTCACCGGGGCGGTGCGGACGAGGTCGGTGACCGGCTGCACGACCGTCCAGGCGGCGAGCCCGGTGGCGGCCGCGCGGATCGCGATGACCCGCCACGGGCGGCCTTCGTCGGCGGTCGCGGCGCAGATCAGGACGGCCGCGCCGGCCATCAGCGCGAGCCGTTCGACGTTGCTGCCGATCGGCGTGGGCAGCGCCCAGCACAGCCCGACGCCGGCGGCGTACACCCAGGCCGCGGCCCGCACCGTGCGCCACGCGGGCCGGGCCAGCACCGCGACGGCCACCGCCGCGCCGACCGTGAGCAGGGCCGAGTACCACGGGAACGGCTGCACCCCGGAGAACGGGAACAGCAGCGACGTCGCCCCGATCACCACCGGCGGGCCCGGCGCCAGCAGCAGGGCGTGCCGCCGGCGGCCGACCAGGAACAGCGCGGCCGCCAGGACCTCGATGAACAGGCCCGCGACCGGGCTGCACAGGGTGGCCACGACACCGACCGCGGCGGCGGCCACCGGCCGGGACCGGCGCCCGGAGTCGCCGGTCAGCACGAGCGTGGCGGCCAGCAGCGCGAACACCATGCCGAGCAGGTAGGTCACCCGCCCGGCGGCGAGGTTGCACCAGACCGCGACCGCCAGCCAGATCGCCGGCAGCATCGGGCGGCGCAGGCCGGACCGGGTGACCAGGAGGCCGCCGAGGATCGCGCTGCCGGTGCAGGCGAGCACGCCGGTGGTCCGCACCCCGATCCAGGCCATCAGGTACGGCGAGATCACGCTGTACGAGGCCGGATGGATGCCGCCGTACCACGACAAGTTGTAGGCCGAGCCCGGGTGGTGCCGGACGAACGAGGTCCACGCGTACTGGGCGGCGAGGTCGCCGGCGTCGCGGGCCAGCCACAGCGCCCAGATCAGGCCGAGCGCGCCGGCGATCAATCCGGCCAGGAACGGGGGCGCGTTCCACCGCGTGCGCCACCGGTGCCAGGGCGCGACGACGGGGCCGCGATATACGCGATCCAGCAGTGACATGGGTGGCCCCGCCCCGTTCGTCCGATTCGCCGGCGAAATGTCGGCCGGCCGCGGACCGTAGCATGCGCGATGTAAGAACCGCCTGAAGCGCGACCGGCTTCGTTCAGCGCGTGGGCAGGCTCACCGTCACGGTCAGCCCCCCGCCCGGGCGCGCGCCGGCCGTCGCCTCGCCGCCGTGCGCGGCCGCGATCGACGCGACGATCGCCAGCCCGAGCCCGAATCCGCCGTCGCTGGTGCGCTCGTGCAGGCGGCGGAACGGCTCGAACAGCGTGCCGACCGCCTCGGGCTCGACGACCGGGCCGGTGTTGCCGACGGTGAGCACGGCCCGCCCGCCGACGGTGGTCGTGCTCACCCAGACCGCGCCGCCCGGCACGTTGTAGCGGACCGCGTTGTCCACGAGGTTGACCGTGAGCCGCTCGAGCAGGATCGCATCGCCGCTGGCCGGCGCCGGGGTGAGCGCGACGTGCAGCTCGGCGGCGCCGGACGCGGCCCCGGAGGCGTCGAGCGCGTCCTCGGCGACCGTGGCCAGGTCGAGCTCCTCCCGCTCGAAGCGGCCCTGATCGGCGCGGGCGAGGGTGAGCAACGCGTCGATCAGCGCCTGGGACTGGCAGACGCCGGCCCGCAGGTCGCGGCCCATGCCCAGCAGCTCTTCGCGGGTCGGGTCGGGCTTGGCCAGCACCACGTCGACCGTGGTGCGCATGACCGTCAGCGGGGTCCGCAGCTCGTGGCCGGCGCTGGCGATGAAGCGGCGCTGGCTCTCGAACGCCGCCTGGAGCCGGTCCAGCATGTCGTCGAACGTGTCGGCCAGCTCGCGCAGCTCGTCGCGGGGGCCGGTCAGCGCCAGCCGGGTGCTGAGCTGCTCCTCGGACGCGTTGCGCGCCGCCTCGGTGATCCGGTGGACCGGGCGCAGCACCCGGCCCGCGGCGATCCAGCCGGCCACCGCCGACAGGACCGTGACCGCCAGCAGCGTGCTCAGCGACAACCACAGCAGCCGGTCGAGGACCTCCTGGCGCTGGCTGGTCGCGCCGGCGGCGAGGCCCTCGTCGTACGCCGCCTTGCATTTGCGCGCCGTGGCCGGATCGGCCTCGGGGTTGGTGGTGATCTTCGCGCACATCGCGCTGAAGTCCTTCGACGGCACCTGGTTGGGGTCGACCGGATCGGAGAGCCCGGCGGCGAGCAGGCCGTAGGTGATCGCGACCAGGATCGCCCCGCACACCGCGAACAGGCCGCTGTACAGCAGCGTGAGGCGGACCCGGATGGTCATATCCGGTATCCCCGCCCGACCACGGTCTCGACCAGCGGCGGCGGGCCGAGCTTGCGCCGCAGCCGGGCCAGGGTCACCGACACCACGTTGCTGAACGGATCGGCGTGCGCGTCCCAGACGTGCTCGAGCAGCTCCTCGGCGCTCACCACGGCGCCGTCGGCGGCGACCAGCATCTCCAGCACGCCGAACTCCTTGCGGGTCAGCGAGAGCGGGCGCCCGGCGCGGCTCGCCCGGTGCCGGGCCCGGTCGACGGTCAGATCGCCGCGGCGGACCAGCGGCGGCGCCGAGGGGGCACGGCGAGCCAGCGCCCGTACGCGCGCGACCAGCTCCGGGAAGGCGAACGGTTTGCCGAGATAGTCGTCGGCGCCGAGCTCCAGCCCATCGACCCGGTCGTCGACCGACGCCGCCGCGGTCAGCAGCAGGATCCGGGCCGGGACGCCGCCGGCCAGGGTGCGGCACACCTGGTCGCCGTGCACGATCGGCAGGTCCCGGTCGAGCACGATCACGTCGTACTCGGTCGTCGCCGTCCCGGCCAGGGCGGCGGCGCCGTCGTGCACGACGTCCACCGCCATACCGGCGTCGCGCAGGCCCTCGCCGATCCGGGCGGCCAGCGTGACGTGGTCCTCGACCACAAGTACCCGCATGCCGACATTGTGCATCGATCGAGGTGACATCCGTCCAACATGGCGCGTAGCGCTGGTGTCACCGCCCGGCCGCTAGACCTGTGCGGCATGAGGAAACCATTGCTCGTCGCCATCGCGGTGCTCGGCCTCGGCGCCTGCAGCAGCCATCCCGCCACGTCCTCGGTGCCCCGGCTGGCCGGGGGGGGGGGGGGGGGCGGGGGGGGGAGGGGGGGGGGGGGGGGAGGGGGGGGGGGGGGGGGGGGGGGGGACAGAACCCTTCGGAAAGAGAGGGGGGGAATGATCAG
>NZ_JBVJIU010000002.1:132307-564031 GCF_055586105.1 Actinoplanes sp. NPDC051537
CACTCGCGGTGCTCGGCCTCGGCGCCCAAAACAGCCACCCCGCCACGTCCTCTTTGCCCCGGTTGGCCGGAGGCGGCACCATCCCCGGCCCCGCCCCCGGGGAGGTCGCCACCGGCGAGGACAACCCGAACGCCGTCGCCGGGGACGGCAGCGCCGCGCGCCGCGCCCGCCTGCACGCCGCCGCCCAGTGCATCCGGCAGCACGGTGCGCAGGCCTACCAGGACCCGGTGCTCACCGACGACGGCTACGTCTACACCGACGCGGTCTCGCTCCGCCAGTTCGACGAACCCCAGCTGGAAGCCATCCAGACGGCCTGCCACGACCTCATCCACGCGGCGAACTTCTCGATCCGCGACCAGGGGCCGCCGCCCACGGCGCTGATCCGGGCCGGCGTCAAGTCGGCCCAGTGCATGCGGGAGCACGGCCTGCCCAACCTGAAGGACCCGACCGTGAACACCAACTTCACGCCGGGCAAGGGGTTCGGCGTCGACCCGGACTCGCTGCCGCCCGGGGGCAAGGAGAACCCGATCCTGCGGCGCGCCGTGGAGGCCTGCCGCAGCGTCCTCGACCAGGAGACGCAGGCGTCGAGTCTCGGGAACCTCGGCCATGCGTAGGCGGGCCGTGCTGAGCGGCGCCACGGCCGCCGCGGTCGTCGCGGCCACCGGCGGCTGGTGGTGGCTGCGGGACACGCCGGGCGAGACGGCCGTGGCCGCGGTGCCGACCGGATCGGCCACCGTGACCCGCACCGACCTGTCGACCGTCACGACCGTCTCCGGAACGCTCGGCTATTCCGGCGGATACGACGTCTACTGGCCGGGGCCGCCCGGCACGGTCACCTGGCTGCCGCAGACCGGCCAGGTGATCGGTCGCGGCCAGCCGATCGTCGCGGTCGACAACCGGCCGGTGCGCCTGTTCTACGGCGACCGGCCCGCGTGGCGGTCGCTGCGGCTCGGCGTCACCGCCGGACCGGACGTACGCGCGACGCAGGCCAACCTCGTCGCGCTCGGCTACGCCTCGCGGTCGACGCTGACCGTCGACGGCCACTTCACCGGCGCCACCGCGGCCGCCCTGCGGCGCTGGCAGCGCGCCACCCACCAGACCGTCACCGGCGCGCTGGAGCTCGGCGCCGTCACGTTCCAGCCCGGTCGGCTGCGGGTCACCACCGTCGCCGTCCGGCGCGGCAGCCAGGCCGGCGGCGGGCTCCTGATGTCCGGCACGTCGACGACGGTCGTGGTCAACCTGGCCGTGCCGGTGACCGACAGCCACCTGGTCCACCTGCGCGACGCGGTCACGGTCACGCTCCCCGACGGCAGCAAGGCGCCGGGGCGGGTGACCGAGCTGTCCACGGTGGCGACGGCGCCCACCGAGAACGACCCCGGGCGCGGCGGCAGCCAGCTCCCCTCGGTGTCGGCCCGGGTCACGCTCGCCCGCCCGGTCACCGGCGCGTCCCTCGACGAGGCGCCGGTCCAGGTCGACGTCACCGCCGCATCGGTGAAGAACGTCCTCGCGGTGCCGATCACGGCGCTGGTCGCGCTGGCCGAGGGCGGCTACGGCGTGTACCTGCTCGACGGCGGCCGCCGCCTCGTCGGCGTCACCCCCGGCCTGTTCACCGACACGCTCGTGCAGGTCACGGGCGACGGCCTCGGCGAGGGCGCGAAGGTGGAGGTGCCGGCGACATGAGCACCGCCGCCCTGGAACTGTCGGACGTGAGCAAGATCTACCCGCCGCCGGCCCGGGTCGCCGCGCTGACCGGCATCGACCTGGTCGTCGGCGCCGGCGAGTCGGTGGCCGTGACCGGGGAGTCGGGCGCCGGGAAGTCGACGCTGCTGAGCATTCTCGGCACGCTCGAGCGGCCCACCGGCGGCGTCGTGCGCATCGCCGGCACCGACACCTCGACCCTCTCCGACGCCGGCCTGTCCGAGGTGCGCGCCACCCGGCTCGGCTTCGTCTTCCAGCAGTTCTTCCTCCTCGAGCACCTGAGCGTGCTCGACAACGTGGCGACCGGCCTGCTCTATCGGGGGGTGCCGGCGCGGATCCGGCGCGAGCGAGCGGCCGAGGTGCTGTACGAGGTGGGCCTCGCCCAGCGGATCGGGCACCGCGCCGGGCAGCTCTCCGGCGGGGAACGGCAGCGGGTCGCCATCGCCCGGGCGATCGTCGGGCGGCCCGCGCTGCTGCTGGCCGACGAGCCGACCGGCAACCTCGACTCGGCCACCGGCGCCGGGATCACCGAGCTGCTGTCCGGCCTGGCCGGCGAGCACACCACCGTCGTCCTGATCACCCACAACCACGACGTGGCCGCGGCGATGAGCCGGCGGGTGCATCTGCGGGACGGCCGCATCGTCGCCGACGAACGGGGGAACCACTGATGGCCGCACGCCTGCGCGTCCCCGACGCGATCACCCTGGCCACGGTCGGCCTGCGGGCCCGGCGCGTACGGACCGCCCTGTCCGCGCTCGGCATCGCGATCGCCGTCGCCGCCGTGGTCGCCGTGCTCGGCATCGCCCAGTCGGCGAAGGCCGAGCTGCTCACCCAGCTCGGCGAGCAGGGGAACCTGCTGACCGTCGCCTCGGCCGAATCGGTCAACGGCCGGGTCACGCCGCTGCCGGCGACCGCCGAGCCGATGATCGCGCGCATCCCGCCGGTGCGGACCGTCACCGCGGTCGGCTCGGTCGAGGGCGTCACCGTGCGGCGCAGCCGGGTGATCCCGGACGAGCAGAGCGGCGGCATGAACGTGCTCGCCGCCCAGCCGTCCCTGCCCGCCGCGATGTCCACCCGGGTCCTGCTCGGCCACTACCTGGACGCCACCGCCGAGCACTACCCGGTCACCGTCCTCGGCTACGAGGCCGCGAAGATCCTGGGCATCGGTACGCTCGACGCGCCGACCCAGGTGCTGCTGGGCAACCACTACTTCACCGTCATCGGGGTGCTCGCGCCGGTCGCCGTCGCCCCCGAGATCGACGTCGCGGCGCTGATCAGTTTCGGGCAGGCGGCGCGTGTCTTCGACCGGGAGGCCGGGCCCAGCCGGATCTATCTGCGCACCGACCCCGACCAGGTGGCCGACGTCGCGGCGGTGCTCACCGCCACGACCGTGCCGGACGGGCACAGCGACGTGCAGGTACGCCGGCCGTCCGACATCCTGCTCGGCCGGATCGCGGCCAAGGGCGCCTTCGTCGGGCTCTTCCTCGGACTCGGTGGCGTCGCGCTGCTGATCGCCGGCGTCGGCATCGCCAACATCATGGTGATCTCGGTGCTCGAACGCCGCGGCGAGATCGGCCTGCGCCGCGCCCTCGGCGCCCGCCGGCGGCACGTGGCCGGCCAGTTCCTGCTCGAGTCGACGCTGCTGGCCGCGATCGGCGGGGTGCTCGGCGTCGCCCTCGGCGTCCTCGCCACCGCGGTCGCGGCCCATCTCGGCGGCAACCCGGTCGCGATACCACCGCAGGGCATCGCCGCGGGCCTGGGCGCGGCGCTGCTGGTCGGCGCCCTGGCCGGCCTCTACCCGGCGGCGCGGGCGGCCCGCCTGTCCCCGGTCGAAGCGCTGCGAACGCTGTGAGGACGTAGGTTGGGGGCATGGAATACCGCACGCTCGGGCGCAGCGGCTGCGCCGTCTCCGCGCTCTGTCTCGGCACCATGACCTTCGGCAACGAGTCCGACGAGAAGACCTCGCACGCCCAGCTCGACATGTTCGCCGAGGCCGGCGGCACCTTCGTGGACACCGCGGACGTCTACTCGGCCGGCGAGTCGGAAAGCATCATCGGCCGCTGGCTGGCCGCCCGGCCGGCCGGCGTCACCGACGCGATCGTGCTCGCCACCAAGGGCCGCTTCCCGACGGCGGCCGACCCCAACGGCGCCGGCCTGTCCGCCCGGCACCTGACCCGGGCGCTGGACGCCTCGCTGACCCGGCTCGGCGTCGAGGTGATCGACCTCTACCAGGCGCACGCGTGGGACCCGGTCACGCCGCTCGAGGAGACGCTGCGCACGTTCGACGGCTTCGTCCGGGCCGGGAAGATCCGCTACTACGGCTTCTCCAACTTCACCGGCTGGCAGCTGACCAAGGCGGTCCTGCTGGCCCGGTCGCTCGGCCTGGCCGGCCCGGTCAGCCTCCAGCCGCAGTACAGCCTGCTGGTCCGCGAGATCGAGTACGAGATCGTGCCGGCCGCGCTCGACGCCGGCCTCGGCCTGCTGCCGTGGAGCCCGCTCGGCGGCGGCTATCTGAGCGGCAAGTACCGGCGCGATCAGCGCCCGACCGGCGCGACCCGGCTCGGCGACAACCCCCAGCGCGGGATGGAGGCCTGGGACCGGCGCGGCACCGACCGTACGTGGGATGTGGTCGACGCCGTCCAGCGCATCGCCGACGCGCGCGGCACCTCCATGGCCGAGGTCGCGCTCGCGTGGGTGACCGACCGCCCCGGCGTAACTTCGACGATCCTGGGCGCCCGCACCACCGAGCAGCTCGAGGCCAACCTGCGCGCGGCCGGCCTGCACCTCACCGACGAGGAGACGGCGGCCCTCGACGAGGCGAGCGACCTGCACCCGACCGACTACCCGTACGGACCGCTCGGCATCGACCAGCGCGGCCGGTCCCTCAGTTGACGCTGCTCCCCCACCCCGGCGGCGTCTGGCAGATCGCGACCTTCCGGCTCGCCGGCGGCGCGGTCCGTCTGGTGTCCGCCGGGCCGGAGGGCGCGCGGGCCTGGGATCCGGTCACCGGCGCCCAGACGGCGGCGTTCGACGGTCTGACGCTCGCGTCGAACGGCCTCGCGGTGTGCCATCCCGCCGGTCGCGATCCGGTCCTGGCGGTGGCCACCGACGCCGGGCTGGAGTGGTTCGACGCCATCACCGGCGCGTCCTGCTTCGGCCCGACGACCGACGACACCATCTGGGGCCTGGCCACCGGCGGCCGCGACGTGTTGTACGGCGCGGGCTATGCCGGCCCGTTTCCGGTGCACCGGTGGGACATGGCGACCGGCGCGATGCTGGCCGACCTCGGCGCCCACGACGACCACATCGTGGCCGTCACGGCCGGCACTGACGTGGTCGCGACGGGCGGCTGGGCGGGAACGATCCAGCGGTGGGATCCGGCCACCGGCAAGCCTCTCGGCGAGCCGCTCGCAGGTCACGACGACGGCATCGTGCTGGACATCGACAGCGCCGCGCTGGGCGACGGCCGGCTGCTGCTGGCGTCGGCCGACTCGACGGGGCTGGTGTGCCGCTGGGACGCCGCCACGGGCGAGCCGATCGGCACGCCGATCCAGGCGCACGACACCCCCGCGTCGGTGCTTTTCGTCGACGGTCCGCATTTGCTGACCGCCGACGCCGGTGGGACCGTGATCCGGCGCTGGGACGCGCTGACCGGGCGGCTGCTGGGCGAGCTCGGCGAGGGCTCGAGCCCGGTGCTGTTCGACATGGACGGCGCCACGATGATCGCGGCCGGCAGCCCGGACGGCCTGCTGATCCGGAAATTCGAGACCCGGTGAGCGCCTACGTCGAGTTCTTCGCGGCCGCGCACGCGCGCGGCCCCGGTTCCGGTTTCGCCACCATGCCTACTGCTGGGTGAGCGGCTGACGGTCACCCTTTCAGGCCGGTGTGTGCCAGGCCCTCGATGAACTGGCGCTGGGCGATCACGAAGACGATCAGGACCGGGATCGCGGTCATCGAGGCGGCGGACAGCTGCACGTTCCAGAGCGGGCCCTGATAGGGATCGGAGAACTGGGTCAGGGCCTGGGGCAGCGTGAACATCGACCGGCTGGAGAGGTAGACGATCGGTTCCAGGTAGAGGTTCCAGCTGGTCAGGAACGTGAAGATGGCCACCGCGCCGAGGGCGGGGCGGGCCAGGGGCAGCGCGATGCGGCGGAAGATGGCGGGCCGGCCGAGGCCGTCCATGCGGGCCGCCTCCTCGAGCTCGACCGGCAGCGTCACGAAGAACTGCCGCATGATGAAGGTGGCCAGCACGCTGGGGGCGCCCAGCATCGGAACCAGGATCAGCGGCCAGTGGGTGTTGACCAGGCCGAGCGCGTTGAAGATGCGGAACAGCGGGACGATCGTCACCTCGCTCGGGATCAGCAGGCCGCTCAGGACGACGAGGAACAGCACGTTCTGGCCCCGGAAGCGGATGCGCGCGAACGCGTACCCGGCCATGGAAGCCACCACCAGCGTGCCGAGGGTGACCACCACGGCGATGTACGCGCTGTTGAAGTACTGCCGGGCGAACGGCTGCATGGTGAACACGTCGTGCCAGGCCGCGAACGAGATGTGCCGGGGCCAGAGACCGCGCCCGAAGATGTCGGCGTTCGGCTTCAGCGAGCTCGTCACCATCCACCAGGTCGGAAAGACGAACGGCACGCAGAGCACGAGCAGGATCCCGTACGCGAAAGTCTTAGCTCTCATGGAAGACCCATCTCTTGCGAAGCTGCCATTGGGCGATGGTCAGCACCAGCACGATCAGGAACAGCAGCACCGACAGGGTGGCGCCGTAGCCGAACGCGTGGAACTGGAACGCCTGCTGGTACAGGTAGTAGACGAGCACCGTGGTCGACGTGCCCGGGCCGCCCTCGGTGAGGACCGCGATCTGCGCGAAGACCTGCAGCGAGCCGACCACCGTGATGACCGAGGTGAGCAGGATCGTCGGGCTGATCAGCGGGAGCGTGATGCGGCGGAAGACCGTCCACGCCCCGGCCCCGTCGGTCCGGGCCGCCTCGTAGAGCGAGACCGGCACGCCCTGCAGCGCGGCCAGGAACAGCACCATGTTGAGCCCGACGTTCTTGAGCACCTGCACCACGACGACCGCCGCCATCGCGGTGCCGCCGGAGCGCAGCCAGTTCGGGCCGTCGATGCCGGCCAGCCGCAGGAACGCGTTGATGCCGCCGTTGTCCTGCAGCATGAACCGCCACACGATCGTCCAGGCGACCAGCGACACCACGACCGGCGAGAAGAACAGCACCCGGAAGAACGTGGTGCCGCGCAGCTTCTGGTTGAGCAGCACGGCCAGCAGCAGCGCCAGCGTCAGGTTGACCACCACCAGCCCGGCCGAGAAGAACGCCGTGGCCCGCAGCACCTTCGGCACGTTGGGGTCGTCGAGCAGCTGGCGGTAGTTGTCGGCGCCGCTGAAGGTGAACGTGTTCGCGAGCACGTTCCACTCGTGCAGGCTGTACCAGAAGACCAGCACGAGGGGAACGAGCACGAACGCGACGGTTCCGATCAACTGCGGGGCGATGAAGGCGTACGCGGTGAGCTTGTCCCGCCGTCGCAAGGTCCAAAAACTCATAGCAGCGGCTGGATCGCCGCGCACACACCCTTGAGCACGCCCGGCACGTCGGCGTCCGCCTTCCACATCGGGTCGAGCGCCGAGCGTACGGCCTGACTGATCTGGGCGTTGTTCGCGTGGCTCGGCTTGACCACCCCGGACGAGATCCCGTCGATCACGACGGACTGGAGCTGGTCGGCGCTCAGCAGCGGGTTCGACTTGGCCAGGGTGTCGGCGGTGAGCTGCGGCGTGCGCGGCGGCGGGAAGAACGCGGCGAGCTTGGCCGAGTTGGCGTCGCTGGTGAAGAACTTCAGGAACTCCTTGGCCGCGTCGGCGTGCTTGCCCTGCTTCAGCACGCCGAGGCCGCCCTGGCCGATCACCGCGTACCTGCCGGTCGGCCCGGCCGGAAGCGGAACCAGGTTCCACTTGAACTTGGCGTCCTTGAGCAGCGACGCCCGGGAGATCTGGGTGATGGTCATCGTGGACTCGCCGGCGAAGAAGTCGGCGGCCACGCCCGGCCCGGGAACGGCCTTCTTGTCGAAGATGGCCTGGTGGATGAAGGTCATCGCGTCGATCATCGGTTGCTGGTCGAAGCCGCACGTCTTGCCGTCGGCCGACCACGCCTCGGCGCCCCAGCCGTCGAAGATCGGCGCGAGGTTGGTCCAGTCCTTGTAGTCGAAGTCGCGCGGCACCAGGCCCTGCTTGCCGGTCTTGGCCGCGGTGGCCGACGCCACGCCGATCGCGTTGTCCCACGTCCAGTCCGCGCCGGCCGGCAGCTTCTGGCCGGCCCGCTTCAGCATGTCGGTGTTGACGAAAACCCCGAAGGGCGAGGTCGAGAAGGGGTACGCGATGAGCTTGCCGTCCTGCTTCCAGAGGGCGGTCGCGCTCGGGGCCAGCTCCGACGGGTTCTCGATCGAGTCGTCGAGCGGGACGAGCGCGCCGGAGGACACGAAGTCGGGCGCCGAGCCCTCCAGGATCCAGGCCAGGTCGGGCACGTTCCCGCCGGCGATCTGGGTGGTCAGCGTCGTCGTGTACGTGTCGATCGGCAGCGCGTCGAACTGAACGGTCACGTCGGGGTGGGTCTGCTTGTACTCGGCCGCGATGTCGGTGAACAGCTTCACGTGCGCCGCGTTCGACGACCACGTGGTCATCCGCAGCGTGACCGGGCCGTCGTCGCTTCCGCCGCTGCCGCCGCCACAGGCCGCGACCGTACCGAGGAGGGCTATGGCGGCAGTGGCCGCTTTCCATTTCATGGGGAGAGTCCTTTCAGTAGCCACTGACGTCGGGCCAGCGCAGCTCGACGCCGTCTGCGGACAGGCGTTCCTGGAAGTCGGCCAGCAGGGCCGGGGTGTGCCGGACCACGCGCGGGAGGACGCCGCGGTCCAGGCAGAAGGCGGCGAGCGCGCCCGCCACCTCGCCCGTGTTCCACTCGACCGGATGGAGCCGATGGGATCCGTTGGTGATGTGGGTGGTGCCGATGTTCTTGCCGGCCGGCAGCAGGTTCTCGACCCGTTGCGGCAGCAGCGCGCCGAGCGGGATCTCGAACGGGCAGGAGCCGACGTCGATGTAGTTGTCCCCGCCGGTCGACGGGTGCAGATCGATGCGGTACATGCCGACGCCGATCGAGTCGGCGTGCGAGACCGCGCCCTTGTCGCCGCGGACCTCCAGCGAGAGGTCCTGCTCGACGACGGTGTACTCGGCGCGGATGCGGCGGCCTTCCCGGATGTACGGGGCCATGGCCAGCCCGTCGCCGCCGCCGCCCGTCACATCGCCGCGCAGCCGCAACCCGCGGAACCCGGTGCCGCCATCGGCCCGGGGCGCCTCGGTCTGCAGCCAGTAGAGGACGGAGCGGGAGAGGTCCCGGGCCTTCTCGATGTGGGTCGCGGCGTCGGGCACGTCGACGATCGGGGCCTCGAAGTAATCGATCATCGGCCAGTTGACCAGGCAGATGTCGCTGACGTAGAAGCCCGGCTCGAAGTTCCGCCGAGCGGCTATCCTCCGAAATGTCCATAAGTTTCCGTCGCCCGGGTTTCGGCGCTGGTCGGCCTGAACCAGCCACGGGTCGTCGTCGGGGTTGGGGGTGAACGAGCGCGTGGACATCTTGAGCGTGCGCGGGTTCGGCGTCTGCCAGGACAGCATCTTGGCGCCCCAGAACGAGGGCTGATAGTCGCGCCAGAAGCCGTAGGACGCCGGCCGGTCGATGGTGTGGTCGCCGTCCACGTGGTCGACCGCGAAGCAGACCGAGAAGGCCTGCATGTTCATCGGATCGCCGTCCGCCGGCGCGCTCGGCTCCCCGGTCTCGCCCTGCGACTCGAAGCCGGTGACGTACTCGGTGCCGGTCAGCGGCAGGAGCTCGCCGGTCTCGGTGGCGTCCAGGATGTACGGACCAGTCAGCACTCGTTCGCCGCCGCTCGTCCGCACGGTCACGGACGTCACGCGGTCGCCGTCCGTTTCCGCCTCGACCGGGATCGCGGGCTGGATGATGGTCAGGCGCCCCGCGGCTCGATAGGGCGCCAGCATCTCCTCGATCACCGCTACCGCGACTCGGGGCTCGTGGCAGAGGCGGCTGACGTGCCCGGCTCCGGGATTGAGCCAGCGATCGTTTTGTGCCCGATTTGTCAAAGGAAAATGCGATTTATAGTACGCGCGGATGCCGTCCCGCAACGCCCGGTAACTCGCCGTGACCCCGAACTGCTCGACCCAGCTGTGCTCGTCCGGCGGCACCGC
Organism: Actinoplanes sp. NPDC051537; assembly: GCF_055586105.1. Taxonomy (NCBI): domain Bacteria; kingdom Bacillati; phylum Actinomycetota; class Actinomycetes; order Micromonosporales; family Micromonosporaceae; genus Actinoplanes; species Actinoplanes sp. NPDC051537. Next base: position 142,275 of record NZ_JBVJIU010000002.1, read on the forward strand.
CTGGCTGGTCAGCTGACCGCCGAGCCACGCGTACTCCTCGGTCAGCAGCACCGACCGCCCGGCCCGCAGCGCCGCCAGCGCGGCCGCCACCCCGCCCAGGCCGCCGCCGATGACGACGACGTCCGCGTGCAGCTCACGCACCGGCCACCGCCAGCGTCGTACCGGCCACCGGCTCGCACGGCAGGATCCGCTGGGTGATCACGTCGCCCTGGCCCTCCAGCAGCGCGGTCAGCACCTCGACCGCCTGCCAGCCCATCTCCCGCCGGGGAATCCGGAAGCCGGTGAAGTCGATGTCGGTCGCGGCCGGCCGGGTCGGGTCGCCCAGCGCCACGAACGACAGGTCCTCCGGCACCCGCAGGCCGCGCTCGGCGGCCTGCCGGGCCAGCGCGACCCCGTCGGCGAACTCCTCCACGAACACACAGGTCCTCTCGTCGACGGTGATGGCGTCCAGGTCGGGCGCCGGCAGGTGCCGGCCCTCGACCCCGGCCTCGGTGACGGCGGCGGTGAAGCCCCGGAAGCGGTCGGCGTGCGACTCCGGGCCGGCCGCGCCCTCCCCCACGTAGACGAGCCGGCGGTGCCCGCGCTCGACCGCCGCGCGCACCTGGGCGGCCGTCGCCCCCGGGTAGTCGGCGCCGACGTAGGGCACCGGGCCGCCGGCGTCGTCACGGCGGCCGACGCTGACGAACGCCGGCCCCTCGGCGACCAGCCGGGCCAGCTCGGCCGGGTCGAGCCACTGGCCGAGCAGGATGCAGCCGTCGGCCAGCCGCAGCCGGTGGTCCTGATGGAAGATGCGGCGCCGCCCGTCGACCACCGGGGCGCTGGTGAACAGCAGCAGATCGCAGCCCCGCCGCTCGGCGCACTCCTCGATGCCGACCAGGAACGGGTGGTAGAAGTCCCCGGTCCCGGCCGGGAAGACCGACTCGTAGGTGAAGACGCCGAGAATCCGGTTGTGCCCGGCAGCCAGCCGCCGCGCGATCGGGTCGGCCACATATCCCGTACGGCGAATGGCTTCGAGAACCCGCTCCCGAGTCTCGGGCGCGATGCGCACGTCGCCGTCGTCCCGCCCGTTGAGCACCAGCGAGACCGTCGCCTGGCTGACCCCGGTCATCCGGGCAATGTCCTGCTGGGTCACGCGTCGCGCCACCGGACCCCCTGGTTTTCCTGTGCTGATACGCATTAGCTCGGTGTGGCTCACATGGTGTGGTCGCGCCGAGCATGAAGTCAAGGACTAATAGGTATTAGCACCGAACTAATTCGCATTAGCACGAGGCCGCGCGCATTGCCGACAGCGTGCGGGGGTGCGAAGGCGTAGCGTCACGGGCACCCTTCACATGGGAGGCCTCCGATGAGGCTCACCGTGGCACAGCTCAAACCGTGGATCGTGACCGCCGCCGTGGTGCTGGTGATCCTGGTCGTCGGCGGCACCTACCTGGCTCGACTCACCCTGCGCGATCAGCAGACCGCGACTCCGCCGGTCGCTTCGGCCTCGTCGCCCGCGGACGAGACGACCCTGTCGACCGGGGAGACGTCCGCCGCCTCGCCCTCGCCCGGCGACTCGCCCACCGCTACAACGGCGGGCTCGCATCCTCCCGCAACGACCGGACCGGCCTCGCCCACAGCCGGCCATCCCACAACCGCAGCCGGCTCCCCTACCACCAGCCCGGCCTCGCCGTCAGCCAGCGCCTCCAGCTCGTCGAGCGTGCTGGTGGCCGGACCGACCATCGACAACTACTTTCCGGACTCCTCGGGATGCCATGTCTTCTGGATAAGGGTGCCGGAACCCGGCGTCACCGTGGCGAAGCGGAAGTTCGCGGCCGGGGAGACCCCACCGCCGGACGGAACGGATGCTGACGTTCACCCCATGCGCGTGGAGTACGTCGGCTGCAAGGTCTACTACCCGGGCCCGGGGTATCCACCGGCCGACGACGGATGCGAGAAGGGATCCGTGATCTCGGAGAAGATGGGTTGCGGAGTGCGCGTAGCCCTCAGCGGACCGACACGGCTGGGCACCTACACCGGAACGCTCGAGTTCGAACTGTCGCTGCTCTGCACCGAACCGAAGACGTCACCATGTGACGACATCACCTCCTCGCAGCCGCCGTCGACCGAGCATCCGATCACCGTCCACTGGCCGGTGGCCTGCGCGATCAAGCTCCACACCGACAACGGCTACTACGCCGACTCGACCATTGCGTGCGACCTTGCCCGGCAATGAGCAGCAGCCGGGCTGGGCGGCGCGGCTGGAAAAGCTGGCCGCCCTGCTGCCGCCCGTCACGGTGATCACTGCGACGCTTCTGTGGTACGGCTACGTCGCGACCCGCGCGCGATTCCTCTACTTCGGCGTCTACCTGGATCTGACCGGCCTCTCCAATCAGCAGCTGCTGATGTACGGCGCGGAGACCACATATCCGGTCGCGGCGCTGTTGCTGCTCGCCACCCTCGCGGTACTCGGCGTCCATCTGTACGCCCGCCGCGTGCTCACCTCGCCGCGCCCCCGCCGCCTGCTTCCGCCGGCAGCGGTCGCCGCCACCATCGGTTTGCTGCTCGTGGCCCGGGCCCTGATCGGCATGCTCCAGCCGGCTGTTGCCGCCGCCGAGACACCCGGCGTCACGCCGCTGTCGCTCACCGCCGGCGCACCCCTCATCGTCTACGCCGCCTGGCTCGCCCGCCGAGTTGCCGTGCGCGACGCCGAACCGGAGTCGTGGTTCGGAGCGGACATCGTCGTGCGTACCGAGCGCATGCTGATCGTGGTCGCCTTCGGCGTGCTGCTCATCGGACTGCTGTGGGCCGCCAACAGCTTCGCCTGGGCCTATGGCACGGGCCGCGCCCAGGATGAATCGCGCGCGCTGGTTCGACGTCCGGAGATCGTGCTGTTCACCGAGGATCCCCTCCCCACCGTGCCGCCGGGAGTCACCCACTCCGATCTCGGTCCGGACGTCAAGGCCCGGCACGCGTACCGCGGCCTGCGGCTGTTGCTGCAGTCTGGCGACCGCCTGTTCCTGGTTCCGGCCGAGTGGACCGCAGAGTCGAGCACCTTGGTGATTCCGTACGACGAAGGCGTCCGCGTCCAACTGCTGCAGCCGCGTGGGGGGTAACGCTGTAACCCCTTTCCGGGGCCGCGGCGGGCATAACGTCGGGGCATGACCCCAGAACTCGTGCTCAACAACGGCGTCACGATGCCCGCGCTCGGCCTCGGCGTCTTCCAAAGCCCGCCCGAGGAGACCGCGGCCGCGGTGGAAGCGGCGCTGCGGATCGGGTATCGGCATGTCGACACGGCGGCCGCCTACGGCAACGAGCGGCAGGTGGGCGAGGGCATCCGGCGGGCCGGCGTCGACCCCGGCGACGTCTTCATCGAGACCAAGGTGTGGGTCAGCGACTACGGCTACGACGAGACGCTGCACGCCTTCGACAAGGCGACCCGCAAGCTCGGCGTCGAGCGGCTCGACCTGCTCATCCTGCACCAGCCGGCGCCGGACCGGTTCGAGCGCACCGTCGACGCGTACCGGGCGCTGGAGACGTTGCTCGGGGACGGGCGGGTGCGGGCGATCGGCGTCAGCAACTTCATGCGTCATCACCTCGACGAGCTGCTCGCCCGCACCGACGTGGTGCCGGCCGTCAACCAGATCGAGCTCCACCCGTACTTCAGCCAGCCCGACGTGCAGAAGGCCGACACCGAGCACGGGATCCTCACCCAGGCGTGGTCACCGATCGGGGGCATCACGTTCTACCCGGGCTGGGGCGAGGACCGCCGCAACGTGCTCGAGGACCCGGCCATCGGCGCGATCGCCGGCGAGCACGGCAGGACCGCGGCGCAGGTGATGCTGCGCTGGCAGATTCAGCACGGCCGCTCGGCCATCCCGAAATCCACCAACCCGGGCCGGATCGCCGAGAACTTCGACGTCTTCGGCTTCGCGCTCACCGACCAGCAGATGGCCCGGATCGACGGCCTGGATCTCGGGGTGCGCAACGGCCCCGACCCGGAGGCGACCCGCGACATCTTCGACCGGGTCATCCCGGAGGACTGACCGGGCCGGTTGCCTCTAGCATCTGATGGATGCGGGGGGACTTCCAGGACGATCTTGCCAGGGTGACCAGCTCCCTGGTCACCATGGCCAAGGCCGCGCGCGAGGCGATGCGGCAGGCCAGCGCCGCGCTGCTCACCGCCGACCACACGCTCGCGCAGCAGGTCACGGTGCGGGACGCCGAGATCGACGTGCTGTACCGGGTCGTCGACGACCGGGTATTCGACCTCATCGCCGGCCGGCAGCCGGTCGGCGCCGACCTGCGGATGGCGCTGACCGCGTTGCAGGCGGCCGCCGACCTCGAGCGCATGGGCGACCTGGCCGCGCACGTCGCCCGGGCCACCCTGCGCCGGCACCCGGTGCCCGCCGTCGCGCCCGAGCTGGCCGCCCTCTTCCGGGCGATGAGCGGGGTGGCCGACGAGCTGGCCGCCAAGATCGTGTCGGCGCTGGCCGACCGGGACGGCGAGGTGGCCGCCCGCCTCGACAGCGACGACGACGCCATGGACCGCCTGCACCGCCGGCTGTTCGAGGTCATGCTCAGCCCGGAGTGGCCGCTGGGCGTCGAGGCCGCCGTCGACGGCGCGCTGCTGGGCCGCTACTACGAGCGGTTCGCCGACCACGCCGTCAACGTCGGCCATCACGTCCTGCTGCTGGTGGGCGCGAAGACCGACTAGCCGCGTCCTTCGGGGCGGACGGTGAAGACGCCCATCATGCCCATGTCCTCGTGCTCCAGGTTGTGGCAGTGGAAGACGTACCGGCCCGGGTGGTCGGTGAACCGCACGAGGATGCTCGCCTGCTCGGCCGGGCGCAGGTCGACGGTGTCCTTCGGGCCATGGTCGTACGCGCCGGGGCCGCCGATGCCGCGCGACAGCACCCGGAACGAGGCCAGATGCAGGTGGATCGGGTGGTGGAAGTCCGAGCTCAGCCGCCAGATCTCGGTGTCGCCGAGCCGGGGCGTCGCATGGGAGCGGGCCGGGTCGAACGCCTCGCCGTTGATCGTCCAGCCCGGCATCCCGTGCACCGTGCCGCGCCGGAACCGCAGGTCGCGGGTCACTGCCACCGGTCCGACCGGCGGCATGGCAGCGGCGAGCCGGTCGGGCACCCGGCTGGGGTCGGCGCCGGCGGCATGGACGCGGAACCGCATGACCGGCGTGGTGGTGCGGTCGCCGAACTCGTTGCGGAGGGTCACCTCGTCGCCGGGGCGGTAGCGGCCGAAGTCCACCACCACGTCGAACCGCTCGGCCGGGGCGATCTCCAGCGCGTCGTGCCGGATCGGGTTCTCCAGCAGGCCGCCGTCGGCGCCGATCTGCACGAGGGCGCCGGGCGGGTCGAGGCTCAGCCGGTAGCGGCGCGCGTTCGAGGCGTTGAGCAGCCGCAGCCGGTGCCGGCCCGCGGGCACGTCGGCGATCGGCCAGGGCACCCCGTTCACCAAGATCACATCACCGAGCACACCGGGCCCGTACGGCGCCCGCACGCCCGGAACGCCGAGCAGTGACGGGTCGAGGCTGGGGTAGCGCAGCGATCCGTCGGCGTCGAAGGACCGGCCGGTGATCATGACGGGCAGGTCGCGGTCGCCGGCCGGCAGTCCCAGCCTCGCCTCGGCCGGATCGGTGACCAGGTGGAAGCCGGCGAGCCCCCGCCAGACCGCGGGACCGGTGAAGTCCATCCGGTGGTCGTGGTACCAGAGCGTGGCGGCCGGCTGCCGCATCGGATAGACGTAGTCGCGACTGCCGTGGGTCATCGCGCCGTCCATCAGCGGCATCGCACCGGTCCAGCCGGCCGGGTAGAGCAGGTCGGTCGGGAAGCCGTCCTCGGTGGACGGCGTGTGGCCGCCGTGCAGATGCACCACGACCGGGACCGGCAGCTCGTTGCGATGGGTCACGACGGTCCGCCGGCCGCGCACCGATGAGATGGTGGGCCCCGGGAACCGGCCCTCGTAGCCCCAGATCGGCGTGCGCACCCCGGGCAGGATCTCGGCCGTCGCGGCCCGCTGGGTGATCCGGTAGTAATCGCCGGTCGCGTCGCTGCGCACCGGTGGCAGGACCGGCGGCACCCGGAAGGGCAGCGTGAACGGCGCGGGGAGGGCGATGCGGCTGGGCAGCAGCTCGCCGGTCGACGAGGAACCGCGTACGCCCGCAAGTAAGGGAACCCCCACCAGCGCGGCCGCCCCGGTGGCCGAGAGACCGCCCAGCAGGCGGCGACGGCTCAGGCTCACGACCGCTCCCCCGCCGGGCGGTAACGCCACGACCAGGCGGCCAGCAGCAGGCCGCCCAGGATGATCAGCACGCCGAGCGGGATGTGCAGGGCGAGAACCCGGCGGAAGCCGAGAACGATCTGGAGGGCGATCAGCCCGAACAGCCCCAGGAACGCGGCGAGCGGCCAGATCGGGCCCCGGCCCGGCCACCGGATCAGCGCGGCGGCGACCCCGGCCAGCAGCACCGCGATGCCGGCGACGGTCGCGTTCTCCCGGTGCGTGTGCAGGGCCGGGAACGTGCCGGCGAGGAACTGACCGGCGAAGACGGCCTGGTCGAAGAGGAGAAGGGCGGCCGCCGAGGCGGTGATGCGGCCGCTGGGCATCGACGGCCGCCTGTTCGGCGTGCTCGCGACGCTGGGCCGGCTCGGGCCGTCGACCCAGGCCCGGCTGGTCGCCGAGCTCGACGGCGACAAATCGACGATGATGCGTACGGTCGACGAGCTCGAGGAGATGGGGCTGGCCGTGCGGCAGGCGGTTCCCGGCGACCGCCGCGCCCGGGCCGTGGCGCTCACCGACGAGGGCCGGTCGCGGCTGGCCGCCGCCCGGGTGACGGCCGACCGCGTCGCGGGCGAGCTGTTCGCCGGCATGCCCGACGCCGACCGCCGCGCGCTGCGCGACCTGCTGGCGGCGTTCGTGCGCACCCTGCCGTAGCCGCGCGCGGCGCGACCTGCTGGCGGCATGCGTGCGCACCCTGCCCGTAGCCGCGCGCGGCAGTTCTTACGATCCGGGGGCGAGGTCCTTACGAGCCGCGAAACGGCGGCCGTGGCGGCGTTTTTCGCGGCCAGGATGGCGGAGGCACTGACCACGACATCCGTGAGGAGCAGTCATGAGAACCACCATCCGGGGCGCGGGAATCGCCGGGTTCGCGCTGGCGGTGACGGCGCTGGCGGCCGCACCCGCCGCCGCGAACGGCCGGACCGCGGGCGGCGACGGCGCGGTCTTCGCGCTGACCGACAACCTTTCGGCGAACACGGTCGCCGCCTTCGACCGCGGCCGCGACGGCGCCCTCCGGCCGGCCGGGGTCTACCGCACCGGCGGGCTCGGCGGTCAGCTCGACGGCTCGGTCGTCGACCACACCGCGTCGCAGGGCGCGCTGGCGCTGGACCGCGACGCCGGGCTGCTGTACGCGGTGAACGCGGGCAGCGACACGATCACCGTCTTCGACGTGCACGGCGACCGGCTCGACCGGCGGCAGGTCGTCCCGTCCGGCGGCGCGTTCCCGGTGAGCGTCGCCGTGCACGGCAACCTCGTCTACGTGCTCAACGCCCGCGACGGCGGCTCGATCCAGGGCTACCTGCGCGTCGGCCGCACCCTGGTACGCGTGCCGGCGTGGCACCGCAAGCTGGGGCTCGACCCGGCGGCGGCGCCCGAGTTCACCCACTCGCCGGGGCAGGTCGCGTTCACCCCGGACGGGTCGCGCCTGCTCGTCACGACCAAGGCCGGCAGCAACGCGATCGACGTGTTCGCCGTCGACCGGCGGCGCGGGCCGTCGGCGCGGCCGGTGGTGACCACGGTGCCGGGCGCGGTGCCGTTCGCCGTCGCGTTCGACGCCGCCGGCCACCCGCTGGTCGCCGAGGCCGGGCCGAACGCGGTGGCGTCCTTCCGCCTCAACCGGGACGACACGCTCACTCCGGTCGCGACCGCGGCGACCGGGCAGGCCGCGACCTGCTGGATCGTCGTCGCGAACGGCCGGGCGTACGCGGGCAACGCCGGCAGCGGCACGCTCTCCGGCTACGCGGCCGGGCGGTCCGGCGAGCTGCGGCCGCTGGGCGACTTCGCCACCGGGGCCGGCCAGGTCGACGTGGCGGCCACCCCGGACGGGCGCTACCTCTACGCGCAGACCGGCGCCGAGGGGCACCTGGTGACGCTGCGGGTGGGCGCGGACGGCAAGCTCACCAAGCTCGGCGAGATCGCCGTGCCGGGAGCGGCCGGCGGCGAGGGCGTCGTCGCGTCCTGACCCGCGACGCCGGACGGCGGCCGCCCGCGCGCCGAGCGGACGGCCGCCGTCACGCGCAAAGGGCGGCCGCCGTCACGAGCGGAGGGCGCCCGCCGTCACGAGCGGACGAGCACCGCCCGGGTGTAGAGCAGATCGAAGCCGGCCCGCTGCACGTTGCGCTGGGAGCGGGTGCCGGGCCCGGTGGTGACCACCGCGATGTCGCAACCGGCGGCGCGGGCGTCGGCGAGGCGGGCGGCCAGCAGGGCCGACTGCACCCCACGCCGCCGGTGGGCGGGCAGCGTGGCCGCGCCGACGAATTGGGCGACGCCGCCGGGCGCCACGCGGAAGGCCGCCCCGCCGACCGGCACGCCGTCGCGCCAGCACAGATAGCGGGACGCGGTGGCCGCCTGGATCCGCTCGGCCTCCTCCAGCGCCGCCCGGTCGAAATGCTCGTGCGAGGCGAGGCCCTCGGTGTCCTCCGCCAGAAACGCCTCCACCACGACGTCGAGCCAGGCCTGCAGCTCGGGGTCGCGGCGCACGTCGGCGGGACAGGCCGGAACGTCGGTCAGCCACCGGCCGAGCACGTTCTCGTAGGACACCAGCCGGTAGCCCAGCCCGGTCAGCAGGGCGCCGATCTCGGGGTCGCCCAGCACGGACAGCTCGACCTGCACGGGGCAGCCGACATCCGCGTACGCCCGCTCGATGTCTTCGAAGGAAGGCACCCCATCGAAGCCGAGCCCGGCCACCTTGTTGAACGGCGAGCCGTCCCCCGCGAAGGCCGCCACTCCCCCGGCGACGGGAAGCGCGAACCCGCGCGGCCCGGCGCAGGCGGCCATGAACGACGCCTCGGCCCGCTCGATGCGCGCGGCCAGCGCGGTGTCGCAGAACAGAGACGCCACGAGGGCCGACGCTAGGCGCGCCGGCCCTCGTGTGCAATCAGCGAGCTACTCGGTGACCTCGAAGGGCTGCGCGACCCTGGTCGCCGAGGTGGTGCCGGAAAGGGTGACGCTGGTGGCGCCCGGTGTGGCCGCGCCCGGGACGCTCACCGTCTCGCCCGAGAGGACGCCGTCGGCGTTCGCCCGCAGGGTTGTGGTGGTGAGGCCGGCGCCGAAGGTGCCGGTCACGGTCTCGTTCGGGGCGAAGCCGGTGCCGTCGACGGTGATGGCCGTGCCGCGCGGGCCCGACTCGACCGACAACGTCGCCTGCGGGTGGTACGCCGGCGCGGCCACCGGCGGGGCCGGACGAACCACACTCACCGTGGCCGAGGCCGTCGCCGCCTTGGCCACCGTCACGGTGAGGGTGGCCGTGCTGCTCGACCGGGTGTCCCAGGCCGTGACGTGCACCGTGTAGGTGCCGGGCTGGGCGTAGGTGTGCGTCCCGCCGATCGCCCCGGACGAGGAGACCGTGGCGTCCGCGGTGACCGTGCCGTCACCCCACTGCACGCGGGCGCCAGCGGCGGAGGAGGACACCGTGCCGAGGTCGGCGGCGAGCGGCTGCCCGGCGGTGGCCGTCTGGTCGGCGGCCGCGGTCAGCGTGAGATCGGCGTGCGGCGTGCCGTCGTCGGCCACGGCGAACACGTGGATCCGGCCGATCGAGCCGGGGTCACCGGTCTGCGCCGGCAGGGTCACCGAGACGAGCGTCTTGCCCGCCGGGATCTGGTACGGCGCGGTGGCGAACAGGAACGGCTGGGCGCTGTCCTTGTCCGCGCCGTGCAGCCGGTACGCCGACCTGGCCACGACGATGTTGCCGTAGGAGGGCGTGCCGTTCGGGTTGCCGCCCAGCGTCCAGTCGCTCTGCTGGATCGGGATCGAGGCAGTGCTGCCGTCGCTGAACGTCGCCGTGCCGGTCGTGCTCTGGTTGCCCTGGGTGCCGGCGCCGATGAACGAGATGGCCTTGGCGTCGGCGGGCAGGTCGAGCGCGATCGTCTTGCCGTTGCCGCTCGCGTTGTCCGGCTGCCCGGCCGGGATCGCCGGAAGAACGAACTGAAGAGCGGTTCCCGGTACGGCCATCCGCTTGCCCTGGGTCACACCGGCCGCCTGGAGAGCGGCCCGCGAGTAGGCCCACGTCTTCGCGTCGCAGTTCACCCCGAGCACGCCGTCGTCACCGATGCAGACGGTGTCGAAGGCCGCGGTGAGCCCGTTCTCCGGTGCGTAGGACACGTCGACGCCGACCGTGGCGGAATCCTGGCTGGTTCCGTCGGTCACCGTCACCGAGGCCTGATAGAAGCCCGGTTTCGCGTACGTGTGGGAGCCGCTCACGCCGTAGACGGCACGCGAGCTGAGGGCCGTCGTCCCGGCGGTCGGCGCCGAGCCGTCACCCCAGTTGATCGTGGCCTGGTAGCCGCTCGCCGTGCCGCCGGTGACGCTGGCCAGCGGAACCGACACCGCCACGCCCGACCGGGCCGGCACGCTCGCCGCGCCCGACACGGTGACCGCGCCGCCGCCGAGCTGGACGTCCCCGCCCGCCAGCAGCTCGATCTCGGCCAGGTTCGCCTGCTCGGCCCCGGCGGTCTTGGTGACGACCAGCCGGTACTGCTGGAAGCGCCCCGGCCGGTCGATCCGGAACGGCCGGGTCTGGTTGCGCCACGCGAACGTCTCGCCGCCGCGGGAGTCCACCGTGGTCCAGGTGATCCCGTCGCGCGAGCCCTGCAGCTTCCAGTCGGCCGGATCGCCGGCCGCCGCCCCGGAGGTGAGCGTGTAATAGGTCGGCGCCTGCTTGCCACCCCGGTACGCCCAGGTGATCTGCGGCGTCGCCGACGTGAACGTCATCTGGGTCGAGGACGAGTCGTCGAACAGCTTGGCCGCGTCCTGCCCGCCGGTCGCGGTGGCGGTGCCGAGGCCGGGGCCGGTGGTGTCCTGCAACGGCTTCGGCACCTCGTTGCCCTTGGTGAGCGACGAAGGCGCGTCGTTCCTGCCGGTGCCCCACGAGGACGGGTTCGGGCCCATCCGGAACTCGATCGTGCCGCCGCAGGTCAGCACGGAGGAGTCGATCGACACCCCGTGCTGGGTCCGTCCGTTGACCGTGACGCTCTGGACGTACACATTCCTGGTGCTGTTGTTCGTCGCCTTCAAGACGATGTCACCGCTCTTGCGATGCACCGTCATCTGGCTGAACTGCGGCGAGCCGATGACCCAGCCGTCCGAGCCGTTCTGCAGGGGGTAGAGGCCCAGCGAGCTGAGGATGTACCAGGACGACATCTCGCCGTTGTCCTCGTCGCCGAGGTAGCCCTGCCCGATCTCGCTGCCGACGGAGAGCCGCTGCATGATCTCGCGCACGATGGCCTGCGTCTTGGCCGGGGCGCCCGCGTAGTCGTACATGTAGGGGATGTGGTGCGACGGCTGGTTGCTCATGCCGAGCTGGCCGAGCCGGACGGCGCGCGCCTCCAGCATCTCGTGGATCGTGCCGCCGTACCCGCCGGGGTGGTCCGCCTTCTCCGGCGTCGCGAAGAACTGGTCGAGCTTCTTCTTCAGCTCGTCCCGTCCGCCGTAGAGGTTGGCCAGGCCCTGACCGTCGTGCTGGGCGGTGAACGCGTAGTTCCAGCCGTCGGTCTCGGTGTAGACGCCGCCCCAGTCCAGCGGGTTGCCGTTCAGGAACGTGCCGGCCGCGTCCCGGCCCTGGAAGAACCCGGTCTTGGAGTCGAACAGGTTGACGTAGTTGCGGGCCCGCTCGAGGAAGTACTGCGACTCCTCCTTGAGCTGGGCGCGCCGGGCCTTGGGGGTGGCCGGGTCCTTGGCCAGCGCCGCGCCCATGTTGCCGATGCCGTAGTCGTTGATGAAGCCCTCGAGCGCCCACGACACCGACTCGCCGGTGGTGGTCGGCGTGTAGCCGAGGAACAGCGCGGTCTCGATGCCCTTGCGGCCCACGGCGCTGCGCCCGGAGGCGACCGTCGCGTCCTTGACCGCGGCGTCGTAGGCCGCGAGCGGGTCGGGCAGCTTGACCCCGTTGAGGTACGCCTCGGCCAGCGCCACGTCGGCGCTGGTGCCGGTCATCAGGTCGGCGTAGCCGGGCGACGACCAGCGGGCGATCCAGCCGCCGTCGCGGTACTGCTGAACGAAGCCGTCGGCGATCTTGGCGGCGATGTCCGGGTACAGCAGCGAGTAGGCCGGCCACACGGTGCGGTAGGTGTCCCAGAACCCATTGTTGACGTAGATCTGGCCGTCGACGAGCTTGGCGCCGGTCGTGGTCGCGGTCGACGTCCCGGTCGCCGGGGACACCGGCGAGGCGTACTGCCAATGCGGCTTGGCCGCGGTGCCGGTGTTCTCCGACTGCGAGTTCGGGTAGAGGTTCAGCCGGTACAGGTTGGAGTAGAGCGTGACCAGCTGGGTCTCGGTCGCGCCCTTCACCTCGACCCGGCCCAGGCGGTCCTTCCAGGCCGCGGTCGCCGCCGCGTGCACCTGGTCGAGGCTCTTGCCGGTGACCTCCAGGTCCAGGTTGCGCCTGGCCTGGTCGAGCGAGATGAACGAGGTGGCGAACCGCAGGGTCACCGCGGCGGCGTCGAAGGTGGCCGAGGTCGCGGTCGTGGTGGTCGGGGCACTGTCGAACGAGCCGGCGAAGAACATCCGGCTCCGGCCGGCGGACAGGCCGCTGCCGTTGTCGACCCAGCCGGTGGCCGTGCCGTCGGCGCCGATGGTGAAGGTGCCGTTGCGGAACACCAGGCTGTTGCCGGTCGCCGACGGGAAGCCGAACTGCATCACGCCGCCGTGGTCGGTCGGCGACATCTGCGCGGTCTGGCCGTTCTGCAGCCTCACGCTGTAGAAGTCGGGCCGGGCGATCTCGTCGTCGTGGCGGAACGCGAGCGGCTGGCCGCCCGGCATGATCGACATCTGGTTGCGGTCGCCCATCCACGGGCTGGGCTCGTGCGAGATCGCGAGGCCCTGCAACTCGGGCAGGTTGGCCGCGTTGTTGTCGCGCTGGTAGACGTACTCCCACGAGTCCGAGCCCGCGTCGGTGACCGGCGTCAGGAAGTTGAAGCCGTTCGGCACCGCCGCGATCGGCAGGTTGTTGCCGCGGGAGAACGAGCCGGACGCGTTGGTGCCGCGCCGCGTGTCGACGTAGTTGGTGAGCGTCCGTCCGTCGATCGCGGCCGGCGTGCCGGTCACCGTGAGATCGTCGATCCAGCCCTGGAAGCGGGTGGCGGCGGTGGCTCCGGGGTTGTCGTAGGCGAGCAGGATGCGGTCGATCGTCTTGCCGTTGGCCACCGCGCCGAGGTCGGCCTGCACGGCGTTCCACTCGTCGGCGAACAGCACTTTGGACGCGCCCTGGCCGGCCGCCGTCAGCGGGTAGCCGTGCTGGTCGACCGGCGACCGCCGGCTGAGGTAGCTGCCGTCGGTGAAGTGCAGGTCGATGGCGGCGTACGTCGACGGGTACTGCAGGTCCTCGCCGGTGAGCTCGGGGAAGATCTTGTACGCCAGCCGGGACTTCGGCCCGACCGGGATGCTCACGTCGAACAGCTTGTCGGTGGCGTAGGAGCGCCCGTCGGCCTCGGCGCCGCCGGCGTACCGCAGCGAGGCGACCCCGGTGAACCCGGCGCTGGGCAGCATGTTGGCGCCGCGCACGGGACCGGAGCCGACCACGCCGACCATCGGGGTGGCCGGCGGCCGCACGTCGGTGCCGTCGCTGATGTCCCAGTCGGCGAGCTGGATGATCGAGTCGCCGGAATTGGCCGTGACGTTGAGACGGTAATAGGCGTACGCGGTCGCGTTGGTGAAGGTGTAGGTGTTGGTCGCGAACCGTCCCCCGAAGCTCTGCCCGGTGCGGCTGTCCAGGTCGGTCCACGCCGAACCGTCGGCCGAGCCCTGGATCGTGAAGTCCTTGGGATCGCGGCCGGGAGCGTCGTTGGCCGAGGTCAGCGAGTACTTCACGACGGCGACCGGCGCCGACAGCCGGTAGGTGACCCAGCCGGTCGGGCTGAACGCCAGCCACTTGGTCGACGACTCGTTGTCGGTGAGCTTGACCGCGGTCTCGTTCGGCGCGTTCTCGGCGCTCGCGGTGACGGCGGTGACCCGGTCGAGCACGCTGCCGGGCAGGCCGGCGCGGAACGAGCCGGTCAGGTTGCCCTGCACCGGGTTGCCCTGGGCGTCGGTCTCGGCGGTGCTCGCCGCGGGTTGTGGTTCCGCGGTCTCGAACGAGGAGGTGAAGTCGCCGGGCCGGACCGCGGCGCTCGCCGCGGGCGGGGCGACCAGCAGTGCGGCCGGTATCAGCAGTGAGGCAGCGAGCGAGCCGCCGAACAACTTCATGCGCTACTCCAGGGGGAGATCGGAGATCGTCAGCTTCACCCTGGCCTGACAACGTTGTCAAGAAATGATCTGGAAATCTGCCCGTCACACTTCGGCGAGGGCCGTCAGCGCGGCCAGCGAGCGGGTCACGATCTCGCGCTGCGCGGGCAGCCGATGCGCCTCGCGGTCGGGGATGCCGACCTCGACATCGATGTCGGTGTCCTCGCCGTCGGCTCGCAGGCGCCACCGGAACGAGAGGTCGGAGACCAGGCAGGAGATGGTCACCCCGCCGCCGGCGCGGTCCTCGGCGATCTGCTGTCGCATGGGGAAATCCGGATAGCCGTCCGGCCACATCGTATATTCGCCGTCGCTGCCGGTCGCGACCTTCTCGATCCCCACCCACCACTCCGGGAATCGGGCCGGGTCGTGCAGCAGCTTCCACACCTCTTCGACGGGGGCGTGGGCGTGCGCGGTCAGGGTGAAGTCGGGCATCTGAGCTCCTCCTCAATTCGTTCGAGCTCCCGTACGGGCTCGACGAGTCCGGCCACCGGCGGGCGGCCAAGGTCGAGCAGGGCGGCCGTGTAGCCCTCGGCCGACGCGCCGGCGGGCATCGCTCGCCACCCGGCGGCCGACTCGGCGAACCGCCGGCGGGCCAGCGGCTCGTCACCGCGCGCCCGGGCGATCAGCGCCTGAACCCAGGCGATCCGGGGCACGAGGGCCCACGGCTGATCGGCCCGGCTTACCGGCTCGAGCACGGCCGCCCGCAGCGCGGCCGTCGCGGCATCCGGATCGCCGAGCCGGGCCAGCGCCTCCGCCCGGTAGAGGCCGGTGGTGGGCCGGCTGACCGCCGCGCCGGCGTCCAGCGCGGCCCCGAGCAGCCGGGCCGCCTCCCGCGGATCGCCGCAGGCCAGCGCGACCAGGCCGGCGTCGTGCGCCGCCACCGCGGCCAGGGCCGGCAGGTCGAGCCGGTCCGCGAGGTCCTGCTCCCGCCGCGCCGTCGCGGTGGCCTCGGCGTGCCGGCCGAGCCGCGCCAGGATGTGCGCACGGCCGGCCAGGCAGCTGATCAGCAGCGGCGGGATGGGTTCGGTGGCGGCCACCGCCCGGTCCGCCAGCTCGAGCGCCCCGCCGTAGTCCCCGAGGCAGCACAGGGCACAGGCGGCGTTCACCCAGACCGCGTACGCCCGGCCCGGCGTGGTGACCGGGCCGGCCTCCCGGGCCAGGGCCGCGGCATCGGCGAACCGGCCCTGGCGGATCCGGCCCTGCATCCGGATCTCCACGATGTCCTCGGCCGCCTCCGCCGGCAGCGGAGCCGGTCGTGACTCGGCCTCGGCCAGCAGGCGCTCGGCCTCCGCGGGATCGCCCGCCACCGCCTCGCCCCAAGCCAGCCCGATCAGCGTCTCGGCGCCGGCCTCCCCCGGCGAGGCGTCCCGGGCGGCCAGGTACGCCCGCCGCGACTCCTCCGGATGGCACACCACGGTCCGCAGCTGGCGGCCCCGGCGGCACCAGGCGCCCGGCAGGTCGGCGCGATCCAGATGGGCCAGCGCCTGCGACCACGCGGTCTCCATCTCGGTGCGCCGGTTCAGCCAGGCCCAGATCTCCTCGGCCTCCAGCCACAGCCGGCCGTCCCCGGGCGTGAGCGCGAGCGCGCGCTCGAGGAACCCGGCCGCCTCGGTCAGCGCGCCGACCGTCCGCGCGTACGCGGCCGCCGCCGCCCACGACCGGGCCGCCTCCGATCGCCGTCCGGCCCGGTCGAGGTGCCGGGCGATGCCCGCGTGATCGGCCGGATCCAGCGCCGTCGCCACCCGCTCGTGCAACCGTTCCGGCCCGGCGAGATCGGCGTAGACGGCCTCCCGCAACAGCTCGTGCCGGAAGCCCAGGCGTCCCTCGCGCCGCGCCAGCAGCCCGGCGGCGCCGGCGGTCTGCTCGGCCGCCCCGACGTCGTCCACCCCCAGCCGGTCGAGCTCGGCGCTGGACAGCGGCCGGCCCGCCGTCGCCAGCAGATGAACCAGGCTCCGCGCGGCCGGCGGCAACATGCCGGCCGTGGCCCGGATCGCGTGCCGCAGGTTCGGCGGCGGGCCGGATCCGCCGGAGGACAGCACCCGGGCGCTCTCCACCGCCAGCAGCGGGTTGCCCTCGGCCGCCGCGACCACCTGCCGCACGGACGTCTCGCCGTCGACGAGCCGGGCGGCCAGGGCGGCCACCTCGGCGTCGGTGATCGGGCCGATCGTCAGCTCGGTGACCGGCACGTCGCGCCCGGCCAGGTCCCCGAGGACCGCGTCGAGCTCCGCCCGCGGCGGCTGATCCCGCCGGGTGAGGACGAGCAGGATCGGCAGCCGGCCCACCCGCCGTCCGATGTGCGCCATGAGCCGCAGACTGGGCCGGTCCGCGCGGTGCGCGTCGTCCATTGCCAGCAACGCCGGCCGGTCGGCGCATGACCACTCGACCAGGCGCAGCATCGCCTCGAAGACCCGGAGCCGCTCGATCTCGGGCGCGCGCACGCCGGGCGGTTCGGCCGGCCGGCCCAGCCCGGCGCCGAGCCCGGGTGCCAGCCGGTTCAGCTCGACCGGCCACGCGGCCGATCCGGGCGGCCGCACCGCGGTCGCGACCAGCGTCCGGGCCAGTTCGAGCCAGACACCGTACGGCGTCTCGCCCACCACGTCCGAGCCGGCGCCCACCGCCGTCCTCGCCCCCGCCCGCTCGGCCCGGCGCACCACCTCGGCCAGCAGGCTGGTCTTGCCGATGCCGGCCTCACCGGTGAGCACGACGACCTGACCGGCGCCGGCGGCCGCCGCCCGCCACAGACCGGTCAGCCGGCGGATCGGCTCGGCCCGGCCGAACAGCGAGGGCCGGTCCGGCGCCGCGGCCGGGCCGCCGAGGCGCGCATGGGCGGCCCGGGTCGCGGGCGACGGCCGGACGCCCAGTTCCGCGGCGAGCCGCTCGGTGAACTCCCGCGCCGCCCGCGTCGCCCCCGCCGCGTCGCCGGACTCGACCAGCTTCTCCAGCAGCAGGCGATGCGCGGGCTCGTCCAGCGGGTCCAGCCGGGTCAGCTGCCGCGCGTACCGCACGATGTCGCCGTCCGGCCCCTCGGCCAGCCTGGTCAACCACCCGCGCAGCCGGTCGCGGTAGTCCCGGCGCGCCTGCTCGGCCCACTCGTCGTCGATCTCCGGCAGCAGCTCGCCGCCGCACTCGGCGCCGGTGTCGTGCAGGGCGTCCACCCAGATCTCGCCGGCCGCCAGGCCGATCTCCTGCCGGGTGGTCACCAGGCCGCCCGCCGCCGGACCCCACGACTGCCGGATGGCCCAGACCGCGGTCCGCAGGTTCGCCCGCGCGCCGGCCTCGGGGCTGTCGGGCCACAGCCGGGCGGCCACCCGGGACCGGAGATGAACGCCGGGATGCAGCGCCAGCCAGCCGACGAGCGCCCGCGCCCGTTCGCTCGACGGCATCGCGAGCCGCCGGCCGCCGTCCTGCGCGGTCATCTCTCCGAGCAGCCGCAGCCGCAACATCGGCCCAGCGTATGCCCGTCCGGACCGGCTTTGACGCTGCGTTGACGATGTTCCGACGCTTCCCGGCGCAGTCTCGGCGGCGAATCACACCTTCGATAGCTTCGACCGAGGAGCCTCCGATGACCAGCACCGTTCCCGACATCAAAGCCCTGGCTCACGCCATCGAGTCCCGCGACGCCGACGCGATCACCGCCTGGTACCACCCCGACGCGGTGCTGACCCTGTTCGACCGCGATCACCCGCCGTCGGCGCCGCTGGTGTTCACCACCGCGCAGGAGATCGGCGCCTACTACCGCGACGTGTGCGGCCGCAACATCGCGCACGAGGTCCGCGACGCCGTCATCACCGCCGACGGCCTCGCCTACACCCAGCACTGCCGCTACCCGGACGGCGCCGGCGTGGTCTGCGTGACCGTGGCCACGCTGGTGGACGGCCGCATCACCGGTCAGACCGGCACCCAGGTCTGGGACAGCTGAGCCACGCGGGCCTCCGATCAGAGCTGCGGCGGTGACCGGTAGCCGCCGGTCACGGCCGCCATCCGCGCGGCGAAGTCGATCGCCGTACGGTCCTCGAGAGAGGGGCCCACCACCTGGATGCCGACCGGCAGGCCGCCCGCCGACAGCCCGACCGGCGCGGACACGACCGGCAGGCCGACCAGGGAGATCGCCTGCGCCCAGCGCACTTGGTCCCAGTACGGCGCGGGAGCGCCGTTCACGACGATCCGCCGGGCGTCGGGGTCGGGGCCGTGGTCGTGCGGGATCGCGGTGATCGGCGCGACCGGGCACAGCAGCACGTCGTAGTCGCGGAACATCCGCGCCCACGCCGCGGTGAGCGCGAGACGCCGCTCGTGGGCGAAGCCCAGGTCGCGCGCCGACGCGGTGACGTGCCGGGCCCACCGGACCCGGGGCGTGTCCGCGCCGGACCGGGCGACGGCGGTCAGTTCGTCGAACTCGGCCTGCTCGAGACCCATCGCCACGACCGGCTGCACCAGCCGCTGGAAGAGCTCGGCGGATTCCCGCAGCTCCACCGGCCCGGTGTGGTCGTCGACCCGGACCCCGTCGGCGCGCAGGGCCGCGACCGTCTCACGCAGCACGGCCAGCACGCCGGCGTCGACCGGGCAGTACGGGTCGTCCAGCCACGCCGCGACGCGATATCCGCTCAGCCGATCCGCCCGCGGCGCCGGCAACGACAGCCGCCAGGCGACGGCGCGCTGCTCGTCCGGCCCGGCCAGCACGTCGAGGGCGAGCGCCAGGTCGTCGGCGCCGCGGGCCAGCGGCCCGACGACGCCCATGTCGGCCTCCTGGTGGGCGCCGGGCGGCGGCGGCAGGTGACCGAGCGTGGGAACCAGGCCGAACGACGGGCGCAGCCCGTAGACGCCGCAGTAACCGGCCGGCATGCGGATCGAGCCGCCGAGATCGCTGCCCAGATCCAACGCGGTCTGCCCGGCCGCGACCGCCGCGGCGGGACCACCGGAGGATCCGCCGGGCGACCGGGCCGGATCCCACGGGTTGTTCGTCGTGCCGAAGACCTCGTTGTACGTCTGCGCCTCGCCGGCCCAGGCCGGCGTGTTGGTCTTGCCGACCACGATCGCCCCGGCCGCGCGCAACCGTGCCACGGCCGTCGCGTCGCGCTCGGGCACGTGGCCGGAGAGCTCCGGCACGCCGCAGGTCGTCCGCATCAACGCCGTCTCGAGGCTGTCCTTGACCGTGACCGGCAGCCCGTGCAGCGGACCGACGACCCCGCCCCGGGCCGTGGCCTCGTCGGCCGCGGCCGCCTCCCGCCGGGCCCGCTCGGCGTCGACGGTGACCACCGCGTTCAGCCGGGGGCCGTCCCGCTCGATCCGCCCGAGACACTCCTCGAGCAGCTCACGGGCCGAGACCTCCCGGCGGCGCAGCCGGACGGCCAGCCGGCTTGCCGTCTCGAAGGACACGAATAGACAGTAGAACAAGCTCCCCCGGGCGCCGACCTAAGCTCATGGTCATGACTTCCCTTGCTGCCCGTACGATCGCGGCCCTGCGAGCCGAGCACGAGGTGCTCGGCTCGGCGGCCGCCTCCTTCTCCCCCGACCAGCTGAAGGGGCCGTCCGGCGCCTCCGACTGGACCGTCGCGCAAGTCTTCTCCCACCTGGGCAGCGGCGCCGAGATCACGCTCGCCGCCTTCCGCGCCGGGATCGGGGAGGCGGAGACGCCCGGCCCCGACTTCAACGAGCGGGTCTGGGACCGGTGGAACGCCACCGCCCCGGAGGAGCAGGCGTCCGGCTCGATCGCGTCGGACGCGAAGCTGGTGGCCGCCCTCGAGGCGCTCACGCCCGAGCAGCACGAGTCGATCGCCATCAACCCGGGCTTCCTGCCGCAGCCGGTTCCGCTGGCCACGTTCGCCGGCCTGCGGCTGAGCGAGGTCGTCCACCACAGCTGGGACATCCGCGTCGCGGTGGACCCGGCGGCGGCCCTCACGGCCGGCGCGGCGCAGCTGCTGGCCGAGCATCTGACCGGCGGCTTGGCGTTCTTCCTGGGCTTCATCACCAAGCGCGACGCCGTACGCGAACCCGCCGTCGTCGCGATCGACGGAACCCCGTACCGGATCGTCCTCGACGACCAGCCCCGCTTCACGGTCGAGCCGGCCACCGTCACCGCGACCTTCGCCGGCCCGCTCGAGTCGGCGCTGCGGCTGCTGGTCGGCCGGCTCGCTCCCGAGCACACCCCCGCGGGCGTCACGGTGACCGGCAACATCACCCTCGACGAGCTACGGGCGGCGTTCCCCGGCTTCTGAGCCGGCGCCCGCTCGTATGAGCCGAGCGCCGCCTCCACGTCGCCGGGGTACGCCGCGATGGCCGTGCCGAGCTCCGCCGCGTCCTGCATGGCCAGGTTGGCGCCCTCGCCGTCCGGGGGCGCCAGGTGCGCGGCGTCGCCGATCAGTGTCACGCCCGGCGTCCGCGCCCAGCGCAGCCCGACCGGCAGCCCGAAGTGCGGGCGGTGTACCGGCGCGCTCGACGTAGGCGTGCAGCGTGCCGTCCGCCTCCCGGTGCACGTTGATCTGCTCGCCGCGCAGCACCTCGGGCCGCCCGCCGCCGCCGTCGTCGTGTTTGTCGAACAGCACCGTCCCGTCCCGGTCGAGTCCCCGGTACGCCTCCCGGCCCTCGAGGACCGCGGCCCGGAACTCCGCCGTCAGCCCGGCCGCCGCGAGCGCGGGCTGGCCGTTGTAGTAGTGGATATCGAGCATCCGGCCCTGGGCCCGCGCCTCCGGCGACGGCTCCGCCTCGAACACGATCGCCGCGATGCCGTTGACATGCAGCACGCGGGCCAGTGTGAGACCGCCGACGCCGGCGCCGATGGTGGTGACCGGAGTGTTCATGGTCGCTGACGCGGCGATCCCCCATCCGGGGTCATCTCGCGAAAGCGGCAAACACCCCATATCTCCGGCCCTACATTGGCTGCGTGAGCGACGTCCTCGAACGCAAGGTCCTGAAACCAGACCCGGGGATGATCAAGAGCCTCGGCGCCCACCACACGCTCGAGTCGGCGGTCGCCGACCTGATCGACAACGGCATCGACGCCGGCGCCGACCGGGTCCTGGTGCGCTTCGACACCGACGGCGCGCACCCGGTCGGCCTGCACGTCGCCGACAACGGCCGCGGCATGGACGGCGTCCAGGCCGACGAGGCGATGCGGCTGGGGCGGCAGCGCGACTACGGCGCCGCCGAGCAGGGGCACTTCGGCATCGGGCTGAAGGCCGCGTCGTTCAGCCACGCCGACACCATCACGGTCGGTACCACGCCCCGGCCCGGCGAGCGGCACGGCCGGCGACTGCGGCGCGGCGACGTCGAGCACGACTACGGCTGCGACGTCCTCGACCCGGCGACCGTCCAGCTCGACGCGCTGCTCGCCCGCGTGGACGGGACGACCGGCACGGTGGTCAGCTGGTCGGACACCCACTTCCCGCGGGCCGGCGGCGCCGGGCTGGGCAACTGGCTCGAGGACGCGCGCACCCGGCTCGGCCAGCACCTCGGGCTCACCTATCACCGCCTGATCGAGAGCGGCCGGCTGCGGATCGAGGTCGAGATCTTCGACCGGGAGCTCGGCCGGGCCGGCATCCCCGAGCCGGTCGCCGCCATCGACCCGCTCGGCTTCGCCGCCTCCGCCGTCGCCGGCTATCCGCGCACCCTCGTGGCCCGGCTCGGCGCCGACCGCGTACGCCTCGGGTGCCATGTCGTCCCGCCTCGGTCGAGCGGGCCGAACTATCGCCTGTACGGCCGGGACGGCGCCGACTTCCAGGGCTTCTACATCTACCGGCACGACCGGCTGCTCCAGGCCGGCGGCTGGAACCAGGTCGTCACCGCCGAACGCACCCGCGCGCTGGCCCGGGTCGTGCTCGACGACTACGACGCGCTGGCCGGCCACGTGCGCCTGAACCCGGAGAAGAAGGGCATCGTCTTCTCCCACGACCTGCAGGGCGCAATCGCCCGCGCCGAGTCGTTCGCCGAGTACCTGACCGACGCCGAGACCGTGCTTGCCGAGTCGCGCAAGCGCCAGCACAAGCGGCGGCCGGTCGCCGAGCCGTCCAAGGGGCTGCACGAGGACGTCCGGCGGGTCATCCGGGCCGAGATCCCGCTGCGCGACGAGGAACCGGTCGAGATCCGCTGGGACGCCCTGCCCGCCGGCCGGTTCTTCGAGCTCGACCGCGCGGGCCGCACCATCTACCTGAACAAGCAGTACCGGCCGATGCTCACCGGCGGGGTCACCGGCCTCAGCGACGCGCCGCTGGTCAAGACCCTGCTGTTCCTGCTCACCGAGGACCACTTCAAGGGCCGGCAGTGGGGTCCGCGCGACAAGGACCTGCTCGAGGTGTGGGACGCCGTCCTCAGCGCCGCGGTCCGGGCCGAGCACGGCTACCGGGACGGAAACCGCCGATGAGCGCGCCCGTGGCCGAGCGGCACCTGTCCCGCGAGGCGCTCGCCGACTACCTGGCCGGCGCGCCCGCCGTCATCGGCGTCCCCGGCACTCCCCCGTGTCGCATCGAGTTCGACCCGCCCCGCCGCGAGATGGCGCTGCGCACCCCGCACGACGGCCAGGAGCCGCCCGACCTGTCCACGTACGAGCGTGTCGAGGCCCGGATCGTCACCGACGGCGGCGCCCGATGGACCGAGCTGCTGATCCGGTACGGCGACAGCGAGTACGAGGCGTACCTGCTGCTCAGCGACGTGGCCGACCTGATCCAGCAGGACCGGCTGCCGTTCGGGGCGGCGGCGCTCTCGTCGCTGGCCACGTTCGGCGACCTGCTCACCCGGGCCGGCGCTCTTTCGACCGAGAAGCAGACCGGCCTGTACGGCGAGATGCTGTTCCTCGAGGCGACCATTCCCGTGGTCGGCCCCGAAGCGGCGGTGCAGGCGTGGAAGGGCTTCGCCCCGAACGAGCACGACTTCGTGTTCCCGCAGGCCTGCTTCGAGGTCAAGACGACCCGCACGGAGGCGCGCCGCCACACGATCGGCGGCCTGGAGCAGCTGCAGCCCACCCCCGGCATCCCGCTGTGGCTGGTGTCGGTGCAGATCACCGCGGCCACCCCGGCGGTCGGACGCAGCCTGGCCGACCTGGTCGACGACGTCCGCGCCGCGGCGGGCCCGGCGGCCGGCGCGCTCGACGTGGCGCTCGGCCATGCCCAGTGGCGGGAACGGGATCGCCCGCTCTACCGCGAGTGCCGCCGATTGCGGAGCACGCCCGCGGCGTACCCGGTCGATGAGAACTTTCCGGTGCTCAACCGCGACGTGATCAAGCGAGGTTGCGCCCGGCCGTCTTTGATCATCGGCGCGACCTACGCGATCGACGTGACCACCCTCGAGCCCGGGCGGCCGCCGTCGCCGGGCGATGCATTCGTGTCGGGAGACGCTCGATGACCGTCGACGCGTGGGAGCACGCCCTCGACATCGCCGTGCCGAGCCTGCGCAAGAACGGGCCGTCGGCGCTGCTCAAGGCGATGAACGCGTTCCTCGACGACGACCTGCCGCCGATCGCCGAGCCCGAGCTCGACCGGCTTCTCGACGCCCGGACCCAGCAGAACAGCGCGGCCGTACGCCATCTGGCGCTGCTCCTGGCCGACTGGGATCTCGCGGTCGGCCCGCCGTGGCCGTCCGGCGACACGTCACCGCGTACGGTCGAACGCCGCCGTTGGGTCTATGGCCGCCTTCGTCTCTCGGCCGCCGCCGCCGACCGGCTCGACTTCCTCGCGCCCGTCTCCGTCGTCAAGCCGCCCGGGCCCATCAACGAGGAATGGGAGCCCTGGTACGAGGGCGAGCGGGTCGACCAGTGGGCGTTCTACTGGCCGCACTACCGCGACTACCTGCTCGACAAGCGCGGCTGGCACGGGGACACCGTCGCGAGCCTGGACGAGGCGACGGCCCGGGTCGTCCGGCGGCTCGCCGACCCGGCCAAGGCCGGCCCGCCCGAGCAGCTGCAGAAGAAGGGGCTCGTCGTCGGCTTCGTGCAGAGCGGCAAGACGGCGAACTTCACCGGGGTCATCGCCAAGTCGATCGACGCCGGCTACCGCCTCGTCATCGTGATGACCGGGACCATCGAGCTGCTGCGCTCGCAGACCCAGCGGCGCATCGACCGCGAGCTGGTGGGCCGGGAGAACCTGCTCGAGGGCGTGGAGAGCGAGGCGGCCAAGGAGTTCGACTACGCCGACGACGAGGAGTGGGCGAACGACGAGTTCGTCCGGCACGGCGCCGGCGACTACCCCGCCATCGAGCGGCTCACCCTGCTCAACAAGGACTTCGACCGCCTGACCGCGGGGCCCGGCACGATGAAGCTCTACCCGAAGGACCCGGGCAAGCCGTTCTTCGATCCGGCCAACCTGCGCTCCGCGCCCGTACGCCTGCTGGTCGTGAAGAAGAACGCCCACGTCCTCCGCAAGCTCGCCACCGACCTGGCCAAGGGCAAGGACCTGGACCAGCTGCCCACCCTGATCATCGACGACGAGTCCGACCTCGCCTCGGTCAACACGAAGAACCCGGCCCGGACCAAGGAACGCACCGCCATCAACAAGGCGATCGTCGACCTGCTCCAGCGGCTGCCGCGAGCGCAGCTCGTCATGTACACGGCCACGCCGGCCGCGAACGTCTTCGTGGACCCGGGAGCCGAGGACATCTTCCCGCGCAACTTCATCCTGCCGCTGGCCGAGCCGGCCGGCTACATGGGCGTGCGGCACTTCCACGACGTCGACTGGAACAGCGAGGACCCCAAGAACGACCCGGCGACCTCCAACGAGGTGGCGTACGTGCGCCCGGTCGGGCCGCCGCCGTCGTCCGAGGCGGACCGGCCGCAGCGCGAGGCCGAGATGCGGACGGCGCTCGACTCCTTCGTGCTCGCCGGCGCCGTCAAGGTGTTCCGCGAACAGGCCGGGGCGGCCCGGTACCGGCACCACACGATGATGGTGCACGAGGCGGTGCGCAACGAGGAGCAGGGCGACATGGCCGACCTCGTCCGGGGGGTGTGGACGCAGGCCGGCTACAGCTCGCCGGCCGCGCTCGACCGGCTGAGCGCCTTGTGGGAGTCGGACTACCGGCCGGTCTGCGTGGCCCGGTCCCAGGGCTACCCGGTGCCGGCGTCCTTCGACGAGCTGATCGGCCCGATGGGCGAGGCCTACCGGCGCATCCGCGAGGTCGGCGACCCGGTGCTCGTGGTGAACAGCGACGAGGCCGTCCAGAAGAACCAGCAGGCGCTCGACTTCGACCGCAACAAGGTCTGGCGGATCCTGATCGGCGGGGCGAAGCTCAGCCGCGGCTTCACGGTCGAGGGCCTGACCATCTCCTTCTACACCCGCAAGGCGCTGCAGGGCGACACGCTGATGCAGGCCGGCCGCTGGTTCGGGTTCCGGCCCGGCTACCGCGACCTGGTGCGCCTGTTCATCCGCCGGGACCCGCCCGGCACCCCGAATCCGGTCGACCTCTACGAGGCGTTCGAGGGGCTGATGCGCGACGAGATGTCCTTGCGCGAGCGCCTGTCCGAGTACGAGTCGATCGGCGAGGACGGCGCCGCGTCGGTGATCGAGCCGTGGCAGGTGCCGCCGCTCGTGAGCCAGCATCTGCCGTACCTGAAGCCCGCCGCGCGTACCAAGATGTTCAACGCCGTGATCAAGTCGGTCGGTGAGTCGGGCACCCTCAAGGACCGGTACGGCGTGCCGGCCCGGACCGACCTGGCCGGCAAGCGCGCCAACTACGACCTGATCGTCCCGCTGCTGGCGTCCGTCGAGTCCCGGCGTTTCGTCTCGAGCCGGAGCAGCCTGACCAATGTCACCGGCTTCGACGCCCGGATCACCGAGGTCAAGGCCGACCAGTTCGTCCAGGTCCTCGAACAGCTGCGCTGGAACGACCGCTTCCGCGAGGTGATCGACCCGGTCGTGCTCTTCTACCGCCGCCTGCTCGACAAGGGCCGGCTCGACAGCGCCGTCATCATGTGGCCCCAGGTGACGAACGCGGCGCAGTTCGAGCTCCCCGACCTGGGCTTGACGCAGGCGATCAACAAGCGCCGGCGCAGCGACCGGCCCGACACCTTCCCCGGCAGCGACCCCAAACATCGGGCCGCGCTCGAACGCATCGCCGGCATGGACACCGGCATTCCCGACCGTGCGGCGGACGAGCTGCACGAGGACCGCCGGGCGGGCATGCTCGTCTACCTCACGCTGGACCTCGACACCTGGCCGGCACCAGGTTCGCCGGTACGCAAGGAAGACGTGGTGCCGCTGCTGTCGCTGGTCGCCCCGGCGAAGTCGACGCCGAACGGCCGCCCGGTCATCGAGTGGACGGTTCGCGGCAAGAAGGGCGAGGCCACGGTCGACGCCTGACGCAGTAGGCCCGGGAGCCGCCGCCCGCGAAAGAACTCCCGGAGCGCTCTCCTCACGGTTGCCGTACCGGGCGCTCCCTGTCGCCCGACCACAACGTTTGATCGGTCATGGCGAAACGACAACGCCCTGATTGCCGCCGATAGAGCGCGCCGATCGGCGGATCTCACCCTTCCCTTTCGGAGCCCTCGCGGGATCACAGTGTGAAAGGGCGACCGGCGACACCCGCCATGAAGCAGGGCCAGGCATTCCCTGACCCTGCCAGTCCTCAGTCGGTGATGACGATGACGCCCGACGGGGCGTCCAGTAGCTCGACAGTACGCTCGGCTGCCCGGTCGATCTGGACGCGCGGTTCGGCCGGCAGTTGGTTCTCGTTGTAGGTGTTGGGGCCGTAGAACTGGCCGTAGCTCAGCACGACGCCGCCTTCGGCGAGTACGGAGCGCTCCAGTTCCCGTACAGCCTGGGCGTCGGGCCCGGCGGGCAGCTGCCAGGCCACGGTCTGGGCCAGGATCCGAGGGGATCCGCTCTCGCGGGCTGCTTGGATCAGGTTCCGGTTTCCTTCTGTACGGATGCGGGCGTTGCGCTCCGCGTGGGCACCGATGCTCGCGGCGTCGTCCGGCAGATCAGTCAGCTCGTTGAGGACAGTGTCGGGTTCGAAGTCCCTGACCGCTTTGATCAGAGCGTCCCGGTCGAAGACGTCGCAGATGATTGGTTCGGCGCCGAGCTCGCGGATCTGCCCAGCCTTGCCGGGTGAGCGGGTCATGCCGCCGACGACGTAGCCGGCCTTGACGAGCAGGGGAATCAGTCGCAGTCCGATCACGCCGGACGCCCCGGCGAGGAATACGCGCTGCTGGTGGTTGGAGGACATGTGTCGGCCTTTCCTTCGTGACGGGTACGCCGCATCAGGTGTTGTGCGGCGAGGCTGAGCAGGGCGAGAAACACGACCGCGGCGCTGTACCAGCCGACGGTCGGCACGGTGCCGAGCACGTCGGTGAGGACCCCGGCGATGACCACGGGCACTCCGAGTCCGAGGTATGAGACGACGTAGATCGCGGCGACGGCTCCGGCGCGCTGGTCGGGGCCGACGAGCGGGATCATCAGGCCGAGCGCGGCGGTGAAGGCCGCTCCGAATCCGAGGCCGGCGATCGCCTGTCCGGCGAACATGGTGGCGAGGCTTTCGGCTGCGGCGCCGACGGCGATGCCCACCGGGCCGACGACCGTAGCGATGATGCCGGCGGTGATCGCGGTACGGGGGCGGATGCCGGCCAAGGCGAAGCCAATGATCACTGCCACGGCCGGCGCGATGAATCCGGCGAGGCCATCGAGCAGGCCGCCGAGGAACACGCCGAGGAAGTCGCGCGCTGCGGCGCGGGCGGTCGCCGGGTCGCGTTCGAGCACGACGGCCTGGTAGGGGGCGATCAGCGGTCCGTCGCCCAGATTCTTGCGCGCGGCAGCGGTGTAGTCCGGGGTGACCATGAACGGGTGGACACCGGCGGTACGTTGCCCGGCGAGTTCGGTCAGCCTGGGCCCGAGGGCTGCCAGCAGTCGCTCCGCCGTCGGTACCGGGGCTGGCGCCCGGTCGAGCGCATCGAGGTAGCGGCCCATGTCGGCCAGTGGCCGGTACGGGTGGCCGGCGGCCTGCGCGGCGGCGGGATCGCTGACGCCGAGACCAAGCAGGTGCCGGCGAGCGTAGGTGTCTTGCAGGCGTGCATGTCCGGCGGCCAGCTCACCCGCCGAGTGTCGCCAGATGCTGGCGACACCGATGGCGACGGCCAGGCGGCGGGTTGCCCGCAGCAGCCGCTCGGACTCGGCGAGGATGTCGCCGCCACCCAGGCCGGGGAACCACAAAGCGCCCCAGCCAAGGTCGTCGAGTTCGGCGGCGGCGTCGGCGATCTCGTGCGGATCGGCCGTGCGTAGCTCGATGCTCCAGATACCGGTCGATCCCAGCAGCATGAACGGGTGTCCTTTCGAGGGGGTTGTCACCGGAGGACGCGGCGACGGGGGCGGGCCTCGTCTCCGCGCGGCGGTCAGATCTGATTGCGTCCGCCGTCGACGAACAGCTCGATGCCGGTGATGAAGCTGCTTTGGTCGGAGGCGAGGAACAACGCCGCGGCGGCGACCTCATCGGGGCGGCCGATGCGGCCCAGCGGGATGCTGCTGGCCAGGTAGGCCTTGAGTCCGTTGGCCTCCTCCTGGCTGGGCATCAGACCGTCGATGCCAGGGGTGTCGATGGTGCCGGGGCTGATCGCGTTGACCCGGATCGAGCGGCCTTTGAGCTCGGCCGCCCAGGTGCGGGCGAACGAGCGCACCGCTGCCTTGGACGCCGCGTAGACGCCGAAGGCCTCGTTGCCGACCGTGGCGGCGGTGGACGACTGCAGGATGATCGATGCGCCGTCGTTGAGCAGCGGCAGTGCCTTCTGCACGGTGAACAGCATGCCCTTGGTGTTACCGCCGAACGTCTCGTCGAAGTGCTTCTCGGTGACCTGCTCCAGAGTCGAGAACTCCCCGCCGCCGTCGTTGGCGAACAGCACGTCGATACGCCGGTTGTCATCGGCCACCGTCGCGTAAAGGCGGTCCAGGTCGCCGAGGTCGGCGACGTCACCGCGCACCCCGATCGCACCGTGCCCGACCGTGGCGACGGCGGCATCCAGGACGTCCTGGCGGCGCCCGGTGATGTAGACCTGCGCGCCCTCGGCGGCGAACCGCTGCGCGGCGGCCAGGCCGATACCGGTGCTGCCCCCGGTGACGATCGCGGTCTTGCCGTCAAGCTGACCCATGATGAGTGCCCCTCTGTCCGGCGCTAGTTTTTTAGCGCTCGCTAAGAAACTAGCGAGAGTGGGCACGCCGGTCAAGGGATACGGTGATGTGACCTGCGCCCGGCGGTCGGCGACGGCCGGTACGGCGATGGCGTCGGCGCCCTTCGGGGGCCACGGCGAGCAGCCGGCGCTACGCCCGCCGCCCCTTGCTGGCCGGCGGCGAGGCGACTCGGCGATTGGCGCCAGCGGCGATCACGGGCGACTGCTACCCGGTACGCACCTTGTTGCTGCGGCAGATGGCGTAGGCGGACTGTCGGCTTTCTCGGAACAAGCGGGTTAGCGATCGGATCCAACGCCGCCGAGTCAGCGATCCCTGATCAGCTGGCCGGTCGCTGAGGCCACACGGCCATGGCAGTGTCCGCGATTCCGTGTAGCTGCTCCCGAGTGGCCCCGCTTGCGGCCTGAACCGCAATCCCTTGGTAGATCGCGGTGAAATACCGGGCAAGGCCATCAGCGTCGGTCTCCATCGGAATCTCAGCCTGGGCGCGTGCCCGCTGCAGCCGCTCCCGTAGCGCCAGCTCACCTGCCGCCCGCCGTGCCGTCAACTCGTCACGGGCGGGCTCAGCCGACGGCGAACAAGCCAGCGCGCCCTGCACGGTGATACATCCCCGCGGATGGTCCGGATCGGTGGTCGCATCTGCCGCCCCGTGCAGCAGCGCCTCCACCGCCTCCCGCGCCGTCGGCTGCTCGAACGCCTTACGGATGTATCCGGCCGGCCCGTCCGCATAGCGGTCCAGTACCTTCACGAACAACTGCTCCTTGTTCCCGAAGGCGTTGTAGAGACTCGGCGCGTTGCTGATCCCCATCGCTTTGGTCAGGTCGGAGATCGCGGTGCCCTCATAGCCTTGGCGCCAGAACACCTCCAACGCCCGATCGAGAGCCACGTCACTGTCGAAGGAACGCGGTCGTCCGCCTGCCATGATCCTCCTCTGGTCCGGCCCCGTATTTTAGTAAGCACTAAACTACCGCGCGTCGGGTGCCGGATCCGACACCCTTCACTGAACGCAGGCGATACCCCCTGAATGACCCGCACGAATCACGATGACGCGGCGAAGCCGGGCACACCATCAGTTCCGTAGCCATCGGCGCCGACCGCGAAGTCAACTGGCCGACTCGCGATCGGGGGCAGCGAGGCCGTCGGCGGTGCCGTAGGTGACGAAGCGGCCGCCGTCGGCAACCGCGTCCAAGGCGGCCGTGCCGAGCGGCCCTCCCGCCCCGTCGTAGACCAGCGCGGCGCCACCACCGGTCGCCTCACGCACCCGTCCGATCCAGTCCCGCCGCGTGTAGTCGATGGCCACCTCCGCACCCAGCCGGCGGGCCAGTGCCAGCTTGGCGCCGCTGGACGCGGCGGCCACCACCCGGGCTCCGGCGTCGACGGCAAGCTGAACCAACAAAGATCCAGCTCCGCCGGCAGCCGCGGAGACCAGCACCCATTCCCCCTTCTCAGGCGCGCCCAGCCGGTCCAGGCTGAGCGCCGTCACGCCGTCGTGCACCAGCGCCGCGGCCGCCTCGATGGCCAGGCCGTCCGGCACCGGCATGATCTCCTCAACGCCTGCGACGACCCGTTCGGCGTAACCGGTGCTGGTCCGTACGACCACCCGCCGACCGGTCCATGCCGGGTCCACGCCGTCCCCGGTCTCCACCACCTCGCCCGCTCCGCCGCCACCCGGCACGTACGGCAACGTCCGCGGGAAGAAGTCCTGTCCCCAGCCACTGCGCAGCAGGGTGTCGAGAAGAATGACATCCGCGGCCGCCATGCCGACGACAACCTGGCCCGGCCCAAGCACCGGATCCGGCAGTTCCGCGGGCAACAGCACCTCCGGACCACCGAACGCAGCCACCTGGATTGCGCGCATGCGTAACACCCCTCACGTGAGACAACATCCCGGCCAGTGTTCAAGCTGAACCATGGTTGAGGTCAACACGCGCGCTCAGGCAAGCCCACCACCGACTGGTGACTTCATGAACAGGCGCGCGGATCTGCCGCGATCCGGAATACCGGAAGGCTCTGGCCGGCTTGGAGGCGGTGTCCTGGGACTAGGGGTCGGCCGGGCGGACGTGGACGTCTGGGAGGAAGGCGACGGGGACGCTTGGTCAGCGCAGACACCGAGCGAACAGGACGTGCTGCGGCCAGCAGGCCGACGGAGCGTCGACCCCACAGATCGACACATCGGAGATCCACGCCGCTGGTCTTTTCGACACCCTCGTGAGGGATTGCGAACCATAACGTGCCGCGGCGGTCCGGCTGCGCCGGCAGCTTCGGGAACGGTCGGGTGGCCGGCGCGGTCGATAGCGTCCGGTGCGGCGGAGACGCCCGGGAATGGCGGGAAACACCCGTAGACGCGATCCCCGCGAATATTGATTCGATACCGATCTAGGCCTTCCGCTCGTCACTCATCGATGCCTACGTTCCAAGGCGGCCCTAACCGGGCCACTTTGCATCCGGGCCGGGCCCGCATTCACCGGCGGCGCCGGCGTGATCACCCCCGGGGGGAAATCGATGCGCAAAGTCGTAGTGGGATTGCTGGGCCTGAGCCTGGCGTCGGGATTGGGCGTCTCGCTCAGTCCGGCCGCCGTGGCCGCCCCGCCGGTCGACAGCCCGGCCGCCGCCGTCCCCTCCGTCAAGAATGGATCCGAGGCGTCCAGCGACGAGCTCGTCGGACCGCTCGAGCAGAAGCGCCGGGCGCTGCGGGAGAAGGCGGTCAGCGACGTCGTCTCCGGCCGTGCCAAGCCCGAGAACCGCAACGGCAGCCAGGTCGTCAAGGTCGGCCAGGCCGCGGGCGGCGGCGCGTTCGGCCGGGAGTCACGCCAGCGCCACGGCGCGCGGGACAACCGTGACCAGTACGTGGAGCTGGCCCGCGAGAAGACCGACCGGATCTTCGTGATCCTCGCCGAGTTCGGCAACGACCGCGATCCGCGGTTCCCGGACCGGGACACCGACCCCACCACGGCCGGGCCGCAGCGGTTCGACGGCCCGCTGCACAACCAGATCCCGCAGCCGGACCGGGCCCTCGACAACACCACCGTCTGGCAGGCCGACTACAGCCGTCAGCACTACCAGGACCTGTACTTCGGCAAGGGCCGGAACACGCAGTCGGTCAAGACCTACTACGAGACGCAGTCCTCGGGGCGCTACAG
The DNA here is from genome assembly GCF_055586105.1 of Actinoplanes sp. NPDC051537. Taxonomy (NCBI): domain Bacteria; kingdom Bacillati; phylum Actinomycetota; class Actinomycetes; order Micromonosporales; family Micromonosporaceae; genus Actinoplanes; species Actinoplanes sp. NPDC051537. The sequence goes on from NZ_JBVJIU010000002.1 coordinate 174,988, forward strand.
CGTCGACGGCACCGTCACCGACTGGGTCAAGGTCAAGTACAACGAGGCCCGGTACGGCCGGTCCGGCGACGACCCGGCCGACGCGAACGGCGACGACCCCAACGTCTGTGCCGGCAACGTCTGCAACACCACCTATGACCTGGTACGCGACGCCGCCAACCAGTGGGTCGCCGACCAGGAGGCGGCCGGGCGCAGCCGGGCCGATGTCATCGCCGAGCTCAAGACGTTCGACCAGTGGGACCGGTACGACTACGACGCCGACGGCAACTTCAACGAGCCCGACGGCTACCTCGACCACTTCCAGATCGTGCACGCCGGCGGCGACGAGGCCGACGGCGACCCGTACCAGGGCGAGGACGCCATCTGGAGCCACCGCGCCTTCGCGTACGGGGACGACGAGGGTGACCGCGGCCCGACCGGCAACCTGCTCGGCGGCACCGAGATCGCCGACACCGGCCTGTGGATCGGCGACTACACCATCCAGCCCGAGAACGGCGGCCTGAGCGTCTTCGTCCACGAGTACGGCCACGACCTGGGCCTGCCGGACGACTACAACGTGCTGACCGGCGGAACCAACAACAACGAGTACTGGACGCTGATGGCGCAGAGCCGCCTCAACGGCGCGGGCGAGCCGCTCGGCACCCGTCCCGGCGACATCGGCGCCTGGAACAAGCTGCAGCTCGGCTGGCTCGACTACGAGACGGTGGTGGCGAAGCAGAAGCGCACGCTCACCCTCGGGCCACAGGAATACAACAGCAACAAGGCTCAGGCCGCGGTCGTGGTCCTGCCGAAGAAGACGGTCACCACCGAGTTCGGCGCACCATTCAGCGGCGCCAAACAGTATTTCTCCGGCAATGCCGACGACCTGCGCAACTCGATGACCCGGCAGTTCGACCTGTCCGGCACGACCGCGCCGACGCTCAGCTTCAAGGCGCGGTACAACATCGAGGAAGACTTCGATTATCTGTACGTGCGGGCGTCGCTCGACGGCCAGAAGTGGACGGCCCTGAACGGCACCATCAACGGGCAGCCGTTCACGCATGACGGCGCCAACCCGCCGCGTCCGGCGATCAGCGGCAGCACCGACAATGAATGGGTCGATGTGTCGGTGCCGCTGAGCGCGTACGCCGGGCAGAATGTCTATCTGCAGTTCTACTACCGCACGGATGGCGGCTTCTCGGCCGGCGGGTTCTTCTCCGACGACCTTCAGGTGGCCGACGGCGGGACCGTGCTGTTCAGCGACGACGCCGAGGCCACCACCTCGCCGTGGACGCTGCGCGGCTTCTCCACGGTGGGCACCAGCGCGACCGGTCAGTACGACAACTTCTACATCGCCGGGCACCGGACGTACGTCTCGTACGACCGGTACCTCAAGACCGGGCCCTACAACTTCGGCTTCCTCAACACCAAGCCGGACTGGGTCGAGCACTACTCGTACCAGACGGGCGTGCTCATCTCGTACTGGGACACCTCGCAGGTCGACAACGACACCAACTGGCATCCGGGCCAGGGCCGCAACCTGTACATCGACGCGCACCCGCGCCCGTTCTACCGGCTCGACGGCCTGCCGTTCAGCGCCCGCATCCAGGTCTACGACGCGCCGTTCGGCCTGCGCAAGGCGGACTCGATGACGCTGCACGTCAACGGCCAGGCGTCCTACGTGCGAGGACAGGCCGCCCAGCCGCTGTTCGACGACACCCAGAAGTACTTCTACGACGAGTTGCCGAACCACGGGGTCAAGCTCCCCGCGGTCGGCGTGAAGATCCGTGTCCTGGAGGAGAACGGCACCTCCGCCAAGATCCGTATCTCGTAACTCGCTACGACGGCGGCCCGGGAACTGCTGGTTCCCGGGCCGCCGTGAACGCCGGAGTGAACGCCGGCGTGAATGCCGAGGCGAAATCGCGGGCAAATCCGGAAATGTCCCGCTCCCGGCCGGTGATCGCCCGAACCTGGTCCGTCGCCCGTTCGAACCCGCCGGCCCGGATGAGGCCGAAGACGCCGCCGAGCTGGGCGGCCAGCCAATCCGGCAGCCCCGCGCCGGTGAACCGGGGCCGGGCCTGCTCCTCGGTCAGGTCGGCGAAGCGGACGGGACGCCCGGTCGCCTCCGCGAGGGCGGCCGCCACCTCCGCGAAGGTGACCGCCGAGGGCCCGGTGAGCTCGTACATCCGGCCCACATGCCCGGATTCGAGCAGCGCGACGGCGGCGACGGCGGCCACGTCCCGGATGTCGACCATCGCGACCCGGCGGCCCGCGGTGGGCGCGTACAGCGTGCCCGTCGCGGCGACGCCCTCGGCCACCATCAGCAGGTTGGTCATGAAGAACGCCGGCCGCAGCGTCACCGCCGGCACCCCCGACCGGCTCAGATGGCGCTCGATCTCGCCGTGCCAGCGGAAGGCGGGCAGCGCCGAAGCCGGGTCGGCGTGCATCGCCGACAGCTTGACGATCCGTTCGACGCCCAGCGAGGCGGCCGCGTCGATCACGGCGGTCTCGTGCGCGACCTTGCGGGGCCCGTCGGCGGCGCAGAGATAGACGCGGTCGACGCCATCGAGCGCGCGCCGCACGGACGCCGGGTCGTCGAAGTCGCCGGTGGCGAGCTCGACGCCGGCCGGGAAGGCCGCGGGTGAGCGGACGAAGGCGCGGACGGTCGCCCCGCGCTCGTGCAGCTCGCGGACGACGTGGGTGCCGACGGCGCCGGTGGCGCCGGTGACGAGGATGCGGGTCATCGGTTTTCCTCTCGATCGGGCGCCGGCGGGATGTTGTGGCCGGCGCGGAAGAAGTTGCCCGGGTCCCAGGCGCGCTTGACGGCGGTCAGCCGCGCGTAGTTGCCCGCGGTGAACGCGTCGCGGGTCCGGGCCGGATCGGTGAGCAAATTCAGAAAAGCGCCACCCGTCGCGTACGGCCGGAGCCGCCCCGCCAGGCGGTCCAGTGCCGCGTCGGCCGCCGTCCGGTCGTCGAGCGAGGGCGGATAGGCCGCCACCGCCATGACCGAGAACTCCGTGTCGCGATGCCCGGCGGGACCGGCGTCCGGGCCGGGATCGGCCATCGCGCCGCCCCAGTGCCGCATCTCGGCGAAGGCGAGCGGGGAGTCCGGGGCGCCCGCCTCGACGATCGCCCGCAGAGCGTCGTCCGGCATCGACCGGAACAACTCGGTGTCCTGCCGGTTCGCCATCGGCGGCGCGTCGGGGCCGTTGGTGGCCGCACCGGCGTCGGGGAACGGGCGCGGGCCGAACGCGTCGAGCAGCGGCGGCCCGGCCGCCGCCAGCAGCGGGGCGAGGACGCGCGGGCCGTCGTCGCCGTGATGGAAGGCGCGGATGGCCAGCACCCGCCGCCCGCGCAGCGCCTCCGGGATCCGCGGCGACGGCGGGAGGCGGATCAGCAGGACCGCCGTGTTCATCCCCCGCGGCTCGCCGGCGGCCCAGTCGCGGTAGGCGGAGAACACCTCGGGCGCCCGCTCCGGCGGGTACAGCGACATGCCGGAGAAGACCTGCCGCACCGGGTGGAGGCGGAACGTCAGCGAGGTCACGATGCCGAAGTTCCCGCCGCCGCCGCGCAGCGCCCAGAACAGGTCGGGGTGCTGCCGGGCGGTCGCGGTCAGCGCGACGCCGTCCGCGGTGACGACGTCGGCGGCGACGACGCTGTCGGCGGCGAATCCGAACGTCCGTGACAGCCACGACTGGCCGCCGCCGAGCATGTAGCCGGTCACCCCGACCGTGCCGCACCGGCCCGCGAGGCCGGCGAGGCCGTGCGCGGCGGCGGCGCGGTTCACGTCCGTCCAGAGCGCGCCGGGGCCGACCCGGGCGAGCCGGCGAGCGGGGTCGATCGCGACGCCGGTCAGCGCCGTCGTCTTCAGCAGAAGGGCGCCGTCGGCCGGCGTGACGGCGCCGTGGCCGGTCGCCTGCACCGCCAGCGGCAGGTCCTGCTCGCGGGCGGCGCGGACGGCGGTTCGCACGTCGGCGGCCGAGGCGGCGGCGACGATCTGCGCCGGGTGGGATGCGAAGGTGCGGTTCCAGCCGAGCCGGTGTTCGTCGTAGCCGGGCTCGCCGGGCCGGAACCGGTCGCCGTCGAGCCGGGCGAGGATGTCGTACGTGGTCATGCACCCGAAGCTAGGCGGCACCCGGCGCGGGACGGTTGCGTCCTGGATGTGGCCGGGATGTGGCCCTACATTGAGGACTGTGGTCGTGCGAGTGCTGGGAACGGCCGGGGTCGAGTCCCCGGACGGTACCGCGCCCCGGCTCGAGCGCAAGGCGCGCGAGCTGCTCGGCATCCTGACCGTCCGGGCGCCGGCCGCCGTCGCCGCGGACGAGCTCGCCCGCCTGCTCTGGGACGATCCGCCGCCGTCGGCGCTCAAGACGCTGCGCGCCCATCTGTCCCGGGTCCGGGCCGCGCTGCGGGCCGCCGAGCCGGGCGCCGACGTCGAGCGGGTGGGCCGTGACGCGTACCGGCTCACGATCGACGCCGACCGCACCGACGTCGGCCTGGTCGCCACCGCCCGCGCCCGCGCTCGCCGCCTGCTCGCCGACGGCCGCCCCGACGGCGCCGCCGCCCTGCTGGCCGGGGCCCGCGAGCTGTGGCGGGCCGATCCCGAGCTGCCGGACACGGTCGCGGCCGAGGCGCTGCGGCAGGGCTGGCGCCGCGAGCGGCGGCTGCTCGTCCAGGAGCACCTCGGCTGCCTGGCGGCCGGCGACGACCCGGCCTCGGCCCTGGGCGAGCTGGAGCAGCTGACCGTCGCCGACCCGCTCGACGAGCCGCTGTGGGTGCAGTACGTGCGGGCCCTGCACCGGGCGGGCCGGCCGACCGAGGCGCTGCGGGCCGCGGCCGCCGCGCGGGCCGCGCTGGTCGAGGTCGGGCTCGACCCGTCGGCGGCGTTGCGCGACGCGCAAGCGGAGGTGTTACGCGCCGCCCCGCCGGCGAAGCCCGCCGCGGTGCGGATCCGTTATGCCGCCGACCGGGACGGCTCGACCGCCTACACCCAGCTGTCCGAGGGCGGCCGTCCCCTGCTCGTCCTGAACCCCGGGATGATCACCATCGACGGCCTGATGGACGGCGCGCGCGCCCGGGCGGCGCTGACCACCCTGGCCGGGCACGCCGGCGTCGTCTGCCTCGACCGGCGCGGCATCGGCCTGTCCGACCCGCTCGACCCCGGCCGGCCGCCGCTCGACCAGTGGGTCGACGACGTGCGCCGGGTGCTCGACGCCCTCGCCGTCGGCCGGGCGGACCTGTTCGCGAACTTCGACACCGGCCTGGTCGCGCTCGAGTTCGCCGCCCGCCATCCGGAGCGGGTGCGCTCGCTGGTGCTCGCCCAGTGCTACCCGCGCTACACCCGCGGCGACGACTATCCCTACGGGCTCGACCCCGCCACCACCGGCAGCCTGATCCGCGACACCGTCGCGCCCGCCGACCCGGAGCACGGCCTGGACTCGGTCGCCCAGGCCGCGCCCAGCGTCGCCGCCGACGAGGAGTTCCGGCAGTGGTGGAACCGGCTGGGCCGGCGCGCCGCCGGTCCCGCGGTCGCGCTCGCCGTCCGGGCCGCCGCCACCAGCACCGACCTGCGCCACCGCCTGCCCGCGATCGGCGCGCCGGCCCTGGTGCTGCACCGCCGCAACTGCGTCAATGTCGACGCCGGGCACGCCTCCTATCTGGCCGCGCACCTACCGGACGCCCGCCTGCGGACGACGCCCGGCACGGATGCGCTGTGGTTCACCGACTCGGCCGAGCCGTTGCGGCACGCGATCGAGTTCCTCAGAACCGATTCATGATGTGGGTGAACTCGTACGGTTTCTGCGCCACGCCCGAGCAGTCGTCGGAGCCGGCCGTGCCCGGGCAGCCGCCGTTGTCCCGGCCGATCGCCCAGAACGACAGCTCGCCGATCCGGTGCGCGGCCGCCCACCGGGTGACGTCGCGGGCGCCGGCGAGGGTCAGGATCTCCAGCGGCCCGGTCTCGCCGCCGGTGCCGTAGTCGTCGATGCCGATCATCTCGGTGACGCCGACCATCGCCCACAGCTGCCGGTCGGTGCGGTGCGGGTAGAGCGCTCGCAGGGCGGTGACCAGCCCGTTCGCCGCGGTCTTGGTGTCGGCGGCCATGTCGTGGGCCTGGTCGTCGTAGTAGTCGAACGTCATGATGTTGACGATGTCGACCCGGGCGCCGTAGCGCAGGGCGCTGGCCAGCACGTTGATCGCGTTGGGCTCGAGCCCGCCCGGCGCGGTCGGCAGGGTGTAGACGATCTGGAGTGGCCGGTGCTGCCGCTCGGCCCAGCGCTGCACCAGGTGGATGGCCTGGTTGCGGCGGTCGACGGCGGCGGTGTTGTCGAGCGAGGCGTCCTCGATGTCCATGTCGAGCCGGGTGACGCCGTAGGTCGTGATGACCTTCTGGTAGGCGGCGGCGATCCGGCCGACGTCGGTGCAGCTGTCGGCGATCTCGGTGGCGGTGCTGTCGGCGCTGTACCCGCCGAACGACGGCACCACGTCCCCGCCGGTCGCGCGGATCCGGGCGATCTCCCGGCCGTAGACGGACCGGTCGACGGGCGTGGCCGGGTCGCCGTTCCACAGGATGTCGCACGAGCCGGTGACCTGCGTCTGCAGGAACGCCATGGTCAGGTAGCGCGCGCCCGAGGCCGTGCTGACCTCGGCGGGGTCGGCGTCGGTGTAGGTCTGGAAGTACGGCGCGAAGACGTGGGCGGGCAGCGTCCGATCACATTCCGCGGCGTACGCGGGGGAAGCTCCCGCGACGACGGCCAGGACCGTGGCGGCGGCGGCGAGGAGACGGGTGGCGGGCATGGAGCCTCCGTCGGATTGTTAAGGTGTTTGACAGTCGAACCGTAAGATCGACTGCCGCCCATGTCAACGGCCGATCAGACGCCCGAACGTCTCGGCCACGAACTCCGCGGAATGCCGCAGGGTGGCGCTGCCGACCGTGAGCTCGAACCGCACCACGTCCGGCATCTCGGTGGCGGCGACGTGCGGCGTGACCCAGAGCTTCGCGGTCTCGGCCAGGCGACGGGCATTTTTCGCGTACGCCTCGGCGGTCGTCGGCAGCAGCAGGTGCATCATCGGCGTCTCGGGCGTCGCCGGAACCACCCGGATGCCCGGCACCCGCGCGAGGGCGGCGGCGATCGCGACCGCGTGCCGCATCCGGTCCGGCATCTCGGCCAGGGCGCCGGGCAGCAGGTTGCGGGCCGAGGACGCGCCCGGCCAGAGGTGCATGAGCGTGCCGCCGAGCCGCTTGCGCCACTCGCGGACCTGTGCCACCACGTCCTCCGGACCGGCCAGGCAGCAGCCGGGAAGCGCGCCCACCCCCTTGTAGAACGAGACGTAGACGGTGTCGAAGAGCGCCGCGATCTCGGCCGGCGGGCGACCGTAGCCGGCGCTCGCCTCCCAGAGCCGGGCGCCGTCGAGATGGGTGGCGGCGCCGCGCTCGCGGGCCCACGCCACCTGGGCGGCGAGATCGTCGAAGGCAGGCAGCCGGCCGCCCAGGTCCCGCTGCGGCAGCTCGAGCAGCAGCGCCGCGAACGGCTCGGCCACCGGCCGCAGGTCGTCCAGCGTGAGGACCCGGGCCGGGTCGCCGACGACCCGCCCGATCAGCCGGTGCAGGTGGCCGTAGCCGTTGTCCTCGTGCCGCGGCAGATGGCACTGCGGATGCCAGAGCACGGTCCGGCTGCCCCGGGCGTCGGCGTGCACGCGCAGCGTCGCGGCCTGGGCCATGGTGCCGCTCGGCAGGAACGCGGCGGCCGGCTTGCCGAGCAGCTCGGCCACCTCGCGCTCGAGCTCGGCCACGACGCCGCCGGCGCCGTAGAAGTCGGGCTCGGCGTCGGGGCTGATCGAGGCGAGCAGCCGGGCGGGCGGGGTCAGCCCGTTGCCGGCGATGGCGTCGGTGCAGGCGGCGCGAACCGCGGCGAGGTTGTCCACGGGTCGAGTCTCGCAACATCGAGCCGCTTCTATGAAATCGCGTAGCGTCATGTTAGCGTCACAAACGTTTGCCGGGATCCAGCGTGTGGGGGACGCGTTGTCCGATGTCGCGACCGAAGAGGTGACCGAGCCGGCCGCCGTCGAATCCGAGCGCCCGCGCGGTTCCGTGCGCCGGTTCCTGCACCTCTTTCTGCCCCATTCCGTGCGCCGTTTCCTGCGCCATGAGTGGACCGTGGCGAGCGCCGGCTCGGTCCTGCTCGCGATCGCCATGTTGTGGCTGATCCCGCCCTACGCGGCCGACCTGGTCGCCGGCGGCATCAGGCCCGCGACCATCGGCGACCCCGCGCACACCATCGTCGGCGACGGCGGCGACACCGCCGCGCAGGCCTGGCTGGTCGCCTGGGACGGGCACGCCCTCAAGCACGGGCTGCGCGGGCTGTGGGACACCAACGCCTTCTATCCCGGCAAGTACGCGCTCGCGCTCAACGACACCCTGCTCGGCTACGCGCCCGCCGGGCTGATCGGCAACGGCGTGACCGCCACGCTCCTGCGCTACAACATCCTGTTCGTGCTGACGTTCGCGCTGGCCTTCCTCGGCGGCTACGCACTGCTGCGCCAGCTCGGCGCCAACCGGGTGGGCGCCGCGGTGGCCGGCGCCGCCCTCGCCTACGCGCCCTGGCGGTACGGCCACGTCGGCCACCTGAACATCCTGTCCACCGGGGGCATCACGCTGTCGATCGCGATGCTCGCCCGCGGGCACGGCTGGTCGCTGACCCACGGCTACCGCGCCGACCGGGTGCGGCCCGGCTGGGTGGTCGCCGGCTGGCTGGCCGCGGCCTGGCAGGTCAGCCTGGGCTTCGGCGTGGGGCTGGTCTTCGTCTACGTGCTCGCCGCGGCCTGCGTGTGCGCGGCGATCGGCTGGCTGGTCTCGGGCCGGCCTTCGCTCGACCGGCACCTCGTGCTCGGCGACCTCGCCGGCGGGCTGTTCTTCACGGCGGTGACCGGCTATTTCGCGTACGCGTATCAGCAGGTCCGGGAGATCTATCCGGACGTGCTCCGATCGTGGGACTACGTCAAGGTGTTCTCGCCGGTCCCGCGCGGCCTGCTCGTCGCGCCCGGCTTCTCGCTGCCGTGGGGGACGCTGCACGGCGCCGGCCGGGCCGCGCTGGGGCCGGCCGACAACGAGAAGGCGCTGCTCTGCGGGTACGCGCTGTACCTGCTCGCGTTCGGTGGCATGTTCATCTCCGCCTGGTCGGTGCGCCAGCGGCTGCTGCTGCTCGGCGGCACGATCGTCGGGGTGCTGTGCGCGCTGGGCACCCACGGCCCGCTCTACCGCCTGCTCTACCTCTACGTGCCCGGCTTCGACGGCGGCCGCACGCCCGGCCGCCTGATCCTGTGGCCGACGATCTGCCTGGCCATCCTGGCCGCCGGCTTCGTCACCGGCCTGGCGAAGGCGGCCCGCGCCGCCACCCTGCCCGAGTGGCGGACGACCGCGGCCCGGGTGGTGACCATCCCGCTGCTCGTCCTGGTGCTGGCCGAGGGCATGCCCGACCTGGCCCACGTCAAGGAACCCGGCACCCCGGCCGCGATGGCGGCGGCGAGGCAGCCGTTCATCGTGCTGCCCTCCGACGACGGCTTCGACAGCACCGCCCTGCTCTGGTCGACGGACGGCTTCCCGACCATCGTGAACGGCGTGGCCAGCTACAACACCCCCGACCGCCAGGCCGTCCGGGACGTGATGCAGACCTTCCCCAGCGCCCAGAGCCTCGACCTGCTGCGCCGCCTGGGCATCCACGACGTCGTCGTCCTGCGCGACCGCGTCGCCGGCACCCCGTTCGAGCCGGCCATCGGCGTGCAGGGCGTCCCCGGCATCACCCGGCGCGAGATCGGCCCCGACGTCCTGTTCACCATCGACTGAGCACCGGCTCGCCGCGAGCTCAGATCGGGTCACATCCGGCCGAACGGGTAGGCGTGGCCATGCCGTCGCGCCGCCATCTTCGCCGCGCCGCGGTCATCGCCGTCGCGGCCGCCGTCGGCACGGGCATAGCCATCCGCGCCGCGCGCCGCAAGCGTGGCGCCGGACCGGAACCGGCGCGTCGCAAGAGTGGCGCCGGACAAAGCACGGCCGCACCGGTGAAAGCCCGTCCGATGCCGGCCGCGACCCGCGTTCGGCGCAACTGGGCCGCGGTGATCGCCGGCCCCGCCGCGGCCGTCGTCGTCCTGTCCTTCGCCCTGGCCGTGACGTGGCCCGCGCCGATCCGCCCGACCGGGCTGCCCTCAACCTCGGCCTGGGCCCACAATCTGCGTGATCCCCGCTTCGACCCGTACCCGTACCCGACCCCGACCGTCACCGCGAGGCAACGATGCACGACGCCCGCGTGGCCGGCCCCGTCGTACCGCATCCTGTCTCCGATGAAGGCCTCCGTCATCTCCCGCGACGCGATGAGCGCCGCGCCCTGCCAAACCGTTGCGCTCGGCGCGACAGTGACCATCGACGGCCCCACCGGCGGGCAGGCGGAGGTGACCGCCACCCTGATGACGACGGACGGCCGACGGCCGTCGTTCCGGCTGCACGTCCGCGACCTGAGCCGGCCCGGCATGCAGTTGCCGTTCATCTGGGTGTTCGCCGCGGCCCCCGAGCCGGGCTGGATGCTCCCGGCGGAGTCGTCGGATCGCACCGCCTGGCTGCAACCGGGCGACGAGGCCGACCAGATCGTGGCGTTCGACGTGCCGGGAAACGCCCTTCCGGCCCGGCTCCGGCTAGGTCTGGAGCCCAGCATCGTGGACTGGGTTCTGAACTAGCGCGACACCGCGGACGTAGACGGCGCGGATCCGGTCCAGGGCGTCGAGGTCGGTGCGGGGGTCGCCGTCGACGATCAGGAGGTCGGCGTCGTAGCCGGCGGCTATGCGGCCCTTGCGGTCGCCGAGCCCGCACGCGCTCGCGGCGCCCGAGGTGGCCGTGCGCAGCGCCTCGGCCGGGGTCATGCCGACGGCCGTGGCCTGGCGGATCGCCCACGGCAGCACGTCGTGGGGCTTGGCCGCGGCGATGCCGGCGTCGCTGCCGAGGACGATGGTGGCGCCGTGCTCGTACAGCGCTCGGGTGTTGGCGATCAGCTTCGGGATTCGCTCGATCATGAAGGGCGGCATGCGGCCGGCGCCGGGCTTGGCGCCGAGGGTCAGGCCCAGCGTCACCGGCCGCTCCTCGAGCAGATCAAAGACCTGCGCCGGTACGGGGTCCACGCCGTCATCGGTCATGAAGGACACGTGCTCGACCCCGTCCACCCCGGCCTCGAGCGCGTCGATCACCGGTCCGGTGCCGTGGGCGTGGGCCGTCACCGGCAGGCCGAGCCGGTGCGCCTCGTCGACCGCCGCGCGCAGCTCGCGGACCGAGAACTGGGCCTCGCCGACCCGGGTGCCGGGCGTCAGGTTCCCGCCGCTCGCCATGATCTTGATGACGTCGACGCCGCGGCGCGCGTGGTCGCGCACCGCCCTCGGCAGATCGGCGCCGTGCACGCCGCCGCCGAGGTAGTGACAGTGGCCGCCGGGCGTGGTCAGCGGCGGCCCGGCGGCGACGATCGTGGGCAGGCTCGGATCGGTCCGGGCCGCGTCCCGCAGGCCGAGCGACAGGTAGCCGCGGTCGCCGAGGTCGCGGACGGTCGTCACGCCGGCGGCGGCCGCCGTGCGCGCGGCCACGCTCATCGCCAGGAACGCGGCCGCGTCGTCCCGCCCGGCCAGCCGCCCGACCGGGTCGTCGGAGGCGTCGAAGGCGAGGTGGACGTGGGTGTCGATCAGGCCGGGCAGGATCGTCGCGGCGCCGAGGTCGACGACCGTGGCCCCGGCCGGCGGCGTCAGGGCCGGCCCGGCCGCGACCACCGTCGAGCCGGCCAGCAGAACGGTCGGATGGGGCACGAGCTCCCGGCTCACACCGTCGAACATCCACGCGGCGCGCAGGGCCACCAGGCCCGATGTCATCGTCATGGGCCCAGCGTCGGCCGGATGCCGCCGGCCCGAATCCGTGGCGCTACGGAGATGGGGTACGTATCTGGGTCCGGCTGGTGATGCCCAGCTTGGTCAAGATGTGCTGCACGTGGGTCTCCACCGTGCGCTCGCCGATGTGCAGGGCGGCGGCGATCTGACGGTTCGTGAGGCCGCGGGCGGCCAGCCCGGCGATCTCCCGCTCGCGCCGGGTGAGCGGGCCGGCGGTGCCCAGCTCGGCCAGCAGCGCCGCCGCGTCCCGGGCGAGCGGGCCCATCCCGAGGGTCTCCGCCTCGCTCCGGGCCGCCGCCGCGAGGGCGGACGCCTCGTCCCGGTCGCCCGGGCGGCGGCGCCAGGCCAGCGCGCGGGCCAGGTGGTAGCGGGCGACGGCGGCCATCGGCGGCATGCCGGCGGCCTCGTTGCGGCGCACGGCCTCCCGCAGGTGGGCGGCCGCCTCGTCGAGCCGGCCGCAGGCCGCGGCCGCGATGCCGAGCGGCGCCCGGGCCGAGCCGCCGGTCAGCACCACGCCGGCGCCCCCGCAGACGAAGTAGTCGGCCCACGGGCCGAGCCGCCGGTAGACGTCGGCGGCCATCTCCCGGTCGTCGAAGGCGGCGGCGAGCTCGGCCATGCCGGCCAGCGCCGACATCCGGACGAACATCGGCACCGAGCCCGGCGGCGGCAGCGTCCGGTAGAGCCGGTAGCCGTCCTCCCGGTCGCCGAGCGCGAGCTTCCACGTCGCGTGCATGGCCCGGAGGAACTCGGTGGCCTGCCCGGCGAACCCGGTCGGCTCCGGCTCGGCGGGCAGGATCGCCGGGTCGCCGGTGATCGCGGCCAGGCCGAGCAGGAAGCCGACCGACGGTGTGAGGGCGCCCTCGTGGGCCGCCTCCCGGGCCAGCGCCTCGGCCTGCCGGCCGTGCCGGTGCGCCTCGCCGAACCGGCCCCGGGCGTGGTCCATCGTGGCCCGCACCCGCACCGCGTGCCAGCGGGCCAGCGGCGTGCGCAGCCGCCGGGCCGCCTCGGCGATGCCGGGCAGCTCGGCCTCGGCCCGGTCGATCTCGCCCAGCTGGACCCGCGCGTCGAACCGCCACAGCCCGGCCCACAGCGCGGCGTCGTCGTCCCCGCCGCGGCCGATGGCCGTCAACCGGTCGGCCAGCTCGAGCCGGTCCCGGGCGCCGTCCGGCACGCCCCGCACGAGCTGGCGGGCCCGCAGCGCCTCGACCAGCGCCCGCCGGTCGCCGAGCCGCTCGGCCATCGCCAGCGCCTCCCGCGAGCGCTCGTCGGAGACCTTGGACTCGGTCCACACGTCGGCCGCGACCAGCTGCGCCAGCAGGCGGGCGCGCAGCGGGCTGTCCGCGTCCGGCAGGCCGGCCAGCGCCTCCTCGCAGAGTTGCCGGCCGGTCCGCTCCCAGATGAAGTCGGTGACGCCCTCCATCACCAGCACCGCGCGGGCCAGCGCCTCGAAGTCGGCGCGGCGGCGGGCCGACTCGGCCGCCGCCAGCAGCGAGGCGCGGGCGCCGTCGACGTCGTACGCCCGGATCTGCGCCCGCGCCCGCTCGATCAGCAGGCCGGTCCGCTCGCTCTCGCCGGCGCCGCCGGCCCGCAGCGCCCGGTCGTACCAGAGCGCCGCCTCCTCCCACGCGAGCTGCGCCGTGGCCTGCTCGGCGGCGGCGGCCGCCCACCGCGTCGCGGTCGGGGCGTCGACCAGCGGCGCCGCCTCGATCAGGTGGTACGCGACCGGGGCCGCCCGCCCGTGCGCCTCGGGCCGGGCGGCGAGGCAGGCGCCCATCCGGGCGTGCAGAGTCAGGCGCTCGGCCGTGGCCACGTCGAGCCGGGCCGACTCGCGGATGATGTCGTGGGCGAAGTCGTAGCCGGGGGCGCGGGCGACGATGCCGGCGGCGGCCGCCTCGTCCAGCGCGCCGAGCACGGCGGCCGGGTCGAGCTCGAGCACGGCGGCGAGCTCCGCGGGGCCGGTCGTGCCGAGCACCGCGGCGGCGGCCACGACGGAACGGCACGACGGCGTCAACCGGCCGAGCCGGGCGCGGACGGCGTCGCGTACGCCCTCGGGCAGATCGTCCTCGCGGGATCCGGCCAGCACCCGGCCGAGCTCCGCCACGAAGAACGGGTTTCCCGCCGTGCGGCGGCGGATCGCGGCGGCGACCGGCTCCGGCACCGCCCAGCCGGTGATGTCGCGCAGTTGCTCGCCGACCTCGGTCTCACTCAGGCCGGTCAGCGCGATCCGGGTGGCCGACGGCTCCCGGCTCAGCTCGGCCAGGGCCGCCCGCAGCGGCTCCTGGCCGGCCGTCTCGGTGTTGCGGTAGGCGGCCACGACCGCGAGGCGCGAGGCGGTCAGCGACCGGGCGAGGTGGACGAGCAGATGCAGCGAGCCCGGGTCGGCCCAGTGCAGGTCGTCGAGCACGAGCACGAGGCCGTCCGGCTCGGCCGCCTCGATCAGCGCCGTCGAGGCCGTCTCGAACAGCCGGAACCGTTCCTCGGCCGCCGCCGCCGGGCCGAGCATGCCGGGCCGGCCCAGGGCCTGGAACGCCTGGAGGAACGGCCAGTACGGCGGGCTGCCGGCCTGCTCGATCGCCCGCCCCCAGACCACCGGGACGCCGGGCGCCGCGATCAGACCCGCCAGCCGGGTCTTGCCCGCGCCCGGCTCACCGGCGATCAGCACGAGCCGGCCGGAACCCGATCGCGCACCGTCGACCGCGGCCAGGAGGAGCTCCCGCTCCCGCTGCCGCCCGATGAACGCGCGCCGGCTCGTGATCGTGTCTCCGCTCTCCGGGACCTGCCGCCACATCGTAGTTCCGCGGTCAGCACCGCTTCGAGGCTCGCGAGGTCGCCACGGCGGGAAGCGGCCGAGAAGGCGCGGGTGAGGAAGGCGCGGAACGGGGACTCGTACGGGTGGTGGCCGGCGACCGTGACCCGGGCCCGGGCGCGGGTCACGAGCTGGCGGGCGTTGGCGGGGCTGGTCCGCAACAGCTCGGCGATCCGCGCGTACGGGTAATCGAAGCCCTCCCGCAGCACGTAGGCGGCGCGTTCCGGGGGTGGCAGCCGCTCGACCACCAGGGTGACGGCCGACTCGATCGCCTCCCGCCGCTCGGTCTCCGCCGGCGGGCCGCTCCCGTCGTCCACCGTCTCGTGCACTCGGGTTCCATGCCGGTCTCGTGCCGGCGGCGGGCCGACTGCACGAGGTTGATGGCCAGCCGGGCGGCCGCGGTCACCAGGAACGCCTCGGCGTTGAGCACGGTGCCGCGGTCCGTCCGCTGCCAGCGCAGCCACGCCTCCTGCACGATGTCCTCGGCCTCGTCGGCGTTGCCGGCGATCCGGCGGGCCACCGCGATCAGGCGCGGCCGCACGCGGACGAACTCGTCTAGCTCCTCGCGGGTCCAGGTGCTCATCGTCCGGCCTCCTTCGCGGCGGCGCGGATGAGGCCGGCCGCGATCTCGGGCCGGGCGAGGGGAACGGCGTGGCTCGCGGCGACCTCGGCCACCGTGGAGCGGGCGCGGGCCGCCATCGCGCGCTGCGCCGCCGCCGGGATGATCCGGTCCTCGGTCGCCACCAGGTACCAGCTGGGCTTGGTGCGCCAGGCGGGCCGGTTGACCCGGCCGCCGGCGGCGTCGATCCCCCACGGGACCTGGGCGCCGGCCAGGAACAGCGCCTCCGGGTTCGGAAGATCGGCGGCGTACGTCTCCGGGAACCGCTCCCGGTCCAGCAGCAGGAAGCCGTCCTGGGGCGGCAGCGACGGCGGCAGCAGACCCAGCGTGCTCACCGACTCGCCGGCGTCGGGGGCGTAGGCGGCCAGGTAGACCAGGGCGCCTACGGCGTCGCCGGCGCCGGCCTCGGTGATCACCACGCCGCCGCACCCGTGACCGGCGAGGACGCACGGCCCGTCCTGGGCGCGCAGCACGCGCAGGGTGGCCAGCACGTCCCCGGTGAGCGACAGGCTGGGGTTCTGCACCACCGTCACCCGATAGCCGTCCGCGGCGAGCAGGTCGTGCACCCGCCGCCACCCCGAGCCGTCCACGAACCCGTCGTGGACCAGCACCACGTTTCTGATATCCGACATGCCCCGCACCGTCCGGCGGGGGGGTCGAGGGGAGGCATCGGGGACAACCCTCGACAGGGCCGAGGGGCGGTGGGGATGATGTGCGGGTGAGTAACCCGGCCGAGCAGGGGTTGTTCGGCCGCGAGGACGCGCTCCGTGTGGTGTCCGACCTGATGGAGCACGGCGGGAGCGCCGTCGCGATCGGCGATCCGGGCTCCGGCAAGAGCACCCTCGTGCGGGTCGCGCTGCGGATCGCCGGGCGCCGGGTCCTCGCCGTCACCCCGACGCCGTTCGAGCACGGGCTGCCCTTCGCGGGACTGGCCGAGCTGGTCCGCCAGTGCCCGGCGGGCGTCGACGACGACCTTCCCGGACCGCAGAAGCGCGCGCTGGCGGTCGCCCTCCAGCGGGCCGAGCCGGACGGGCGTGAGGTCGACCCGCTGGCGGTGCCGCTGGCCGTCCGCGGGCTGCTGACCCGGCTGTGCGAGATCGAGCCGGTCGTGCTCGTGCTCGACGATCTGCAGTGGCTCGACCAGGCGACCCTCGGCAGCCTCGCGTTCGCGCTGCGCGGTATCCCGGCCGGGCCGCACCGGCTGAGCGTCCTGGTCGCCACCCGCCCCGACCCGGATTCCGGCACCGACCTGATCCGGTGCCTGCCCGAGCCGCGGCGCGAGTTCGTGCTGCCGCCGCTGGCCGACGGGCCGGTCGGGCAGCTGCTGCGCGACCGGCTGGGTCCGCGGTGGACGCCGCCGATGAGCGCCGGGGTGGCCCGGGCGGCCGGCGGGAACCCGATGCTGGCCCTGGAGATCGCGCGGGCCGTGGAGGCCGGCGCCTCGTCGTGGCGGGGCGGCGTCGTTCCCGTACCGCCGAGCCTCGCCGATCTTCTCCGGGAGCGGGTGGAACGGCTACCCGGACCGGCCCGCGAGGTCCTGCTCCTCGCCTCCGCCGCCGGCCGGCTCACCGTGGCCCAGGCGCGGCGCATCGTGGACGCCGACCGGCTCGAGGAGGCCCTCGAGGCCGCGATCGACGCCGAGGTGGCCGGGGTCGGCGCCGGCTCGGCGATCGCGTTCTCCCACCCGCTGCTGGCGTCGGCCGTCTACGACGCCGCCAGCCCGGCCGACCGGCGCCGGACGCACCGCGCGCTGGCCGGGGCGCTCGACGACCCGGTCGAGCGGGCCCGCCACCGGTCCCGGACGGTCACCGCCCCCGACGAGCAGGTCGCGGCCGAGCTGGAGCGGGCGGCCGGGATCTCCCGCGAGCGGGGCGCCCAGCGGCCGGCCGGCGAGCTGCTGGAGGCGGCGGCCCTGGCCACCCCGGCCGAGTCCGGCGGCCTCGACCGCTGGCTGCGGGCGGTGGACATCTACGGTGACGCCGGCGACGAGACGGGGGCGCGGGCCGCCCTCGACAAGGGATCGGCGCTGGCCACCCTGCCCGAGCAGCGGGCGCAGGTGCTGGCCCGGCGGGTCCGGCTGGCCGGCGACGTCGGCGCCGCCCGCGCGCTCGCCGAGGAGGCGCTCGGGCTGGCGCCGGCCGGAAGCGAGGTCCGGGCCGGCCTGCTGAGCGCGCTGGCCGCGCTCTGCCGCCTCCAGGGCGACGGCCCGCGCGGCCTGGAGATGGCCGCTGCCGCGATCGACGAGGCGGCCACGCTGGGGCTCCGGGAGGTCGAGCCGGCGGCGCTGAGCGAGCGGCTGGCGATCGAACGGCATTGGGGAACGGGCGACCCGGCGCGGACGCTGCGCGACGTCGAGGCGCTGGCCGAGCGGGCCGAGCCGCCGCTGTCGCCGTCGTGGCTGGCGTTCATCCGCGGCTTCTACGCGGCGTGGGACGACGACACGGCCGAACGGCACGTGCGGGACGGCATCGCGTGGGCCGTCGACGCCGGCCGGTACGGCGAACTGTCGCTCCTGTACGTCGGCCTGGTCCTCATCCTGATCCGCTCGTCGAAGGTGCGCGAGGCCCGGGCGGCACTGGACGAGGCGGCCCGGCTGGGCGCGTGGACGGCGGCCAGCCGCGACTGGTCGGCGGCCTACACGTCGCCGGAGGCAATGGCCCGGGTGCTGGTCGACGGCCACGCCGGCGATCTGGACGTCGCCCGCGAGTGGGCCCGGCGGGCGGTCGCCGCGCCGCGCATCCGGGAGTCGACCTATTGGCGCGGCGGCTTCCTGGCCCAGCTCGGCTTCGTCGAGGCCTCGGCGCGGGACTGGCCGGCGGCGCTGGAGCCGTTGCGCGAGCTCGCCGGCATCTTCGCGAGCACCAGGATGGTCGACCTCGAGGCGATGCTGTGGGCCGTCGACTACGCCGACGCCGCGCTCCAGACCGGCGAGATGCGGGACGTCGACGCCGCCATCACGCTGCTGCGCCGCCAGGCGGCGGCCGGGCGGCCCGAGGCGGCGGTCGCGGCCGACCGATGCGAGGCGCTGCGCAAGGCCGCCCGCGGCGACGTGGAGACGGCTCTCACCGAGCTGCGGGCGATCGCCGGCCTTGCCGGCGCCGAGTGCCCGTTCGAGGCGGCCCGCACCCGGCTCGCCCTCGGCCAGGTATACCGCCGCGCCGGTTACAAGGGCCTGGCCGGCGAGACGCTGAACGCGGCCGCGTCGGCCTTCGAGGAGATGGGCGTTCCCCGCTGGGCGGAGCAGGCCCGGCTCGAGGCCGGCCGGGTGGGGCTGCACCCCACGACGAGCGGCCTCACCGAGACCGAGCGGCGGGTCGCCGAGCTGGTCGGCGCCGGCCGCTCGAACCAGGAGACGGCGGCCGAGCTGTTCATGTCGGTCAAGACCGTCGAGGCCAACCTCACCCGGATCTACCGGAAGCTGTCGGTGCGGTCGAGGACCGAGCTCGCCAACCGCCTGGGCGGCGAGCCCGGTCCCTCTCCTCAGGAGGTGGCGGCGCCGTAGACGGCCACCTCGACGGTGTCGGCGAACGCGCAGCCGCTGAACTGACTCGGGCAGGTGCCGCCCTCGTCGGCGACCTGCGTGCCGAGCATGGTGTAGCGCACGAACCGCACGCCGGTGGCGCCGGCCGCCGGGGTCACCGAGTTCATCCGGTCGCGGTCGGCCGGCCCGAAGTGCCCGCTCGCCGCCACCGTCCAGGCGCTGCCGTCCGGTGACGTCTCGACCCGGTAGTCGCCGGTCGACGCGCTCGGGTCGTCACCGCAGTTGCCGGTGGGGTTGATCTCGACCGAGCTCAGGTCGATCGCCGCCGGCAGCTGGATGGTGAGGAAGCGGGGCTCGATCGCGGTCCCGCCGGTGAGGACGGCGTCCGTGCTCCAGCCCGTGCCCTGGGACATGTCGATCGCCTGGCCGGGACCGCAGCCGAAGTCGCTGTTGTCCTCGCCGTTGAAGTCGGCGACCTGAGCGCCGCCGAGGGAGGCGGCCCAGTCGCGTCGGACGCTCCAGTCGACCGTGCCCGGCTTCCTGGTCACGGTGACCGTCTTGACCTGCTTCTCGTATCCGCCTCCGCCGGCCGCGACCTTCCGATACGTACCGGCGAAAATGTTGTTGATCTTGTAGTGGCCGTCGGCGCCGGTGACCGCGGCGTAGGAGCCGGCGAACCCGGAGCTGTGCCCGCCGAAGGTGACCGCGACTCCCGCCGCGGGCCGGCCGCTGTCCTGGTCGCTGACCGTTCCGGAGATCGAGCCCCGGGCGGCGTGCGGCGAGGGCGGCATCGAGAAGTCCTCGACCGGCGCCGTGTCCGAGCCGTCCACGGCGGCCGCGAAGAAGCCCATGCCGCGGTGGGCGAAGACCTTCCAGATGTCGTGCTGGAGGCGGCCGCCGGTCACGACCCGGTCGGCCATCAAAATCGCGTTGCGCATGTCCAGGTAGGACGGGTCGGCCGGGGCCAGCTCCATCGCCCGGGTGACCAGCGACTCGGCCTTCTTGCTGCCGATCGCGGTGCGCAGGTCCCACAGCGTCTCGGCCCAGATCTCGCCGTCGGCGTGCACCTCGGGGCCGCGCCGCGAGATATGACCGAAGTCGCCGTACGTGTACCCGCCCGGCCCCGCCGTCGCGGTACCCGGGCAGACCGTGGCCGAGGCGCCGACCGGGCAGTCCAGCGGCTGGGTGCGGATCGTGTTGGCGCCCGCCGTGGAGTACTCGAAGATCACCAGCTCGCCCGGTTTCGCGGTGTCCCGCTCGAGCCCGGCGGCCTGGAGATAGTCGTACGCGTACCAGTCGCTCCACGCCTCGCCCATGGCGCCCGACTGCGGGCCGTTGAGGGTGGACACCCCGGCCGCGTCGACGACGAGCCGGTTGGAGAGGCCGTGCGTGTACTCGTGGTAGACCGACGACGCCTCGTTGCCGACGTCGGACGGCACGTACGGGTCGTCCTCGGTCGGCGTGTTCGGGGCCGGCTGCAGGTACATCTGCATCGTCGGCGCGGTGCCGTCGGGCGGGGTCGACATGTTCGCGTTGTCGACGTGCGCGCCGTCCGGGAAGCCGTTGTCGGTGTTCGCCCCGTCGAGGTCGTTGACCTGCACCGCGTCGCCGTCACGGGTCTCGAAGTTGCCGGCGGCCCGGGTGAACCCGATCGGCGCGGCCAGCAGGTGGTCGTGGAAGACCGAGGTGAAGTACAGCAGCTGGGTGGCGTCCATCGCCCGGTTCGCCTGCCACGAGTACGCCGTGAACGGGTCCCACGTGCATTGGAACTGCGCCGAGCACAGGTCGCCGGGGAACGTCTTCAGCGGGTACCGGAAGTGCCCGGGCGAGCTCTGCCCGACCTCCTCGCCGGCGTCCGCGACGTTGTTGTCGTTGAGGTCGGAGAAGACGTGCGAGGAGTTGCCGGTGAGATTCTTCGCGTACGGGGTGACCCACTTGCCCAGCGAGACCGGCCGCTGCTTGCCGCCCGCCGGG
Organism: Actinoplanes sp. NPDC051537; assembly: GCF_055586105.1. NCBI lineage: Bacteria > Bacillati > Actinomycetota > Actinomycetes > Micromonosporales > Micromonosporaceae > Actinoplanes > Actinoplanes sp. NPDC051537. The sequence continues at coordinate 195,757 of NZ_JBVJIU010000002.1, forward strand.
GCGCCCGGGTAGTTGTCCCAGACCAGCGCGTCCGGGCCGGCGTCGTGGTCGGTCAGGCTCTGCCGGTAGAGGATCCGGCCGGTCTGCGCGTCGACGACGTGCAGGTAGCCGGACTGCATGGTGAGCGTCTGATAGCCGAGGCGCAGTCCGGCCACGGTCGGGAAGGCGACCAGCTGGGCCTTGTCGGAGGCGGTCGCCCGGGTCTCCCGCGCGTCGCGGCGGGCCGTGTCCAGGGCCTGGGCGCCGGTCATCCGCGCGCCGGCCAGCCCGGCCGGCAGCTGCCGCACCGGCGAGCCGGTCATCTGAACCAGCGCGCCGTTGCGGGCCACGTCGGCCCGGATGCCGTTGCCGAACACCGGCACGTCGCCGACCCGCTGCAGGAAGCTCAGGTGGTGGGTGCCGACGACGTCGACGTAGTCGCGGCGCAGCGTCAGCGTCGCCGGATCGACGCCGAACAGGCCGGCGTGCGACTTGAGGTAGTCGCGGGCGACCCGGACGGCCGGCTTGCGCGACGGCCCGGTGAGGAAGCCGTCCAGCCGGGCCACCTGCCGGGGCGTGCCGGTCAGCGGATCGAGGTCGACGATGCCCTGGTCGCCGAGCTCCGAGCGCATGCCGCTGACGGCGGCCGGGGGCTTCGCGGCGAGCATGGCCGCCTTGGTCTCGAGCATGCCGGAGACGGCGGGATCATGCCGCGCGTCGTAGTTCTGGGGAGCGGCGGCCGGCGCTGCGGGTGCGCGCGTCGGTGCCGCCACCGCGGGTCCGGCGCCGATGGCCGCCGGCACGATGCCGACGACCAGAGCGGCGCCGCCGGCGAGGGTACGTCCGATTAACGTCTTCACCCGGCCAGCCTGGCAAAGCCATTGATCAGGATCAACAGCTATCGGGGTCGATTTCAGGTCACCGTCACGGCAGTGAGGATCAGGCCGCGCGCGAGCAGGAAGCGGCCGCCGAGGACGGCCAGGCGGGGGCCGCCGTCGAGCAGCGGGCGGCACTCGAACGTACCGGCCGCGGGGTCGAGGGTGACGACCGCGTCGGTGAAGCCCAGCCACCGCCCGGTGAGCGGATACCAGGCCTTGTAGACCGACTCCTTGGCGCTGAAGATCAACCGGCCCCAGTGGACGCCCGGATCGGCCTTCTTCAACTCGGCGATCATGCCCGGCTCGCCACCGGCGAGGACGTGCTCGCCCACGCCCGGCGGCAGCGGCTCGTTCGGCTCGGCGTCGATGCCGACGGCGGCCAGCTTGGTGCTGACGGCGGCGGCCCGATAGCCGGCGCAGTGGGTGATCGCTCCCGCCACCCCCGGCGGCCAGAGCGGCTCGCGTCTCGGCCCGGTGCCGATCGCGACCGGCGCGATGCCCAGCTTGCCGAGCGCTTCGCGCGCACAGCGCCGCGCGGTGACGAACTCCCGGCGGCGGCTGTCGACCGCGGTCGCCACCAGGTGCTCCTCGCCCGGGAAGACCGGCTCGCCGGGCACGTCACCGAGGGCCTCGGCCGCGGCCACCTCCGGCGACGGCAGCAACTGGTCGATCACCTGGGCTCCTCGGTCCTGCGATTCCGCTTCCGGCGACCAAGCCTGCCACTCCGCGCCCGGCGGCTAGGCTCGCCCTGTCCCGTCTCCCCCAGAAAGGCCCACGCCTTGGCCGCACGGGTTCTGGTGATCGGGCTCGGCGGCACCATCGCCATGACCTCGGCGGCGGGCGGCGGGGTTGCTCCGGCGCTGAGTGTCCGGCAGCTGCTCGACGCCGTTCCGGGACTGGCCGACGTCGACGCGATGACGTTCCGGGCGCGGCCGGGCGCCTCGCTGAGCTTCGACGACGTGATCGAGCTGGCGGCGGTCATCCGCGGGGAGTTCGACGCGGGGCGCGACGGTGTGGTGGTCACGCAGGGCACGGACACGATTGAGGAGACGGCGTACGCGCTCGACCTGCTGCACCGGGGACCGCAGCCGATCGTGGTGACCGGCGCCATGCGCAACCCGACGCTGGCCGGCGCCGACGGGCCGGCGAACCTGCTCGCCGCCGTCCAGGTCGCGGCCGGCGCCACCGCCCGCGACCTGGGCTGCCTGGTCGTGCTGGCCGACGAGATCCACGCGGCCCGCCGGGTTCGCAAGACGCACTCGACCGGCACGGCCACGTTCGCGTCCCCGGACGGCGGCCCGCTCGGCTACGTGATCGAGAACCGGGCCCGCATCGTCAACCGGCTCGTCCGCCGGCACGTCCTGCCCTTCCCGCCGCCGTCGGCGGCCACCCCGGTCGTGGCCCTCTGCACCGCGACGCTCGGCGACGACGGCCGCGTCCTGGAGGCGCTGACCAGTCGCGTCGACGGGCTGGTGATCGCCGGTTTCGGGGTCGGGCACGTGCCCGAGGCCTGGCTGCCCGCGCTGACCGAGGCGGCCGGCCGGATGCCGGTCGTGCTGGCCTCGCGGACCGGCTCGGGACCGGTCCTGGCCGGCACCTACGGCTTCGCCGGCTCCGAACGCGACCTGCTCGGCCGCGGCCTGATCTCGGCCGGGCTGCTGCACCCCTACAAGGCCCGCGTCCTGCTGCACCTCGCCCTCGCGGCGGGGGTCGATCGGGAGGGGGTCGCGGCCGCGCTGGGCGCCGCGGGGGATGGCGGCGCCGGGGATGGCGGCGCCGCCGATGACCGCGCCGCCGAGGATGACGGCGCCGGCGGGTGACATTGCGGTCGGAAACTGACCGCAACGGCGGGCAGGATGAGGTCATGACAGCAACGTGGAAGATCGAGCTCATCCCGGTGCCGGTCACCGACGTGGACCGGGCCAAGGCGTTCTACGAGCGGATCGGCTTCAACGCCGACATGGACGCCCAGGTTCGCGAGGGTCTGCGGTTCGTGCAGCTGACGCCGCCCGGCTCGGCCTGCTCGATCGTGATCGGCGACGGCATCACCGAGAAGACGCCGGGCACGCAGGAGATCCAGGTGGTGGTGGCCGACGCCCACGCGGCCCGCAAGCAGCTGGTCGAGGCCGGCGTCGAGGCGACCGAGGTCGACCCGCAGCCGTGGGGCAACTTCGTCCACTTCACGGACCCGGACGGCAACAGCCGGTCGCTCCAGGCGCTGGAATACCGGCCCAACGGCTAGCCGCCGGCCAGGCCGCACTCGTAGCCGAGGATCACGGCCTGGGCCGGGCCGGGCGGCGGCGCAGGATGAGCGACCTGCACCGGCAACGCTTCGACTGGCGTGGAAAGGCCGCGCAGTCGGATGCTGGACATCAGGGCTGCCTGAACCGGCGTTGCCGGTGCGGTCCGGTTCGCACGACGATGACACTGGCCGAACGGCGACGGGAGGGCATTGTCATGGGACTCGTGAGCGGCCGCGTCAAGGTGCGGCAGGAGATCAAGGACGCCTCCTCGGACATCGTCGGCGCTGACATCAAGCGGATGGGACGGTGACCGCCGCCGCCGGCGAGCTGTTCTTCGACGACGTCATCCGCGATTACGTGGACGACCCGGCCTATGTGCGCCGGGCCTGGCTGGAACAAGCCGTGCAGGAGCGGCTGGAGCGGCGGGACTGCCGCTACGTCCTGGTGGTCGGCGAACCCGGCGCCGGCAAGAGCGGCCTCATGGCCGGCCTCGCCGCGCGCCACCCCAGCTGGGCGCGCTACTTCATCCGCCGGGACAGCACCACGCCGCTGAGCGGGGGCGACGCCGTCTCGATGCTCCTGCGGACCGGCCACCAGCTGGCCACCCACCGGCCCGAGCTGTTCGACCCCGAGCTGCTGACGGTGGTGGTGAACCAGCGAGTCGCGGCCGCCGGCCAGGGCGCGATCGTAGTCGGCGTACGGATCGAGGACCTCACCGTCTCGCCGTTCCACCGCACCGCGATCCGCGTCGAGCAGCACGTGGCCGACCTCGGCGGCCGGCTCATCGGCCTCGACGTCGCCCGCGCGACCGTGGACCCGCGCCTGCTCACCGAGGAGAACCTGCAGTTCCTGGCCCTGCTCGACCCGGCGGCGGCGTTGGCCTCGACGGCGCCGGGTGAGCGAATCGTCGTCCTCGTCGACGCGATCGACGAGGCGCTGCGCTTCCGCGGCGGGATGAACGTTCTCGACTGGCTGGAGCGCAGCCCGCAGCTGCCGCCGAACGTCCGCATCGTCCTCTCCTCGCGGCCCCACCCGCGGCTGGCGACCCTGCAGAGCGTCCGCGCCGGGCACCTGGAGACGATCGACCTCAACGAGCTGGCCGGCGCCGTCCGGGCCGACACGCACGGCTTCGCGACCGGCGTGCTCAGCGCGCCCGGCATCGCGGCCCGCGTCGCCGACCCCGGCCTGGTGGCCGATCGCGTCGCCGACGCCTCCGAGGGCAACTTCGCCTACCTGCGCGCGTGGCAGCGGGGCCTCGACGCGGCTGTGGCGGACGGCAACGACGCACTGGCCGGTCGCCTGCTGAGCCTGGACGTGCTGCCGGCCGGCCTCGGCGCGCTGTACGCGGTCTTTCTGCGCAACGCGCGCACCGAGATCGAGCGGCTGGGGTCGCTCGACGTCGAGGACCCGGGCGGTCCCGGCGACGAGCTCGTGCCGGCCTGGGAGGGCGCCGGGCAGCGGCTCGTCGCCGTGCTGGCGGTGGCCCGCGCCCCGCTGACCGCCGCTCAGCTCGCCCGGCTTGGGTCGGTCCGGGTGTGGCCCAGCGCCACCGACGGCGTGATCCAGCTCCTGCGGCCGCTGCTCGACGACGTCGAGCAGCGCTGGCGATTCTTCCACCCGTCGGTGGCCGAGTTCCTGACCGGCGAGGCCGAGCGCGACGCGCCGGACTTGTTCGTTCGCGGCGGCGAGTGGCACCGGCGGGTCGTTCGGGCCTGCCGGGGCGCCACGCCGTGGGCGGAGGTCGACTGGGCAGCCCTCGACGACTACGCGTTGCTGCACCTGGCCGGCCACCTCGCCGAGCTCGGCCCGGACGGGCAGGGGCAGATCATCGAGCTGGTCACCGCGGGGATGCGGGCCGAGTCGCGGCGGCGGTTCTTCACCGACCTGCCCTTCCAGCGGTTGGTCGAGGCGGCGTTGTCGCACCGGGACCCGGGCCGCGCTCCGGCCGACACGCTGGCCGACGCGCTGTTCCTCGCCCTGGTCCGGGCCGATCTCGGCGCCGCTGGGACTCGCCTGGCGCCGGCTGTGTTCGGCCTGCTGGCCCGCCTTGGCCGGGTCGACGAGGCGCAGGCCCGCATCGAGCTGCTCCCCCCGGGCGAGCACCGCTTCGCCGCGACGCAGGCGCTGGTCGCCTGCACCCCCGCCGCCGAGCGCCACCGCCTCGGTCCGTGCGACGGCGCCGAGCTGCTGGTCGCGGCGGCCACCGAGGTGCCGGTGATCGACAACAGCCTGTTCATCGGGGTTCGCAACCGGGAGGCGGTCGAGGCAGCCGCCGTCGCCCTCGCGCCGTACGACCTCGACCGGGCGCTGACCCTCGCGGCCGGCGCCGAACCGCAATGGGACGCCCATCGCATCCACGATCTTGTGCTGGAGGCCGCGGCCGGGGCGCGGCCACCGGACGCGCGGGCGGCCCTGATCGATCGCATGGCCGGTGGCCGGGCCGCCGCCGCGGCGCAACTGGCCCGGCTGGTCGGCACCCCGGAGCGGGATCGCCTGCTGGCGACGGCCGTGCAGGACGTCGCCAACGGCCGGGCAAAGGAGCCGCTGCCGGCCCTGGCGCAGGTCGTCGCGGCGTGCCGGGAGTCCGACCCGGACCGGGCCGAAGGCTTCGCGGCCGAACTGCGCGCGGACGCGGCCGCGTCCGAGGTGGAGATGCGCCACGTGCTGACCGCCGCCGAGATCGTCTCGGCCGCCCACCCCGACCTGGCCGACGAGCTGCTCGACCGAATCGCCGACGCGGACACGTCGGGAAGCTGGGAAAAGATCGGCGCCGTACGGCTGTGGGCGGTGCTCGGGCATCCTGACCAGGCCTCGGCGCTGGCGGATCGGGTGCTGGCGCACGAGCGAGGGCTGGGCTGGTTCGGGCCGGCCGACTCCATCGCCGAGCTGGCCGTCGCCCTCGACCCGGTCGACCCGGACCGGGCGCGGGCGCTGGCCGACGAGGCCGAGGAGCTGATCGTCACCGCCGCGACGAGGAACACCGACCCTTACGAGAGCCGCATCACCAGCACGCTCGGCATGGCGGCCCGCGCTGTGCGGACGTGGGACCCGCCGCGCGCGCTGCGGCTGGCCCGGCTGATGGAGGGCAGTTGGATCAGCGGCGGCCCATGGGACTCGTTCGACGGGCGGCTGTCCGCGCTCGCCTGCCTGGGCATCGACGCAAGCGACGGCGACCCCGCCCTCGCCCGGGCGCTGCTCGAGGATTGCATGCCGGAGCACGAGAGCCGCCTGGGCCGCACCGACGGGCGGCTCGTCCACGGCGGCTTCTTCCGTCCCGTGGAGGACGGCCGTCCCGCGGAGGACGGCGCCGGTGGGGAGCCCTCCCTGCTCCGGATGACGAACTTCGTCACGTACATGAGCAACTGCCTCAACTACTGGCAGGGCGCCCGCGAGCGGATTCCGTTCGTCGACCCGGCCGATGTGGCCCGCAGCATGCAGATGGCGCCGGGCACCCGGGGCAGCATCCCGTCGTGGGCGGGTGTGCTGGCCGCCGCCGTGACGCCGGTGGCCGCCGACGACCGGGATGCGGCGATCGCGCTCACCGGATGGCTCGACGACCCGGCCGAGCGGCTCATCGCGCTGGCAGCGCTGATCGCGTCGTTGGCGGAGGCGGGCGACCCCCGGATGGGCGGCGCGGTGGCCGCGGCCGGGCGGGCCGCCGTCTCGCTGCCCCGCTACACAGCCGAGCTCGACATGACCAAGATCGACCAGGCGCCGACGCTGCGGTACCTGGACCCGGCCGCCCGCGCCCGGTGGGAGGCGGCGCTCCTGCTGCCAGAGGAGCTGGAGGCGACCGCGACCGCGTTGGCAACGGCCGGCCAATCCTGGTATCTGTCGGCGACGCTGCGGGCCCAGCGCCTCGTCGACCGGCTGTACGGTCCGGTGTCCGCCCACCCCGACGGCCACGAGGTCGTCGCCTTCGTGCGGGACGCGGTCGGCACGGCCGACGATATGCCCGACCCGATCCAGCAGGACCTGGTCCGGTTGGCCGCGCTCTGGGCGGTGACGCCGCTCGACAGCGAGCTGGCCGCGGAGATCCTCGCCGGCATACGCGATCCCGGCCGGCAGCTGGTCGGCGGCCTGTTCGTGGCGGCTCTCACGCGGGACCCGGCCGAGCTCGCCGCCGCCGTCCGCGAGGTGCTGGACGACGCGCCGGCCGGCCTCGCGCCCGCGCACCGGGCCATGGCTGTCGCGACCGCGCTGAGGTGGCTCGACGAGGACGACCGCCGGGAGCTCACCGATCGCGAACAGGTCGCACTCGCCGGGGCGGACCCGTGGTCGGCGGCCATGGGCCTGCTGATGCTCGCCGCGGGCGACGCCGGGCTCGTCCGGGCAGCCTGGGATCAGATCGCCCGGATCGAGAACGTCTACCTGCGGGTCGACCTGCTCGCCGACTTGCTGGCGGCCGCGGCCGAGGCCCGCGACGTGGAGCTGGTCGTCGCCGTAGCCCGGCTGCAGCTGGACGCGGGCTGGCAGCCGCTGATGGAAGGGCTGCGGCGCGCTGTGACCCCGCTCGCCGACTTCGCCGGCACGGGGGTGTTCGCGCGCCTCGACACCGCCTTCCGTGCGGCGCAGGCCGTCGTCGGTCCGGCGGTACAGGGACATCTTGATGGAGTCGCCGATCCGGGCGCCCGCGACCCGGACCCGATCCCCGATCCGGGGCCGCCTCCGGCCCTCGAGCCTTTCCGGGCGCTGTACCTGACCGCCGAGGACTTGCCGGGCATGCAGCTGGTGCAGGACTCCAGCGACCTCGGCCCCGACCCGGGCGACTATGCGTTCGCCGCCTGCGGCGGCCTCGGCACCGGCCTACGGGTCTGGCTGTCCCCCGACACCAGCCCCGTCTGGCGGCTCGTCGACATCCGCTTCGTGTTCCCCGACGCCAAGTCGGCGGCCGCCTACCACGCCGAGCGGGTCCTGGCCAACAGCGAGGGCAACCCGCCGATCCCCGATGCGCCCCCGGTGGGCGAGGAATGCCGGGTGTTCGGCGGCGCGCGTCCGATGCCGTTTGCAGACGTCGAGATGACCATGTATTTCTACGTCTTCCGGGTCGGCTCGGTGGTGGTCAAGCTCTTCGTCGCACGAGGCGTCGCAGCCACCGAACCGCTGGAGGTCCCGCGGGTGCACGCGATCGCGGAACGTGCGGCGGCCCGCATGGCACGGCTGTAGCGAACCGTGGTGACGCGCGGCGTCGGTGGTACCCGCGGCGAGCTGGCGAGCTCGAGGATCTGGTCTTCGTCGCCAACGGCCCCCATGCCGGAAGCCGTCACCCGACCGTGCCGGCCAGGCCGCACTCGTAGCCGAGGATCACGGCCTGGACCCGGTCGCGCAGGTCGAGCTTGGCGAAGATGCGGCCCAGGTGGGTCTTCACCGTGCTCTCGGAGAGGGAGAGGGCGACGGCGATCTCGGGGTTGGACAGGCCGCGGGTGATCAGGGTCAGCACCTCGCGCTCGCGGCCGGTCAGGGCGGACAGGCGCTCGTCGGCCGACGGCGGGGCGGGGGCCCGGCCCAGGTAGTGGGCGAACAGGCGGCGGGTCACGCTCGGCGCCGCCACCGCCTCGCCGGCCACCACCACCCGGACGGCCGAGATCAGGTCGGCGGCGAGGGCGTCCTTGAGCAGGAAGCCGCTGGCGCCGGCGCGCAGGCCGGCCAGCACGTACTCGTCGAGGTCGAACGTGGTCAGGATGATGACCTTGGCCGGGTGCGGGCCGGAGCGGATGCGGCGGGTGGTCTCGATGCCGTCGAGGCCGGGCATGCGGACATCCATCAGCACCACGTCGGGGCGGGTACGGGCGACCACGGCGAGGGCCTGGGAGCCGTCCGCCGCCTCGCCCACCACCTCGATGTCGCCGGTCTCGTCGAGCACGAGCCGGAACCCGGTGCGGACCAGCGTCTGATCGTCGACCAGCACGACCCGCACGGTCACGGCCGCGCCGCCAGCAGGGCCGACACCGGCAGGACGGCGGCCAGGCGGTATCCGGCGGCCCGGTCGCCGCGGCCGGTCTCGAGCGAGCCGCCGAGCATGGCGACCCGTTCCGCGATGCCGCGCAGGCCGCTCCCACGCCCGTCGGCGCCGTCGGCGAGACCAGCGCCGTCGTCGACGACCTCGACCCGTACGGAATCGGGTCGGAAATCGAGCAGAACCCGCGCGCCCGCGCCCTCACCCCCGTGTTTGAGGGTGTTGGTCAACGCCTCCTGGACGATGCGGTAGGCCGAGAGATCGACCGCGGCCGGCACCACCTCGGGCACACCCTCGATGGTCAGCTCGATCGGCATCCCGGCCGAGCGCAGCTTGTCGACCAGCGCGGGCACGTCACCGATGCCCGGCAGCGGGGTGAGCCGGGCCGGATCGGTGCGCCCGGCGGTCAGCAGCCGGCGCATCTCGGCCAGCGACGACCGGCCGACCTCGATCACGTGCTGCAGGGCGTCGGCGGTGCGGTCGGGGTGCCGCTCCAGCGCCGCGGCCGCACCCTGGGCCTGCACCACCATCACCGACATGCCGTGCGCCACCACGTCGTGCAGCTCCCGGGTGATGCGCGCCCGCTCGGCGGCGACCGCGAGGGCCGCCCGCTGCCGCTCCTCGCGGGCCAGGTCGGCGGTGCGCTGCTCGACGGCGGCCAGGTGCGCGCGGCGGCTGCGCATGCTGTCGCCGACCGCGAACGCCGCCACCGACAGCAGCCACAGCTCCAGGACCGCCTGGCTGGTGTCGACCAACACGTCGCTCAGCACGTTGACCGTGAACACCTTCTTCGGCGCGGTCTCGCCCTTGGTGTCGGACACCGTCTGCTCGACCTGCCCCCGCTGCCCCTGTTTCGCGAGCAACGCCGCCTTCTGCTGGTCCTGCAGGCCGATCCGGCCGGCCAGCATCGCGATCCAGCTCAGGACCATGACCAGCCCGAGCACGGCGATCGCGAGCCGGCGCCGCCGCGCGGTCGCCGCCACGGTGTAGAGCACCAGCGGCAGCGCCAGGTCGAGCAGCTGGAACTTGGTCTGGAGCGCCAGGTGGCCGAGCACGCCGGCCGAGACCAGCACCAGCGCGGCAACCGGACTGTGCTGCCGGACCAGCAGGCCGGCCAGGACCAGCCCGGCGAACAGCCACCAGCCGGAGTCGCCGGGGGCGATCGGATCGGCGCCCTTCAGCGCCGACGCCGACGCCAGCAGGGCCGTCACGATCCCCGGCGCCAGAGTGAGGAACAGCAGGGTGATGGCCAGCGCGGCGTCCGTCAGCAGTCGGCGCGGCTCGAACCGGGACATGGCCCCATCGTAGGAAGCTCGGGCCCGAGAAGCGTCAGACCCAGGTACTACATCGGAAGTGCCATCGCCGTCCGAAATCCCGACCGTGGGCTGACGAGCGCGGCCGCCGCGACCGCGACCGTGTTGGCATGACCAAGAAATCGTCCACCGTGCTCCTCGTCGCGCTCGTCGTGCTCGGCCTGGCCGGGTGCAGCGGCGGCGGCGATCCGCAAGCGACGCCGTCGGCCTCGGCCGCCGGCCGGCAGCAACTCCTCGCGCTCGGCCAGCAATGGGTGAAGTGCCTGCGCGACCACGGCCTGACCCGGATGCCGGACGCCCAGCTCAGCCAGGACGGCTACCTCCAGTTCGTCGCCACCCGCGACTACAACTGGAAGGACGACCTCACCAAACACCGGTCGATCATCGACGCCTGTCAGTCGATCGAGGACTCGTACCCGCCCAACGCGTTCCGGCCCAAGGAGCAGCTCACCGCCGACGACATTCGCAAGCTCGGCGAGTACGCGAAGTGCGCCCGGGCCCACGGCGCCCCCGACTTCCCGGACCCGAACCAGGCCGGCGAGTTCGACGTCAGCGGCACCTCGCTCGCCCACGGCATCCCCGGCCGGGTGCGCGACCAGGTGGACCAGGCCTGCAAGTCGATCTGGAGCGGAGACATCAAGATCACCGGTGGCAGCGGGGTGAAGAAGTGAGCCGGCGGCGCGGCGCGGTCACTGTGCTCGCGATCGCGGTGACCGCGCCGCTCGCCGCCGGTGTCGCCTACGCCGCCCGCTCCGAGCCGCATGCGGCCGCGACGCCGACGGCCGAGATCTCGACCGGGACCGCGGCCGTCACCCGCGGCACGCTCACCGAGACCGCCCAGCTCAGCGGCACCCTCCAGTACACCGGCTCGTACACCGTGGACTATCAGGGCGAGCCCGGCACGCTCACGGCGGCGCCGGCTCTCGGCGCCACGGTCGGCCGCGGCGGCGTCCTCTTCCGCGTCGCCGACACCCCGGTCCGCCTGCTGCTGGGCGGCATCCCGGCCTACCGCGACTTCTCGTCCGGGATGACCGACGGCCCCGACGTGCGCCAGCTCGAGGGGAACCTCGTCGCGATGGGCTTCGACCCGCATCACGCGATGACCGTGGACCGGCACTTCAGCGCCGCCACCGCCGCCGCGATCCGCCGCTGGGAGGCGTCCTGGGGACGCCGCTCCTACCAGCGCACCGGCCGGCTGACCACGGCCCAGGTCGTCTTCCTCCCGGCGCCGCTGCGGGTCACCGCCCAGCCGGCCCGGGTCGGCGCCACGGTGGCGCCCGGCTCGACCGTGCTCACCGGCACCTCGGCCGACCGTGCGATCGTCTGCCAGGTCGACACCGCGCAGGCCGGCACCCTGCACGCCGGCGACCGGGTCGAGGTCGAGCTGCCGGACGCCGACCCGATCCAGGGCCGGATCACCACGATCGGCCGGGTGGCGACGACGGCGCCGGCCGACGGTCCGGACCAGGGCCCCGACCCGAACGCGGCGACGGTCCCGGTCACCATCGCCGTTCGCCTGCCCCGGGGCTTCACCCTCGACCAGGCCCCGGCGACGGTCGACGTCACCGTCGGCACCCGCCCGAACGTGCTGCTGGCCCCGATCGCCGCGCTGCTCGCCCGGCCCGGCGGCGGCTACCAGGTGCGGCTGGCCGGCGGCGGCTTCGTGCCGGTCGAGCCCGGCCGCTTCGACGAGAGCACCGGCCAGGTCGAGATCGTCAGCGGCCTCACCGAGGGCCAGTCGGTGGAGGTGCCGGCCGCATGAGCGCCGTCCTGGAACTGATCGACGTGCGCAAGGTCTACCCCGGCACCCCGCCGGTCGAGTCCCTGCGCGGCATCAACGTCACCGTGGACGAGGGCGAGCTGGTCGCCGTGGTCGGCCCGTCCGGCTCGGGCAAGACCACGCTGCTCAACCTCGCCGCCGGCCTGGACCGGCCGTCGGCCGGCTCGGTCCGCATCGCCGGCCATGCCGTGGAGAAGCTGCGCGACCGGCAGCTGTCCGGCGTCCGCGCGCACAAGCTGGGGGTGGTCTTCCAGCAGTTCATGCTGCTCGACCGGCTCAGCGCGGCCGAGAACGTGGCGACCGGCCTGCTCTACCGGGGCGTGCCGGGCGCCGACCGCCGCCGGGCCGCCCACGAGGCCCTGGAACGTGTCGGTCTCACCCACCGGGCCGGGTTCCCGGCCGCGCACCTGTCCGGCGGCGAGCGGCAGCGGGTGGCGATCGCCCGGGCCCTGGTCGGCCGGCCCGCGGTCGTGCTGGCCGACGAGCCCACCGGCAACCTCGACTCGGTCTCCGGGCAGGGCGTGGTGTCGCTCCTGCACGAGCTCAACGCGGACGGCGTCACGATCGTCGTGATCACCCACGACGAGCGGATCGCCGCCGCCATGCGCCGCCGGGTCGAGATCCGCGACGGCCTGGTCGTCGGGGAGGCGCGATGAGGTCCCGGCTGCGCGTCGCCGATCTGCTGCCGGTCAGCACGGTCGGGCTGCGGTCCCGGCCGGGCCGGGCGGCGCTGTCCGTGCTCGGGGTGGCGATCGGGATCGCGGCCATGGTCGCGGTGCTCGGCGTGACCCGGTCCAGCCAGGCCGACGTGCTGGCCCGGATCGACCGGGTCGGCACCAACCTGCTGACCGTGGCCAACGGCAAGACGCTGCGGGGCGGCGAGGCCGAGTTGCCGGCGACCGCGGGGCCGGCGGTCGCGCGTACCCAGGGAGTGCTCTCGGCCGCCGCCACCGCCACCCTGCCCCTCCAGGTCTTCCGCAGCGACCGGATCCCGCCCGGGCGCACCGGCGGGCTCTCCGTCCGGGTCACCGACCCGGACCTGCTCGGCACGCTCGACGCCACGCTGGTGCACGGCCGGTTCCTGGACGCGGCGCTGATCCGCTACCCGGCGGTGGTGCTCGGCCACTACGCCGCCTCGGTGCTGGGCATCGGGGACGTCACCGGCCGGCCGCGCGTCTACCTCGGCGACCGCTGGTACACGGTGGTCGGCGTGATGGCGCCGGTGGACCTGGCGCCCGAGCTGGACACCGCGGCCTTCATCGGGGCGCCGGTGGCGGCCGCGGACTTCGGCTATCAGGGGCATCCCACCCGCATTTTCGTACGCGCGGAGACCGACCGCACGACCGAGGTGGCCGCCATGCTGGCCCGCGCGGCCGCCCCCGAGCATCCGGAGGAGGTCGCCGTGAGCCGGCCGTCCGAGGCGCTCACCGCCCGGCTCGCCGTCACCGGCGGCACCACCGTGCTGCTGCTCGGCCTCGGCGCCGTGGCCCTGCTCGTCGGCGGCATCGGCATCGCCAACGTGCTGGTCATCTCCGTGCTCGAGCGGCGCGGCGAGATCGGCCTGCGCCGGGCGCTCGGCGCCACCCGCGGCCATGTCGGCGCCCAGTTCCTGGTCGAGTCCCTGCTGCTCGGCGCCGGCGGCGGGGTGGCCGGGGTGGTCCTGGGCACGCTGGTCACCTACGCGATGGCGACGGCGCGCGGATGGCAGACCCTGGTTCCCGCGTACGCCGTGGGCGCCGGCCTGGTCGCGGCGGCCCTGATCGGCGGGTGCGCCGGCCTGTACCCGGCCCTGCGCGCCGCCCGCCTCTCCCCCACGGAGGCGCTGCGCACGCTGTGACAGGCTCGGGCGTGTGACCTTGTGGCTGGACCTCGCCGTCGTGGTCGCGGTCGCGGTGGCGGCCGCGACCCAGGCGCTCAGCGGGATCGGGTTCGCGCTGGTGGCCGGGCCGCTGCTGATCCTGGTACTGGGGCAGGCCGATGGCGTACGGCTGGCGGTCGTCCTGTCCCTGCTGCTCAATGCCGCGCTTCTGGCCGCCACGTTCCGGCACGCCCGGTGGCGCGACGCGGCCCGGCTGTTCGTGCCCGCGGCGCTGCTCGTCGGGCCGGCCGCCCTGGTGACCGCCCGGTTGCGGGGCGAGTGGGTGTCGGCCATCGCCGGCGTCGCCGTCCTGATCGGCGTGGGGCTGATCGTCTCGGGCCGCCGGGCGCACTGGATCGACCGGCCCGCCGGCGCGATCGCGGCCGGTGCCGCCAGCGGCGTGCTCAACGTCCTCGCCGGGGTCAGCGGGCCGCCGGTGGCGCTGTTCGTCGCCCACCGGGCCTGGCCGCCCCGGGTCGGCACCGCCACCCTCCAGGCCTACTCGCTGCCGCTGAACATCGTCACCCTGGCCGTGCTCGGGCCGCCCGACGTGCGGCCGGCGCCGTTCGCCGGGGCGGTGCTCGCGCTGCTCGCCGGGGCGGGCGCGGCCTGGCCGTTCGCCCGCCGGATCGGCCCCGGCACGGTCCGGAACCTGGCGCTGGCGATGGCCGCGGTGGGCGCCGTCTCGCTCATCGCCCGCGCCCTCGTCTGAGGCCCGACGCCGGCCTCAGTTCGCGCGAAGCCGGCTGACCGTGCTGTGGTCCCGGCCGCTCAGCTCCAGGTCGAGCGTGTCCTGGGCGACGCGCATCGCCTCGGCGTAGCGCGGCTCGCCCAGCCGCCGCATGCCCTCCTCGACCGGCACGTCCTCGACGACGGCGCTGATCCACCAGATGTTGCCGAACGGGTCGCGCACACGGCCGCCGCGCTGCCCGAACGCGTGGGTGGCGGCCTCGGTCACCACGCGGGCCCCGGCCTCGACGGCGCGGGCCATCGCGGCGTCGGCGTCGGGGACGAAGACCCGCAGCAGCGAGGGCATGGCCGGCCAGTCCGCCCGCCGGTCGAAGGCGAGCAGCACGGTGTCGCCGACCCGGATCTCGGCGTGCCCGATGCTGCCGTCCTCGAGCGGGACCAGGGTCGGTTCCACCCCCTCGAACACGCTCGTGATGAAGTCCAGCAGCTTGGCCGTGTCGGGCGTGACGATCCAGGGCGCGACGGTCGTGTAGTTGTTCATGTGTCGACCGTAGAAAGCAATGCGGTCAGTTTCTGACCTCATCGGACTTCAGCTGGATCCGCGCACCGCGAGCGTGGTGGGTAGCCGGCCGGGCGACGGCAACGCCGGGTCGAGCAGGTGACGGACCGCCGACGCGGCCTCCTCCTCGACCGGCATGTAGACCGACGACAGGTCCGCCGCCTCGGCCAGGACACTGCCGTCGAAGCCGACCACCGCGACGTCGTGCGGAACCCGCCGCCCCGCGTCGCGCAAGGCATCGAGCACGCCCATCGCGGTGACGTCGCAGGAGGCGAACACCGCGTCGAGCCGCGGCTCCCGCTCCAGCAGCTCCTTGGTCGCCGTGTAGGCCGTGGCCCGGGTGAAGTCGCCGTCGACGAACTCCACCGTCCGGGCCGCGGCGGCCATCAGCCGCAGGAATCCGGCCTTGCGCTCCCGCGCACAGGGCGTCGGCGGCCCGAAGACCGCGGCGACCCGCTGCCGGCCCGTGGTGACCAGGTGCAGGGCGGCCTGGTGCCCGCCGCCGTCGTTGTCGGGAGCGACGAACGGCACCCCCGGCGCCGACCGGCCCAGGGAGATCGTGCGGGCACGACCGGCGTAGGCGGCGCCGGCCTCACCCGGCATGTTGATCAGGAGCCGCCCGAACGGCGGGTCGGCGTCGTTCGCCGGCGGCGCCGCGACCAGGCGCAGCTCCAGCGAGACGTCCCGGCCGGCCAGCCCTCGCATGGCGCCGGCCAGCACCCGGCCGTAGAACGGCTTGGCGCTCAGCGCGTCCGGATCCGGGTCGATGATCAGGATCTCGATGCTCTCGCGCCGCCGCGCGCCGGCCCGGCCGGTGGCCAGGGCGCGCGCCACCGGGTGCGGCTCGAAGCCGAGCTCGGCCGCCACGTCGCGCACGCGCCGGCGCATCGCTTCCGAGGTGCCGTACGCGCCGTTGATCGCGCGGGACGCGGTCGCCCGGGACACGCCGGCCACGCGCGCGACGTCGGCGAGCGTGGGACGCTGGTCGTTCATGGTCGTGAACCATAACCGAGGGAACCGCCACGGACGTCCCGCCGTCTACGTGACATGCGCCTTCGAACGCCACCGGTCCTGTTGATCGGCTTCCTGGTCGCGGCCGCCCTCGGGGCATGCTCCACCGCGGAGGGGCCGGCCGCGAGGTTCACCGGTTACAAGTGGGCCGTGGGGTCGATCGGCCACGACGGGACGACCACCCCGGTCCCGGCGAAGTACGCGGTCTCGCTGCAGTTCACCCCGGACGGGCATTTCGGCGCCAACGAGCCGGTGAACTTCCACAGCGGAAGCTACCGGGTCGTCTCCGGCGGCTTCGTCGCCAGTGGCCTGGCCGTCACGGCGGCCGGATACGTCGGCGACGACCCCATCGTCCTGCTGTCGGTGGCCGCGATCTCGGCGATCGGCGACGGGGTAGAGGTGCCGGCCGGCGTCAGCGGCGACACGTTGACGGTCACGGCCGGCGCCTACACGCTCGTGGCCGCGCGGGACGGCAAGCAGGGCAACTTCTGAGACCCGCTAAACGCTCGGCGCGGGAGTGTGCTTGGCGCGGACCGGAACCCGCGTCGATCCGCTGACGATGACGAAGTCGGCGGTGAGATGAACGGTGACATCCGGGCCGGCTTCGACATCGAAGGGGAGGTCGTACGCCCATCCCGGCCCCGCCTCGACCTGGCTCGGCCCGTCGACCTCGTTGGACCAGTCGCCGGCCGGCTCGTAGTAGCCCCGCCAGGCGGTGGCGCGCACCGCGATCCGGCTCAGGTCGAGGCTCAGCGGGTCGGTGCCGCGGTGGACCAGCCGGCCGGCCGGGTCGACCGCGATCGCGGCCCGCGGGAAGTCGGTCAGGCGGTCGAGCAGGCGGCGGGCGGCGGCGGCCAGGGCCGGCCAGTCGCCGGGACCGTCGGCGACGGCGGCGATCGGGACGGCGCCGGTCGCCGGCAGCTCGAGCACCTGCTGGCCCGAGCCGGGCGGGGGCGGTGCCGGGGCGGGCGCCGCGGTCACCGCGCCGGCCAGCGCCGCGACCTCGGCCACCTCGGCGGCGGGCAGCCGGCCGGCGAACCAGCCCACACCGCCCTCGCTGACACTGCGCCAGCCGGTGATCGCGCCGTCGCCGGCGACCTCGACGCTTTCGGCGACGGCCGGCGTCTGGCTGCCGTCCGTGACCACGAGCCGCAGGATCATCGACGCTTCGCCTCCCAGGTGCCGCCCAGTGCCCGGCCGAGGATAGCCATGAACTCGGCGATGTGGCGCGGCTGCGCGCCGTGGTCGTGCGGATCCTTCTCGCGGCCGGGGTCACCCATGATCGACCCGCTCGAGTAGCCGAACCGCTGGATGGTCTCGTAGCGGTCGTTGTCGTCGGGCAGCGCCGCGTTGAGGTCGAACATCAGGTCGCCGGTCAGCGCGACCGCGGGCTGCAACGGGATCGGCGGCGGCCCCGGCTGGGCGGGCACGATCGGGACGACCACCACCGGCAGCGCCGCGTAGGCGGCGACGACCTGCTGGGCGTACGCGCCCTCCTTGACCCCGGCCCCCACGCTGGCGGCCCGCGCGTTGACCGAATTGCGCGCGATCATGGCGGCCTGGAGGTTCGCGGCGATCGTCGCCGGTGGCACGCCGGGCCCGGTCGCGTCGCCGACCGGCGGCTCGTGGCCGGTGGCCCGGACGAAGTCGCCGGGATGCAGCTGATACTCGTCCTGCAGGCCGATCAGGTGGCCGAACTCGTGCGGGACCGTGGTCGCGGCGTTGGGGTCGCCCGCGTACCAGAGCCCGGCGTTGGCCCGGCCCGTGCCCGCCTGCACCTGCACCGTCTTGGCGTCGCCGCCGGCGCCCCGGGTCATCCGGAAGTCGACCGGCATCGTCTTGTTCGACGCGGTCTCGACGCCCATGTACTGGTTCCACACCGCCTCGACGGCCCCGAACCAGGCCGCGGGCGGCGGCCGCCCGACGAAGTTGACCTTGGCGGTGACCACCATCTTCGTCTTCTGGATCTCCCACGAGTACCGGGCCGCGTTGTTGCCGGTCATCCCGTACGTCGCCCCGCCCACCACCTCGGTCCAGTTCCGCTCCTCGGCGCCGACGGTCGTCCCGGGCGCGATCGCGTCCAGCGCGTCCCAGGCCGCCTTGTCGGCGGTGCCGGGCGCGGGCAGCGGCGGCACCCGCCCGTTCTTGAAGGTCTGCAGCGCGGCCTGGGTCAGCGGCCCGAACGCGCCGTCCACCTTGAGCGCGGGGGCGGCGCCGGCCTTGTTCAGCTTCTGCTGGAGCTCCTGCACCGCCGGGCCCTGGGCGAGGCCGCCGACGCCGACGACCGGGTGCAGCGAGGTGCCGGCGACCTGCGTGCCCATCGAGTCGGCCGTCCCGCTCGGGGTGTTCTGCTCGACCGGGGTGGCGCTCGCGCCCTCGCGCGCGACGAAGCCACCCTTGACCTTGGCGTCGAGGTCGGCCCACATCGCGGCGTCGACCGTCGCGCGCGGGAACCGCCGGAGCGCGCCGATCTCGTAGCCGACGACGGCGAGCAGCATGGCCCCGTCGAACACCGCGTTGACGGCCAGCCGCGGGTTGCTGCCCAGGGCGTTGAGCTTCTGCTGGGCGAAGCCGACGTCGGCGCCGGCCGAGCCCATCGTCAGCACCGTGCGGGCCGGCGGCGGCAGGGCGGCGAACGCCGCGTCGAGCCGGGTCGTGGTGACCGGGTCGAGGGCGCCGGTCGCCGGGGCTGTCCCCACGCTGGTCTGGAAGGTGCGCACCGCGGCCTCGGTCAGCGGGCCGAACCGGCCGTCCTCGGTCAGCGGCAGCGCCGAGGCCTGCACCCGGCTGAGCTTGACCTGCGCGTCCCGGACCGCCTCGCCGTGCGCGCCGGCCGCGATGGCCGCCGCCGGTGGCGCACCGATGCCGCCCGGCGCCGCGGGCTGGCCGGCGAAGCGTGCGACCTGGGCGTTGCCGGCGAGCTGCGTCAGATCGGCCATGGCCGGCCCCGCGGGCGCGCCCTGCAGCAGCCGGGCGAGGGCGGCGTTGCCCCCGGCCGCCAGCATCACCGGGCCGCCGGACTCCGGGTCGGCCGTCCGGGTCGCGGAAACCGGCGCCTCCGGGCGGACCTGCTGATCCGCGATCGGCGCTTCCGAGGCGTCTGCCATACCTCAGGGTCGGCCACCGGGCCGCCCCGGCGGAAGGGCGTTCGGGCGGCCTTTGGGGAAGTAGGTATGCCTAGGCGGCGACCTACCCGGCGCGCCGCTCAAGATAGGTAAACGCTCCCGATGTGGCGGCGCCCCCGTCGGCCGAAGATTGATACATCACCGGTTGACAAGGAGAAACGCCATGTTGATGCACCCCGACCTGATGCTCACCCTCGCGAACCAGCGGCACCGCGAGCTGATCGCCGAGTCCGAGCGGGCTCACGTTCTCAAGAGCGCCCGCTGGGCCCGCCGAGCCCGCAAAGCCCCGGCCGTCCGCGGACGTCCCACCGGTACCCTGAGCCCGTGCGAACCATCCGCGGCGGTGCCAGCCCGGTGATGATCGGGCGAGAGAGCGAGCTGCGCCGGTTGGCGCGGCTCGCTTCCGCGCGTGAGCCGGCCGTCGCCCTCATCGCCGGCGAGCCCGGCATCGGCAAGACCCGGCTCGTGCACGAGCTGCTGGCCACCCTGCCGGCCGAGACGGTCGTGCTGGTCGGCCAGGCCGAGCCCGGGTCGCTCGCCCGCCCGTACGAGGTGCTCCTCGACGCCATCGACGGCCGGCCCGAGGTCGACGAGGAGCAGCTGGCCGCCCTGGCCGACCCGCAGCGGAGCCCGGTCGAGCGGCTGCACACCGGCCTCGCCGTGGTGACCGACCTGATCGGCGACTCCCCCGCCGTCATCGTCTTCGAGGACCTGCACTGGGCCGACTCGGAGAGCGCCGCGCTGTTCGAGCGGATCGCCGACCAGCGCGGCCCCCGGCTGCTCATCGGCACCTACCGGCCGGACGAGGTGACCCGCCGCCAGCCGGTGGCCGGCCTGCTCGCGCGCCTGGAACGGCGGCACGCCGTCACCCACGTACGGCTGGATCGCCTCACCCCCGCGCAGACCGCGGCCATGCTCGCCGCCGCCACCGGCGCCCCCGCCCCGCTGCGGGCCGTCACCGCGTTGCACCAGCGCACCGGCGGCAACCCGTTCTTCCTCGAGGAGCTGCTGCGGGCGCTGCCCGGCAACGACGTCGAGGCGCTGGTCGAGCAGCCGCTGCCGTGGAGCCTCGCCGACGTGCTGCGCCGCCAGGTGGAAGACCTCGACCCGGTCAGCCACCGGATCGTCGAGGCGGCCACCGTGCTCGGCCACCGCATCCCGTTCGACCTGCTCGCCGACGTGACCGGCGCGGGCGAGGACGAGCTGATCGCCGTGCTGCGCGACCTGGTCTCCCGGGGCGTGCTGGTCGAGTCGGGCGAGGACGAGTTCGCGTTCCGGCACGCCCTGGTCCGCGAGGCGATCGCCGACCAGATGCTGGCCCGGCAGCGCCGCCGGCTGCACGAGGCGGCGCTCGACGCGCTGCTGTCCCGGGAGGCCGACCCGGCGATGGTGGCGCACCACGCCCGCGGCGCCGGCCGGTACGACGACATGATCGCCGCGGCCCGCCGCGGCGCCGCGCTCTACCTCTCGATCGGCTCCGCCTACCAGGCCTTCCAGCTGGCCGAGATGGGCCTCGACGAGGTGCCCGACGACACCGACCTGCTGGCCGCCGCGGCCCGCTCGGCGTGGCTGGCCGGCCTGCTCGACGACGCGCTGCGCTACGGCCGCCGCTGGCGCGACCGGGCCACCACCGCGACCGACCGGGCCGAGTCGCTCTACCTGCTGGTCCGCATCGCCTGGGAGTCCCGGGTCACCGACGAGATGCGCGAGCTGACCGAGGCCATCGAGACCCTGATCGCGGAGCTGCCGCGGGGCGCCGACCAGGCGCGGGCGATGACCGCGATCGCCCAGTCGGCCTACCTGCGCGACGACTTCGACGTGGCGCTGCTCTGGTCCGACCGCGCGCTCGCCCTGGCCGACGAGTTCGACCTGCCCGTGGTGCGGCTGACCGCGCTGCTGGAGAAGGGCTCGACGCTGGCCGAGCGCCCGCAGTCCGCGGCCGAGGGGCGGGCCATGCTGACCGGGCTCGTCGACGAGGCCGAGAAGGCGGGCGAGTGGGTGCTGGCCGCCCGCGCGCTCAACCACCTGGTGCACGGCGTGCCGCCGACCTCGCCGATCGAGCACGCCGAGATCCTCGAACGGATGCGGGTGGACGCCGAGCGGGCCGGGTTCGAGTCGCTCGCGGTGGCCACCTACTTCCAGGGCCGGGCCCGGCTGGCGCTGCGGGCCGGCGACCTCGACACGGCGATCGCCGAGCTCGAGGCGGGCCGCGACCAGGACCGCGGCTACCAGCGCCGGGGCCGCTGGGCCGACTATCACGGCGTCTTCCTGGCCGGGCTCTATCTCGAGGCGGGCGAGCTCGACCGGGTCGAGCGGCTCCTCGCCGACCTGGCGGCGCTGCCCAACAACCCGCCGACCACGATTCCCGGCCTGGCCTTCCATCTGGCCTGCCGCCGGCACGACCTCGCGCGGGCCGAGGCGGCCCTCGACGACCTGATGGCCGACCTGTCCGAGCAGGCGTGGCGCAGCGGCGAGCAGGCCCACGACCTGATCTCGGCGGCGCTGGAGCTCGGCCTGCCCGCCCAGCGGCTCGACCGGATGGCCGCCGACCTGCTCGACGCCGACGTGTGGGACCCCTTCCGCACGCTGGTGGACGCCCAGCTGGCCGAGGCGCACGGCCGGCACGCCGAGGCGCTGGCGGGCTATCTGTCCATCACCGAGGCCCACATTCTCGGGCCCGCGACCCGGGGCACGGTACGCGTCGGCGCCGCCCGCTGCCTGCTGGCGGCCGACCGCCGGGCCGAGGCCGCCGCCCAGGTCGAGGCGGCCGGCCGGCTGCTGTCCCGCTGGCGCGGCTGGCGGGTCGCCCAGCTCGACCAGGTGAGCGCCCAGCTCGGCCTGGCCCCGGCCGGCGCCGCCGACGCCGTCACCGGCCCGGCCGCGCTGACTCCCCGCGAGCGCGAGGTGGCCGTGCTGATCAGCGACGGGCTGACCAACGCCGAGCTGGCCCGCCGCCTCTACATCTCGCCGAAGACGGCCGCCATCCACGTCTCCAACATCCTGCGCAAGCTGGGCGTCTCGTCCCGCACCGAGGTCGGCGACCTGATCGGCCGCCGCTGACGGCGGTCGTCACGGGCCCGGCGAGACCAGCCCGGTCTCGTAGGCCATCACCACCGCCTGGGCGCGGTCGCGCAGGTTCAGCTTCATGAAGATGCGGGCCGCGTGCGTCTTCACCGTGGCCTCGCTCAGGGTGAGCTGCCGGGCGATTTCGGCGTTGGAGAGGCCGCGGCCCATCAGGGTCAGCACCTCCACCTCGCGCGGGGTCAGCGCGGCGAGCTCCGGGCGTTCGGCCGGCTCCGCGACCGCGAACCGCTCGACCAGGCGCCGGGTGATGGACGGGGCCAGCAGCGCGTCGCCGGTGCTGACCAGGCGGACGGCGGCGGCGAGGTGCTCGGGGGTGACGTCCTTGAGCAGGAAGCCGCTCGCGCCCAGGCTCAGGGCCGTGTAGACGTACCGGTCGAGGTCGAAGGTCGTCAGCATGATGACCCGGCAGCCGGGCACGTGTTCGAGGGTGAGCCGGGCCGCCTCGAGACCGTCCATGGTGGGCATGCGGATGTCCATGAGGACCACGTCGGGCCGCAGCCGGCGGGCCGCCTCCACCGCCTCGGCGCCGTCCGCGGCCTCGCCGACCACCTCGATGCCGCGCACGGTCAGGATCAGCCGGAAGCCGGCGCGGACCAGGGCCTGGTCGTCGGCGATGAGCACGCGCGGCTCGGCGGGGGTCACGGCGCCTCCAGCGGGATGCGGGCCCGGACCCGGTAGCCGCCGCCGAGGCGCCGGCGGGCGTCGAGGTGACCGCCGTAGACGGCGACGCGCTCGCGCAGGCCGAGCAGGCCCCGGCCGGCGCCGTCACCGGGGCCGGCCGGCGGTGGCGGGGAGTCGCCGGCGAGCACGCTCGGGCCGCCGTTGAGCACCTCGACCCGCAATGAGCGCTCCGCGTACCGGATGGAGACCTCGGCCTGGTCGCGGTTGCCGTGCTTGAGGGCGTTGGTCAGCGCCTCCTGCACGATGCGGTACGCGGTGGTGTCGATGCCGGGCGGCAGCGGGCGCGGCTCGCCCGAGATGCGCACCTCGACCGGCAGGCCGGCGAACGAGATCCGGTCGATCAGCGTGCTCAGCCGGCTCAGCCCGGGCTGCGGATCGAGCTCGTCGCCGCCGGCCGAGGGGGCGAGCAGGCCGAGCAGGTGCCGCAGCTCGGTCATCGTGTCCCGGCCCGCGTTCTCGATCGCCAGCAGCGCCTTGGCGGCCTCGCCGGGCATGGTCGCCAGCACGTCCCGGGCCGCCCCGGCCTGCACCACCATGAGGCTGACGTTGTGGCTGACGATGTCGTGCAGCTCGTGCGCGATGCGCGCGCGCTCGGCGGCCACGGCGGTGCCGGCCGCGCTCTGCCGTTCCCGTTCGAGCAGCCAGCTGCGCTCCCCGATGGCGGCGCGGTGCAGCCGCCGCGAGCGGGCCAGCGCCACGCCGAGCCCGCCGGCGACACCGGCGGCCACCACCAGGCTCAGGACCATCCACACCACGTCAGCCTC
Source organism: Actinoplanes sp. NPDC051537 (assembly GCF_055586105.1). Lineage (NCBI taxonomy): Bacteria > Bacillati > Actinomycetota > Actinomycetes > Micromonosporales > Micromonosporaceae > Actinoplanes > Actinoplanes sp. NPDC051537. Next base: position 219,678 of record NZ_JBVJIU010000002.1, read on the forward strand.
GCAGACTCGGGCACGGCGAGCGTCATCCCGGAGGTCCAGCCACATACATCCGCAGGTCGATGTGCGGCGGCCGCGTCCATTACAGACTTTCCGGCATGACCGAAGACCACAATGTCGTACGCCTCGACGACGTGCGCAAGGAATACGGCGACACCACCGCGCTCGACGGCGTACGGCTGGAGATCCGCGCCGGCGAGGCGGTGGCCGTGATGGGACCGTCCGGGTGCGGGAAGTCGACGCTGCTCAACATGGTCGCGGCGCTCGACCGCCCGACCTCCGGAACGGTCGTCGTGCAGGGCGAGGACCTGGGGAAGCTGAACGAGACCCGCCGCGCGCTGTTCCGCCGTCACCGCATCGGCATGGTGTTCCAGTTCTTCAACCTGCTCGACGACCTGCCCGCGCTCGACAACGTCGCGCTCGCCGCCCAGCTGGTCGGCACCCCGGCCAAGCAGGCCCGGGCCCGGGCGCTCGAGCTGCTCGACGAGCTCGGCGTGGCCGACCGCCGCAACCTCTACCCGGCCGCGCTCAGTGGCGGCGAGCGGCAGCGGGTCGCGGTGGCCCGCGCGCTGATGAACCGGCCGGCCCTGCTGCTCGCCGACGAGCCGACCGGCGCGCTCGACAGCCGCTCCGGCGAACAGGTGATGGACCTGCTGCTCGACCTCAACCAGATCGGGCAGACCCTGCTGATCGTCACGCACGACCAGCGCCTCGCCGACCGCTGCGCGACCCGCGTCGTCGAGCTCGCCGACGGCCGGGTGACCCGCGAACGGGCCCTGGAGCGTACGGCGTGAGCGCGGTGTGGCGTACGGCGCGCGCGGCGGTACGGCGACGGCGGCTCCAGACCACCGTGATCGGCGTCGTGATCGGCCTGTCCTCGGTGCTGATCGTGGTGGCGCTCGCGCTGCTGGCCGCCGCCTCCGGCCCGTTCGACCAGGCGTACGCCCAGCAGCGGGGCGCCCACCTCGTCGCCTCCTTCGACCGCGAGCGGGCCACCGGCGCCGCGCTCGCCGCCTCGGCCCACCGGCCCGGTGTGTCGGCCGCCGCCGGCCCGTTCGATCAGGCCGCCACCGAGGTGACGGTGGTGCCCGACCTCCCGCCGCTGCTGTTCACCGTCGTGGGCCGCGACCGGGCCGACACCGCGGTCGACAAGCTCTACGTCTGGAGCGGCCGCTGGCTCGCCGGCCCGGGCGAGATCGTCCTCAACATCGAGCCCGGCGACGACGGGCCCACCCGGCTCGGTCAGACGCTGACGCTCGGCGACGGGCATCCGGTGACGCTCGTCGGCTTCGCCTACACGGTCAGCCACTCGGCCGAGGGCTGGGTCGCTCCCGCGGAGATGGCGGCCCTGCACCCGGCCACCGCACAGATGCTCTACCGGTTCACCGACGCGGCCACCACCGCCGACATCGCCGCGGGCCAGGCCGCCGTGACGGCCGGGATGCCGGCCGGGGCCCTGCTCGGCGCCCAGTCCTACCTGACGCTGCGGGCCCAGGAGGCGGGCAACGCGGGAATCTTCATCCCGTTCCTGATGATCTTCGGCTGTCTCGGGCTGGTCGTGGCCGTGCTCATCGTCGCGAACGTGGTCAGCGGCGCCGTCGTCGCCGGGCTGCGGCACATCGGCGTGCTCAAGGCTCTCGGCTTCACCCCGAACCAGGTGATGACCGTCTACCTGACCATGGTCCTGCTGCCCACGGCGGTCGCCGCGGTCCTCGGCACGATCCTCGGCAACCTGCTGGCCTCGGCCGTGCTGTCGAGCGCCGTCTTCGAGAGCTACGGCACCGGCGGGTTGCGGGTGGCGCCGTGGGTCACCATCACGTCCCTGATCGGCGTGCCGGCCCTGGTCGGGCTGTCCGCCCTGCTGCCCAGCCTCCGCGCCCGGCGGCTGTCGGCGGTCGAGGCGATCAGCGCGGGCAGCGCGCCGCGGCCCGGCCGGGGTCTGCGCGTCCAGCGCCGGCTCGGCGGCTCCCGGCTGCCCCGGGCGGTCAGCCTCGGCGCCGGCCTGCCGTTCGCCCGGCCCGCCCGCAGCGCGCTCACCGCGGCCGCCGTCGTGCTCGGCGTGGCCGGCGTGACCCTCGCGATCGGGCTGTCCCGGTCGGTCACCGCCTACGTGGACGCGGACGCCCGTACCGACGCCGTCCAGGTCGAGGCGCAGGCGCGCGGGTCGGCGGCGGCCGACGACGAGTCGATGCTGCGGGCCCTGCCGGGGGCCGCGCGCGTGGCGGCGACCAAGCAGCTGATCATGCGGCAGATCGGCGGCACGCGGTCGACCAGGGTGCTGTTCTACCGCGGCGCCGACACCGGCTACGAGATGCTGAAGGGACGCTGGCCGACCGGCGCGGGCGAGGCCGCCGTCTCCCGGCGCCTGCTGTACCAGAGCGGGCTCACCCTCGGCGACTCCCTCACGCTCGAGGGGGACGGCAAGCGGCTGACCGTACGCATCGTCGGCCAGGTCCTGATGAGCTCGGACGACCCGGTGCTGTCGAACTGGCCCACGCTCGACCGGATCGCGCCCGGCAGCCGCGCCGACGGGTACGAGGTGCAGCTCGCCCCCGGCGCCGACGTCGCCGCCTATGTGGCCGCCGCCAAGGCCGCCGACCCCGGGCTCCGGGTGCGGCCGGTGAACGGGAAGGACTCGGTCGTCGTCGCCATCTACTCCACGGTCACGCTGCTCACCGTGCTGCTGGGGGCGGTCGCCTCGCTCGGCGTCTTCAACACGGTCGTCCTCAACACCCGGGAACGCCGGCGCGACCTCGGCACGCTCAAGTCGATCGGCATGACGCCCCGCCAGGTGGTCCTCATGATGGTCACCTCGATGTCCGCGCTGGGCCTGGCCGGCGGCCTGCTCGGCATCCCGCTCGGCGTCGCGTTCCAGCGTTACGCCCTGAACGCGATGGCGCAGGCGGCCCGGATCGTCATCCCCGGCCGCATGTTCGACGTCTACACCGTGCGGATCGTGCTGCCGCTCCTGCTGGCCGGCGTCGTGATCGCGGCGGTCGGCGCCCTGCTGCCGTCGCGCGCGGCGGCCCGGCTGACCATCGCCGAGGCCCTCCACACCGAGTGAGCCGCGGTCCCACGCGGAGCCGCGGCCCTCCACACCGAGTGACCGGCGTGGATAGCATCGCGGGATGACCAAACCTCTGGGCCGCCTGCGCGCGGCGGACGGCGCCGGGATCGTGCACATCGAGAGCCGCCTCGACGCCGGCGCCGGCGACGTGTGGGCGGCGCTCACCGATCCCGCGCGCCTGGCCCGGTGGCTGGGCGAGGTCGAGGGCGACCTCCGTCCCGGCGGCGCCTACCGGTCCCGCTTCCTCTCCAGCGGGGCCGAGGCGACCGGGCGGGTGGAGGCGTGCGAGCCGCCGCGCGGCTTCACGGTGGCGACCACGAAGGGGATCGTCAACGTGGTCACCCTGACCGCCGACGGGGACGGGACCGTCCTCGTGGTCGAGCAGCGCGGCCTTCGCCTGGACTGGCTCGCGGCGTTCGCGGCCGGGCTCCAGATCCACGTCGAGGACCTCGCCGCGTACCTCGCCGGGGGCGAGCGCTGCGACGCCGACGCGCGGATGGGCGAGCTCATCCCGGCGTACGAAAGCCTCCCCGTCGACAAAAATAATTAACATTCTTGACAGTTTCTCGCGACATCCATCAGGCTCGATGCCATCCCCTGGTGAAGGAGTTGCGATGAGGCATTTGCACCGCTGGGTGGCGCTCGCGGCCGGCGTGGTCACCCTCGCGGCCGGAGTCATGACATCCCCCGCCGTCTTCGCCGCGCCGTCGTCCGGCGCGACGGTCATGGTCGCCTGTTCGGCCCCGGCCTGGGCGGAGGGCACCAGCTACGCCGCCGGCGCGCTGGTGACCTACAACGGGCGCCTCTACCGGGCCCGGGTCGCGCACACCCCGCCGGTCGGCGCCGGCTGGAACCCGGTCGCCGCCGCCTCGCTCTGGGAGGATCTCGGCGCCTGCGACGGCGGGACCCCGCCCACCACGCCGCCGACCACTCCCCCGACGACCCCGCCCACCCAGCCGCCGCCGACCGGCGGGCTGCCGCATGCCCCGTACGTCGACATGGGCGCCTGGCCGACCCCCAGTCTGCCGGCCATGGTCAGCAGCGGGAACCTCAAGAACGTCACGCTCGCGTTCATCACCGCCTCCGCCTGCAAGGCGATGTGGTTCAACGCGTACGACCCCCGGCAGGCCTGGGCCAAGGACCAGATCGACGCCGTCCGCGCCCGCGGCGGCGACGTGAAGATCTCGTTCGGCGGGGCCACCGGCATCGAGCTCGCGCAGGCCTGCTCGAGCGTCTCCGCGCTGCAGGCCGAGTACCAGGCCGTGGTCAGCGCCTACGGCCTGCGCTACATCGACCTCGACATCGAGGGCAGCGCGACCGCCGACCCGGCCTCGGTGGCCCGCCGCTCGCAGGCCCTGGCCGCCCTTCAGCGGGCCAACCCGGGCCTGCGCGTGTCGTTCACGCTGCCGGTGCTGCCCGAGGGCCTCACCGCCGACGGGCTGAACGTGGTCCGCTCGGCCCGCGACGCCGGCGTCACCGTCGACCTGGTCAACGTGATGGCCATGGACTACTACCGCAGCGGCGACTACGGCACCTTCGCCGTGAACGCGGCGAACTCCACGTTCGGGCAGCTCAAGTCGCTCTACCCGGGCTTCTCCGACGCCCAGGTCTGGAAGATGGTCGGCGTGACGCCGATGCTCGGCCAGAATGACGATGGTCACATCTACGACCAAACGGACGCGCGCCAGCTGGTGTCGTTCGCCCAGGGAAAGCACCTCGGCATGCTCAGTTTCTGGGAGCTCGGACGCGACAAGAATGCCTGCACAGGGGCCCTTTACATGTGCACGAACATCGCCCAGCAACCGTACGAGTTCAGCAAGATCTTTGCCGCCTACAACGGTTGATCTCGGCGGCTAACGTGGCCGGGTGCCCTTCCTGAACCGCCTCCGCCGTGACCATCACCCGCTGACCAACGTGAGCTCGCTCCTGATGTGCGGGCTGCTCGCCGGGGTGGTGGTCGCGGCGGCGTCGTTCCCGGCCGCCGCGCTCTCGGGGCTGGCGGCCAAGGCGAGCTCGGAGGGCTTCGCGTCGCTGCCGAGCGAGCTCAAGCAGCAGACCTCACCGCAGCTGAGCCGGATCTACGCCTCCGACGGCAAGACCCCGATCGCGGTGATGTACGACGAGTACCGCAGCGACGTGGCGCTCAAGGACATCTCGGTGAACATGCAGAACGCGATCGTGGCGGCCGAGGACCACAAGTTCTACAAGCACAACGGCGTCGACTTCAAGGGCCTGGCCCGGGCGTTCGTGAACAACCAGAACGGCGGCGACCAGCAGGGCGCGTCGACGCTGACCATGCAGGTCGTGCGCATGTCGATGACGTACTCGGCAAGCAGCCCGGCCGAGGTGGTGGCCGCGACCGCGAAGACGACCGACCGCAAGCTGGCCGAGATCAAGTACGCGATGGAGCTGGAGAAGCAGCTCACCAAGCAGCAGATCCTCGAGCGCTACCTGAACATCGCGCCGTTCGGCAACGGCGCGTACGGCGTCTACGCGGCCAGCCAGATCTACTTCGGCAAGAAGCCCAAGGACCTCGACGTCGCCCAGGCCGCGCTGCTGGCCGGCATGGTCAAGGGCACCAGCTACTACGACCCGACCTCGGCCGAGGGCAACCCGCGGGCCAAGGAACGCCGCGACTACGTCATCAACGACATGGTGTCGCTCGGCTACGCCACGGCCGACCAGGCGAAGAAGGCCAAGGCCGAGAAGGTCTCGCGCAGCACGAAGGCGGTCGGCAACGGCTGCACCAGCGTGTCGCACAACGACTGGGGCTTCTTCTGCGACTACTTCCAGCGCTGGTGGATGAGCCAGAAGGAGTTCGGCGACAACACGTACGAGCGGGAGCGGCGGCTCAAGAGCGGCGGCTACAAGATCGTCACCACGCTCGACGTCGACGCCCAGAAGTCGGCCCGCAAGCGCATCCTCGCCCAGCGCGGCGACAACTCGGTGAACGCCCTGCTCCTGGCGGCCGTGCAGCCGGGCACCGGCAAGGTGATGGCGCTGGCCGCCAACCGCAAGTTCAAGCTGCCCACCGCGGCCAACCAGAACCCGCTCTCGTCCGACCCGCAGAAGCGGGCGGCCGGCGCGCGGGCCACCTACCCGAACACGACGAACCCGATCATCACCGGCGGCGGGGACATCCACGGCTACCAGGCCGGCTCGGTGTTCAAGATGTTCACCATGGTGGCGGCGCTGGAGAACGGCGTCGGGCTGGACTACACGATCAACACCGCGCCCCGGTACGTGTCACCGCTGTACCTGGACTCGGGGGCGCCCGCGGCCTGCGGCGGCCACTACTGCCCGACCAACTCCAGCGACAAGGAGAAGGGCCCGTACAACATGTGGACCGGCTTCGGCGCGTCGGTCAACACGTACTTCGTGCCGCTGCAGGAGAAGATCGGCGCCGAGCACGTGGTGGACGTGGCCAAGCGGTTCGGCGTGCAGTTCCGCGAGCCCAACGACAACGACCTGGCCACCAACGCCGCCCACGACTGGGGCGCGTTCACGCTCGGCGTCTCGGCGTCGACCCCGCTCGACATCGCGAACGCGTACGCCACGCTCGCCGCCGACGGCATGTACTGCGCGCCCACCCCGATCCAGCAGATCACCACCCATTCCGGCGAGAAGCTGAAGACCGGCAAGCCGAGCTGCAGCCGGGCGACCACGCCCGAGGTGGCCCGCAAGGCGCTCGACGCGGCCCGCTGCCCGGTCGGCGACCAGGCCCAGCTGGGCAGCTGCTCGGGCACCGGCACGGCCAAGGCCGCCCGCGGCGTGGTCGGGCACCCGGTCTTCGGAAAGACCGGCACCACCGACGCCGAGAAGACCGCCTCGCTGGTGGTGGGCACGACCTCGATCGTCGTCGCCGGCTACCTGGTCAACCCGGACTGGCAGGCGCACACCGACCACATGAAGCACGACGTGGTCAACCCGGCGGTGTGGAACACGGTCGCCGACTACATGGACGGCAAGCCGTCGGAGCAGTTCAAGACACCGTGACGGACGCGGCGGTGCGGCCGGGCCCGATCGTGAAGGCCTGGCCGCCCGCCGCGTACTCGCCGAAGAAGCCCCGCACGGTGAGCGTGCCCTCGGCGCCGGTGCGGTACGAGGTCGGCGGCAGCCACCACTCGCCCTTGATGAGCCCGGCCAGCGCGTCGTACGAGGGCTTGCGGCTGCCGTCGGCCCGCAGCAGCCCGACCGGCGCGCCCAGCCAGGCGCCGTCGTCGGTGATGCCCCAGTAGTTGATCGATTGGACCGCCGGGTGCCCGACCAGCGAGCGGTAGTGCCGGACGATCTCCTCGGCCTGCCGCTGCTCGCCCTCGGGCGTGGTCGGCCAGGACGGGACCTGGTAGTCGTTGAGGTCCTCGATCTCGGGCGGCATCAGGTCGCCGGAGACGAGCGTGGTCTCGGTCAGGTGCAGCGGCAGGCCGTAGCGGGCGAATCGGTCGAGCATCGCGGCCATGTACTCCTCGCCCCGGTAGCCCTGGTGCATGTGGGTCTGCAGGCCGATCGCGTCGATCGCGACGCCGGCCTCGAGCACCCCTTCGATCAGGCATTCGTACGCCGAGGAGAGGTCGAAGTCGTTGAGGACCAGGGTCGCCGCCGGGTTGGCCGCCCGCGCCTCCTCGAACGCCAGGCGCACCATCGCGATCCGCCCCCGGTCCCGGGCCAGCGGCGTGATCGCGTTCGCCCCGTTGGCGAAGACCGGCATGATCACCGCCTCGTTGATCGCGTCCCACACGTCGATCACGCCGGCGAACCCGCTCACCAGGTCGCGCACCCGGGCCCGGGTCAGCCTCTCGACCTCGTCCAGCCCCAGCCCGAGCAGCCAGTCCGGCTGCACCGTGTGCCAGACCAGCGGATGCCCTTTGACCGTCACCCCGCGCCCGGCCAGCCAGCGGGCGGTGGCCTCGAGCCGGGCCGCGTCCGTCTTCCCGCGCACGGGCTCGTAGTCGCCCCAGTAGAACGGCAGCGTCGCGGTGTTGAACAGGCCGAGCCACGCCTCGGCGAGCACGTCCAGCGGAATGGTGCCGGCCCCGCCGAAGACACCGGTCGGGCCGGTGGGGCCGCCGACCGGGCGTACGAAATCGAATCCGATGTTGCCGAAGGCGAAGTCGTGGCGCGTCTGCTCGACCGTGATCACCTGATCGGCCCGGGGGCGGCCGTCCGGCGTCCGCACGGTGAGCTCGACCTCGCCGATCCGATGGTCCATGTCCATGCGACGCCCCCGAGAGAGAAAGTTTTCGCGGCAGATTGCGAAATTGTCGTGGTAAACGGCAGCATAGGTCTGCCCCACCGAGGGGTCAACAAGCACAGATAGGGTGATGCGCATGCCCGCCGAGGACCGATCCCGCGCGACCCTGCAGGAGGTCGCCACCCAGGCCGACGTCTCGGTGTCGACCGTCTCCAAGGTGCTCAACGGCCGGTCGGGCGTCTCCGACGAGACCCGGGCCCGCATCGAGGGCCTCCTCCAGGACCACCGCTACCAGCAGCGCGGCACCAAGCGGCCGACCGCGCCCCTGCTCGACGTGCTCTGCTACGAGGTGGACAGCCCGTTCGGCAGCGAGGTGCTGGCCAGCATCGAGCAGTCGGCCCGGCAGCGGCGCATCGGCATGGTGCTGACCGGCGCCACCGAGCACAGCACGCCGCACCCGCACTGGATCGACGACGTCCTCGGCCGCCAGCCGGTCGGCGTGGTGCTGATCGCCTGCAAGCTCTCGGCCGACGACCGGCAGCGGCTGCGCTCGCGCAACATCCCGCTGGTCATGGTCGACCCGGCGGGCACGCCGGCGCCCGACGTGCCGTCCATCGGCTCGGCCGACTGGAACGGCGGCTACCAGGCCACCCGGCACCTGATCGACCTCGGCCACACCCGGATCGGCATCATCACCGGCCCGGCCGACATGCTGGCCTCGACCGCCCGCCTCTCCGGCTACCGCGCCGCGCTCGACGCGGCCGGCCTGACCGGCGACCCGGCGCTGATCCGGCCCGGCCACTTCCACCACGCCGACGGCCTCGAGCAGGGCCGGGCCCTGCTCACGCTGCCCGACCGGCCGACCGCGATCTTCGCCTCGTCCGACCTGTACGCGCTGGGCGTCTACGAGGCGGCCCGGTCGCTGGGCCTGGCCATCCCCGCCGATCTCTCCGTGGTCGGCTACGACGACCTGCGCATCGCCCAGTGGGCCGGCCCGCCGCTGACCACCGTGCACGTGCCCCTGGTCGCGATGGCCGAGCAGGCGGTGCACCTGGTGATGCGCCTGAACGACGAGCCCGAGCTGGCGTTCAGCCGGATCGACATCGACACCACCCTGGTGGTCCGGGCAAGCACGACCGCGCCACGAAACATTTCTCGCTGATAGAGAAACCTTGACGAGGATGTTTCGCGCGTCCTAGCCTCAGGCTCAATCCCGGGCATCCACCAATTCCTTCGGCTCCATCGCAGCTCCATCGCAGAGTGGAGAGGGCTCCATGCGCTCAAAATCCCTGTCCGTCATCGCCGCCGCCACCCTCGCCATCGCCGGGCTGACCGCCTGCGGCGGCGGTTCCGGCTCCTCCGACGACGCGTCGACCACGACCTCCGGCACCGTGAACTGGTGGGGCTGGACGCCGACCGACACCGCGACCGCCGACGCGTACATCGCCGCGTTCACGAAGCAGTATCCGAACATCAAGGTCAACTACAAGCTGGTCAACATCTCCGACTGGGTCGCCGCGCTGCGCCCCGCGCTCGCCTCGGGCAAGGGCCCGGACGTCTTCGACATGCAGCCGGGCGCCTACGTCACGCAGTTCAAGTCGTTCGCCGAGGACCAGACGGCGCTGGCCGAGCAGGCGCTCGGGGCGGACTGGAAGAGCAAGATCGCCCCGATCGGGATCAGCGGCCTGACCGCGGACGGCAAGCTCACGGCGATGTCGGTGGGCTCGGTCTACGCCGGCATGCTGTGGATCAACGGGGACATCTTCAAGAAGCACAACCTCCAGCCGCCGACCACGCTGGCCGAGTGGCAGCACGTCTGCTCGGTGCTCAAGCAGGCCAAGGTCGGCTGCTTCGTGCAGGGCGCCGCCCAGGAGGGCTTCGACCAGGACACCCTCCAGTCGATCGCCAACTCGGTGCAGCCCGGCCTGTGGACCAAGGCCTCGACCGGCGACGCCAAGTGGACCGACCCCGGCATCGTCAAGACGTTCCAGATCTGGAAGCAGCTGTTCGACAGCGGGATCATGCAGCCCGGCGCCGTCGGCTACCAGCAGTACCCGGACGCCAACAACGACTTCCTGACCGGCAAGTACGGCATGGTCATGATGGGCACCTGGTACACCCAGTACGCGACGACCAAGGCGATGACCGCGGCGCTGTCGGCGGCCGGGGTGAGCGGCGCCAAGCCGTTCCCGATCCTGCCCATCGCCTTCCCCGACGTGGCCGGCGCCGGCAACACCAGCGAGATGTACGGCGACGCCGACTTCGGCCTGTCGATCTCGACCAAGAGCAAGAACCGGGCGGCGGCCGAGACCTTCGTCAAGTGGATGGCCACCTCGACCGAGGGCCAGCAGGCGATCGCCGACCAGCTCAACGACCTGCCGTCGGTGAAGGGCGTGACGCCGGACTTCGACAAGATCCAGCTCGTCGACCCGGCGACCCAGAAGGGCCCGGTCCAGGATCTGATCACCAAGGCCGGCTCGATCACCGAGCCGCGGGAGTCGCTGCTCAGCTCCGACGTGCAGACCGGCATCCTGGCCGCGGCCACGTCGGTGGCGACCGGCAAGGCCACTCCCGAGGACGCGGCGAAGACGCTGCAGCAGGCCGCGGAGGCGGCGGGAGTGACCTTCAAGTGACCGCCACCACGACCCGGCCCCGCCTCGGGCCGCCGGCGGTGGTCCGGGGCGGCGGCCGGATCAAACGGCCGCCGGGCCTGCCCTGGATCCTCCCGGCCCTGGTGCTGAGCATCGGGCTGATCTACTACGGGATCGGCTACACCGGGTACATCTCGACGCTCGACTGGGACGGCCTCAGCCCGGGCGCCACGCACGTCGGCGGCCACAACTACGCGCGGATCGCGCACGACCCGGTGTTCTGGGCCGCGGTCCGGCACACGGCGGTGTTCTTCGTCGTCACCTTCGTCGTCCAGACCTTCCTCGGCCTGCTGTTCGCCGTGGTCCTGCACGCGAAGCTGCGGCTGGCCGCGATCTACAAGGTGATCGTCTTCGTCCCGGTGGTGCTGGCCCCGGCGATCATGGCGCCGGTCTTCCGGCACATGTTCGCGCCGGACGGCGAGCTCAACGCGGTGCTGCGGCACGTCGGGCTGGGCGGCCTCGCCCAGCCCTGGATCGGGCAGACGAGCACGGCTTTGCCGGTGATCATGTTCATCACCATCTGGGAGTGGACCGGCGTCACGTTCGTCCTCTACTACGCGGCGATGACCCAGATCGATCCGCCGGTGCTCGAGGCGGCCCGGATGGACGGCGCCGGCAACCTGCGCACGCTGGTCAGCATCATCTGGCCGGAGCTGCGCGGCACCACGGTCGCGCTGGCCATGCTCGGCGCGATCGGGGCGCTCAAGACCTTCGACGTGCCGTACCTGGTGACGATCGGCGGCCCGAACTACGCCACCGAGTTCCTCGGCACCTACATCTACCGGATGACGATCCCGCTCAGCCACGTCGGCTACGGCGCGGCGCTCTCGATCATCCTGCTGGTGGTGGCGCTGCTCATGGCGCTGGCCCTGCAGCTCGCCGGGCGTGAGCGGAAGGGCCGCTGATGTTCGAGGTCCGTACCCGATGGGGAAAGGCACTGCTCCAGATCGGCGCCACGGTGCTGATCGTCCCGTACCTGTTCCCGTTGATCGTGATGGTCAAGGGCGCCTTCGCGGGCGAGGGCGTGCACAACTTCGCGGCCGTGCTGCAGGTGCCCGGCTTCGGCCGCTTCTTCATCAACAGCATCGTCGTGGCGGCCGCCGTCATCGTGCTCGTCTACGTCGTCACGATGATGGCCGGCTTCGGCTTCGCCAAGCTGCACATCCGGTTCCGCGAGGTGTACTTCTGGCTGCTGCTGGCCTGCCTCACGCTGCCCGAGGTGGTGCTGCTGGCCCCGCTGTTCGCGACCGACACGAAGCTGGGGCTGTACGACACGTACTGGGCGGTGATCCTGCCGCTGGCCGCCCTCCAGGTGCCGTTCGCCGTGCTGCTCACCCGCAACTTCATCAACGGACTGCCGGACGAGCTGTTCGAGGCGGCCCGGGTGGACGGCGCCGGCTCGTACCGCGGCTTCGTCCACCTGGTCATCCCGCTCACCCGGCCGATCGCCGCCGCCGTGCTCATCTTCACCCTGGTGGCCTCGTGGAACGACTACCTGTTCCCGCTGGTCTTCCTCCAGTCGCCGGAGCTGCAGACCATCACGCTGGTGCCGCAGTTCTTCGTCGGCGAGTTCAGCAACGACCAGACCAAGATCCTCGCGTCGGCGGTGATCACGGCGATCCCCGAGGTCGTCGCGTATCTCAGCCTCCAGCGCCTGTTCGAGCGCGGCCTCTCGGCCGGCGCCATCAAGTAAGGGAAGGCGGCATCGTGCCCCTCATCCAGGTTCACCTCGCCCGGGACACGTTCGACAAGCATCACGAGGCGATCGGCGACGCGATCCACGACGCGCAGATCGCGGCCCTGGGCATCCCCGCCGACGACCGGTTCCAGATCTTCACGCCGCACGACGCCGGCGAACTCAAGTTCGACCCCGGCTACAACGGCGTCGACCGCCGCGGCCTCCTGGTGATCCGGGTCATCGCGGTCCACATGTACGACGTGGCGACCAAGCAGCGGTTCTTCCGGGCCGTGGTCGAGCGACTGGAACCGCTGGCGATCCGGCCCGAGGACGTGCTGATCAGCCTGACCGAGAACGGCTTCGAAGACTGGTACGCCGGAAAGCTCTGAGGGGAAACACGAATGCTCCGCTTCGACTCCGCGCCACTGAGCGTGCTCTATCTCGGCGGCACCGGAACCATCAGCGCCTCGTGCGTGCGCCGGTCGGTCGAGTCCGGGATGGCGGTCACCGTACTCAATCGTGGTCGTAAGCAACCGCCCGCCGGAACCGAGGCGCTGGTCGCCGATGTCGCCGACGAGGCGTCCCTGGCCGCCGCCATCGGGGACCGGACCTTCGACGCCGTGGTCAACTTCGTCTCGTTCGACGCCGGGGACGCCACGCGGAAGGCGGCGTTCTTCGGGTCGCGCGCCCGGCAGTACGTGCACATCAGCTCGGCCTCGATCTACCGCAAGCCGGTAATGCAGGTGCCGATCACCGAGTCGACGCCGACCGGGCCCAATCCCCCGCTGCCGTACGCCACCGCGAAGTGGGAGGCCGAGCAGGCGCTGCGCGACCTGCCGGTCACCATCGTCCGGCCCTCGCACACCTACGACGACGACAACCCGCCGCTGCCCGGGGGCTGGGCCGTGGTCGACCGCATCGCCCGCGGCGAGGAGATCCCGGTGCACGGCGACGGCACCTCGCTGTGGACGCTGACCCACGCCGAGGACTTCGCCCAGGGGCTGGTCGGGCTGCTCGGCAACCCGCGGGCGATCGGCGAGACCTTCACCATCACCGGGCCCGACGTCTACACCTGGGACCAGATCTACACGATCGTCGCCGGGGCGCTCGGCGTCGAGGCCCGGCTCGTCCACGTCGCCTCGGAGATGTTTCCGCTGGTCGCGCCCGACTGGTTCTGGTCGGGCGAGATGGTCGGCGACATCGGGCACAGCGCCGTGTTCGACAACACCAAGATCCGCACGTTCGTCCCCGGCTTCGCGCCCCGGCTCACGTTCCACCGCGCCGCCGCCCGGATGATGGCCCGCCGCCCGGCCCGCACGCCCGAGTTCGACGAGACGGACGCGGTGCTCGACCGGATCGTCGCCGCCTATCACGCCGCCCGCAAGGTGTTCGCCGCATGAGGACCCTGGGCGGCACCGGCCTGCGCGTGTCGCCGCTCTGCATCGGCACCAGCCCGCTCGCCAGCATGCCCGGCCTCTACGGCTATGCGGTCCCTTCGTCGCAAGCGGTGGCCACGGTCGACGCGGTGCTTTCGTCGCGCGAGATCAACTTCATCGACACCTCCAACGGGTACGGCCTCGGCGCCGCCGAGCAACGGATCGGTCTCGCGTTGGCGGGGCGCGGCGGCCTCCCGGATGGCGTCGTGCTGGCCACCAAGGTGGACCCGGATCCGCGTACCGGCGACTTCTCCGGCGCGCGGGTGCGGGCGTCGGTCGAGGAGAGCCTCTCGCGGCTCGGCCTCGACCGGATTCAGCTCCTGCACCTGCACGACCCGGAGCGGATCAGCTTCGAAGCCGCGACCGCGCCGGGCGGACCGGTCGAGACGCTGGTCGAGCTCAAGCGGCAGGGCATCGCCGAGCACCTCGGAGTGGCCGGCGGCCCGGTCGGCCTGCTGCGGCAATATCTGGACACCGGCGTCTTCGAAGTGGTGCTCAGCCACAACCGCTACACCCTGCTCGACCGCTCGGCGCGCGATCTCTTCCACGACGCGCAGGCGAGGGGCATCGGGGTGCTCAATGCCGCGCCGTACGGCGGCGGCATGCTGGTCAAAGGACCCGAGAAGCAGCGCCGGTACGCCTACGGCGAGCGCGACGACCGGATAGCGGCCGCCGCGATCGCGATGCGGGACGCCGCCGACCGCGCGGGTGTGCCCCTGGCCGCGGCCGCACTACAGTTCTCGCTGCGTGCGCCGTTCGTCGACGCGACCGTCGTCGGGGTCTCCTCGCCGTCCCGGGTCACCGAGACGGTCGCGCTCGCCGGCGTGCCGATCCCCGGCACGCTGTGGGCCGAGCTGGACGCGCTGGCACCCCCGGAGGAGCTGTGGCTGAATTGACGACGCGAATCGGACTTCTCGGCGCCGCCGGCATCGCCCGCGCCGCCGTCCTGCTGCCGGTGCGCCGCCGCGACGACGTGGTGGTCGCGGCGGTCGCCTCCCGGTCCGGCGCTCGTCCCTTCGCCGAGGCGCACGGCATCGAGCGGGCCTACGACGCGTACGAGGATCTGCTCGCCGACCCCGGCGTCGACCTGGTCTACAACGCGCTGCCGCCGTCGATGCACGCCGACTGGACGATCGCGGCGCTGCGGGCCGGCAAGGACGTGCTCTGCGAGAAGCCGTTCACGATGAACGAGGCCCAGGCCCGGCGGGTCGTCGCGGCGGCGGCCGAGACCGGGCGCCGGGTGATCGAGGCGTTCCACGACCACTACCACCCGCTCAGCGCGTGGATCCGTTCGTCGGTCGGGGTCCTCGGCCGGATCACGTCGGCCGAGGCCGTCTTCCACGGCTCCAACCCGTACGTGCCGGGGACCTTGCGGCACGAGCCGGAGCTGGGCGGCGGCGCGCTGATGGACCTCGGCTGCTATCCCGTGCACTGGCTGCGGTCGCTGTTCCCCGGTGCCCCGGCCGTGGGGCGCACGCAGGTCGTCACCAATCCCTCCGGGGCCGACATCGCGATGCGGGCCGAGCTGACGTTCCCCGGCGGCGTGGCGGCGGTGGTCGACGCGGAGATGACCGAGGGCATCCCGCTGCGGTCGGCGCTCACCCTGACCGGCGAGCGCGGCACGCTGCTGGTCGACAACATCGTCTTTCCGTCGGCCGGGCACAGCATCACGCTCGAGGTCGACGGCGTGCCGCGGGTCTCGACCGTGGCCGGCCGCACCACGTACGACCACCAGCTCGCCGCCGTCCTCGAGGCGCTGCGGGCCGGCACGCCGCTGCCGACCGAGGGCGAGGACTCGATCGCCACCATGGCCGCGATCGACGCCATCTACACGGCGGCCGGCTTCGACCGCTCGGCGTGGGCGTGACGGCGCCCGACTCGCATCTGGCCTCCGCCGACCCGGTGATGGCGGCTCTGATCCGCCGTCTCGGGCCGGTCGCCGAGTTCGAGCTGCCCGCGGCCGGCCGCGGCGAGCTCGGCGCGCTGATCCTGGCGATCGTCAGCCAGCAGTTCTCGACCGCCGCCGCCCGCCGCATGTTCGACCGCATCCTCGGCCAGTTCGACGGGCGCGTGCCGTCGGCCGAGGAGCTGCTCGCCACCGACCTCGACCACCTGCGGGTCACGGCCGGCCTGTCCCACGCGAAAGCCCGGGCACTGCGCTCGCTGGCGTCGCACATCGCCTCGGGCACACTCGACCTGGCCGCTCTGCCGTCCCTCCCCGACGACGAGGTGCGCCGCCGGTTGGTCGCCGTCGCCGGCATCGGCGACTGGACCGCGGGCATCTTCCTGCTGTTCACGCTGCGCCGCCCCGACGTCCTGCTCGCCGGCGACCTGGGCATCCGCAAGGCGATCCAGACCCAGTACGGTCTGGCCGCCATGCCGGACGCGGCCGAGGTGACCCGCCGAGCCGAGCCATGGCGCCCCTACCGCTCCCGAGCCTGCCTCTACCTGTGGCACAGCCTCGAGACGGCCCCGATCCCCGCCACCGGCGTGGTCGCCCTCACCCCTTCGGCGTCGTCAGTTCCAGACTCGAGAGGTGCTTCTTCAGCCGCTTGGCCATCGGAAGGTAGTCGGAGATAGGCATCTCGGTCGATGCGCGAATGCCCGAGCCCGAAAACGGGCAGTTCATCGGTCACGGATGGATTTTCTCGCCGTTCGCGAGCATGGTGACGAACGTGTCGATGCGCCGGGCTCGGGTCTCCGGCCTCTTCGCCTCCTGCACGCGATAGAGGATCGCGTATCGGTTGCGCCCGTCCAAGGTGGCGAAGAAGGCCGCCGCGGCCTCGTTCGCGGCGAGCGCGGCCGCCAGGTCGTCCGGCACCGTCGCCGTCCGCGCGCCGTCGTAGGCGGCCGCCCAGCGGCCGTCCGCCTGCGCGGCGTCCACCTCGCGCCGGCCGGCCGGGTGCATCAGGCCGCCGTCGATCAGCTCCTGCGCCTTCTGCCGATTGACCTTCGACCACCGGCTGCCGGACTTGCGCGGGGTGAACCGCTGCAACCACCAGGCGTCGTCGAACGGCCTCTTCTGGCCGTCGATCCAGCCGAAGCACAGGGCCACGGACAACGCGTCGCCGTAGCTGACGCCGGCCAGCCCGGCGTCCTTCTTCGGGATCTTCAGCCACACCCCGGCGGCGGAACCGTGTTCCGTTTCGAGCCACGCCCGCCAGGCGGACATCGACTCGAAGGACATGATCGGCAGATCAGCGCCTGTCACGGGCCGGCTCCATCGTCGTAGCGGCAGTCCACCCGCGATTATGGCGTGCGCGACGCCGGCTCGGCGTGCCGTCCCGGGGCTCCGGCGAGCCGGCGCGGCACCGGGAACAGCATCGGGACGCGGCGGGCGTACTCCGCGTAGTCGGGGCCCAGGCGGGCGCGCAGGTCACGCTCCTCGAAACGGACACCGAGGCCGATGTACGCCGAGGACGCCACCGCGAAGAACAGGCGGCCGGCGGTCAGGTGCGGGGTGGCCCAGAACGTGATCAGCAGGCCGAGCATCATCGGGTGGCGGCAGAGCGCGTACAGGCGGCGTTCGGTGAAGGCCGGTTCCTGGTGGACCCGGTGGCGCAGATGGGCGTACGCCTGCTTGAGTCCCAGGAAGTCGGCGTGATCGACGGCGAAGGTGGACCAGACGACCAGCGCCCAGCCCGCCGCATAGAGCACCCAGATGGGCGCCGACCAGGGCAGCCCGACGTGCCACAGGGTCGCGGGCACCGGCTGCCAGGAGCCGAAGATGGCGAGCATCAGCAGCGACGCGCTCAGGACGTAGGTGCTGCGCTCGGCCGCCGGCGGGAGGACACGGGCGAGGCGGCGCTTGAAGCCGGCGCGGGCCATCACCGAGTGCTGGACGGCGAAGGCGAGCAGCAGCGCGCCGTCGATCGCGAGCGCCGTCGAGGCCGATGTGGTGGCCGGGCCGTCCATGCCGCCCTTGAGGAACACGAATGCCCAGACCACGCTGGCCAGGAACGAGGCGTAAGCGACCACGGCGTACCCCAGAATCAGCATGCCCTTCATCATGGTCGCCGGGGCCGGCCGAAACAGGCCGGAAAATACCTCAGCTGGTCGCCACGTACCAGGCGGCGATCTGCGAGCGCGACCGGAAGTCCATCCGGTAGCGGATCCGCTCGACGTGGGCCTCGGCCGACCGTTCCGCGATGCCGAGGCGCTCGCCGATCTCCCGGTTCGTGCACCCCTCGGCGATCAGCGCGGCCACCTCGCGCTGCCGGGCGGTCAGCGTCGGCGCGGCGCCGCGATGCCGTCCCGGCAGGCCCAGGAACTTGCGGATCGCGCCGGTCAGCGGCCGCGCGTCGCCGATGTAGGGCAGGTGCGAACGGCCCGGCACCACCTCGAACCGCGCGCCCGGGATCCCGTCCGCCAGCCGCCGCCCCTGCTCGATCGGCGCCGCGCGATCGCGTTCCCGGTGCACCACCAGCGTCGGCGCCTCGATCCGGGACAGAAGATCAACAACATCGATGTCGTACGCCGCGGCCAGCATCGCCTGCGCCATTTCCGCACTGGCCGACTCCCGCTGATACCGCCGGAACGCCGCCCGGGTGGCCTGGTCGGCGTCCGGCGCGAAGACGTCCCCGAGCAGGTCGGAGGCGAGTCCCCAGTGCTCGCCGACCAGCCCCAGCACGTGCCGCCGGATCTCCGGCGCGGCGACGTCGGCGCCGCGCGCCCAGCCGCCGTAGAGCACCAGCCGCGACACGGTCGCCGCCCGCGTGGCCGCCCAGGCCGCCGTGACCGCCGCCCCCATCGACACCCCGACCAGGTCGAACTTCTCGACCCCGGCCGCCGTCACGACCGCGGTCAGCGCGTCGAGCTCGCGCTCCATCGTGTACGGCCCGGTGAACGGCCCGGACAGCCCGCAGCCCGGCTTGTCGTACCGGATCAGGGTCCGCCCGTCGGCGAGCGCCTCGTAGAAGGCCCGCTCGGCGGGGAGGGCCCAGCTGAGCTCGAGGTGCCCGAGCCACCCGGAGACGTAGACCAGCGGCGGCCCGGTGCCGGCGACCGCGTACGCGATCGGCACCCCGCCGGGCGAGGTGGTCATCGCGATCCGCTGACCCATCCGGCCAGTCTAGGCAGCAGGTCGCCGCGCTTACCCGGGGGAATCCCTCCGCCGATGGGGCCGCCCGGGACAACCGGCCGGCCCCACCTCGACGACTACCGCGCAGGTCAGGCGACCAGGCGGAAGCGCTGGTTGCGGACGCCCGGGTAGGCGCAGTCCCAGATCTGCATGTACGCGCCGCTGGCCGTGGACGCCCCGGTCACGTCCAGGCACTTGTCGCCCACGTCCGGCTTGATGCGGTAGGCGCCCATGCTGCCGTCCCAGGTGATCTGCCAGACCTGGTTGTAGGCGCCGGAGCAGGTCCACTGCTGCACCACGGCCCCGTTGGCGTTGAGGTTGTCACGCAGGTCGAGGCAGGCGGCGTCGTGCGCCGAGACGATGTTGTAGTACTCGCCGCCGACGCCGCGCAGGTACCACTTCTGCTGCGAGGCGCCGCTGCACGTCCACTGCTGGATCCGGGCCCCGTTGGCCCGCGAGGCGTTCACGATGTCCAGGCACTTGCCGCTGTTGAGCGGCCGCAGCTCGTACTTGATTTCGGCCGCGCCGGCCGGCGACGCGACGGCCAAGGCGGCGGCGACCACGGCGACCGCCACGGTCACGGCACTGATCAGACGTTTCATCGAATCCCCCAAGTTCTTCGGATCAGCCCCGCGTCAGCCTAAGTGGACAGAGGTGCGGCCGGCCGCCCCGTCCGCTCGCGGCCGCGAGAACCGACGATTCCGGCGATCTTCATACTTGCCGCGAGGATGGCGAGCAGCCCTTCGGGGCAGCGTCCGGCCCACTTCGAGACGCGCACGTTGCGTTCGGGTCAGGGCGCGCCGGTCACGAGGTCCAGGGTCACGCCGGCGGCCAGGCGGTACGGGTTCGTGGCGACCAGCGCGCCGATCGTGCGGCGCAGGCGGCTGATCTCGGCTCGGACGGTCACCACGTGGGCGGCGTCGCCGTACAGGAACCGGCTGATCTGGCCGGCGGTCAGGCCCGCGGGGCCGCAACCGTGCAGCAGGGCCAGGATGTCGGCGTGGCGGCGGGTCAGCGGGGTGCGCCACGGGTCGCCGTCGCCGCGTACCTCCAGAATCGGGGTGGCGGTCAGCTCCAGCGTCGCGGTGATCGCGGCGTGCGGGCCGGCCGGTCGGACGAGCCAGCCCTCGGGCAGGCGCTCGGCCCGGCACAGGCCCAGGCCGGGCACGCCGAGCGGGGCGCCCTCGCGAGGTGCGCCGATGCGGTCGCGGACGGCCACGCCGGTCGCGTGGGCCACCCAGCCGTGGTCGTCGACGATCAGGAGCGGGCCGCGGACGGTGCCGGTCACGTGGGCGGCCGAGCGGCGCAGGCGGTCGAGGCGGTCGGCGTGGTGGCGCCAGAGCTGCGCCTCGGCGAGACGGACGCCGGTCTCGACCAGGGCGCCGATCGCCGGGTGCAGGGTGAGCGCGGGGCCGCTGACGTCGACGATGCCGAGCAGGTCGCCGGTGCGCGGGTCGTGCACCGGGTGGGCCGAGCAGTACCAGGCGTGCTGGGCCTGCTCGAAGTGCTCGGCCGAGAAGAGCTGCACGGGCGCGGCCTCGACCAGGGCGGTGCCGATCGCGTTGGTGCCGACGGCGGCCTCGGTCCAGAGGGCGCCCTCGCCGAAGCCGAGCACGTCGGCCCGGCGGCGCAGGGCGGCCGGGCCGGCCCGCCACAGGATGCGGCCCTCGGCGTCGGTGACGACCAGCAGGAACGCCGAGTCCTGGGCGATCCGCAGCAGGTCGGCGGCGACCGGGGCGAGGCCGGAGGCGCGGCGCAGGCGTTCGACCTCGCCGGGCGGGACGGGGTCGCGGGCGTTGGCGCGCGCCGGATCGAGGCCGAGCCCGAGCACCCGCGTCCACGAGCGCTCGACCAGCGCGCGGGGGCGGTGCGGCGGACGGTCGCCGGCCAGCACGGCGTCGTGCACCCGGAGCAGGTCCCGGGCGTACCGCGACAGGTCGGTGCCCGGCCGCACGGCGCTGAAGCCGCCGCCGTTGGCCGCGCCGTTTGCCGCGCCGTTTGCCGCGCCGTCGCCCGCGCCGTCGCCCACGCCTGAGCATAGGCGCCGATGTGCAATGTGTTGCAACCCTGTTGCGCAGCGTCGATGTGCCGGTTTGCTGGATGCCATGACTACTTCCCCCCGGCAGCGCGTCGAAGACTGGCTGGCGTCGTTCGAGTCCGCGCTGCGGGACCGCGACGTCCGGGCCGCGGCCGCCCGGTTCGCCCCGGACTGCTTCTGGCGCGACCTGGTCGCGTTCACCTGGAACATCACCACCGTCGAGGGCCGCGACGGCGTGGCCGACCTGCTCACCGCCACGCTGGACGAGGCCGATCCCGGCAAGTTCGAGCTGATCGACGAGCCGGCCGAGGCCGCCGGCGTGATCGACGCCTGGATCCGGTTCGAGACCGCGACCGGGCGCGGCACCGGCCACCTGCGGCTCAAGCCCGAGGGCGCGTGGACGCTGCTGACGACGCTGCGTGAGCTCAAGGGCTTCGAGGAGAGCCAGGGCGAGCGGCGGCCGCAGGGTGTCGAGCACGAGCTGAGCAAGGGGCGTCCCTCGTGGAAGGAGCGCCGGTCGGCCGAGGCAGCGACGCTCGGGGGCGAGGAACAGCCGTACGTCGTGGTGATCGGTGGTGGTCAGGGCGGGATCGCGCTCGGCGCCCGCCTGCGCCAGCTGGGAGTGCCGGCCCTGGTGATCGACAAGCACGAGCGGCCGGGCGATCAGTGGCGTGAGCGGTACAAGAGCCTCTGCCTGCACGACCCGGTCTGGTACGACCATTTGCCGTACCTGCCGTTCCCGGCGAACTGGCCGGTCTTCTCCCCGAAGGACAAGATCGGTGACTGGCTGGAGATGTACACCCGGGTGATGGAGGTGCCGTACTGGACCTCTTCGACCGTACGGTCGGCCTCGTTCGATTCTTCGATCGGTAAATGGCGGGTGACCGTCGAGCGTGACGGCGACACGGTGGAGCTGACGCCGGCGCACGTGGTCTTCGCGACCGGCATGTCGGGCAAGCCGAACAAGCCGGTGCTTCCCGGGCAGGACGTCTTCCGCGGCGAGCAGCAGCACTCCAGCGAGCACCCGGGGCCGGAGGCCTATCGGGGAAAGCGCGTCGTCGTGATCGGGTCGAACAACTCGGCCTTCGACATCTGCGGGTCGCTCTGGGAGAACGACGCCGACGTGACCATGGTGCAGCGGTCGTCCACGCACATCGTGAAGTCGGCGACGCTGATGGACATCGGGCTCGGCGACCTCTATTCGGAACGGGCCGTGGCCGCCGGTGTCACCACCGACCGGGCCGACATGATATTCGCGTCCATCCCGTACCGGATCATGCATGAATTTCAGATCCCGCTTTATCAGGAGATGGCGTCCCGGGACGCGGACTTCTACGCACGCCTGGAGAAGGCGGGCTTCCGGCACGACTGGGGCGCGGACGGCTCCGGCCTGTTCATGAAGTACCTGCGACGCGGCTCCGGCTACTACATCGACGTGGGCGCGGCCGACCTGGTCGCCGACGGGCGGGTCAAGCTGGCGCAGGGTCAGGTCGCGCGCCTCACCGAGGACGCCGTGGTGCTCGACGACGGCACCGCGCTGCCGGCCGACCTGGTCGTCTACGCCACCGGCTACGGCTCGATGAACGGCTGGGTCGCCGACATCGTCGACCAGGAGACCGCCGACAAGGTCGGCAAGGTGTGGGGGCTCGGCTCGGACACGGCCAAGGACCCCGGGCCGTGGGAGGGCGAGCAGCGCAACATGTGGAAGCCCACCCAGCAGGAGAACCTGTGGTTCCACGGCGGCAATCTGCATCAGTCCCGGCACTATTCGCTGTATCTGGCATTGCAGCTCAAGGCGCGGTACGAGGGATTGCCGACCCCGGTGTACCGGCTGGCCGAGTCGCATCACACGGGCTGAGATAATCGTCTAAACAAAGGCGAGGTCGTTTTGGTCTTTGTCAATTCAGAGGAATCGTTTGAACTGACCCGTGATGCCGGTCCGTAATTCGTGGCGCAAAGGGAATCCCCGAGGGAGGGGTCTGGCGCCATGAAGAGGAAGTATCGCCGGGGCGGCGCCCCGCGCGCGGGGCGGCGGCTGTCCGGCAAGGCCGTGCTCATCACGGCGACGGTGGGCGTGCTCGCGGCCGGCACCGGCATCAGCCTGGCGGCCACCCAGGGCGGGAACGGGTCGTCGGTGACCTGCATCGTGGTCGCCGACGCGGGCGCGGCGGCCGATGCCGGCTCGGCGTTGTCGGATGTTTTCGCGGTCGGGACGGCACTGCATCTGACCAGCGCGGGTCGCGCGGTCGATGTGACGGTGAGTGGGCCGATCACGAAGACGGCGGCCACCACGCCGCCCGCCTCCGACCCGCCGCCCGCCACTGACCCGCCGGCCGTCTCCGACCCGCCGGCCAGCGGGTCGGCTTCGGGCGGCGCGACGGCGAGCGCATCGCCGACGGCGTCGGGCTCGGCCTCGGCCTCGGGTGGCTCGGGTCGCGGCGGAAAGCATCGCAACCGGCATCGCCGGCCGAGCGCGGCGGCCGGCCAGAGCGCGGCGGGCGACCAGGGCGCGGCCAACCAGGGCGCGGCCAACCAGGGCGCGGCCAACCAGGGCGCGGCCAACCAGGGCGCGGCCGCAACCAGGAAGAGCGGCGCGAAGACCGACCCGGCGGCGTCGGTGCCGCGGGTGGCGGTGAAGGCGGCCGCCAACAACGGTGTCGACGCGAACTCGGTCTGCGTGAAGCTGTCGCAGAACGCGTTCAACACGCTGGGCAACGCCGGCAACGGCAACAACGTCGGCGCCTTCATCGCGACGATGACGCCGGCCGTCGCGGGCAGCCCGGCCGCGACCGCCGGTGGCCGCAAACACCGCCGCTAGACGGGGGCGCGGCTACTCGCCGCGGAAGACGGGGGGACGGCGCTGGAGGCTCGCCTCGATGCCCTCGGCGCTGTCCTTCGTCGCCCACAACGCGCGCTGCTCGGTGAGCTCGTGGTCGAGGGCCGCGCGGACCCGGTCGGCCAGGTCGCCGCGCAGGGTCCGGCGGATCGCGCGCACCGCCAGCGGCGCCGAGGCGGCTATCTGCAGCGCCAGGGCGCGGGCGGCGGAACGGACCTGACCGGGCTCGGCGAGGCGGTCGGCGAGCCCGATCCGGACGGCCTCCGAACCGTCCACGCGCCGGGCGGTCAGCAGCATGTCGGCCGCCGCCTGCCGGCCCACCAGCTCGGGCAGCGTGACGCTGAGGCCGAAGCCCTGGTGGAAGCCGAGCCGCGCGAAGTTCGCGACGAACCGGGTCGACGCCTCCGCGACCCGGAAGTCGGCGGCGCACGCGAGGCCGAGACCACCACCCACGGCGCTGCCCTGCACGGCGGCGACGATCGGCGTCCGTACGCCGAAAAGCCGCACCGCATGCCGATAGAGCCCCTGGGCCGCCGCCGCCCGGTCGCGCACGAACTCGCCGTCGCCGAGATCCGCCCCGGCGCAGAAGTGCTTGCCCTCCGACGCCAGCACGATCACCCGGCAGGCGGGGTCGTCGTCGAGCGAGAGAGCCGCGTCGACGAGGGCGCCGAGCAGCGTCTCGTCCACATGGTTGGCCGGCGGCCGGCGCATCTCGACCAGCGCCACCCCGTCCGTGACGGTGACCGAAAGATCCGAACTCACCGCGCGCCCCCCGCGTGACCAAGAGCCTCCCGGGACAGCTCCGACCAGGAGATCTCCGATGGCTCGTCGAGCACGAACCACTCTTTCATCGGCGTGCCTTTGTTGGCGTCGAAGTGGACCCCCGCCCCCGAAGTCACCAGCTCGGTCACCCGGGCCCGCGGGAGCTTGACCACCAGGTGGCCGCGGACCAGCATCGCGAAGATCTTGCCTCGGTACTTCAGGGCCGACGAACCGAAGCCGCGGCCCGGCGAAGGCGGCGTGACGCCCTCGGTCGCGACCAGCTCGTCGATCAGTTGCTCGAAGCGTTCCTCCACCGAAACGGGCATGAGGGCATGCTAGGCCGGGAGCAACCGCACGCAGCACTGGCCGGGGTGCGGGTCGAGCACGGCCCGGAACGGCGAGCCCTCCACCACCCCGCGCAGCAGCTCGAGGTTCACCCCGCAGACCAGCGACGTGTACTGCCGGGCCAGCCGGTGGAACGGGCAGTTCCGCAGCGTGACCGGTCCGGATTCGGAGAAGGACGGTTCGTAGCCCGCGCCGGCCAGGGCGGAACCCAGATCGCCGGCGTCGGCGGCGCACGCGCGGCCCGCTTCGTAGGCGGTCGCGCCGAGCACGTCCTGAACCGCGGCGCCGGTCGCGATCGACTCCGACACCGCCTCGGCGAGAAGCGAGCCGATCACGTCGTAGTGGCGCTCGGGCACCGACACCGCGACCTCGTCGCCGGCGCGGAAGTACAGCTTCGCGGGACGGCCCGCGCCGGGGCCGCCGCGACCGGGCGGCCGGCGGAACTCGAACTCGAGCAGCCCCTCCTCGGCCAGCCGGTCCAGGTGCATGGCGGCGATCCGGCGGGTCACCCCGAGGGCCTCCGCGGCGGCATCCCGGCCCACCGGCTCCGAAGCGTGCGACACCAGGTCATAGACCGCCTTGCGCACGGGGTCGTCGAGGGCGGCCAGGGCGGCGAGACGGTCGGGCAGCGAGCGAGCAGCCATGATCCGAGTGTAAAGCACCGGTGTCTTGACTTTAGAACGCGAGCTTTCTAACGTACGGGAAACGGGCTTTTAGAAGGAGTGAGATGACCACCGCGATCCGCACCACCCAGCCGACGCAGCAGGCGTTCCTGCTGCTCCGCACCGTTTTCACGGCGGCGCCGATCCTGTTCGGGCTGGACAAGTTCGTGAACCTGATGACCGACTGGCCGGGCTACCTCGCGCCGTGGGTCGACAACATCGTTCCCGGCACCGCGCAGCAGTTCATGTATGTCGTCGGGGTGATCGAGATCGCGGCCGGCGTGCTGGTCGCGCTGCGGCCGCGGATCGGCGCCCTCGTGGTCGCGCTCTGGCTCGCCGGCATCATCCTCAACCTGCTGATCCTCGGCGACTACTACGACGTGGCCCTGCGCGACTTCGGCCTGCTGGTCGGCGCCCTGGCCCTCAACCGGCTGGCGACAAGGGCCGACTAGCGCCGCTGCCGCGCTCACCGCGCGCCAGGCCATCTGGGCGACGTCCTCGACCCGGGCCGGGCGAACAGTCAGCGAGGAGCCCACCGCCGCATCGTAGGCGGGCCGGGTGGCCGTCGATGGGTACGCTGCGCCCGACGGCCACGGGGAGGTAGACGATGATCGATCTGGACCAGCCGCCTCGGTACCGGACACCTCCGGAGGGGACCTCGCGAGGGGGATGGCGCCGGCTGGTCCTGGTCGTGGTGGCGTCGCTGCTGGCCGGCGTGGTCCTGGGCGGCGCCGCGATGTACTTCGGGCGGTATCGGCCGTTGGCAACCTCGGCGGCCCGGGCCGAACGGACGGCCTCGGTGCTGCTCTTCGCCGACTCCGGGGTGACGTCGGTGCGGAGCGAGCAGCGGCGGGTGCGCATCGAAACCCAGGTGACGGTCGTCAATGCCGGACGGGCGCCGATCAACGTCCGGGCCGTCCGCGTCGACCAGCCGGGCGTCACCGTCCGCAGTCCGGAGAAGGAACGCCAGATCGAGCCGGGCACCGCGACCCCGGTCGACGTGGTGGTCGAGTGGAACTGCGCGACAGACCAACCCGCGTCTCTGGTGGCTTCCCTCAGCGTGGAGACGGCGGACGAGCAACTCCGCACGATCTCGCCGATCGGCCTCGACGGCACGCCGTGGATCGAGAAGGGCTGCGGCAGTCTGGGCTGAGGCTTGTCAGCCGACGCAGACGCGGTCGCGGCCGCTCTGCTTGGCCTGGTAGAGCGCCGCGTCGGCGCGGGCCAGCAACTGCTGCAGATCCTGGTCGCTGTCGGGGGCGGCCACGCCCACGCTGATCGTCACCGGCAACTGGCCGGCGTCGGTCGGCACCGGCTGGCCCGACACCGCCCGGTGCAGCCGCCCGGCCAGGTCGGCCGCCGGCATCGAGCTCTGCGCGGTGACGACCGCGAACTCCTCACCGCCGTAGCGGCCCAGCACGTCGCCCTCGCCGAGCGTGTCCCGCAACCGCCGGGCCACCATCCTGATCACCTCGTCGCCGACCGGATGGCCGTACGTGTCGTTGATGCGTTTGAAGTGATCGATGTCCACCATGATCGCCGCAATCGGCCGGCCCTGCCCCCGCGCGGCCGTCACCCGCCGGCCGGCCTCGCCGAAGAAGTGGTTGCGGTTGAAGAGGCCGGTGAGCCCGTCCACCGTGGCCATCCGCCGCACCTGGCTGAAGAGCAGGGCATTTTCGTACGCGGTCATGCCCTGCCCGGCGATGGCGGCGGCGATCTGGATCTGTGCCTCGGTCATCACGCCCTCGTCGGTGGCGCCCACCAGCAGGAAGCCGAACTGCTCGCCGCGCTGCGCCACCTGATGGGCCCACCAGCAGCGCGGGGTGCCGAGCACGCCGCCGAACGGGGTGCGGTCCCCCGGGAACACCGTGCGCGCCCGCGGCCCGGAGAGATCGAGCAGGTCGGGCGGCGCCGAGGAGAGCAGCGTGCCCACCGTCGCGGCCGAACCGTGCGCCGCCGCGACCACCAGCCCCTCGTGGCCGACCCGGCTCAGCAGCACGGCCGTGTCGCCGCCCAGCGTGCGGGTCAGGCTGGCCAGCAGCCGCCGCATCACCTCGTCGGGATCGAGCGACGAGCTCTGGTCGGCCATCGCCGCGCGCAGGGTCTCGGCCACGTTGCGCTGGCGCTGCGCGGCCTGCACGTCGACCTCGAGCTGGGCGGCGCGGGCGGTCTCCATCGACACCGCGATGTGGTTGGTGATCGCCTTGAGGATGTCGACGTCGGCGCCGGTGAACACGCCCTTGGCGATCCGGCTGTCCAGATAGACCACGCCGCGCAGCTGACCGTTGAAGCGCAGCGGGGCGATCATGATGCTGCGCAGGCCGTGGACCTGCACGCTGTGCGAGCCGAGCGCCACGCCCTCCTCGCTGCCGGTCACCACCAGCGGCTCGCCGGAGTGCCGCACCCGGTCGACCAGCGTGGTGCTGTAGCCGGTGAGCTCGCGGATGTCGTTGCCCTGCGCGTCCCGCCCGACGTGCGGGACGAGCTCGTTGCGGCCGCGATCGAGCAGGAAGAGGAACGCGCGCTCGGCGCCCAGGATCCGCAGGGTCTCGTCGAGGGCCACCCGGGCCAGCGCGGTCGGATCGAGCACCGTCGCCGACGCCAGGCTGACCTGCTGCAACGCCTCCAACCGACGTTGGTAGCGGCCGGGGTCGCCGGGCGTCGGGGAGGTCGGCGGCTCGTCGGTGAAGGTGATCGACCCGGGCTGCGTCGACCCGTGCCGGCTCACCCGGAACTCGTCGCTGATCCAGCGCGACCGCTGCGGCCAATCCTGCTCGACGGCGATCATCTGGGCGAGCCGCGCCTGCTGGGCGGCGCCGGTGGGTTGCTGCAGGGCGGTGAGGGCGCGGGCTTTCACCCGGGCGGTCTCGTACGCGATGAGCGGCGCGTCGAGCGGGACCAGCTCCACCTCGACGCCGCCGAGGGTGCGCAGCGCGTCGCCCGGGCGGCCGGTCAGCACCTCGAGGTCGGCCCGGGCGACCAGGTGGAACGCCCGCAGCGGCTTCGTGTCCGCCATCTTGGCCAGCCGGGCGACGGCGGCCTCGGCCGCGGCCCGCTCCTTGGCCAGGTCGGCCGCCACCACGGCGGGCTTCTCGTGCCGGCCGACCTCGGCCGCGCCCCGGCAGCGGGCGAGCCGGCCGAGCGCCTCGTAGACGTAGAAGATGCGCTGCTCGGGGACCATCGACTGGGGCTTGAGCCCGAGCGCCGCGAACTCGGCGGCGAGGCGCTCGAACGGCTCGTCCACGCGTCCCTGCTCGACCAGGGCGACCATCTGCGCCCCGTACAAGTTGATGAGCTGCATGGGATTGTCGGGGTTGGCCCGCAGGAACCGGCGCAGCTCCTCGATCCGGGCCTCGGCCTCCTCGGGCCGCCCCCGCTGGGCCGCGAGAACCGCACCCACGGCGCCGATCGCGGCGCCCTCCGCCTCGGCGCCCGGACCGAGGCGGGCCTGGCCGCGGCGGTACCAGGTCTCGGCCTCGAGCGTGCAGCCGCGCTTGAAGAACTGCATGGACATGGTGGACACGCCGGTGAGGTAGTCGCCGAGCTCGAGCCAGCGCTCGTGCTCGATCAGCGCCCGGCTCCAGACCTGGCTCTCGTCGTCGTGGCCGCCCAGGTAGGCGCCGGCGCCGCGCTTCCACTCGACGTAGCCGACCAGCTCCGGGTCGCCGATGTCGGCGGCGACCGCGGCCGCCCGGTCGTAGAGGCGGGTCGCGAGCTTCCGCCGGCCGGCCACGTCGGCGATCACCCCGAGGCCGGCCATGTGCTGGGCGTACTCGCGGCCGGGACCGAGCCGGTTGATCGGGTAGAGCGCCCGCAGGCTCATGATCGCGCGCATGGCCCGGCGCATCCGCATCGACAGCGCCAGCGTGCCGATGTCGCAGAGGACGGCCTCCAGCCGGTAGCGCTCGCGGGCGCGGCCCTGGGCCGAGCCGAAGCCGATGCCGGTGCGGCCGACGAAGAGCCCGACCAGCACCGACCAGATCGTGGTGACGGCCAGGCCGAGCCCGGTGCGGGGCAGCGGCGCGCCCAGCTCGGCGAGCCCGCGGCGGACCGCGTCGAACGCCTGGTCCGGGTTCCACGCGCTGTTGCCGACCATCGCCTCCTGGGCCAGGATCTCGGCCCGGCCGAGCCGGTCGGGCTCGCCGCGCAACGCCTGGTCGAGGTGCTCGTGCGCCTCGGCGAACCGGCCGGAGCGGGCGCAGCTGGCGCCCAGCGCCAGGAAGAAGTCGGGTGGCGGGGTGACCCCGGCGGCCGCCGCCGACCGGGCGGCGACCTCGAGGAAGTCGCGGGCCTCGCGCGGGGCGTGCTCGGCCAGGGCGAGCTGGCCGGCGGCGAAGCCCGAGAAGTAGACCCGCTGCGGCCGGCGGGACGTCTCGCCGAGCGCGTAGTGCCGGGCGACCGCGTAGATGTAGCGGGGGTCGCCGGGCGCGGCCGCGTCGAGGACCTCGGCGATGCGCTGGTGCACCTCGCGCAGGGCCGCCTCGTCCAGACCGGACAGCAGCGCCTCGCGGATGCGGTCGTGCAGGAAGCGGTACCCGTCGGTGCCGGCCGCGGTCACCAGCCGCCGCGACTCGGCCTCGGCCAGCAGCACCCGGGCCCGGCGCGGATCGAGCTCGCAGACGGCCGCGGCCAGCTCGGCCGGGAACCAGCGGCCGCCCGCGGCGCCGGCGGCCAGCAGCCGGCGGCTCTCGGGGCCGAGGCCGTCGATGCGCTGGAGCACCAGGTCGACGGCGTCGCCGGTCAGCTCGAGGCGGTCGAGGTCGGCCAGGTCGAGCTGCCAGCCCTCCCACGAGGGCGTGACCAGGCCGGCGTCGAGGACGGCGCGGACGTACTCGCCGACCGTGAACGGGTTGCCGCCGGCCCGGGCCGCCAGCTCCTCGACGTGGCCGCCGGGCAGGCGCACGGCCCCCAGATGCTCGGTGACCAGCTGCTCCACCGCGTCCTGCGCGAGCGGGCCGAGCGGGATGCGGGTGTCCAGGGTGGCGTCCATGTCGGCGCCGAACCGCCGGAGCGCGTCCACGTTGCCCTCGTCGTCCCGGCTGGTCGCGATGACCAGCAGCGGCGTCACCGGCAGCCGGCCGGTCACCCGCTGGAGCACCCGCCGGGTCGGCTCGTCGAGCCACTGCACGTCGTCGATGTGCAGCACCGCGGCCTGGAACTCCTCGGCCAGTCCGACGAGGAACGCCGCGACCGCGCTGACGAACTGCTCGTGGCGGTTGACCTCGCCGATGTCGGGTGCGTGCACCAGATCGGCGAGCAGCGGCGACAGCGTCCGCAGCAGCGGGCCGCCGCGACCGGCGGCCCGCCGCAGCTGCTCGGCGGCGCGGTCGCGCTCGGCCGGGGGCAGCCGCTCGACGGTCCGCAGGTACCGCTCGACGGCGCCGCGCAGGGGCGCCAGCGGCACCGGGTCGTCCGGGACGCACTTGCCGTACAGGATGAGGTCGCCGTCGGAGGCGACCGCGTTCGTCAGCTCCCGCACCAAACGGGTCTTGCCCGCGCCGGCCGGCCCCTCGACCACGACGGCGCCGCCGCCGCCGTCCCGGGCCCGCAGCCAGCGGTGGGCCAGCGTGATGACCTCCTCGTCCCGGCCGACCAGCCGCCGCGGACCGCCCGGCTCGCCGCCGGACCGGGCGCCGGACGCCACCGTGAACGCCAGGCCCGGCTCGGAGGCCAGCCGGCGCAGGTCGTTCAGCAGGCTCTCGCCGCTCTGGTAGCGGTCGTCGGGGTCCTTGGCCATCAGCGTCGCGATGATCGCGGCCATCGTGGCGGTGAGCTGCGGGGCGAGCGTCCGCGCGTTCGGCACCGGCGCGGTGGCGTGCAGGCGGATCAGCTCGCCCGCGTCCTTGGAGTAGTACGGAAGCTTGCCGGTCACGCACTCGTAGAGCAGGACGCCGAGCGCGTACAGATCGGACCGGCCGTCGATCGGCCGCTTGAGCATGCCGGTCTGCTCGGGCGCGCTGTAGAGCAGCGTCCCGGCGACCCGGTCGCCCTGCGCCCCGCCGCGCGCCGCGAGTCCGAAGTCGATCAACCGGCCGCCGCCCGCCGGCTCGACGATCACGTTGTCCGGCTTCACGTCCCGGTGCACGAGCCCGGCCCGGTGCGCGGCGGCGAGCGGCTCGACCAGATCGATCGCCAGCCGGACCGCGGTGGGCTCGTCGAGCCGCCCGTTTCGAAGAGTTTTGGACAGCGGGAAGCCGTCGATGTACTCGAGGATCAGGTAGGGGCCGGTGGACGTCTGGCCGACCTCGAAGATGCGGGGCAGCAGCGGGTGACCGACCGAGCCCAGGAGCGCGGCCTCCCGGCGTACGGAGGTCAGGGATTGGGTATCGGCCGAGGTCAGGACCTTGAGCGTGTAGTCACCGCCGTGCCGCCGCACCCGATAGACGACCGTGTCGGCCCCGCGCCCGAGCTGCGAGACCACCTCGAGATCCGAGAGTGACCCCGCCGCCGTACCGAAGATCGCGGTCACCGTGTCCTTCCATTCACGCGGGCTAATCGGAAGCTACGCCGGGATCGGATCGGATGCCACCGCCGCGCGGGCGGCAGAACAATCTCTCTTCCCGATGGCCCATCGCGCTATCGTTCCTCGCTATCGTTCCTCGTAGCGCGTGACCAGGAGGTGGACGGTGCCCGAGCAGTACCGGGTCGACCTGGCGTACCGGCTGGCGGGGCCGAACGGCCGTACCCCCGACGCACATCGCAAGACGTGGTTCTTCGACCTGTCCGCACCCGACTGGGACGAGCTGCTGAACCGCGCGTTCTACGACGCCAACGTGGGCCTGCGCCGCCGCGAGCCCCGCGACGAGAGCTGGCTGGCGCTGGACGAGTACCAGGTCGGTCCGGTGCTGATCGACACGATGCTGGCCTGGGACGGCGTGGCCAGCTCCGAGAAGGCCGCCGCCCACCTGCCGTGGATCCTGTCCTCGGGCAACGTGACCTGGGAGTACACGTCGTGCTACCGGGTCGACGACGCGGGCGCCTACGACGGGATGACCGGCAACGGCTTCTCCGAGCTGATCCTCTACCGGGCTCTGGAGGACGGGCGGGTCACCGAGGCCCAGGCCGCGGAGTTCATGACCAAGCTCTACCCGTCCACCGGCGCCGGGTACTTCGCGGACCGCCACCAACGCCTGGCGAACCTGGTCGAGGTGCGGCCGACCCCGGCCTTCCGGCGGGCGCCGGGCACCAGACCGTACGTCTCCGGCCCACCCCGCTTCGACGACCTGCCCTGATCTACCGGGGCGCTCGCCCCGGGTCGCCCCGGGTCAGCTCGTCGACGCTGTCCACCGCCGTCACAAACGAGCGGATCGCGCGGTCTTTACTGGACGACGAGCTCAGGGAGAGGGGGCGGCCACGTGCGGACCAGCCGGCTCGAGGCGTTCAGCGACGGGGTGCTGGCGATCATCATCACGATCATGGTGCTGGAGCTGAAGCCACCCGAGGGCGACGACCTCGCCGACCTCGTGCACACCAGCGGGATCGGGCTGCTCACCTATCTGCTCAGCTTCATCTACGTGGGCATCTACTGGAACAACCACCACCACATGTTCCACCTCGTGCGCAGCATCCGGGG
The DNA here is from genome assembly GCF_055586105.1 of Actinoplanes sp. NPDC051537. Lineage (NCBI taxonomy): Bacteria > Bacillati > Actinomycetota > Actinomycetes > Micromonosporales > Micromonosporaceae > Actinoplanes > Actinoplanes sp. NPDC051537. The sequence continues at coordinate 252,994 of NZ_JBVJIU010000002.1, forward strand.
CGGGGTGCTCTGGGCCAACCTCGCCCTGCTCTTCTGCCTGTCGCTGTTCCCGTTCACGACGGCCTGGGTGGACGACTCGCGGTTCGCCCGGACGCCGGTCGTGGTGTACGGGGTGAACCTGCTCGCGGCCGGCCTCGCGTACGTCGTGCTCCAGACCGTGATCATCCGCGGGCAGGGCGCCGATTCGCCGTTGCGGGAGGCGATCGGCAACGATCTCAAGGGCAAGGCGTCGGCGCTGATCAACCTGGTCGGTGTGCTGAGCGCGCTGCTGATCGGCGGTCGCGTGGGGGTGGGCATCGCGATGACGTGCTATGTCGTCGTGGCCATCGTGTGGATCGTCCCGGACCGCCGCATCGACCGGGCGATCCGCAAGCACGAGCCCACCGGATAAAGTCCGGGCAAGATCCCCGGAGGAGGACGATGCCCGAGCTGCCGGAAGTCGAGTCGGCCCGGACGGTGGTCGAGCGGGCCGCGCTGGGCCGCCCGATCGTGGAGGTCGACGACACCGACGCGTACGTGTGCCGGCCGCACCGCCCGGGCGACATCCGCGCCGCGCTGGTCGGTCGGGAGCTGATCGCGGCCCACCGGCGAGGCAAGAGCATGTGGTGCGACACCTCCGGCGGCGGCCCGATCCTCGGCATCCACCTCGGCATGTCCGGAAAAATCGTCATTGCTGACGCCGACGGCAGCGAGACAGACGGTGGTGATTACTGGGAGGGGCGGCGAGAGCCGGGTGACTACCGGTGGGCGCGGTTCACCGTGACGTTCGCCGACGGCGGGCGGCTCATGCTGGTCGACCCCCGGCGGCTGGGGCGGGTCCGGCTCGACCCGCCGGTCGAGGCGCTCGGCCCGGACGCGGCCACCATCACCGCGGACGCCTTCGCGCGGGCGGTCACCGGCGGCGCCGCGCCGGTCAAGGCCCGCCTCATGGAGCAGCACCGGATCGCCGGGATCGGCAACCTGCTGGCCGACGAGATCCTGTGGCAGGCCCGCGTTCACCCCGCGCGGCCGGGCGACGAGCTCACCCGGCCGCAGACGAAACGGCTCTTCGCCGCCACCCACGAGGCGATCGGGGCGGCGCTGCGCGACGGCGGCGTCCACACCCTGACGATCGTCGCCCATCGGCACGCGGGCGGCCGGTGCCCGCGCGACAACGCGCCGATGACCCGCGGCGTCGTCGGCGGCCGCACCACCTGGTGGTGCCCGCGCGAACAGAAAGCGTGACGGGAGGTCAGGCCCATTCGCGCGGGGTGAGAAACCGGTCCCGCATCTCGGCCTCGGGGCTGCCCGGCTCCGGCCGCACGTCGAAGGCCCATCCGGCCAGGGGCGGCAGCGACATGAGGATCGCCTCGATGTTGCCGCCGGTCTGCAGGCCGAACTTCGTGCCCCGGTCGTACACCAGGTTGAACTCGACGTAGCGACCACGCCGGTGCAGCTGCCAACGGCGTTCCCGTTCCCCGTACGCCTGAAGCATGCGCCGCCGCACGATCGGCAGATAGGCCTCCGCCGGCGTGTCGATCCCGTGGCGCACGAAGGCGAAGGCCCGCTCGAAGCCGTCGTCGCCGCCCGGGTGCAGGCCGTCGAAGAAGATGCCGCCCACGCCCCGCGTCTCCCGGCGGTGCGGCAGATAGAAGTACCGGTCGCAGGCCTGTTTCGCGGACGGGTAGAACGCCGGATCGAAGGCGTCGCAATAGTCGCGCAGCGTCCGGTGGAAATGGGCGGCGTCCTCCGCGTACCCGTAGAAGGGGGTGAGGTCGGCGCCCCCGCCGAACCACCACGTCTCCTCCCCCATCTCGAAGTACCGGAAGTTGGCGTGGAAGGACGGGACGTGCGGATTGCGCGGATGCACCACGATCGAAAGACCGGTCGCGAAGAAGCCGACCGACGGATCCACCCCGTGCTCGGCCGCGATCGACGGCGGCGCCTCGTCGCCGTGCACGGCCGAGACGTTGACGCCGGCCCGCTCGAAGACCCGGCCGTCCTCGAGGATCCGCGCCTCGCCGCCGCCCCCGCCGGGCCGCTCCCAGCGATGCGGCGTCAGCTGGGCCTGCCCGTCGCACGCCTCCAGGGCCCGGCCGAACGCGTCCTGCCCGGCCCGCATGATCTCGACAACCCGGTCACGGCGGGTGCTCATCGTTCAATCCCCCGAAGATCGATGATCGTCTCGGAGGAACTTAGCAGCGAAACGCAATCGATATAGTCACGGCCATGGCCTCGCTCGACGACCTCGTCGCTCGCTACCTGTCACCGGCGGTGACCGCACACTGCGAGAACTCGTCGGTCGAGTTCGTCGTCGACGGCCGGCTCTGGATGCGGCGCATGCGCGAGCAGCTGATGTCGCTCGGGCCGGGCGACGCGGCGTACATCTGCGGCTTGCAGTTGGAACCGGAGATGGACCTGACCGGGAAGCAGCCGGGTCAGGCCGGTTACGAGCCGATCGGCGACCTGCTGGCGCGGCTCGCCGCGAGCGGGGTCGACGTCCGGGTGATCCTCGCCGGGGCGGTCGTGAGCAGCAGCATCGCCCGGCCGACGATCGGGCCGTTCCACCAGAACGTGAGCGCGGCCCACCGGCTGCGGCGTTGGCGCGTCGCCGAGTCGGGCCCGTCCCCGCTGGCCAAGCGCGTCGTGCTCGACTGGTCCGGCTCGGGCATCGGCTCCAACCACCAGAAGATCACCCTGGTACGGCGCGGCACCGAGCTCGTGGCCGGGATCGGCGGCATCGACTACGCGGCCAACCGGGTGGACGAGTCGCCGCACCGGCGGCAGGAGGTGCGCGGCGGCCGCTGGGGCTGGCACGACGCCGGCGCGATCCTGCAGGGCCCGGCCGCCGCCGACGTCTGGCGGGTGTTCCGGATGCGCTGGACCGGCGCGGTGAACCTGCCGCGCCGGCGCTACGTCTGGCCGACGCTGAAGGGCCTGCCGCTGATCAACCCGGCCGGCCTGACCGACGAGATCGGCCCGGCCCCGGCCCAGCCCGCGCGGCCGGCCGCGGGCGAGGCCTGCCAGGTGCTGCGGTCGGTCGGGCCCTGGTACATCGACTCGGTGCTGCCCTGGGAGCGCCGGCACTACAGCGACGTGGCGCCCGAGGGCGTGCACGAGATCTACCTGACGCTGGTGCAGGCGATCGGGGCGGCGCGGCGGTACGTCTACGTCGAGGACCAGTACTTCCGCGAGTACCCGGGCGGCGACCACCGGTTCGAGCTTTACGCGCACCTGCGGGCGGCGGCGGCCCGCGGGGTGAAGGTGATCCTGGTCGGCTCCGGCTCCCGCGACCCGGCCGAGGGCTCGCCGCTGATCAACGCCACGGTCAACGCCGACCTCCAGAAGAAGGTGCTCGACCCGCTCCCGCAGGCGCTGCGGCGCAACGTCGGGCTCTGGCGCGTCGAGCACCTCACGGTGCATTCGAAGATCGTCATCGTCGACGACGAGTTCGCGGCGGTCGGCTCGGCGAACCTCTTCAGCCGGTCGATGGCCGGGGTGGACACGGAACTCACGGCGGCGATGGTGACTTCCGGCGATGCCGTACGGGATTTGCGCGTACGCCTGTGGGCCGAGCACCTGCGCACACCGATCAACGACGAGCTGCGCAAGTACCTCGACGACCTCGATCTGGCTCTCGGCATGTTCCGCCCCGAGTGGCTGCCCCCGGACGCGCCGGCCGGCTCGTGGCGGACCCCCGGCATGCCCGCCGGTTTCGACCCGCTCGAGCCGGTGCTCACCCTCGTGGGGCCGCCCTGACCCGGGTGCCGCCCGGTCAGTCGCGTCCGGCCGCGGCCGCCCGGCGGGGGCGGTGCCAGGCGGCACGCTGGACCAGGAGGGTGAGCACGCCGGCGAGGACGATCGCGGTCACGTTGACCAGCAGCTGCACGGCCGAGCCGGCCGCCTCGTCGGTGACGCCGTAGGCCAGGGCCACCGCGGCGTTCGCGGCGGCCGGCACGGTGGTCACCGAGATCAGCACGCCGACCAGCGTGCCCGCCTTGGCCGAGGTCAGCGACAGCATCCCGGCGATGCCGGCCAGGAACCCGACCACCCAGCTGAGCGCGTCCGGCTGCCAGATGAAGCTGGTCAGGGGCCGGTCGGCCAGCAGCATGTCGCGTCCGACCAGTCCGGCCGCGTCCAGCAGCCAGGTCGTGAGCACGGTGACGGCCATGCCGACCGGGAAGCCCACGGCGAGCGCGGTCAGCGCCCGGCCGGCCAGCGCCGGCTTGCGGCGCACCAGCCCGACGCAGAGCGCGGCCAGCGGCCCGAACTCGGGGCCGACGACCATCGCGCCCACGATGAGGATCGGCTGGTCGAGCAGCACGCCGATCCCGGCGATCACGGTGGCCACCGCCATGAAGACCAGGAACGCCGCCGACAGCCGGGACTCCTCGGCGGTGGCCTGCTCGATCTGCTCCCACACCACCGCGTCCACCCCGAAGCCGGGAGCGCGGCGCTCGGCCCGGTCGGCCGAGCGGGACAGCGACACGTCGACGGTCTCCAGCATGATCGACCCGTCGCGTTCCAGCCCGAGCTCGCGCAGGCCGGCCAGCACCGCGCTGGCGCCCTCGCGCGCGACGTCACAGGTGATCAGGTCGCCGGCCGGGTCACGGGCCACGCCCGGGAACACGACGACGTGCGTCGCCGCCACGTCGTCGGCGAGCAGCCGCTCGACCCGGGCGGTGCGGTCGGCCGGGCTGATGATCCGCAGGTGCAGCACGGCGACCATTGGACCACGGCGGCGGGGGCGCGCACGGCCTCACCGTAGCGCCGGGCGTCTCACCCTCGCGGCACGCGGTTGCGCAGGTCGGCCATCAGCCGCAGGTGGCTGTCGACCCCGTCCGGCGCGACGTTGTAGAACAGCACGTGGTCGACGCCGGCCTCGGCCAGGCGATCCAGGTCCCCGGCGATCTCGGCCGGCGAGCCGCCCAGATAGGGGCGCCCGTCGCCGAGCGGGCCGGCCGTGATCGGCACGTTGGCGCGGGCGGTGACGGTGAGCGTGGCCGGGTCGCGGCCCTCGGCCTTCGCCGCCTCCCGGAACGTCACCACGGCCGCGGCCAGTTGCTCGTACGAGAACGCATTGGGGTTGATCCCGTCGGCGATGCGCGCCGCCCGTTTCGTTCCCGCCTCGCCGTTGGTCCCGACGATGATCGGCACGTGCTCCTGAACCGGCTTGGGATTGACCTCGGAAGCCTCGATCTCGTAGAACCGCCCCCGATATTCCACCGGATCCGGCCCCCAGCAGGCCCGCATCGCCGCGATGTGCTCGTCGAACCCGGCCCCGCGGCGCTTCAGCGGCACATTGACCGTGGCGAATTCCTGCGGCATCCAGCCCTGCCCGATCCCGGCGATCACCCGGCCCCCGCTGAACCGGTCGAGCGTCGCATACCGCCGCGCCAGCACGACCGGCGGATGAAAGAGCGAATCGACGATGCTGGTGCCGAGCTTGATGCGCTCGGTCATTCCGGCGACAAAACTGAGGGTCTCGAGCGGCTCGTACGTCTCCCGATAGTCGGCCGGAATCCGCTGCAACTCGCCGTCCGCCCCCGGCATGATCTTCGCCATCGGCCGGAGAAGCCGCTCATAGGTCCAGAGCGCCTCGAATTGAAGGTTCTCAGCCTCCACCGCGACCCGCTTGATGTTCGCCGGCGAGGCCATCGGCCCCGACGTCGGCAGTGCCATACCCAGTTCCACAGTCCGGTCGTACCAGAACACCCTCCGATCCTCTATGTCGGCGGTCACAGCCGATGGACGGTGTCGAAGCGCGGCTGCTGATCACGGTCGACCTCACCGACGAGATCCCCGGCCTCAGCCGGCCCGGTAGCGGCCCGTCTGTCCCGGCGCCAGCGTGAAGAGGCGGCCCGGAGCGCGGTCGTGCGGGACGGCGGCCTGGCTCGGCAACCGTTCGACGATCCCGTCGGGACCGTCCGAGGTGAGCCACAGGCCCACGTCACGGGCGAGGTCGACGCCGCTCCCGCTCATCTGCTCCTGGGGCCGATAGCCGGCAGGTCGTGCACGATCACGTCACCGGCGGGCAGCCCCTCCGGCAGGGCGATCGGATGGTTGAGGCCACGACGCAGGTCGGCGTGCCGAGCACCGCGTGATGCGGCGCCCCACCTGACCCGTACCCGCTGAATCGTGATCACAGTGCCCAGCGTCCCATCCCGGCCGCCGTGCCGACCAGGCACTCCACCTCTGTGGGGAAGCCGGCCAGCGCGTACGCGGTCAGCCGCAGATGGCCTTCCAGGCACACCAGCGTCTCGGGCCGGGGCCCGGCCAGAATGAGCGGCGGGAATTGCTCCCCGTGACGCACGGCGCGGGCGGCCGCGATGAACCGGTCGTTGGGCACCTCGAACGCCCGCTCGCCGGCCCGGATGTTCTCGGCCGCGTCGCCGGGCAGCCGGGTGCCACCCGACAGCTCGTTCCAGTACGAGTAATCGACGTACCGCACGCGGGCCAGCTCGTCCGGGGTCAGCACCGCGCGGGTCCACCGAACCCGGGCGGGAAAGCCCTCGAACAGCTCCCGGTTCTCGCCGTAACCACGTGTGGCCGCCAGCACGTCGCGCCGTGCCCGGTTGGCGGTCGGGTCGGTGAGGTCGGCTTCGGTGAGCAGGCGCTCGTCCTGCCCGGCTCCGGCCAGCGCGCGCCGGACGCCGGCACCGAAGCGGGTGCTCGTCAGCTCACCGAGAAGGAAGCAGGCGACCATCTCGTCGTCGTTGCTCGCCCCGATGACCCGCACGCGGGCCAGTATCACAGCGGCTGTAGCACTGACACGACTCAATTCCGCCGGCCGCCACCGGCCGCGTTGCCGGGGCCGCCTTACTCAACCCCACCCGTGACTGGGTGGGGCCGAAACTACCGCCCGGGTACGACATTTCTCGCCCGGAAATCCACAGATCGAGGGCGACCTCGGCCGGGCGAGCGAGGGCGGCGGCCGAGGTGCACGTGGGGCGGCGAACACCGGCGGCGAGGGGCTGAGGCAGGCGGGCAGGGCGGGCAGGGCCGGCAGGGCTGGCGGGCAGGGCGGGCAGGGCCGGCGGGCAGGGCGGGCAGGGCCGGCAGGGCCGGCGGGCAGGGCGGGCAGGGCCGGCAGGGCTGGCGGGCCGGGCCGGCGGGCAGGGCGGGCAGGGCCGGCGGGCACGGCGGGCAGGAGCGCACCGCGGGCAGGGGCAGGCGGGCAACCGGGCGCGCACGCGCCGACTCTGGCACGCTCAGGACGTGACTGATCCGGCCCGCGAACTCGCCGACCTCCGGGCGTGGCTCGCCACGACGCTGCATATGACGACGCGGGAAGCGGGGCCCTCGGGGCTGACGGTTCTCGGCGTGCCGTCGGACCGCGAGCTGATCGACGAGGTTCGGCGGCTTCGCGAACTGGCCGGCGCGGCCGAGCGGCCGACGCTCGAATCGGGCGGCGACATCGTGCTCGGGCCGGGCGAACCGGCGGCCGGCCCGTGGCGGGTCGAACCGCTGCCGGTGTTCGCCCGGTCCGTGGTCCGGGCGGCCGGCGCGGACGCCGGGCGGCCGCGCATCGTCGCCGTCGACGGCCGGGGCGGGGGCGGGAAGACGGCGCTGGCCGGCCGGCTCGCACGGGCGATGTGGCCGGCCGCCGTCGTGCACTCCGACGACGTGGCCTGGGCGCACTCGCGCTTCGGCTGGGACGACCTGATGATCGACGGGGTGCTGGAACCGCTGCACGCCGGCGAGCCGGTGAGATACCGGCCACCGGCCTGGGAGCGGGACGGCCGCGAGGGACGCATCGAGGTCGCCGAAGGGGTGGCGACCGTCATCATCGAAGGCGTCGGGGTCTCCCGCCGATCGCTGGCGCCCTACCTCGACGTCGCGATCTGGGTGCAGTCCGACTATGTGGAGGCCAAGCGCCGCGGCGTGCGGCGGGACATGACCGAGGAGGGCCGCGACGCCGAGGAGGCCGACCGCAACTGGGAGGAGTGGGAGGCCGAGGAGGTGCCCTTCCTGCGGGACGACCGGCCGTGGGAACGAGCCGACATCATCGTCTGCACGGCCTCCTCAGTCCCGCACGACGCCGCCACGGAAGTGGTCACGCAGGACGTACTTCTGAATCTTGCCGGTTGACGTCTTGGGGAGCTCGCCGAACGTCACCGACTTGGGCGCCTTGAAATGGGTGATACGGTCCCGGACGTACGCGATGATCTCCTCCTCGGTTGTTGAAAAGCCCTCCTTCAGACACACGAACGCCGCCGGGACCTCGCCCCACCGCGGGGAAGGCACCGCGATCACGGCGACCTCGAGGACGGCGGGATGGTCGGCGATCACCTGCTCGACCTCGACCGACGCGATGTTCTCGCCGCCCGAGATGATCACGTCCTTGAGGCGGTCGCGCAGCTCGACGTAGCCGTCCGGGTGGCGTACGCCCAGGTCACCGGTGCGGAACCAGCCGTCCGGCGCGGACGCAAGAGTCGCCTCGGGGTCCTTCAGGTAGCCCAGCATCACCGTGTTGCCGCGCAGCGCGATCTCACCCACCGTCACCCCGTCGGCCGGCACGTCCGCGCCCGACGCGTCCACGATCCGCGGGGTCACGGCGATCATGTTGGCCACGCCCTGCCGCGCCTTCATCCGGGCCCGTCCGTCGAGGTCGAGCGCGTCCCACTCGGGCCGCCAGTCGCAGATCATCGCGGGCCCGAACGTCTCGGTCAGCCCGTAGAGGTGGGTCACGTCGAAGCCCAGCTCGGCCATGCGACGCAGGATCGCGGGCGACGGGGGCGCGCCGCCGGTGGCGACCCGCACCACGCGACCGTCCGGCACCCCCGAACCGGCGTCCGGCGCGTACGCGAGCATCGACAGGACCGTCGGCGCGCCGTTGAGATGCGTGACCCCTTCGGACCGAATCAGCCGCCACACTTCCGAAGGGTCGAGCCGCGGCAGGCACACGTGGGTCGCGCCCGCCGCCGACACCGCCCACGGGAAGCTCCAGCCGTTGCAGTGGAACATCGGCAGCGTCCACAGGTGCACCGACGACGGCGTCAGCCCGGTGTGCCCGGCCATCGCCACGGCCTGCAGGAACGCGCCGCGATGGTGGTACATCACGCCCTTCGGGCGGCCGGTGGTGCCCGAGGTGTAGTTGATCGAGAGCAGCCCCATCTCGTCGACCGGCGCCACGATCTCCGGCCTTGCGGTCAACAGCATTTGCTCGTACGTCTGATCCAGCCGGATTTTGCTTGTCGGCGCATGGGACACCACGTCGTCGAAGGCCGGGTCGTGGAGCAGCACCGACGCCTCGGAGTGGTCGAGGATGTAGGCGATCTCCCCGGCCGACAACCGCGTGTTGATCGCCACCAGCGGCACCCCCGCCCACGGCACGCCGAAGTGGGCCTCCAGCAGCACGTGCGTGTTCGGCGACAGCACCGCCACCGGGCGCCCGCCCGCGAGCGGCGCCAGCAGCCCGGCCATCCGGCGGCACCGCTCCCGGAGCTCCGCGTAGGTCCAGCGGCGCTCGCCGTCGACCACGGCGATCCGGTCGCCGTGCGCCTCCGCGGCCCGGTCCAGATATGACACCGGCGAGAGCGGCTCGAATGACATCGTCATAGGTCCACGGTATTGCGCCGCGCCGATGAAGGCGTTAGATCCATAGGTATGGATACTTCGGCGCTGTTCCGGCGCAAGCCGGTCGACGACATCACGGAGGAGGGCTCGTCCGGCCTGAACCGGTCGCTCGGGCTGTTCCAGCTGACCGCGATCGGCGTGGGCGGCATCATCGGCGCCGGCATCTTCGCGCTCGCGGGGGCGGTGGCCAACAAGACGGCGGGGCCGGCCGTCGTCATCTCGTTCCTCATCGCCGGCGTGGCCTCGGCGTGCGCGGCCCTCTCCTACGCCGAGTTCGCGGGGCTGATCCCCCGGGCCGGGTCGGCTTACACGTACGGCTATGCGGTCCTGGGTGAAGGTGTCGGCTGGTTCATCGGGTGGGACCTGCTGCTCGAGTACACGGCGATCGTCTCGGTGGTGGCGATCGGCATCTCCGGCTACTTCTCGTTCCTGCTGGACGACATCGGCGTGCATCTGCCCGCGTGGATGCTCGGCGCGCCCGGCACCGGCGACGGCCACGTGGTGGATCTGTTCGCCATGCTGTTGTGCCTGCTCATCGCGTACCTGCTGAATCAGGGCATCCGTGCCGCCGCCCGCACCGAGACCGTGGTCGTGGTCATCAAGGTGGCCGTGGTCCTGCTCGTCATCGTCGTCGGCGCGTTCCACATCGACAGCGCGAACTACCAGCCGTTCTTCCCGTTCGGCTTCGGCGGCGCGGTGACCGGCGCGTCCACCGTCTTCTTCGCCGTCTTCGGCTACGACGCGATGAGCACGGCGGCCGAGGAGTCGAAGGACGCCCGGCGGCACATGCCCAAGGCGATCATCTGGTCGCTGGTCATTTCCATGATCCTGTACGTGCTGGCGTGTCTCGTGCTGACCGGCATGCAGCACTACACCGAGATCGATCCGGAGAGCGGCTTCTCGTCCGCCTTCGCCTCGGTCGGGCTCTCCGGCCTGGCCGACGTCATCGCGGTCGGCGCGATCATCGGCATCCTCACCGTGATGTTCACGTTCATGCTCGGCGTGACCCGCGTCTGGTACTCGATGAGCCGTGACGGTCTGCTGCCGTCCTGGTTCTCCCGCCTGCACCCGACCCGGCAGGTGCCGTCCCGGGTGACCTGGATCGCCGGCGCGGTGTCGGCCCTGATCGCCGGCGTCCTGCCGATCGAGGAGGCGGCCGAGCTCACCAACATCGGCATCCTGCTCGCGTTCGTGGTCGTCTGCGTGGCCGTGATCGTGCTGCGCTACCGGCGTCCCGACCTGCCGCGCTCGTTCCGCCTGCCGGCCATGCCGGTCGTCCCGGCGCTCGGCATCGTCTTCTCACTCTGGCTGATCACCTACCTCTCGCCGATCACCTGGCTGCGCTTCGCCATCTGGTTCGTGCTGGGCGTCATCGTGTACGTGTTCTACGGCCGGCGCCATTCCGTCCTGAACCGCTGAGCGCCGATATTCCGTTGTCGCCGGGCCCGGGATTTGTCATTCTTATCTCGGCCCCGGCGGCTTCAGAAGTACGCGCTTCCGCAGCGGATGCATTGGCGATCCAACCACGCTGATCCGCTGTCTTCAAGGCGACCGATCCTTCTCATCGGATCCGCTTCGGGGCCACCCACCTATTCTTATTTTTCCCCATCGTTTTCCGGAGATCCCGATGATCATCCACAGCGGATTCCGCGGCCTTCGCTATGTCGACGGCCGATTCGACCAGGTGCTCGAGCCGGGCCGCTACGAGCTGCCCAAGCGCCGGTTCGGCCGCCGCACGCCCACCGTCTCGATCGTGCCGATCGACGTGCGCGAGCGCGAGCTGAACATCAAGGGCCAGGAGATTCTCACGGCCGACAAGGTGGCCGTACGGGTCAATATCATCACGCATTTCCGGGTGACCGATCCGAAGGCCGCCGTCGAGCGGGTCGCCGATTACCACGACCGCATTTACAGCGACGTCCAGCTCGCCGCGCGCCGTTCCCTGGCGTCGATGACGCTCGAGGCCATCCTGACCAACCGCAACCAGCTCAGCGAGGACATCCTGCGCGACGTCGAGGGCGTCTCGGCCGGCTACGGCGTCGAGATAATCCGCGCCGACGTGAAGGACCTGGTCTTCCCCGGCAACCTCCAGGAGATCATGAACCGCGTCCTCACGGCGCAGCGCATGGCCGAGGCCCAGATGGTCGAGGCCCGCACCCGAGCCGAGCGAGACACGCTGGAGGCCGACTCGAAGGCAGCAGCCGAGCGCGTCGCGGCCCGGGCCCGGGTCGAGTCGACCCGCCTGGCCGCCGAGGCCGACGCCGAGGCCAAGCGCATCCGCGCCGACGCCGAGGTGGACGCCCTGCGCCGCCTGGCCGCGGCGGCCGAGGCGTACGCCGAGCACCCGGCCCTGCTGCGCCTGCGCGAGCTGGAGACGCTGGGCGCGCTGGGCGCCAACGCTTCCGCGCGGCTCTACATCGGTTTCGACAAGCACAGCGACCGCCTCGCTTCCGAGTGACCGGCCGTGCCGGGCGTGCCCCCATGCCCGGCGCGGTCGCTCACCGCGCGCCCGCCTCACCGCGCGCCCGCCTCACCGCGCCCCCGCCCCACCGCGCGCCCGCCCCACCGCGCGCCCGCCCCACCGCGCGCCCACCCCACCGCGCGGCCGGCCCCACGCGCGGCCCGCCCCGCCTCGCGGCCACCTCACCTCTCGGGCCCCACCGCGCGGCCCCGATGGGCGCCGTCGCCTTCCGGGCCCCCTAACCGCGGCGCGTCCCACCCCGATGGGCACCCGCCCGACCGCGCGCCCCATCCCACCGCGCACCCCATCCCACCGCACACCCCATCCCATCGCGCACCCCACTCGATCGCGCCCCATCCCATCGCGCGCCCACCGCGACGCCTGATCACCCGGCTTGTTCAGCCGCCGAGCTCGACCCACCGGCGGACTTGACCGGTTCAGCGAAACATTCATAACCTTGGATGCATGCCTGGGATCAGCCGGAGACGAGCCATCCAGATGGGCGTCGTGGCGGCGGGCGCCGCCCGGCTGCCCGCGCCCGGCCCTCGCACCCGGCGGGAGCTGCCGTTCGACGAGGACTGGCTGTTCCGGCGGGGCGACCTCGAGGGCGGCGAGCAGCCGGGACTCGACGACGGCGGGTGGCGGGACCTCGATCTGCCGCACGACTGGGGCATCGAGGATCTCCCCTGTGCGATCTCCGACGACGGCGCCGCGACCAGTGACCCCTCGCTGCTCACCACGCAGGTGCCGCCGGCCGAGCCGGTTCCGCCGGCGGTCATCGGGCCGTTCGACCCGGCCTCGAGCGCGGGCGGCGGCTCGACCGGTTACACGGTGGGCGGCGTCGGCTGGTACCGCAAGCACTTCCGGCGGGCGAACGGGTCGAACTGCGGTTCGATGGCGTCTACCAGAACGCGGACGTCTGGCTCAACGGCGTCGATCTCGGGTTCCATCCGTTCGGTTACACCGGTTTCGCGTACGACCTCACGCCGTTCTTGAGCGCGACCAACGTGCTCGCCGTCCGGGTCGACAACACTGGGCAGACCAGTCGCTGGTATTCGGGCTCGGGCATCTACCGCCACACGTGGCTGACCGTCACCGGGCCGACCCGGATCCCGCTCTGGGGCGTGTCCGTAACGACGGCGCAGTCCACCGTGCGCGTCGCGGTCGACATCGAGGGGCCGCCTCCGTCCGCGGTGCGCGTGACCCTGCGCGACCCCTCGGGCGCGGTGGTGGCGCGACGTGAGGCGTCGCCCGGCACCGATCTTGCGTTCGAGCTTGAAGATCCACTGCGGTGGGACACGGGTACGCCGCACCTCTACACCGCGCACGCGGAGCTGGTCACCCACGGTCATACCGTCGACGCGACCGCGACCACGTTCGGCATCCGGGACCTGACCTGGGACGGCGTCCTGAAGCTCAACGGCCGCCCGGTCAAGGTCGTCGGCGGCTGCATCCACGCCGACAACGGCCCGATGGGCGCGGTCACCCTCGCCCGCTCCGAGGAACGCAAGGTCGAGCTGCTGCTCGCGGCCGGCTTCACCGCCCTGCGCACCGCCCACAACCCACCCTCACCGGACCTGCTCGACGCCTGCGACCGGCTCGGCATGCTGGTCATGGACGAGTTCGTGGACGTCTGGGACACCGGCAAGACACCGCAGGACTACGCGGTGCACTTCGCCGAGTGGTGGGAACGCGACCTGACCAGCATGATCCGGCGCGACCGCAACCACCCGAGCATCGTGATCTGGTCGCTCGGCAACGAGATCACCGACAACACCGGCGGCCGGCGTGGCGCCGAGATGGCCGCCCTGCTGCGCACGCTCGACATCACGCGGCCGATCACGCTCGGTGGCGGCTCGACGTTCACGCCCGACGACCCGTCCTGGTCCTACGTCGACATCGGCGATGTGCACTACAACGCGAACGGTAAGGGCTATGCGCAGATGCACGCGGCCCACCCCGGCAAGCCGATGACGCACAGCGAGGGCTTCCCGGCCACGATCTACCAGGACCAGGTGTTCGCCGAGCAGAACGACTGGGCGGTCGGCACCTGGGTGTGGGCGGCCATGGACTACCTGGGCGAGTCGGGCATCGGCAAGACGCTGATGGCGCCCGCGGGCACGGCGGCGTCGATCGGCGACCAGAGCGTGATGCCCGGCTGGTCGATCGCCCGCCTGTTGCATCACGGGTGGGGCGGCTTCGGCTACCCGTACCCGTACTTCCAGGGCAACTGCGGCGACCTCGACCTGATCGGCGGCCGCAAGGCCCAGAACCACTGGCGGGCCGCGGTCACCGGCGCGAGCCCTCTCGAGCTGCTGGTCGAGCGCCCGGTCGTGGCCGGCACCGAGCAGGTGGCGGTCTGGTGGGGCTACTACGACGAGCTGGAGAGCTGGACCTGGAACGTTCCAGCCGACCAGCCGATGGTCGTCCGCGCCTATACGACGGGTGACCGGGTGCGGTTGCTGCTGAACGGCGCGCCGGTCGCCGAGGGTTCGCCGTCGCTCGGGGCCGTCTCCCTGACCGCGCCCTACCGGCCGGGCGAGCTGACCGCGATCGCTTACCGAGCCGGCCGCGAGATCGGCCGCCGCACGCTGCGCACCACCGGCCCGGCCGCCGCCCTGCGCCTGACCTCGGATGTCCCCGGGCTGACCACCGGCCGCGACGATCTCGCGCACGTCCTGGTCACGGTGGTGGATGCCAAACGGAACCTGGTTCCGGATGCCGTCCACCGGGTCAGCTTCGAGGTGCACGGCGCCGGCACACTGGCCGCGGTCGGCAACGGCAACCCGCACAACGCCGACAGCTTCCGCCGCCCCCGCCGCCACACCTGGCACGGCCGCGCCCTGGCGATCATCCGACCGGCGAAATCCCCGGGCGTGGTCACCCTGATCGCTTCGGCGCCGGGTCTGGGCGCCACCAAAATCACCCTTCCCGTACGCCGATGAGCCCCCAAGCCGCCAGACCAGTCCCGGCGCGACCACCGCAACCGAGCGAGCCCCACCGAGCCAAGCACGCCACGCCGAAAACCGCGCCACCGCAACCCGAGCGCGCCCCACCAAGCCAGGCACACCACGCCGAAAACCGCGCCACCGCAACCCGAGCGCGCCCCACCGAGCCAGGCACGCCACGCCTCGGGATATCCGCTCGCCGCCGTCGCCGTCGAAGAAGGCCTCCATGCTGGGCGCGGCGGCACCCGCCGCGCTCCGATCGCCATCGGTGACACCACGCCGGCCACCGCCTGCACCGAAGACTGCTGCGCTTGAGCCCGCTCGGGGGGCTATTCGAGAGTGAGCAGGCCGTTGGTCAGGGACGCCGCGGTCAGGTGGCGGTAGCCGACCGAGTCGAAGGCGACCACCAGCTCGTGGTCGTCCCGGCTCAGGACCGTGCCCGGGCCCCACAGGCGGTGGCGCACGCGCATCTGGCCCGCGGCGGCCTGGCCGGCCTGGCGCGGGGCCACAGCGGCGTGGTCGTCGTTGTCGCAGGACTTGCACGGCGGGTCGTACTGCTCGCCGAAATAGCCCAGCAGGTCGGCTCGGCGGCAGTGCGTCGACTCGGCGTAGCCGCGCGCCGCCTCGATGCGGGAACGCAGGATCGCCTGGCGGCGGTTGCCGGCGGCGGTCACCTGCTTGAACGCGTCGCCCAGCGGGGCCGCCAGCACGGCGTCGTTGCCGTCGGGGTGGAGCAGGCCCAGCTCCAGCAGCTCGTCGACGACGCGGCTCACCGACGGGCGGCCCACGCCGCTGGCCTCGGTCAGCTCCTTCACGGTGATGCGGCCGGTGGCGGCCTCGATCGCGTCGATGACGGCGTGCACGGCGGCGTCGCTCATCTTCGACTTCGCGGCGAGCAGGCGCGGGATCCGTACGGTGCGGGGGTCGTAGACCAGGACCGCGCTCGCCGGGCCGCCGTCGCGACCGGCCCGGCCGATCTCCTGGTAGTACTCGTCGAGGCTGCCGGGCACGCCGGCGTGGACGACCGTGCGCACGTCCGGCTTGTCGATGCCCATGCCGAACGCGCTGGTGGCCACGACCACGTCGAGGCGGCCGGCGAAGAACGCGTCCTGGATCTCGGCGCGGCGGGCGGCGGGCAGGCCGGCGTGGTACGGCTCGGCCTTGTACGCGTCGAGGCGCAGGCGCGCGGCCAGGCTCTCGCACCGCGCGTGGCTGAGGGCGTAGACCAGGGCCGGCCCGTCGTGGGCGAGCACCACCTCGACCGTACGGTCATCGATCGCCTGATCCTCGGGAAGATCGTGCCGCGCCCGGCGTACGGCCAAGGAGATGTTGGGCCGGTCGAAGTCGGACACGATCACCTGGGGATCACGCATCCGCAGCTGGCGGGTGATGTCCGCCTGCACCGGCGGGGCGGCGGTCGCGGTCAGCGCCAGCACCGGCGGGCGGCCGGCCTTCTCGACCACGTCGGCGAGTCGCAGGTACTCGGGACGGAAGTCGTGGCCCCACTCGCTGACCAGGTGCGCCTCGTCGACGGCGACCAGCGTGATCGGGCGGGGGCTGCCCTCGATCGCGGCCATCGTCTCGGCGTTGGCCAACTGCTCGGGACCGAGCATCACGAAGTCGACGCGGCCGCCGCGAAGGTCGTCGAGCGCCGCGACCCGTTCGGCGTGATGCTGGGAGGAGTTGAGCATGACGGCCCGGACGTGCGCGGTGAGAGCGCGCAACTGGTCGCGCTGGAGGGCGATGAGCGGCGAGACGACCAGCGTGAGACCGCCGAGCGCGAGCCCGCCGACCTGGTAGATCGCGCTCTTCCCGCTGCCGGTCGGGAGCACGGCCAGGGTGTCGCCGTGCTCGGTGAGGGCGGCGAGTGCCCGGCGCTGCGCCGGACGCAGGCTGATGCCGAGCACATCGGAGGCGATCTGGTCCAGCCGGTCCATGGTGGCGCTCCTTACCTTCACGTTCACTCCGGCCCGTGGTCAGCCGAACTTCTGGTAAACATCGTGGATGAGCTTTCGCGGGGTCACGGTCAACGGCGTCCGACTCGGTTGCCGTGAAGCCGGTGACCCGGCCGCTCCGCCGGTCGTGCTGCTGCACGGTAGCGGCAGCAGCGCCCGCACGTGGGACCGATTCACCCCTCGGCTGACCGCGGCCGGCTATCGCACGATCGCCGTCGACCTGCGTGGGCACGGCGCCAGCGACCGGCCCCGGGACTACGCGCTGGGGCGCCTCCGCGACGACCTGCTCGGATTGATCGACGCTCTGGATCTCGACAAGCCCGTCCTGATCGGGCACTCGGTCGGCGCCTATGCGGCGCTGGCCGCGGCCCTGCACTCGCCGGAACGGGTCAGCGGGCTGGTCCTCGAGGACCTGGCGGCGCCGCCCCGGCCGGCCGGCACGACGACGACCGTCAACCCGTTCCAGGCGCTGGCCGCGGTGTTCGGCATCCTCACCATCCGCCGCGACTACGACCTGCGTGCCCTCGCGTCCCTGCTGCGCCAGCTGACCCGGCCCGACCCCGCCTGGTGGGACGGGCTGGCCGGGGTGCGCCACCCGACGCTGGTGCTCTCCGGCGGGCCGGCCAGCTGCATCCCGCCGGGGCGGCTGGCCGACGCGACGGCCGCCATTCCGGGCGCCCGCCTGGCCACCATCGCGGTCGGTCATCGCGTACACAGCCTGGCGCCGGACCGGTTCGCCGCCGAGGTGCTGGAGTTTCTTGCTTCGATGAAGGTAACTTCATTCCTCAGTGGACCGATGGAGTGACTC
The DNA here is from genome assembly GCF_055586105.1 of Actinoplanes sp. NPDC051537. Taxonomy (NCBI): domain Bacteria; kingdom Bacillati; phylum Actinomycetota; class Actinomycetes; order Micromonosporales; family Micromonosporaceae; genus Actinoplanes; species Actinoplanes sp. NPDC051537. The sequence goes on from NZ_JBVJIU010000002.1 coordinate 270,724, forward strand.
CGCGACGGCGCTGGCCATCAGCGCCGCGCTGGTCGGCGGTTGGGCGGCGGCGTCGCTCCTGCTCTACGAGTGGCTGCGCGCGGCGTTCGGCGAGATCAACCTGATCGCGCCGGTCGAGCTCGTCGTCTTTCTCGGCGGCACCGGCCTGGTGGTGGCCGCGCCGGCCGTGAGCGCCTGGCTGGCAGGCACCCACGGCTGGAGCATCGCGGCCTGGGGTTTCGGCCTGCTCGCGGTCGCCCTCGCGGCCGTGCTCGGCTGGTGGACCGCCGGGATGATCCTGCGGTCCTAGCCGTTGCGGCGCGGAAGCACCCAGTCGGGCCGCGGGAAGTGGCAGGTGTAGCCGTTCGGGATGCGCTCCAGGTAGTCCTGGTGCTCGGCCTCGGCCTCCCAGAACGGGCCGGCCGGCTCGACCGCGGTGACGACCTTGCCCGGCCACAGGCCGGAGGCCTCCACGTCGGCGATCGTGTCCTCGGCGACGCTCTTCTGCTCGTCGCTGGTGTAGAAGATGGCCGACCGGTAGCTGAGGCCGACGTCGTTGCCCTGGCGGTTCATCGTCGTCGGGTCGTGGATCTGGAAGAAGAACTCCAGGAGTTCCCGGTACGACGTGACGGCCGGGTCGAAGGTGATCTCGATGGCCTCGGCGTGCGTGCCGTGGTGGTAGTAGGTGGCGTTCGGCACGTCGCCGCCGGAGTAGCCGACCCGCGTGCCGAGCACGCCGGGACGGCGGCGGATGAGTTGCTGCATGCCCCAGAAGCAGCCGCCGGCCAGGATGGCGGTCTCGGTTTGGCTCATCCGGCAACGGTACCGCCGGGCCGTCCCGCGGGTGTCCAATGATCTGGTGACGTTCCCCGCTCCCATACCGCCCATGCTGGCCACTCTCGGCACGTTGCCGACCGGCGGTGGCTGGGCTTACGAGTACAAATGGGATGGCGTGCGCGCCGTCGTCTACATCCAGGGCGATGAGGTACGCGTCCTGAGCCGCAACGAGCGGGACGTCAGTGCCGCGTATCCGGACATCGCCGGTGCCGTCCGCGGCCTCGGAACGCTGATCCTCGACGGCGAGATCGTGGCGCCGGACGCGCACGGCCGCCCGTCGTTCTCCCGCCTCCAGCGCCGGATGGGCGTGCACGAGCCGAGCCCCGAGCTGATCGCCGGGACGCCGCTGCATTACAACGTCTTCGACCTGCTCGGCCGGGACGGGAAGTCGCTGGTCGGCGAGCCGTTCCACGAGCGCCGGGCCCGGCTGGAGGAGCTCGGCGGCCTCCAGGTGCCACCGTCGTTCGTCGCCGACGACCCGGACGAGGTGGTCGAGGAGTCACGGCGGCGCGGCCTCGAGGGGGTGGTGGCCAAGCGGCTCGACGGCCCCTACGCACCCGGGCGGCGATCACCGGACTGGATCAAAGCGCCATTCATCCGTACGCAGGAGGTGGTGATCCTGGGTTTCAAGGAGGGCGAGGGAAGGCGGGCCGGCACGATCGGCGCGCTGCTGGTCGGGCTGTATCGCGGGGGAAAGCTGTCGTTCGCCGGTGGCGTCGGAACCGGCTTCACCGACGCGGCGCTGCACGCCCTGCAAGCGCAGCTGAAGCCCCTGATCACCGGGGAGCCGGCCGCGGACGACGTCCCCCGCCGCGACGCCCGCGGCGCGATCTGGGTGGAGCCGTCCGTGGTCGGCGAGGTCGAGTACCGCAGCTTCACCGAGGACGGCCGCCTGCGCCATTCGAGCTGGCGGGGCCTGCGCCCGGACCGCCGCCCCGACGAGGCAAAGCTCGGATGACCGGTAGGATCTCGGGAAACGTGTCGACCGCCGCGGTGACGTAGCGCGGGTCGAACTCGTCGAGGCGCCGGACGCCGCTCTGCAGGCAGGCGACGAAGCGGGTGCCCGCGCCGCCGGCCGCCGTGGCGTCGCCCGGCGAGTCGCCGACGTAGACGCACTGCTCGGGCCGGAATCCGGTCTCGGCCAGCAACTCGTCGAAGACCCGCGGATCGGGCTTGCGGAAACGGGTGTTGCCCTGGTGATAGGCGGCCGTGACGCGGGTCGCCAGTGCGTGGCCGGGCGCGAGAAGGTGGCGTACCTCCGCCTCGGCCCTCGAAGTCAGCAGCATGATGGTGTGCCCGTCCCCGGCCAGGTGGTCCAGCGCGGCCAGGTTCTCCGGCGGGATCACGTCGAGGCGTCCCGCCGCCAGGTACTGCTGGTGGACGACCGGGAACAGCGCGGCGAACCGGTCGAGGTCGACGCCGGGCGACCGTAGCGGGATGGCGTCGAGCAGCGCCTCGCCCCAGGTCGCGAGGTGCACGTCCCGGGGCATCGGCGGCCGGCCGAGGGCGGCGAGCACGTCGTTCTCCAGCTCGAAGGAGGCCGCCTCGGTCAGGCACAGGGTGTCGTCGACGTCGACGATCACGGCATCGGTCACCGGCCCAGCGTAAAGACGTTCACCAGCGTGCCGTCCGGGTCGCGGAACAGCAGGGACCGATTGCCCCACGGCATGGTCGTCGGCGCCTGCACCAGGTCGTCGATGACGTCACGCATGCGGGCGTACTCGGCGTCCACGTCGTCGACCCGGAACTCCACGATCGCGGTCCGGTTGGCGGCGGCCTCGGCCGCGCCGACCGTCCGCACGCTGCCGATCGCCAGCGTCGCGCCCGGCGTGACGACCTCGCTGAAGTCCGGCGTGGGCCGGCGCGCGGTGATGCCGGTGACCCGCTCGTAGAAGGTGGTGAGCCGATCGACGTCGGCGGTGATGATGCGAACCGAGGTGAGAATCATGTGGCCGACGCTAACGGCAATACCGGGCAGAATCCGCCCGGTATGGTGGCGGTCATGGCCCGGCCGACCGCGCGCGTGCTCGCCCTCCTCGAGATCCTCGAGGGCGGCGGCACGCACACCGCGCCCGATCTGGCCGCCCGGCTCGACCTCGACGAGCGGACCGTGCGGCGGTACGTCGAGCATCTGCTCGACCTGGAGATACCGGTCTCGTCGGTGCGGGGGCGCTACGGCGGGTACCGGCTGGCGCCCGGGTTCCGGATGCCGCCGCTGATGCTGACCGACGACGAGGCGCTGGCGGTCATGCTGGGGCTGCTCGCGACCGCGCCCGTCGCCCCTGCCGGCCCTGCCACCCTTGCCGCCGCCAAGGTGCGCCGGGTGCTGCCGCGGGCTCTTGCCGACCGGCTGGACGCCCTCGTCGCGAGCACCGAGTTCACGGCGTCCGCCATCGGCAAGGCGGCCCCTTCGGCCTCCGTCGCGCTGCGGCTGGCCGAGGCCATCCGGCAGCGCCGCCCGGCGGCCATCGCCTACACCGACCGCGGGGGCCGGCGCACCGAGCGCACCCTGCATCCGTACGGGATCGTGGTCCATGCCGGACGCTGGTACGTGACCGGCGCCGACTCCACCTCGGGCCGGATCCGCACGTTCCGGCTGGACCGGATCGCCGCCGCCCGGGTGATCGAGGGCTCGTTCGCGGCGCCCGAGGGATTCGAGCCCGCTTCATCGGTCCTCGCCGGCCTGGCCGCGACGCCGTGGCGGCACGAGGTGGTCGTGCTGGTCCGCGGGACGGCGGACGAGGTGCGCGCCCGCCTGCCGAAGGGTCTCGCGACCGTGACGCCGGACGCGGACGGGGTGGAGGTTCGCCTGCGGGCCGAGCGGCTGGACTGGTTGCCCGGGGTGCTGGCCGGCCTGGCGTTGCCGTTCGTGGTGCGCGAGCCCCCGGAGCTGCGCGACGTCGTGCGAGCCTGGGCGGACCGCGTGGCCGGCTGCGCGGCGGCGACCACACCGGCGGAGGCGGCCCGCGCCTTCAGTTAGGGGCGCCCTCGTCGATCCACTGGCGCAGGAGGAGCTTGTCCGCCTCGGGCCAGCCGCCGTCGCACGGCATCGCGCCGCGGTCGAGGGCGGCGTAGATGCGTTCGGCGTTCGCGCGGACGTCGTCGGCCGACCACAGGTCGAACATCCGGAGCATGGCGTTACGGTCCTTCGCCCGGAAGAGGGGCTTGATGTCGGCGTCGAAGCTGGGCATGACGGGGCCTCCTGGGCGCTCGGCGGACGTACGCACCCATGACCGGACGGCATGATCCGTTGTGACACGCCGCCGATCGGGGTAGGCCGGTCGGCCGCCCTCCTGCGGGCGACTGACCTGCCGCTTTACGGTCGGCATAGTCGCCCGCATGACTTCGCGTGTATCCAGCGCCGACGGCATCGCCTCCTGACGGGCATGGCGTGGTTGATGACGGCCGCGGCCGGTGCGGCCGCCGCATGGGGGATCTCCGACTTCCTCGCCGGGTTGCTGGCCCGCCGGCTGCCGGTGCTGACGATCCTGATCGGATCGAGGATCGCCGCGATGCTGCTGACCCTTCTGGTGGCGGCCGTACGGGGATTGCCCGCCGCCTGGGACGAACGGTTCTGGCTGGCGGTGGTCGCCGGGGTCGTGGGGTTGCCGGCGATGGGCCTGCTCTACCGGGCGATGCGGGACGGGTCGCCGGCGGTGGTGGCGCCGGTCGCCGCGGTCGCCGCGCTGGTGCCGGTCGGCTGGGGCCTGCTGCACGGCGAGCGGCTCGGTCTCGGGGCGGGCCTCGGCGTGGCGGCCGGCCTGGTCGGCGCGACGATGGCGAGCTGGCCGGTCCCCGGGGCGGTGCGCCATCGCGCACGGCGGTCGGCGAACCTCTGCGCCCTGGGCGCGGCACTCGGCTTCGGCGTCTATTTCGTGCTGCTGCCCGAGGCGGGCGAGGCCGACAAGTTCTGGGCCCTGGGCGTCGCCCGCATCACCGAGGGCGTGCTCGCGCTGGCCCTGGCGCTGGTGTTGCGCCGCTGCGACCGCACCCTGCTGCGTCCCCCGATCGTGCTGGTCGGCGGCTCGGACGCGCTGGCCGACGCGGCCTTCCTGATGGCCGCCGCGGCCGCGCTGACCCCCGCCGCCGTGGTCGCCTCCCTCTACCCGGCGGTCACGTTGCTGCTCAACCGCTCGGTCCTGCGCGAACGACTGCACACCGTGCACCTGTACGGCGTGGTGGCCGCCGTCTTCAGCGTGGCGTGCCTGGCCCGGTGAGGCGCTCGAAGCCACCGGCAGGGAAGTGTCAGCAGGACGTCTCGAAGGTCAACGCCTTGATGGTGGCGCTCCATTGATACGCGATCTGTTTCGGCCACAAATACCAGGGCAGCGACGCCGTCGCCACCGAAATGGAACCGTCGTAGCACCGTTTCGTGCGCAATTCCGCGCGCCAGGCCTGGTCGCGGGTCGTCACCAGAATGACCGAATGCCAGCCGTATTTCTCGGCCAGCTCGTCCACCGCGCGCGCCTCGCCCCGGGTGGTGAACGGGTCGGAATGGAAACAGACCACCGGCACGTCGTGCCAATGACCCTCGTCGCACCAGCCCCAGCGGGCCTCGTCGTCGGGGACGGAGATCGCCACCACCGGCGCCCGTCCCTGCCGGTAGAGATCCATCGCCAGGGCCCGCCGGTTTCCGGGGCCGCCCAGTTGCACGATCGCGTCGGCCTTCGCCGGCACCGGTGGCAGGCCGGGCCATACGAACAGGTGAGCGGTCAACACCGTCAAGGCTGAAAAGACCACCAGGAATACCGTTAGCACCCGACGCCGAATCCGCCTACGAGGGGCGGATTCGACGCCGGTGCCGGGCATGAAATCACCCTAGGCAGCTTTCGCCACACCTGTCCATGTCGTATGTGCGACGTAACAATGAACACGCGTCAGCCGGCGGTGTTGCGCCATTTCTCCCAGAATGACGACAGGTCGGTCGTGGTGACGGCCTGGAAAGCATTTCGCAATGTCGATGGCTGGGCGATGCCGAATCGGTTCTCGGCCAGATAGTTCCGCAGCGCCTTCTGCACGTTGCCGGCGCCGATGAGGGACTCCAGGTCGAGGAACATGCAGGCGCCGTCGCCGTAGATGCCGGGGGCGTAGAAGTCGGGGTGGGCGGCGTAGTAGTCCATGCCGGCGTCTATCCGCATGCCGGGGTCGAACCAGAACGGGGACTGCGCGCAATAGTCCGGCGTCCCGAGCAGCTTGTCCGTCGTGTACTGGGCGAGCGACTCGTCGAGCCACGGATGCCGGTATTCGTCGTTGCCGACCAGCGCGTACCACCATTGATGCGCGGTCTCGTGCACGGCCGGCAGCGGCGACGGCTCGGTCAGCACGAAGGTGGGGTACTCCATCCCCTGGAAGCCTTCGAACCCGCCGATCACGGTGTCCATCTCCGGGTACGGGTAGGCGCCGTAGGTGGCCGTCCCGTACTCCAGCGTCCGCGCGACGTCCGCCTGCACCGAGCGCGCGGTGTCGGCGGTGACCTCGCCGGTGTACCAGGTGCGCAGGCGGACCCCCGTCGACGTCCGTCCGTCTACGCTCCCGAACGGCCCGGCCGCCCACGCGAAGTCACGCACCAGCGGCGCCGCGATCCGCGTGGTCACCCGCCCGCCGTGCCCGGTCTCCCCGATCACGGTCCCGGTCGCCGGGACGGAGATTCCCGCCGGGTGGTCGAGCGAGACGAGGAAGGTCGAGGTCGGCGACTGGAAGCTCTCGCCACCCGAGACGTACGGCGGCAGATCGTCGCCGATCGCCGGCACCGGCAGCGCGTTGCCGAGGAAGGCGTACGCCCCGACGCGCCCGAATCGATCGGCCCGCTCCGGCACCCGGATGGTCAGGGCGAACGACAGGTCGGTGGTCCGGCGCGGCGGCAGCGCCTTGTTCAGCCGTACGCGCACGGCGGTGCACCCGACCTGCGGGTCACCGGGCACACCGCCGGTGAAGGACGAGACGGTCACGTCGAGGGCGGGCGGGGCGCAGCCGTCGACCCCGTTGCCCCAGAGCCGCAGCCAGACCGCGTCGATCGGGGCCGGCCCGGGGTTGCGCAGCACGATCGTCTCCCGGCCGTCCCATCGGGCGCCGGTCGCGTCGCTGGACAGGTTCACGTGGTAGGCGACCGGCTGGACGGCCGCGGCCGGATCGTCCGCCGGAGAGGAGACCGGGGAGACCGGCGAAATGAGAAGCAGCGCGCTCAGCGCGTGCAAGACAGTCATGGCCGTCAGAATCGCGGCCACCTATCGACGAGAGCGATCCTTTCGGGCAGGGTCGAAACATGATGCGCCTGCACTTCGAGCCCGAAGACCGCGGGCGGGTGGTGTTCGACCTGGCCTGGCACGCCGAGACGATCGGCAGCCTCCAGGCCCTGCGGCAGCCCGGCCGCGGGCCGTTCCTCGACCGCTGGGGGCAGTCGATGCGCCGGCGGGCCCGCGGGGCGGCCGGCGCGCTGCTCGAGGCGGTGCCGGCCGACGGCTTCGTGCCCGACCTGTTCACGCCGGAGGAGTTCAGCCGGCTGCCCACGGACAAGATGGTCGCCCGGGTGCGGAAGGCGGGCCGGAGCGCGGAGCTGATGTCGTTCGGCGACGCTCTGGTCGCGTACCAGAAGGCCTGTATCGCCCCGGCCATGCCGACGATCGGCGCCCTGCTTCGCGCCGAGCTCGCCCACCGCGCGCATTTGATCTTCACCTCGGGGGTGGACGCGGCGCTCGCGACGCTCGGGCCCGGCATCGGCTGGGATCCGCCGGTGCTCACCGTGAGCTCGCCCCGCGACGGCGACGTCCGGCTGGCGGGTCGTGGGCTGCGGCTGGTGCCGTCGGTGTTCTGGACGCGGCCGGGCGTGAGCGTGGCCGGCTACCGGCGGCCGACCGTGAGCTATCCGATCCATCCCGCGCCGGCCTCTCCCCCGGCGCCGCGCGACGACCCGCTGGCCGTCCTGGTCGGCGCCACCCGGGCCGGGGTGCTGCGCGCGCTCACCACCGGCTGCGGCACGGTGGAGCTGGCCCGCACCCTCGAGATCAGTCCGGCGACCGCGTCCGCTCACGTCACGGCGCTGCGCGAGGCCGGTCTGGCGGCCACCCGACGCACCGGCAAGGCGGTCCAGCACACCCTGACGCCCCTCGGGCTGCAAGTTCTGCGAGGATCATGAAATGCTCACCGACCTCTCTTCCGAGCAGCTCGCCGCGTACCGCAGCACGCAGACCGCCCCCGCCGATTTCGACGCCTTCTGGTCCTCGACCCTCTCCGCGGCCGGGGAGCACGAGATCGACGTGCGGCTGCGCGAGGTCACCACCGGGCTGAAAACGATCCGCACGTACGACGTGAGCTTCCGCGGCTATGCCGGGCAGGATGTCCGGGCCTGGCTCCGCCTGCCCGCCGGCGCCTCGGGCCCGCTCCCCGCCGTCGTGCAGTACGTCGGCTACGGCGGCGGCCGCGGCCACGCGCTGGAGAACCTCTTCTGGTCCTCGGCCGGCTTCGCGCACCTGCAGATGGACACCCGCGGCCAGGGCTCGTCGTGGAGCCTCGGCGACACCCCCGACGACGCGCCGGCCCCGCCGCAGGTGCCCGGCGTGCTCACCCGGGGCATCCTCGACCCCGCGCAGTACTACTACCGGCGGCTGTTCACCGACGCCGTCCGCGCCGTGGACGCCGCCCGCGCCCTCGACGCCGTGGACCCCGACCGGATCGCCGTGGTCGGCGGCAGCCAGGGCGGCGGCATGGCGCTCGCCGTCGCCGGCCTGCGCTCCGACCTGGCCGGCGTGGCGGCGTACGTGCCGTTCCTGTGCGACTTCCCGCGCGCCGTGCGGGTGACCGACGCCTTCCCGTACCGCGAGATCATCGACTTCCTGAAGGTCCACCGCGACGACGTGGACCAGGTGAACCAGACGTTGGCCTACTTCGACGGCGTCAACTTCGCCGCCCGCGCCACCGCCCCCGCCTATTTCTCGGCCGCCCTGCGCGACGCGGTCTGCCCGCCGTCCACGGTCTTCGGCGCCTACCACGTCTACGGCGGCGAGCGCGAGATCAGCGTCTGGGAGTACAACGGCCACGAGGGCGGCGGCATCCTCGACGAGTCGAACGCCCTGCGGCATTTCCGCGCCCACCTCGGCGAGGCCTGACGCGAATCCGTCCGGGGGCTTCCCGGCCCCCGGACGGATTCGGGCTGTCGCTAGTCGGTGCCGGCGATCAGGTGATCGAAGTCGCCCTGCCGGACGCCGATGAGGAATTCCCGGAACTCGTCCGGGGTGTACGCGATTACCGCGCCCTCGGGGTCGACGGTGCTGCCGAACAGAATCTGCCCGTCGTGGGCGGCCACACGGATGCAGTTGCCCGTGGCACAAGACATCGACTGGTACCACTGGACATTAGGGGATGCGGGCGGTCGCACTTAGTCTCCACGGGGTCACTGAGGGTTATCGGGGGGAATCTACCGCGAATACGGACACGCGGCGTCCGTTTTAACGGAGCCACGGTCCGAAGGCCCGTGGACAGTCGGATTCACGACACAAATGGCGTCAGAGAGAGGCCGTGACCCCCCGCAGGAAGGCGAGCGATTCACCCGGGAGAAGGGCGGCCTCGCGGAGGACGGCGAAGGCACGCCGATGCCGCTCGACCATCGCCACCTGGTCGAAATAGTCGTTACCGCTCAACGTCTCCACATAGACGACGGCCGGGACCTCGGCGGCCGGCAGACCGGGCGCCGGGCTGTCGAACTCGAGCACGACGAAACCGTTGAGCGTGCCGAGGTGCATGCCCGCCGCGAACGGGATGATGCGCAGCTCGGCCGAGTATTTCTCGATCTGGTCGGCCATGTGCAGGAGCTGCTTCTGCATCACCGTCCGGCCGCCCACCGTCCGCCGCAACGCGGCCTCGTCGAGCACGATTCTCAGCTCCGGGTGCCGCTCCTTCTCGAAGGCATTCTGCCGCTTTATACGGGCGTCGACGACCTTTTGTTTGCTCGCCGACTCGCCATTCTCGTAAAAGGTGTCGACAATGGCCCGGATATAGTCCGGGGTCTGCAGCAGACCGGGGATCAGCAACGGCTCGTACTCACTGATCGAACGGGCCGCGCCCTCCATTCCGACCAGCACCTCGACGGCCGGATCGAGGTGGGACTTCTGCCACCAGGCGGTCTGCCGGCTGAGCTCGGCGAGCTCCATCAGCAACTGCTGGGCGTCGGCCGGAACGGCGTAGATCACGCACAGGTCGCGCACGTCGCGCAGCGTCGCCCGGCGCTGACCGGTCTCGATGCGGCTGACCTGGGAGGGGGCGACCATCAGGCGCTGGGCGGCCTGGGTGACGCTCAGGCCGGCCTGCACGCGGTAGCCGCGAAGGGCGAGCCCGAGCTGCCGCCGGCGGACCAGCGGTCCCGGATCTCCGGGCACCTGACGCCTCCCCGGATGGTTTACCCCGCCATGCGGCAGATCGGCCGGTGGCAGACTGCCATATGGCAATTGCTATCCGCAAATATATCTTGGCAAGCACCTCTTGGCAATTGCCAAGACGGCGTTGCACCATTTCCTTACCGACGGTCACCGAAATGACGGGGCAGGGGGTGAGAAATCGATCTCGCTCGGGTGGGCGGACCACCCCGTTATGGCTGGGCCGGTGCGGCAACACCGGCCCAGCAGGGCAACCGTCACGCCCCATAAAGGTCACCACGTCCGAAGCTACCACCGTCGTCAATGACGCACCGGATCAAGAAATCGGCCGGGCCGCCGCGCCGCCGAGACGTCCTTCTCACACCCCCTCGCGCGCATCCCCGGGCCGATCCGGGGATAAGACTGGGGGGTGACTACCGGAGAAAGGACGTACCCGATGGCCAGGACCTGGTTCATCACCGGCACCTCCCGCGGCTTCGGCCGGGAGTGGGCCGAGGCCGCGCTCGAGCGGGGCGATCGCGTCGCCGCCACGGCGCGTGACGTGTCCTCGCTCGACGACCTTGTCGCCAGGTACGGCGATGACGTGCTGACGCTGGCGCTCGACGTCACGGACCGGGCGGCCGTGTCGGCGGCGTTGGAGGCCGCGCACGAGCGGTTCGGGCGGCTCGACGTGATCGTCAACAACGCCGGCTACGGGCAGTTCGGCATGATCGAGGAGATCAGCGAGGCGGAGGCCCGGGCGCAGTTCGAGACGAACCTGTTCGGGGCGCTGTGGGTCACCCAGGCCTCGCTGCCCTACCTGCGCGAGGCGGGCGGCGGCAACATCGTCCAGGTGTCCTCGATCGGCGGCGTGTCGGCCTTCGCGAACATCGGCATCTACAACTCCTCCAAGTGGGCGCTCGAGGGCTTCAGCCAGGCGCTGGCACAGGAGGTGGCGATCTGGGGCATCAAGGTGACCCTGGTCGAGCCCGGCGGCTACAGCACGGACTGGGGCGGCGCCTCGGCGCACCACGCGACGAAGCTGGAGACGTACGAGAAGGTCCGCGAGATCGCCGCCGAGGCGCGCGGCAAGCGGGTCGCCAACCCGGGCGACCCGGCGGCCACCCGCGCGGCCATCCTCAAGGTCGTGGACGCCGAGAACCCGCCGCTGCGCATCTTCTTCGGCGAGGCGCCGCTCGGCATCGCCACCGCCGACTACGAGTCCCGCCTCGCCGAGTGGCACCGGTGGCAGCCGGTCTCGCTGGAGGCGCAGGGCGGGGACCGGGCGTAGGTTCACCAGGGAAAGAGAGGGAGTCGTCAATGATCGATCTGGGCGGAGATCTCACCGTCAACCGTCTCGGGTTCGGCGCCATGCGGATCACCGGGGACGGCATCTGGGGCGAGCCCAAGAGCCGGGACGAGGCCACGGCGGTGCTGCGGCGCGCGGTCGAGCTCGGGGTCAACTTCATCGACACCGCCGACTCGTACGGGCCGGAGGTCAGTGAGAATTTGATCGCCGAGGCCCTGCACCCGTACCCGGAAGATCTGGTCATCGCCACCAAGGGCGGCCTGGTGCGGCCGGGCCCGGGCCAGTGGGCGCCGGACGGCCGGCCCGAGCACCTGCGGGAGGCTCTCGAGGGCAGCCTGCGCCGGCTGCGGCTGGAGCAGATCCCGCTGTACCAGTTCCACCGGCCCGATCCGAAGGTGCCGCTGGCGGAGTCGATCGGCGCGCTGGTCGAGCTCAAGGAGCAGGGGAAGATCCGGCACATCGGCGTCTCCAACGTCACCGAGGAGGAGCTGCGGGCGGCCCAGCGGCTGACGCCGATCGTCTCCGTGCAGAACCGGTACAACGTCGACGACCGCCGGTCGGAGTCGCTGGTCGATCTGTGCGAGCAGGAGAGCCTGGTGTTCCTGCCGTGGGCGCCGATCTCGGGCCTCGAGGACAACCCGGCGGTGCGGCAGGCGGCCGGCACGCACGGCGTCACGCCGCACCAGATCGTGCTGGCCTGGTTGCTCGCGCGCTCCCCGGCGATCCTGCCGATCCCGGGCACCGGCTCGGTCGGCCACCTGGAGGAGAACGTGGCGGCGGCGAGCATCGAGCTGTCGCCGGCCGAGGTGGCGGCCATCAGCGGCCTCGGGTAACACGATGGAACCGCTGGTCGTCGGCGCCGACCTCGGCGGCACGTCGACCCGTCTCGCCGTGGCCACCACCGCCGGGAAGCGGCTGGCCACGGTCGAGGGCGGCGGCGGCAACCCGACCACGCACGGCGTCGAGCGGGCCGCGGCCGAGCTCGGCGCCGCGTGCCGGCGGGCCCTGACCGGCCTCGACCCGGGCCGGGTGCGGGCGGTGGTGCTCGGCGTCGCCGGGCGGGCCACCCTGGACGATCCGGCGGCGGCGCGGACCTTCACCGGCGCGCTGGCCGCCGCCGGAATCACCGCGGTCCCGCACTACGTCGGGGACGCCGAGGTCGCGTTCTGCTCGGCCACGCCGGCGCCGGACGGGACGGTGCTGCTGGCCGGGACCGGCGCGATGGCGGTGCGGGTCCGGGACCGCCGCACCGAGGCCACCGCGGACGGCCTGGGCTGGCTGCTGGGCGACGAGGGGTCGGCGTTCTGGCTCGGCCGGGAGGCGGTGCGGGCGGCCATCGCGGCGATCGGCGGGACCGGGCCGGCGACGATGCTGACCGGCGCGGTGTGCCGGGCCCTGAACGCCGACCGGCAGCGGTCGGCACTGATCCGGGCGGCCAACGCCGGCCCGCCCGTCGCGCTCGCCGCCCTCGCACCGCTCGTCACCGAGGCCGGCGACGCGGTGGCGGCCGCCATCTGCGACGACGCCGCGGCCCGGCTGCTCCGGCTGATCGGCGACGTCCGCGACCCGGGCGAGACGACGCCGGTGGTGCTCAGCGGCAGCGTCGCGCGCTCGTCGGTCGGCGACCGGGTCCGCGCGGCACTGAGCGGCGAGGTGCTCACCCCGGCCGACGGCCTGGTCGGCGCCGCCTGGCTCGCGATCCGCGCGATTTCCCACCAGAGCCTGGCCGAGGCGCACGCGCGGCTAGGAGCGTGACTTCCGGGGCATGTGCCGGGAGCCCACCGCGGCCCGCGTGGCGTCGAGGGCGGCGAGCGTCTGCCCGTACGTCCGCTGCGCCACCCCCACGAACAGACAGTCGACCACCGTCAGCTGGGCCAGCCGGCTGGCCGTCGCGCCCGACCGGAACGTCGTCTCCCGCGCGGCCGTGGTCAGCACGTGCTCGGCGGCCCGCGCGATCGGCGACCGCGGGAAGTTGGTCAGCGCCACGGTCGTCGCGCCGTGCGCCCGTGCCTCGGTGACCGCGTCGATGGTGTCGGTGGTGGTGCCGGTGTGCGAGATGCCGATCGCCACGTCGCCCGGCCGCAGCAGGGCGGCGCTGGTGAGCGCCACGTGGGTGTCGGCCCAGGCGAACGCGACCCGGCCGATGCGGTGCAGCTTCTGCTGGAAGTCCAGGGCCACGAACGCGCTCGCCCCCACCCCGTAGAGGTCGACCCGCCGGGACCGGACCAGCGCCTCGACGACCCGCTCGAGCACCACGATGTCGAGCTGGGCGCCGGTCTCCTCGACCGCCCGGGCGTCGGCGAAGGCGATCTTCTCGACGACCCGGGCCAGGTCGTCGCCGGGCCCGATGTCGCTGTCCAGGTCCCGGCCGTTGCGGTCGGCGCCCTCGGCCCGGCCGGCCTCGGCCGCCAGCGCCAGCCGGAGCTGCGGGTAGCCGGCGAAGCCGATGGCCTTGCAGAACCGGATGACCGTCGCCTCGGACACGCCGGAGGCGTTCGCCAGCTCGGTGACGGTCAGCGTGGCGGTGGCGCTGGTGTCGGCCAGCACCCGCTCGGCCACCTGCCGCATCGACGGCTGGAGGCTCGGCAGCAGCGCCCGGATGTGCACGGCGGTGGCGGGCGCCGCCGGCGGGGCGGGTGCGGACTTACGCGTACGGGCCATGGCGATCAACGTAGCGCTCAGACCGGGCTGAGCCGCCACCCGTTCAGCTGGACGAGGGCCGGGTCGAGGGGACGCCCGTCGACCCGGATCGCGTCGACGTAGATCCCGCGCCCCTGGTACAGCGCGTCGGTGGTGTAACGCCAGCGAACCGCGGTGGCCCCGGCCGGCAGGCCGGCGGAGGCGGCGAGCCACTGCCGCCCCTCGAATCCGGAGAACGAGCCGCCGGTGGTCCAGCGGCCCTGCTTCGAGGCGAGCGAGAGGGGGACCGGCTGCCACGTCAATCCCCCGTCGGCGGTCGACTCCAGGTAACCCACGTCGCTGGACTCGGTGTCGTACCAGAGGGCGAACGACAGGCGGCCGCCCCCGGCGAGCGGCGCGGTCAGCGTCGCGGTGGTGGCGTCGGCGGTTCCCGAGAACCAGGACGCACGGCCGGCGACCGGGCGCACGGGCAGGGCGAGCGCGAGGTCGCGGGCCACCGCGCGGCGGGACGGGTTGTTGCTGCCCCAGTTGCGGCTCGGATGCACCCGGTTGGTCAGCAGGATGACGAACGAGTGCGACAGCGGGTCGATGACGATGGAGGTGCCGGTGTAGCCGGTGTGCCCGGCGGTCACCGGGGAGCTGAGCGCGTCCATGTAGAAACGCTGATCAAGATCAAAGCCCAACCCATGAGCGTTTCCCGCGTACGCCGCATTGAAGTTGGTCAGGAGAAGGCGGGTGCTCGCCTCGGACAGCAGCCGGGCGCGGCCGTAGCGACCGCCGTCGAGCACGGTCTGGGCCAGCACCGCGAGGTCGTGCGCGGTCGAGAAGATGCCGGCGTGTCCGGAGACCCCGCCGACGCAGTACGCGTTCTCGTCGTGCACGGTGCCCCGGACGATGCCGCGGCCGGTCCACGGCTGGTACTCCTCGGCGGCGATCCGGGGCAGCAGTGCGGCCGGCGGGTTGAACATGGTGTCGGTCAGGCCGAGCGGGCCGGTGATGCGCCGCGCCACCACCCGGTCGAGCGGCTGCCCGGTGACCGTCTCGATGACCTTCCCGAGCGTCATCATGTTCATGTCGCTGTAGAGGTACCGGGTGTCCGGCGGCGCGAGCGGCGCGACGGCGTAGACGGCGGCCCAGCGCTCGTCGTCGGTGGCGTAGTCGCACAGCGACGGCACCGGGTCGGCGGGCAGCCCCGAGGTGTGGGTGAGCAGGTTCCGGATGGTGATGCCGCCCTTGCCGTTCGCCGCGAACGCCGGGATGTAGGCGGCGACCGGCGTGTCGAGGCCGATCCGGCCGTCCTCGAGCAGCCGCACGGCGGCGATCGAGGTGAACAGCTTGGTCATCGAGGCGACGTCGAAGATGGTGTCCCGGCGCATCGGGACCCACTGGTCCGGCGGCAGCTCGGTGGGCTTGTCGTCGGCGTAGCGCAGGGCGTAGCCGGTGACGTCGTGGGCCACGATGATCCCGTTGTGCGCGGCCAGGGCGACGGCGCCGGCGTACTCGGGGTAGGTGGGCGACGGCTTGGTGTAGGCGGCGATGTCGTCGGCGATCTGCGCGATGTGCGACGGCACGAGGCCGGCCGCGGCGGCGCTGCCGTAGTGCAGGGTCCGGCCGGGCGTGAACCGCAAGTCGGCCGCGGTCACCGTGGGCGGGCCGGCGACGAGCAGGGCGAGCACGGCTCCTACGAGAGACTTCATCGTCTGCCCCCTGGGTAGCGGAGATGGCGGGCCCGCAGCGCGCGGAAGGCGGCCAGCTCGGCCTGCCAGCCGGCCACGACCTCGTCGGTGCCGGCGCCCGCGTCGATGGCCGTACGCACCCGGTCCGAGCCGGTGAGCTTGTCGATCCAGTTGTCCGGCCGCCAGGCGAACCCGGCCGGATAGGTGCTCTTGAGGGTCACGAGCATGGCGATCGCGGTCCGGATCGCGTCGAAGCGGCGCCGGTCGGTGACGACGAGCTGGACGCCGCCGACGGTCTGCCCCACGAACTTGGAAAAGGTCGGGACGAAGTAGTTCTCCCGGAAGGCCGCCCCGGGCAGCCGCAGCGCGGTGAGGGCGCCGGCCCAGCGCCAGTCCCCGTAGGGCGCGCCGATCTCCTCGAACGGCCGGGTGCTCCCCCGCCCCTCGGACGCCTGGGTGCCCTCGAACAGGCAGGTGCCGGGGTAGACGACGGCGGTGTCGACGGTCGGCATGTTCGGCGACGGCGGCACCCAGGGCAGGCCGGTGTCCTCGTAGAACATGTCCCGGTTCCAGCCGGTCATCTCGACCACGGTCAGGTCGGCGGCCCGCCCGGCGTCGCCCGGGACCCACTCGGCGTTGAACAGGCGGGCCAGCTCGCCGACGGTCATGCCGTGCGCCTGCGCGATCGGCTTGCGGCCGACGAACGTGGCGTACCCGGGGTGCAGGACCGGGCCGGTGGCCTGCCGCCCGGAGATCGGATTGGGGCGGTCCAGCACGACCATCCGCTTGCCGGCCAGGGCGGCCGCCACCATCGAGTCGTAGAGCGTCCAGATGTACGTGTAGAAGCGCGCCCCGGCGTCCTGGATGTCGAACAGGACGGTGTCGACCCCGGAGGCGGTGAACACGGCGGCGAGGGCGGCCCCGCTCTTGAGATAGGTGTCGTAGACCGGCAGGCCGGTGCGCGGGTCGTCGTAGAAGCCCTCCGAGCCGCCGGCCTGGGCGGTGCCCCGGAAGCCGTGCTCGGGACCGAAGACGGCGGTCAGCGCGACGGCGGCGTCGGCGTGCATGACGTCGACCTCGTGCCGCAGGTCGGGCAGGATCCCGGTGGGGTTGGTGACGACGCCGACCCGCTGCCCGCGCAGGATCGCGTAGCGCGCGTCGATCAGCCGCTCGATCCCGGTACGCACCCGGGAGCTCGCGAAGGCCGGGCGTGGCAGCAGGGCGGCCCCGGCGGTTCCGGCTGTTCCGGCGAGAAGTCCACGACGTCCGATCGGCACGGCGCTCCCTCCGTCGCGGGACGTGGCCCGCGCGGGTGGGCGTCATCGGCACCGGTGACGCCCATCCGCGGGCCCCCGATTTGAAGCTCCACTGAAAGCCGTTTACCAAACGAGTGACGAGTAAGAAGGTTACTTACCGTCCACGACAGGCGTCAATCGTCTTCTTTGTCTGATCATGGACCATGATGGACCGCTCGCTCGGAAACTTATTGACTCAATGACGGCCATAATGGAAAGTTTCAATCGTGCCGCCATCGACGAACCCCTGGGTGCTCGCTCCCACCGAGGAGCGCAACCCGGACACGGCCGACATCGACCTCGTCGGCACCCTCGACGCCCTCCGCATGATCAGCGATGAGGACGCCAAGGTCCCCGCCGCGGTCCGGGCGGTCCTGCCCGCCCTGGCCACGGCGGTCGACCTGGCCACCGGCGCGCTGCGCGACGGCCGCCGCGTCCACTATTTCGGCGCCGGCACGTCCGGGCGCATCGCGATGATGGACGCGGCCGAGCTGGTGCCCACCTTCGGGGTGGACCCGGCCCAGGTCGTCGCGCACCACGCCGGCGGCCTGGCGGCGATCGAACGGCCGGTCGAGAACGTCGAGGACCACGAGGCGAACGGGGCGGCCGAGGGCGGCGCGCTCGACCCGGGCGACGTCGCGGTCGGGCTCACGGCGAGCGGGCGCACGCCGTACGTGGTCGGCGCGCTGCGGGCGGCCCGGGCCGTCGGCGCCCATACTGTATTGATGTCCGCCAATCCCGACGCGATCTTCGGCGCCGAGGTGGACGTCCACGTCGGGGTGGCCACCGGGCCGGAGGTCATCGCCGGCTCGACCCGCATGAAGGCCGGCACGGCCCAGAAGATGCTGCTCAACGCGTTCTCCACCGCACTCATGGTGCGGATGGGCCGTACCTATTCGAATCTGATGGTCGCGGTCGCCGCGCGCAACGCGAAGCTCCGCGGCCGGATCGTGCGCATTCTGGTCGAGGCGACCGGGCTCGACACCCGGGTCTGCGCCGCGGCCGCCGAGCAGGCCGGCGGCGACTGCCGGGTCGCACTGGTCGCGCTGCTGTCCGAGGTGTCCATCGAGAGGGCGCGGCAGGCCCTGGCCGACTCCGCGGGCGCCGTCCGGCCGGCGCTGGCCAGCACCGCCGCGACGCTCACCTGAGAAGAGGCATGGAGATGAGAGCGCGCAAGGGCATCGCGGTTCTCGCGGCCGCCGCCATGATGGCCGCCTGCACCGCCACCGGATCCTCCAGCGACAGCGGCGACGTCACCCTGTCGGTCTGGTCGTGGCGGCCGGAGGACGCGGCCGTCTACAAGACGATCTTCGCCAAGTTCCAGGAGTCGCACCCGCACATCAAGGTGGACTTCAAGCCCTACAAGGCGACCGAGTACAACACCATCCTCTCCACCGGCCTCACCCAGGCCGGCGGGCCCGACGTCATGCAATTGCGGTCGTACGGCGGAGTGCAGCCCCTGATCGAGTCCGGTGAGCTGACGCCGCTCGACGGGCAGGTCGCCGGGCTGTCCCAGTTCGAGACCTCGTCGCTGGACGGGGCGCGGGGCAAGAAGGACGGCAAGGTCTACGGCGTGCCGCTGGAGATGTCGACGTTCCAGATCTACTACGACAAGGACGTCTTCGCGAAGTACCAGCTCCAGCCGCCGACCACCTGGGACCAGCTGATCGCCACCGCGAAGACGCTGCTCGGGGCCGGGATCACGCCGTTCGCGACGGCCGGCAAGGACACCTGGCTGCTGCCGCTCTACAAGGACACGTTCGCGGCGACCCGCTACGGCGGCCCCGACTTCGAGAAGAAGGTGCTGGCCGGGCAGGCGAAGTTCACCGACCCCGACTACGTGGCCGCTCTCGACGTCGTCGGGCAGCTCAAGCCGTACATGCCGAAAGATCTGATCGGGTTGGGCGAGACCGACGTGCAGACGTTGTTCGCCACCGGCAAGGCGGCCATGATCCCGGAGGGGTCGTTCGCGCTCGCGCCGCTGAAGGCCATCAACCCCAAGCTCAACCTCGGCGTCTTCAACGCGCCGCCGGCGCCGGGCGCCAAGGTCACCAAGCCGCTGCAGGTGGGCTGGGTCGACGCCTCCTACGGGCTGAACGCCAAGTCCGGCCACCAGAAGGAGGCGCTCGAGCTGCTGCAGTGGATGACCAGCACCGACTTCGGACAGCTGGTGGCCGACAACCTCAAGCAGGTCTCGCTGGTCAAGGGCGTGCAGTCGAACGACCCGCTGCTCGGGCAGATGGTCCAGGCCTACCGCAGCGACCCGACGCCGTACCTGATGCTGGTCGACTTCCGCTACGGCACGCCGCTCGGCAGCGACCTCGAGGCCGCCGGCCTGCAGAAGATGCTGCTCGGCCAGCAGACCGCGGCGCAGGTGGCCGCCGACATCCAGAACGGCGTCGGCCAGTGGTTCAAGCCGCAATGAGCCGGCGCAAGGCCCTCTGGTTCGTGCTGCCGGCGTTCCTGCTCTACACCGTCTTCACCGTCTATCCGCTGCTGTCGGCCCTCGCCGACAGCTTCTGGACCTGGCAAGGGACGGCCCGGGCCGGGTTCGCCGGCGGCGGCAACTTCACGAGCCTGTTCACCACGTTCCCGCTCAACCGGCAGCTGTGGCCGGCGTTCTGGCACACCATGGCGTTCTTCGCCGGCACGATGGTCGTGCAGAACACGTTCGGCCTGCTGGTCGCCGTGCTGCTGTTCGAGCTGCCGGCCGCCCGCCGCTTCCTGCAGACCGTCTACACGGTGCCGTACCTGATCGGCGGCCTGGTCGTCGGCTACCTGTGGAGCCTGCTGCTGAGCCCCACCTTCGGCCCGCTCAATGCCGGGCTGCACGCGGCCGGGCTCGGCTCGCTGGCCCGGCCCTGGCTCGGCGACCCGGCGACCGCGCTGCCGGTGGTCATCCTGGTGAACGCCTGGCAGTACATCGGCTTCCCGGTGCTGCTCTTCGGCGCCGCGCTGGCCGGGCTGCCCGGCGAGTACGCCGAGGCGGCCCGGGTGGACGGGGCGAACGCGCGGCAGCGGTTCTTCCGGGTGACGCTGCCGCTGCTGCTGCCCGCGATCGGGGTGGTCTCGATCCTCACCTTCATCGGCTCGATGAACACCTTCGAGCTCGTCTACTCGCTCGAGGGCGCCCAGGGCAACCAGCCGACCGGGCCGGGCGGCGCCACCGACGTGCTCGGGCTCATCTTCTACCGGGTCGCCTTCCAGGAGGGCGGGGTGAACGCGATCGGCCAGTCGTCGGCGCTGGCCGTGCTGCTGTTCCTGTTCACCTTCGGCATCGCCGTGGTGGCCAACCGGGTCGTCCGCCGGCGCGAGGCGACGCTGACATGAGGGCGTGGCGCTTCGCCGGATATCTGTTGCTGTGGAGCTACGCGGCGGTCGCGCTGGTTCCGCTGGTCATCATGGTGATCGACTCGCTGCGGCCGAACACCGAGGTGCTGTCCGACCCGCTGGCGCTGCCCTCGTCGCTGGACTTCACCAGCTACTCGACGGCGTGGACGCAGGCGTCCTTCTCCACGTACGTGACGAACTCCGTGCTGGTGACGGTCGGCGCGGTGGCGCTGGACGTCATCGTGTCGCTGCCCGCCTCGTACGCGCTGGGCCGGTATTCGTTCCGCGGCGGCGGGGTGCTCATCGCGTACTTCCTGGCCGGTTTGATGCTTCCGATCCGGCTCGGCATTCTGCCCATCTTCTATCTGCTCGGCAGCCTCGATCTGGTCGACTCCCGGCTCGGGCTGGTGCTGGTCTACGCGTCGAGCGGCATCCCGTTCTCGGTCTTCATCATGACGGCGTTCTTCCGCGGCCTGCCCCGCGAGCTCGAGGAGGCCGCCCGGATCGACGGCGCCGGCGAGTTCCGCATCTTCCTGCGCGTGATGGTTCCGCTGGTCAAGCCGGCCATCGCGACGGTCGTGGTGTTCCGCTTCGTGCCCCTGTGGAACGACTTCTTCTTCCCGCTGGTGCTGCTGCGCACCACCGACCGCTACACGCTGCCGGTCGGCCTGACCCAGTTCTTCGGCGAGTTCCAGACGAACTGGTCGGCCCTGTTCGCCGGCCTGGTCATCGCGACCGTGCCGCTGGTGGTGCTGTTCCTGGTCGCCACCAAGCAGATCGTGCGCGGCCTCACGGCCGGGATGGGCCGCTGACCGCCCGGCGCCACGCGGCCGCTTTCAGGAGCAGGCCGGCCTCGGCCAGCTCGGTCTCCACCCGCGCCGGCGGCTTGTCCAGGATGTAGGCCACCTCCGGAACCGAGAAGCGCTCGATGTAGGCGAGATACAGCGTGAGGCGGCC
Source organism: Actinoplanes sp. NPDC051537 (assembly GCF_055586105.1). Classification (NCBI taxonomy): domain Bacteria; kingdom Bacillati; phylum Actinomycetota; class Actinomycetes; order Micromonosporales; family Micromonosporaceae; genus Actinoplanes; species Actinoplanes sp. NPDC051537. Next base: position 292,091 of record NZ_JBVJIU010000002.1, read on the forward strand.
CTCCTCGGGAACCTCGCCGAGCAACTCGCGCAGAAGCGTGTCGCCGGTCATCGACGACCCGGCCAGGTCGAAGAGGGCCTCGCTCAATCCCTCCACCTCGATCTTCCGGCTGACGAACGCGGGATCGTTCACCATCGGCTCGATCGCGGAGAGATCCCGCAGGTGACGCAGGAGCGCGCCGAGCGCATAGGGGTCGTCGCACGCCGACCAGCGTCCCGCCCACGTCTCGGTCAGCATCTCGACCAGCCGCTCGGTGCGCGTCCGCGGGTAGACGCAGTGCTCGCCGGGGGCCCGCAGATAGTCGCGCAGCGACGGATGGTGCAGCCGGAACGGGCCGTCGGGGGCGCGGCCCACCAGATACTCGCCGCACGCGGCGATCGTGTCGTCGACGTCCTCCTCGGCGCCGCCGGCCAGGGCCACGAGATGCGCCCGGGTCAGGCCGTCGCCGTAGGACACGGCGATCGCGCCGAGCAGGGGCCGCACCCGCGCCCGCCAGGCGCCGGGGTTGCCGGCGACGGTGCGGCGCAGGAACTCCCGGTAGACGCCGGCCAGCCCGGCGGGCACGTCCCCGGCACCCGGTGCGCCACCGGCGCCGGGCGCATCACCGTCGCCGCCGCCGGGCGCATCACCGTCGCCGCCGCCGGGCGCATCACCGCCACCGCCGCCGGGCGCGTCACCGCCGCCGCCGGGCGCGTCGATCAGGTGGCGTGCGCAGAGGAAGTTGGCCTCGCTGCGGCGCACGATCAGCTCGGCCCGCGGGCCCGGAACGTGCCGGCGCACATACTCGCCGACGTCCGCGCCGCGGGTCGGCTCGTCCTCGATCAGGTCGACCGCCGGCCAGCGGGCGAGGTGGGACAGGGCCCGGCCCGGGCGGGTGGTGAGCAGGAACCGCAACCCCGGCACCGGCTCCCGCAGCTCCACCGCCAGCACCGACGCCAGGGTGTGCGTCCGGGTCTCGTCCTCGGCCTCGTCCAGCGCGTCGATGACGACGACCAGTTCCTCGGCAACCGCCAACCGCTCGAACGGCTCGCGGATCAGGTGCAGGAAGGCGTCCCGGGGATGGGTCGGCGCCGCGTCGACCCGCACCCCGACGATCGTCGCGTGCTCGGCCCGGCCGACCTGCTGGTTCACCGTGATCGACGGCGGCCGGCGCTCGCCGTCGTCGAGCAGCGCGCCGGCGTAGCCCGGGACGCGGTCCGCGAGCTGGGCCGAGATCGCCTGGATGACGCGGGCCGGCTCGATGGTGCGCGCCTCGGCGTACCGGCAGTGGTGCCGGACGGCGACCGTGGCGCCGAGCCGGGTCGCCAGCGTGGTCTTGCCCGCGCCCGGCGCGCCCGCGATCACCAGCACGTGGTCCGGGCCCGCGAGCCAGGCGTCGATCCGCCGGAACACCCAGTCCCGGCCCACGAAGTCGTCGACTCCCGGGTTCTCCGGCATGGCGCTATGCAAGCACCCCGGGGGCACGCGGGGGAAGATGGGCCGATGACCGACTACCGGACGCTGCCGGACGACCTGCCCGAGCCGCCCGACGACGGGGCCGCCGACCACCTGGCCGGCCTCGCCCTGCCCGCCCTGACGCTGGCGACCAGCGACGGCGGCGAGGTCGGCCTGGCCGCGCTCGGGTCCGGGCGGACGATCATCTATCTCTACCCGCTGACCGGCCGGCCCGGCGTCGAGCAGCCGCACGGCTGGGACGCGATCCCCGGCGCCCGGGGTTGCTCGCCCGAGGCGTGCGGCTTCCGCGACCACCACGCCGATCTGCGGGCGGCCGGCGCGGAACGGGTCTACGGCCTGTCCAGCCAGACGCCCGGCTACCAGGCCGAGGTGGTCGAGCGCCTGGCGCTGCCGTTCGTCATGCTCTCCGACCCGGCATTCACCCTGGCCGACGCCCTGCGCCTGCCGACCTTCGCGGCCGAGGGCCACGAGCGCCTCTACAAGCGGCTGACGCTCGTCGTCCGCGACGGCCGGATCGAGCACGTCTTCTACCCGGTCTTCCCGCCCGACACGCACGCCGGGCGGGTGCTCGCCTGGCTGCGCGAGCACCCCTAGGCCGCGACCAGCTCGATGAGCTCGGCGTCGTGCGTGGGCGTCCACCGCACCGGGAGGCCCACCGCCATCAGGTGGCGGCCGGAATACTCCACCGTTCCGTGCCGGTAGCGGGCGGCGGCGTCGAGACCGCGCAACGGCAGGCGGATGTCGCGGGCCGGCACCCGGTCGAGGCCGTCCAGACCGCCGGTGTGGAAGGCCAGCACCACGACCCGGTCGCCCAGCGTGTACTGCACGGCGCACCGGCGCTGATCCGGGCCGCCGATGCGGTGCACGACGCCGCGGTGGATGACCTCGCGGACCGCCTTGTAGCGCGCCACCCACGCGGCCGCTTCGGCCCGCGTCGCCGAATCCCAGCGGGTGATGTCGGCGCCGATGCCCAGCACCCCGGCCGAAGCCAGCACGAAGCGGAACGCGAGCGACCGCCGCCGCTCGTCGAACATGCCCTCGGCGTCGGTGACCCACGAGCTCATCAGGTGCGGCGCGTGCGCGGACAGGAACCCGTGCTGGATGCGCAGCCGGTCGAGCGGCGCGGTGTTGTCGCTCGGCCACAGCACGTCGGTGCGGGCGGCCATCGCCAGGTCGGCCCGGGCGCCGCCGGCCGCGCAGCCCTCGACGATCACGCCCGGGTGGGCGGCCCGCAGGTGGTCGAGGATCCGGTAGAGGTTGCGCACGTGCGCGCCGTCGAGGTCGGCGACGGCCCGGTCGGCCTCGGTGCGGGGCCGGTTGAAATCCCACTTCAGATACGAGATGTCGTACGCCTTCAGCAGTCCGTCCAGCGTGTCCAGCACGAACTGGCAGACGTCCGCCCGCCCGAGGTCGAGCAGATATTGGTGGCGAATCGTGGTGTGCGGCCGCCCGTCGGCCCGGTAGACCCAGTCGGGATGCGCCGCGTACAGCGCCGATGAGGGGTTGACCATCTCCGGCTCGACCCAGAGGCCGAAGCCCATTCCCTTGGCCCGCACCGCATCGACGAACGCGCCGAACCCGTCCGGGAACTTGGCCGGGTCGGGCGTCCAGTCGCCGAGGCCGCCGCGGTCGTCGCGCCGCCCCGCGAACCAGCCGTCGTCGACCACGAACGTCTCCACCCCGAGCGAGGCGGCCACGTCGGCGAGCGCGAGCTGACCCGCCGCCGTCACGCCGAACGCGGTCGCCTCCCACGAGTTGTAGATGACGGGCCGCGCCGCCCGCGCGTAGCTCCGCTCGTAGGCGTGCCACTGCCGCGCGAGCCCATCGATCCCGTCGGCGCTGTAGGCCCCCGCCATGACCGGCGTGGTCACCGACTCCCCCGGCGCCAGCGTCACCGGCCCGTCGGAAAGCTGCCGCCCCGCCCGCACCCGGGTCAGTCCGGCCACGTCGGCGTCGGCCACGATCTGCCAGGAGCCGCTCCAGGCGAGCTGAATCCCGTACGCGGCGTCGCCGTTCTCCACGGCCAGGTAGGGCGAGAACTGATGCCCGGTAACCCCTTGGGTGCTCCCGATCTCGAATCGTCCTCGGGCGAGCCGGACGGAAGCCGGCGTGAACTCCTGCGACCACTGCCCCCACAGGTAGGAGATCGTCGCCCCCTCGGGCGTGGGCACCGAGAACCCGCCCGACCCGAGCCGCGTGAGCGCAACGGGTGCCTCCCCGCCATTGTGGACGATCGCCCAGCGCTCGATGACATCGGTGCCCGGCGCGAACCGCCAATGAAGCGTGACCCGGAGCCCCGTCCGCCGGTCGGAGAGGCTCGCCTGGAGCTCGTCGTCCCCTTCTTGGCGTCCTAGGATCCTAGGTGAATCATGGCCGGGCGGGAAGACCTCGTCGACTGTGAGCGTCAGCGCGTCGCCCGCCACGGCCAGATCGGCGCCCAGGAACGGGCGCTGGCCATCCGCGGCATACTCCACCGCGGCGACGTCGCCGGGAAGCATGTACTGCACCTTGCCGGAAAAGGCGTAGGGCGACGGCCCGGCCGAGACGCCGCGCGGCCCCCACGCCACCAGCTCGAGGCGATCGCTGACGGTGTACTCCGTGGTTTCGCCGCGCAGGGTCCACTCGGTCAAGGGGTCTCCCGGAACTCGGCATTCAGGCGGCTCTGCAGCGCCACGTCGTTCCACATCGGATGGTGCGGCGCCGCGTTCGAGCAGACGACCGTGCCCCACGCGCCGAGCGCCCGGGAGCGGCGGACGGCGTGCTCGCAGATCTCGGCGCCGACCGGGCCCTCCTCGAAGCTCGCGTGCAGCGGCGTGTAGCCGACCCAGCCCTCGCCGAACACCAGCGGGATCTCGCGCGCGGCGGCTAAATCGGCGGCCACGTCCAGCCAGGTGTCGAGCGTCTGCCGCATGGCCAGGCGGTGCGTCCCGTACCGGTCGTACAGCCAGCGATCCCACTTCGCCGGGTCACACCAGTCGTGCGTGTAGATCTCGCGGTGCGGGACCACGGTGGCCGCGGTCTTCCAGCTCGCCGGCGGATGCCAGTCGTCGAGCGGCGGCGCACCGGGGCGGAGCAGCTCGGCGAACGCGCGCTCCTGCGGGTACGGCCGGGCCGGGTCACGCAGGGCGAACTCGGTCACCAGCTGGTCGAGGACGCCGTACACGTACGGATGAAAGACCGCGATGTCGGCGTTGCGCGGGAGGCCACGCATCGAGCCGACCGGAACGCGCGCGTAGTTGACGGTCACCGGCACCGACGGATGGCGCTGCTTGAAGCGGTCGATGCCGCGCTCCATCGAGGGCCGCAGCCCGACGATGCCCTCGCCCTGGTGCAGGCCGCTGTACTGCACCTCGTTGTGCAGCTCGACGAACGCGACGGTGTGCGCGAGGGAGGCATCGACCAGAAAGTCGATGAGGTCGGCGTGCGCATCGGCCAGCGCCACCGTCCGATCGGCCGGCGGCACCGCCCGAAGCGCCCGGTGCCACGCGTCGTCCGGCGAGAACGACGGGCTCTGCTGGTACTCCCAGCTCGACACGATGACCCGGCAGCCGTGGCGGTCGGCGGCCCGGAACAACGACAGCAGATGCGAGCGACCGTCGAGCGGCGGCTGGCCGGACGGCACGTCGTACCACCGCGTGCGCTGGCCGTACGCGCCGCCGAGGCCTTCGAAACGCAGGGCCGAGGTGTCGAGCCCGGAACCGAACAACAGAAACGGCATGGCACACACGCGTACGGCGTTGTAGCCGCGCTCGACCGCCTGCCGGAACGCCTCGTCGAGGTCGTCGAACGGCTCCCCCGGCCCGGTGCGCGTGTACCAGGTGAAGTCCCACAGCGAGATGGTCAGCGTCATTTCGTCGAGCCCATCAGCAGGCCCGAGACGAAGTGGCGCTGGAAGGCGAAGAACACGATCGCGGTCGGGACGGCGGCCACCACGGACGCCGCCGCCACCACGTTCCAGTTGCTCACGTACCCACCCTGGAGGTTGAGCAGCGCCGCGGTGACCGGAAGCTTGGCCTCGGTGCGCAGCACGGTGATCGCCCAGATCAGATCGTTGAAGATCCAGGTGGTGGCGAGCGCGCCGAGCGCCGCGAGCGAGGGCCGGCAGAGCGGCATGATGATGCGCGCGTAGATCTGCACCGGCCCGGCGCCGTCGATCCGGGCCGCCTCGGTCAGCTCGGCCGGGATCGACCGCATGAAGCCGTGCAGCACGAACGTGTAGAAGCCGAGACCGAAGCCGACGTGGATGGCGACCAGCGCGACCAGCGTGTCGTAGATGCCCAGCGACTCCATCACCCGCGACACCGGGATGAGCAGGATCTGCGGCGGCAACAGGTTGCCGCCCAGCATGGTGAGCAGGATCGCGCGCCGTCCGGGGATGGCATAGCGACTGAGCGCGTACGCGGCCCAGGACGCCAGCAGCAACGACAGCAGCACGGCCGGCACCGTCACCTGGATGCTGATCCACAGCGCCCGGCCCATCGAACCGGCGCCCAGCGCCGTCCGGAAACCGTCCACAGTGAACGACGAGGGCCACGCCGCGGTGCCGTTCTGGGCGATGTCGTCGAACGAGCGGAACGCCAGCACGAGCACGAAGACCATCGGCGCCACCCAGATCAGGGTGAGCGGCGCCATCAGCGCGTGGAACACCCAGCGGCGCCGCTTGCGGTTCAGCGGCGTCTCCGCCGTGTCCTCGTCGTGCACGCGGGCCAGGGTCGCGGCGGTCACGACACCTCCTCCTTCGTGGCGCGGACCAGGTAGGTGATGATGAAGATCAGGGCCAGCGCGAAGATGACGACGGCGATCGCGGACGCGTAGCCGAGGTTCAGGAACGTGAAGCCCTGCTGGAACATGTACGTGCTGAGCAGCTCCGACGAGTGGTACGGGCCGCCCTGGGTCATCGCCCAGACGATGTCGAAGGTGCGCAGCGAGTCGATCACCGTGACGGCGAAGACGACGGTGTTCACGCCGCGCAGCTGCGGCCAGGTCACGTACCGGAACCGCTGCCACGCGCCGGCGCCGTCCACCGCCGAGGCGTCGTCCAGCGTCGGGTCCGTGCTCTTCAGGCCGGCCAGGTAGAGCACCATGACGTAGCCGACCTGCCGCCACACGGCCGCGATCAGCACCGCGTACAGCGCCGTGTCGGGGTCGGCCAGCCACTGCTTCTCGAGGCCGCCCAGGCCGACCGCGCCGAGCAGCGTGTTGATCGTCCCGTCCGGCTGGTACTGCACCCGCCAGAACAGGCCGGTCACCGCGAGCGAGAACACCATCGGCAGGTAGATCGCGCTGCGGTAGAGCCCGACGCCGCGGCGCGGCCGGTTGAGCGCGAGGGCCAGCCCGAGGCCGCCCAGCACCGACAGCCCGCCGAAGCCGACCGCCCAGATCACGTTGTTCTCCAGCGCGCCCCGGAACACCCCGTCGGCGGCCAGCTCCCGGAAGTTGCCGAGCCCCACGGGCTGGGCCGCGCCCAGCCCGTTCCACTTGGTGAACGACAGGTAGAAGCTGTTGAGCGCGGGCCAGAACACCATGCCGATCTCGACCAGGGCCGGGATCAGCAGGAACAACCAGACGACGCCGGGAACGGCCCGTCGCCGCTTGGCCGGAGTGGCCGGCGCCGCGATCGTGCTCACTGCCCGAATACCTTCTTCGCGTTCGCCTGCCACTCGGACAGGATCTTGTTGACGTCGCCCGGCTTGTCGAGGAACTTCGTGAGCGCCGTGTCCGCCGTCGTCTGGAGCTCGTCGCTGGAGTCCCGGTTGAAGAACTGGGTGATCGCCTTGCTGTCGTTCAGCAGCTTGATGCCCTTCTGCACCAGCGGCGAGAACGAGCTGGTGTCGACCTGCTGCGAGGTCGGCAGGTTCGACGACTTGGCCAGCTGGATGAACTGCTGCTGGGCGGGCGCCGACGCCAGGTAGGCCAGCAGGTCCTTGGCGCCGGAGGCGTTACGCGACTTGGCGCTCGCGAAGTAGCCGTCGGTCGGCGCCTCCTCGGCCACCGGCACGCTCGGGTCGATGATCGGCACCCGGAAGAAGTCGAGGTCGTCGACGCCGTCCGCGGGCACGGCCGAGGTGATGAAGGCGCCGATCAGGTACATGCCGGCCTTCTTGGAGTTGAGCGGCGTGACCGCGTCCTGCCAGGAGTAGGAGCGGCCCTTGGGGTCGATGTACTCCACCAGCTGGCGGTAGTGGTCCATGACCGCCTTGACCTCGGGTCCGTCGAACGAGTGCTTGCCGGCCAGCAGCTCGCGGTGGAAGTCGGCGCCGTTGACGCGCAGGTTGAGGTAGTCGAACCAGCCGGACGCGACCCACGGGGTGGAGCCGGTGCCCATGGTGATCGGCGCGACGCCCTTGCTCTTGATCGTCTTGCACACCTGGAGGAACTCGTCCCAGGTCGTCGGCACCTGCACGCCCCACTCCCGGAACGCCGACTTCCGGTAGAACACGCCCCACCAGTAGTAGTTGGTCGGCACGAAGATCTGCTTGCCGTCCGCGGTGGACAGCTCCTTGAGCGCCGGCGAGAAGCCCGCGCACGGTCCGCTGCCGGACCACAGGTCGGAGACGTCGAGCAGGAAGCCCTTGCTCGCGTAGTCGCGGGCGACCGAGCCGGCGTACCAGGTCAGCACGTCCGGCGGGTTGCCCGAGTTCAGGTAGGTGGGCAGCTGGGCCCGGAAGGTCTCGATCGCGATCGTGTTGAGCGTGACCTTGTTCTTGGTATAGCCCTCGACCACCTTCGTGAGGGCGGCCTTGGGATCGGCGTCGGACAGCGACGATTGGAGCGTCAGGGTGGAGGAGGCGGTGCCGGAGGTGTCGTCACTCCCCGTAGCACAAGCGCCGAGGAGTCCGGCCACACCGAGACCGCCGACACCGGCGAGGAACCCGCGGCGACTGAGTGGAGCGGTAGTCATGCTGAGCCTCCTGTTTCGTGTTTCCACGAGGTTGCATCACGGTTGAAGGCCTGTCAACATATCTTCGTAATTAATGAAGAGTTGCGGCGAAGGGTGAGCACATGACACGTCGCTTCGCAGGTCGCGTGGCCGTCGTGACCGGATCGGCTTCGGGCATCGGCGCCGCGACCGCCGAGCGATTGGCGTCCGAGGGCGCCGCGGTCGTGCTGGCCGACGTGCGTGCGGCCACCTCGGTCGCGGCCGGGATAGCGGCCGGCGGGGGCCGGGCGGAGGCCGTGGTCGCGGACGTGTCGCGGGCGGAGGACTGGGCCGCGATCGCCACTACGGCGCGTGAGAGGTTCGGCCCGGTCGGCGTGCTCGTGAGCAACGCGTACACGGTGGACGTGGCCCCGGCCGGCGACCTGGCACCGGCCTCCTGGGAGCGGCAGATCGCCGTCAACCTCACCGGCACGTTCCTCGGCGTACGGACGCTGCTGCCTGATCTTCTGAAGAACGAAGGCAGCGTGGTCGTCGTGTCCTCGGTGCACGCGCTGGTCGGCCTGCCCGGGCATCCCGCCTACGCGGCGGCGAAGGGTGGCCTGGTGGCCCTGGCCCGGCAGCTCGCCGTCGAGTACGGTCCGGCGCTGCGGGTGAACACCGTGCTGCCCGGGCCGGTTCTGACGGCGGCCTGGGACCGGGTGTCCGAGGAGGACCGCTCCCGCAGCATCGCCGAGACCGTGGCCGGCCGCTTCGGCACCCCGGCCGAGGTCGCCGCCGCGGTGGCGTTCCTGGCCTCGTCCGAGGCCGCCTTCGTGACCGGCGCGAGCCTGGTGGTCGACGGGGGCTGGACGGCCGTGAAGTCCTCCGCATGAGCTACCGACTGGGAAGAGAGAACGGGATGCAGCAGTTCGCGGGGCGTGGCGTGCACGGTCAGACGGTGGAGGTCCTCGCTCAGCGGATCCTCACCGGCCAGCTCCCCGAGGGGCACACCCTCGACCTGACCGCGATGCAGACCGAGTTCGACGTGAGCCTCACCGTCCTGCGCGAGGCGCTGCGGGTGCTGGCGGCCAAGGGCATGGTCGACGCCCGGCCCAAGCGCGGCACGTTCGTGCGGCCCCGCGCGGATTGGAGCCTGCTCGACCCGGACGTGCTGCGCTGGCAGTTCCAGCGATCGCAGCGCCCCGGCCTCTTCGACGACCTGCACGAGCTGCGCGCGATCGTCGAGCCGGGAGCGGCCAGCCTGGCCGCCGCCCGGGCCACCGACGACGACCTCGAGGCGCTGGACGCCGCACTGGCCGGCATGGCGGAGGCCGGCGACGACGCGGCCGCCGCGGTCGCCGCCGACCTCGCCTTCCACCGCGCGCTGCTCGCCGCCACCCACAACGAGCTCGTCCAGCGCATGGAGGTGGTCATCGAGACCGGCCTGGCCGAACGCGACCGCATGGTGCACGGCGCGGCCGGGACCACCGACCCGGTGCCCAGCCACAAGGCCGTGGTGGACGCGATCCGGCGACGCAATCCGACCCAGGCCGCGCGGGCCATGGGCAAGCTGCTCGACCAGGCCATCGACGACGTGGCCCGGCTGGAGAGGACGCGGCGTGAAGATCAGCAAAATTGAGACCTTCATGGTGCCGCCGCGGTGGCTGTTCTGCCGGGTGGAGACCGACGAGGGTCTGGTCGGCTGGGGCGAGCCGGTCGTCGAGGGCCGCGCCGAGGTGGTGCGGGCCGCCGTCGACGTGCTCGCCGAGTACCTGATCGGCGAGGACCCGCTGCGCATCGAGCACCACTGGCAGGTGCTCACCAAGGGTGGCTTCTACCGCGGCGGCCCGGTGCTCTCCAGTGCGGTGGCCGGCATCGACCAGGCGCTGTGGGACATCGCCGGGAAGGCGTACGGAGCACCCGTGCACGCCCTGCTCGGCGGCCCGATCCGCGACCGCGTCCGGGTCTACGCCTGGGTCGGCGGCGACGACCCGGCCGAGATCGCCGACGGGGTCGCCGCCCACGTCGAGGCCGGGATGACCGCGGTCAAGATGAACGCGAGCGGCCGCCTCTCCCCCGTGCCGACCGCGGCCGAGGTGGACGCCATCGTCGAGCGGGTGGGCGCGGCCCGGGCCGCGCTCGGCGACCACCGGGACGTGGCGATCGACCTGCACGGCCGGGCCAGCCTGCCGGCCGCGCGGATGATCCTGCCGGCCGTCGCGCCGCTGCGCCCGCTGCTGGTCGAGGAGCCGCTGGTGCCCGAGCAGACCCACCTGCTCGCCGAGGTGGTGCGCAGCGCGCCGGTCCCGGTCGCCACCGGGGAACGGCTCTACGACCGGGCCGGGTTCCTGCCGGCGCTGGTGGCCGGGGTCAGCGTGGTGCAGCCCGACCTCTCCCACGCGGGCGGCATCTCGGAGGTACGCCGGATCGCCGCGCTGGCCGAGACGTACGGCGCCCTGTTCGCGCCGCACTGCCCGCTCGGCCCGATCGCGCTCGCCGCGAGCCTCCAGGTCGCCCTGGCCACGCCCAACTTCCTGATCCAGGAGCAGAGCATGGGCATCCACTACCACCGGGACGGCGCCGACCTGCTCGACTACGTGACCGACACGGCGCCGCTGCGCATCGTCGACGGGCACATCGCCCGCAGCGACGCGCCCGGCCTCGGCATCGCCGTCGACGAGCAGGCGGTACGCCGGGCCGACGCGGCCGGGCACGCCTGGCGCAACCCGGTCTGGCGGCATGACGACGGGTCGTTCGCGGAATGGTGACGGTGACGACCGACCCGGCGCACGGCGGCCGCTGGACGTCGTTGCGCGCGGCCGGCCGGGAATGGCTGTGGCACCGGCCCGATCCCGCGCGCGACACCGCGCGGCCGGGCGACCCGTTCGTCGACGCCGGCGGCCTCGAGGAGTGCATCCCGACCGTCCGCGGCCTGCCCGACCACGGCGCCGCCTGGTCCCGCCGGTGGAGCGGCGGCACGGTGGACTGCCGCGACTTCCTGCTGACCCGGACCCTGGACGAGGACGGCGCGAGCTACCGGCTCGAGGCCGAGCCCGGCTACCGCTTCGTCTGGGCCGCGCACGCGCTGCTCGACCTCTCGCCGAACGCGGTTCTGGAGGCGCCCGCGGGCACCGAGACCCGGATCGACGGCGGCGCGGTCGAGGCCTGGCCGACCCCGCTCGCCGCGCTCGGCCCCGACGACGGCACGGCGGTGGGCGCGATCCTGGTCGACTGCCCCACGGTGACCGTGGCCGACGGCGAGCGGCTCACCTTCACGCTCGAGGCGCCCGGCCAGCCGGTCTCGGTGGCGCTGTGGCGCAACCTGCGCGGCTGGCCCGGCGACGCGCCCTACCGCAGCATCGGCGTCGAGCCCATGCTCGGCCGCGTCTTCGACCTCGCCGGCGCCGGGCCCGGCGACGCGGCCGTGGTGCCCCCGTCCGGCCTCTGCGAGTGGCGGCTGGGGGTGAGCGCCGCATGATCGACGTGGCCTGCGTGGGCGAGTCGATGGCGCTGGTGACCCCCGACCCGCCCGCGCCGCTGTCCCACGGCGGCCCGATGCGGCTCGACGTCGCGGGCGCCGAGTCCACTGTGGCCTGTTACCTGGCCCAGCTCGGCGTGCGGGCGGCCTGGGTGAGCCGGGTCGGCGCCGACCCGCTCGGCGACCTCGTGCGGTCCCGCATCGCCGCCTATGGCGTGCAGGTGCTCGCCGAGACCGACCGCAACGCGCCGACGGGGGTGTTCTTCAAGGATCCGGGCGCGCGGGTGCACTACTACCGCGCCGGATCGGCGGCCTCCCGGCTCGGGCCGGAGACGCCGGTTCCGGCCGCCCGGATCACCCATCTCAGCGGCATCACCCCGGCGCTGTCCGGCTCGTGCGCGGCGCTGGTCGACCGGTTGCTCGGCGCCCGGCGGTGCAGCTTCGACGTGAACTACCGGCCCGGTCTGTGGCCGGTCGCGGCGGCGGCGCCGGTGCTGCGCGACCTCGCCGGCCGGGCCGCGATCGTCTTCGCCGGGCTCGACGAGGCGCGCGCGCTCTGGGGCGTGTCCGATCCGGGCGACGTCCGGGACCTGCTGCCGGAGCCGGAGGTGGTGGTGGTCAAGGACGGCGCGGTCGGGGTCACCTCGTTCCATCCGGGCGGGGTGGACTTCGTGGCCGCGCCGCCGGTCGACGTGGTCGAGCCGGTGGGGGCCGGTGACGCGTACGCCGCCGGGTATCTCGCCGGGATGACCCGCCGCCTGCCGGAAGCGGACCGCCTGGCGCTCGGCCATCGGATCGCCGCCGCCGCGATGCGGGTGACCGGCGACGTCACCACCCTGAAGGAGAGGCCGTGAGTTTCGACGACATCCTCGGCGACACCCCGGTGATGGCGATCCTGCGCGGATTGCCCCCGTCTCGCACCGTCGATCTCGCCAACCGGCTGTGGGACGCCGGCGTCACCGTGCTGGAGATCCCGATCGGCCGGCCCGAGCAGGTCGCCTCGCTGCGGGCCGCCGCCGGCGCCGCCCGCGAGCGCGGCCTGCGGGTCGGCGCCGGCACCGTGATCACCCCGGACCAGGTGGCGGCGGCGGCCGAGGCGGGCGCGCAGTACACCGTCGCGCCCGGCCTCGACCTCGGCGTGCTGGCCGCCAGCCTCGCCGCCGGCCTGCCGCACCTGCCCGGCGTCGGCACCGCCACCGAGGTCCAGCGGGCCTGGCTGGCCGGCTGCCGGTGGCTCAAGGCGTTCCCGGCCGCGGCGCTCGGCCCGGCCTGGATCTCCGCCCTGCTCGGCCCGTTCCCCGACGCGCGGTTCGTCGCCACCGGTGGCATCACCGTGGCCGGCGCGCCCGCCTTCCTCTCCGCCGGCGCGCGCGTGGTCGCGCTCGGCGCGGCGCTGGCCGACCCCGGCCAGCGCGACCAGATCGGACAGCTCCTGCACAAGAGGTGACCGTGCGCTACCTCCTCGCCCTGCTCCTCATCCCCCTCTGGGCCGTGCCGACGCCCGCCTCCGCCGCTCCGTCCCGCACCCCGTACATGGGGTGGAACACCTACTACGGCCTGGGCGGGGACCCGACCGAGGCCGAGGTGCGGACCATCGCCGACACGATGGCCCGCGACGGTCTGCGCGACGCCGGCTACCGCATCATCTGGATCGACGGGAACTGGGCCGCGCCGACGCCCCGCGACGACCGCGGCGAGCTGGTCGCCGACCCGGCCCGCTTCCCGTCCGGCATGGCGGCGCTAACCCGCTATCTGCACGCCCGCGGCTTCCAGGCAGGCATCTACACGGACGCGGGTCCGTATATCCCCGGCGACTGCGGGCTCGGCAGCTACGGGCACTTCCGCGACGACGTGCGCCAGTTCGCCCGCTGGGGCTTCGACGCGCTCAAGGCCGACTGGCTCTGCGGACGGGTCTCGGGGCTGGACCCGGAGACCACGTACCGGCAGCTCGCGGCCGAGGTCGACCGCTCGCCGCGACCCATGCTGCTCAACATCTGCAACCCGGTGAGCAGCGACTGGGGCGGCGGACCGTACCCGCCCGAGGCCCTTTCGACCTGGAGCTACACGTACGCGCCGGAGGTCGCCACCTCGTGGCGGACCTACACCGACGTCGGCGTCCTCGACCCGCAGCCGCAGTGGCAATGGCAGTGGGTGCTGCGCAACATGGACGTCAACGCCTACCACCCGGCGTCGACCGGCCCCGGGCACTTCGGCGACCCGGACTACCTGCTGCCGATGCGGCCGCTCGCCGGCGGCGGCACCGAGCTCACCTTCGAGGAGTCGCGGACGCAGCTCGCCATGTGGGCGATGATGGCCGCCCCGCTCGTGCTCGGCTCCGACCCACGCACGCTGCCGGCCGAGATGGTCGCCGCGCTGCGCAACCCGGAAATCGTGGCCGTGGACCAGGATCCGCTGGTGCGGCAGGGCGTGAAGGTCGCTGATCCCTCGCCCACCGCCCAGGTCTGGAGCAAGCCCCTCGCCGGTCCCGGCCGCCGCGCGGTCGCTCTGCTCAACCGCGGCGACACCGCCCAGCAGATCACCGTCGACTTCCGCGCGGTGGCGCTCGGCGGCCCGGTCCGCGTGCGCGACCTGTGGGCCCGGGCCGACGCCGGCAGCTTCCCGGACTCCTACACCGCAACGGTTCCGGCGCACGGCGTGGTGATGCTCGGCCTCACCGGGACCGACGCGGTGACCGGCGAGGACCTCGGGCCGGCCGCGGACGCGCCGGCGGTGGCCGGCGGCCGGGTCTTCGCCCGCGGCGCCGACGGGAAGCTGCTCGGCCGCCCGATCCTCGGGCAGCCGGCCGCGTTCGCGTCGGCGGACGGCCGGATCGACGTCTTCGCCCGCGGCGCCGACGACCATGTGTGGCGTCGCACGCTGACCGGCGGCCGGTGGGGCGCCTGGTCCGACCTCGGCGGCCGGGTGGCCGACTCGCCCGCCGTGGCGGTCACCGATTCGGGCGGCTGGACCGTCTTCGCCCGCGGCTACGACGGCCTGATCGCGGCGCGCGGCCCGGACACCGGCTGGACCAGCATCGGCGGGCCGAACGGGCGCGGGGTGCGGGGACGGCCGGCCGCCGCGGTCGACGCCTCCGGCGCGGTCCACGTGACCGTCCGGTACCGCACCGACGAGATCTGGGAACGGGTTTTCGCCGGCGGCGCGTGGTCGGACTGGCGGAACCTGGGCGGCACGCTGAGCGGCAGCCCGACCCTGCTCGGGACCGCCGGCCGCCTCTACCTGTTCGCGGTCGCCGCCGACAACCGCCTGTGGCAGCGCAACTTCGTCGACGGCGGATGGGGCGGCTGGTTCCCGCGCGGCGAGTTCGCCACCGACGAGATCCAGGGCCCGATCGGCGCCGACGCCGGCCCCGGCGGCTCGGCCGTGATCGTGCTGCGCGGCATCGACGGCCGCATCCATCGCACCACGCTGTAGAACCGGCGCGGTCGCCCCCGGGGCAGGTGCTCCGGGGGCACCTCTCCGGCTACACTTCGGTGGACACAAGGTTAACGGGGGATGTACGAGGGTATGCGGCCACGCGACCTCGCCCCGGATAGCGTCTGAGTGGCGCCGAGGAAGCGAAAGGGACGTGCGCCGTGACGACGGGATTCTGGCAGCTGCGGTCGTTGGCCGGACAGGCCCCGAACGTCGAGCTCAAGGTGGTCGTGCCCGAACAGGGCGGCCGCTCGCTGGGCATCGACCCCGACCGTAAGCCCAACCGCCGGGTCTACTTCCTCGACACCCCCGACCTGGCCCTCTACCGGCACGGCGTGATCATCCGTTTCCGCGACCGCGAGGGCCGCGACGACGCCGTGGTCAAGCTGCGCCCCGTGGTGCCCGGCCGGGTGCCCGCCTGGCTGCGCGACGCCGACCGCTTCCACCTGGAGATCGACGCGCTCCCCGGACGGGCCGTCTGCTCGGGCGCCCTCAAGAAGCGCCTGGGCCGCAACGACGTCGCCCGCACGCTCGCCGCCGGCCGCCCGCTCACCGGCCTGCTCTCGTCCCGCCAGCGCCGCCTGCTGACCAAGTACGCCCCGGCCGCGGTGGGCCCCGAAGATCTGATCGTCTACGGCCCGATCGACGTGCGCTGCCTCAACCTCAAGCTGCGCGGCCTCGACCGCGGCCTGACCGCCGAGCGGTGGCGCTATCCCGACGGGTCCGACCTGCTCGAGCTCTCCACCCGCTGCCGGGTGGGCGAGGCGGCCGCCGTGGCCAAGCGCGTCTCGACGGCCCTGCGCGCCTACGGGGTGGCGCCGGCCGACCTGCAGCGCACGAAGACCGAGATGGCCCTCCAGACCCCCTGACGCCCGCGCCCTAACCCTCGCCGGCGTCGTGTGCCACCAGGGCGAGCTGCACACGGTTCTCCAGGCCCAGCTTGGTGAGCAGGCGCGAGACGTGGGCCTTGACCGTGGGCACGCCCATTCCCAGTTCGGCGCCGATCTGGGCGTTGGAGAGACCGCGCGCGACCCCGGACGCCACCTCCCGTTCGCGGCCGGTCGCCCGGGACAGCAGGGCCTCGGCGGCGGCGCGGCGGTCGTGGGTGACGGGATCGGCGACCTGCTCGATGAGGCGGCGGGTCACGGCCGGGCTCAGGATCGGCTCGCCGGCGGCGACCCGCCGGACGGCCTCGACCAGCTCGCGCGGCGGGGCGTCCTTGAGCAGGTAGCCACTGGCGCCGGCGCGGAGGGCGCGCAGGACGAGAGCGTCGGCGTGGAAGGTGGTGAGCATGACGACGTACGGCGGGCGGGGTCGCGTGCACAGCCGCTCGGCCGCCGCGAGGCCGTCGACGCGCGGCATGCGCACGTCGAGCAGGACGACGTCGGGGTGATGGGCGGCGACCAGCTCGGGCACGTCGCCGCCGTCCGCGCCCTCGGCGACGATCTCGAGGTCGGGCGCGCTCGCGAACAGCAACCGCAATCCGTTGCGGACGAGGGGATCGTCGTCGACGACGGCGACCCGCACCGGCCTCAGGCCAGCCACGGCAGCCGCACCTCGAGCCGGAAACGCCCCCCGCTCGCGCCGTGCGTGAGGCGCCCGCCGGCCAGCTCGACCCGCTCGGCCACGCCCACGAGACCGAGCCCGCCGCCCGGCATCGCCGGCCCGGCACCGGAAACCGGGTTGCTCACCGCGATCCGCAGGCCGTCGCCGGGCCGGCCGTCCAGCACCAGCTCGACCTCGCTCCCCGGCGCGTGCTTGCGGGCGTTGGTCAGCGCCTCCTGCACCACCCGGTAGGCGATCCGCCCGGTCGCCCCAGGCGGCGGCTCGGCGCCGGCGTCGCCGACCCGGTCGTCGAAGCGGACGTCGCTGCCGCAGCGCCGCGCGTCGGCCACCAGCGCGAGCACGTCGCTCAGCCCCGGCTGTGGCGGCTCGGGCTCGTCCCCGGCGTCGTGCCGCAGGACGCCGACGACCGCGCGCAGCTCGTCGAGGGCCTCGTGCGCGCCGGTCCGGACGACGGCGGCCGCCTCGTGCAGGTCGGGCGCGAGGTCCGGGTGCAGCTCGAGGGCTCCGGCCTGGAGGCTGATCATCGACAGCCGGTGGGCGAGCACGTCGTGCATCTCGCGGGCGATCCGGTCGCGCTCGTCGCGGCGGGCCCGGGCGACGCGGGCCGCCTGCTCTTTCTCGGCCCGGTTCGCGCGCTCGCCGAGCTGCCGGATCAGCGCCTGCCGCTCGCGGGCGTAGAGGCCCCAGCCCAGCGCCGCGGCCGCGAGCACGCCGCGGACCACGGCGTCCGTCCAGATCGGAAGGCGCAGCTCGCGCTGGAGCAGCAGGTAGACCGGGGTGGTGGCGAGGTAGAGGGCGGCGAAGCCGGCGGCGACCGCGAACCGGCGGCGCAGGGCCAGCCCGAAGACGGCGGCGAGGACGGCCCCGGTCGCCATGACGGAGACGGCGCTGAGCGGCACGACCGCCACGGCCAGGCCGAGCGGCCACCGGCGGCGCAGCGGGAGGGCGAGGCAGGCGAGCACGCCGATCGCCACGTCCAGCGGCCACGGGATCAGCCCCGGCACCGGCCCGGTGGTATCGCCGGCGGCGACCAGGAACGCGCCACCGCCGAGCGCGGCCAGGACCGCGAAGACGTCACCGAGCCGGCTGCGGATCACCCCGTCAGGCTAAACCGGCCGGCGCCGGCGGACCCCCTACCAAAGTAGGGGCTCGGGGTGACCGATCGCCGACGACGGCGGGCCCGCGGCCGGGCAGCCTCACCGGCATGACCCTCCAACTGACGATATCGGTGCTGGTGCCGTTCACCGGCGTCCTCCTCGCGCCCCGCTTCCTGACCGCGATCGGCATCGCCGTCGCCTGCGCCCTGATCGGCGTGGCGATCGCCCCGTCGTCGTTCGCGTTCGCGGTGGGCGCGGTGCTCGTGCAGGTGATCGCCCAGTTGGTCGGCACCGGCAGCGGGCTGCTGATCCGGCGGCGATGGATGGCGATGGCGGCCACCATCGTCGTGCCGATGACGGTGGCCGCGATCCTCACGGTCGCCGCTCCCGGCCTGGTGCACTGGCTCACGCCGTACGGGAACGCGAAGGCGATGCTGAGCGACCCGCCGAGCTTCGCCGCGCTGGCCGTGGTCGTTCCGCTGTGGTGCGTCCTGCCGAACGTGCTCGGCCTGCGGCGCCGGCGAGCGGTCAGATGATGCCGCCGTTGGCGCGGACGGTCTGGCCGTTGACCCAGTGGCCCGCGGGCCCGGTCAGGAACGCGACCACCTCGGCGATGTCCTCGGGCCGGCCGAGGCGCTCGAGCGGCGGCAGCTTGGCCAGGTGGTCGATCGTGGCCTGGTCCTTGCCGTCGAGGAAGAGGTCGGTCGCGGTGGGGCCGGGGGCGACCGAGTTCACGGTGACGTCGCGGCCGCGCAGCTCGCGGGCCAGCACCAGGGTCATCGCCTCGACCGCGCCCTTGCTCGCCGCGTACGGCGCGTAGGTGGGGCTCTGGATGCCGACCTGCGAGGTGGAGATGGTGACGATCGAGCCGCCGGGTCGCAGCCGGCGGGCGGCCTCGCGGGCCACCACGAACGAGCCGCGGATGTTCACCCGGTGCATGCGGTCGAGGTCGTCGAGGTCGAGGTCGGCGACGGTGGACAGGATCATCACGCCGGCCGAGTTCACCACCACGTCGACGCCGCCGTAGGTCTGCTCGGCGAGGTCGAACATTGCCGCCACCGCCCGCTCGTCGGCGACGTCGGCGCCGTACGCGATGGCCTGGCCGCCGGCCGCGGTGATCTCCTCGACCACCTCGGCCGCGCTCGCCGCGCCGCCGCTGTAGCCGACGACCACGGCCGTGCCGTCGGCGGCCAGCTTGCCGGCGACCGCCCGCCCGATGCCCCGCGAGGCGCCGGTGACGATCGCAACCCGCCGCTGTGTCATGAGACCGCTCCTATAGCTTTGTTATCGCATTATCGTATCGGTGATATGACAACGTTAGCACAGGCTCGTATCATTGATTTCATGAGCACCATCACGCCCGACGTCCGGTCCGCCATGCTCGCCGCGGCCGAGCGCCAACTCGCCGAGTCCCCCGACCGTGACATCGCCACCCGCGCCGTCTGCGAGGCGGTCGGCGTCACCCAGCCCGTGCTCTACCGTCTCTTCGGCGACAAGAACGGGCTGCTCGACGCCCTGGCCGACGACGGGCTGCGCCGCTACGCCGAGCACAAGGGCCGGCAGCCGCGGACCGGCGACCCGGTGGCTGACCTGCGGGCCGGCTGGGACGACCACATGGAGTTCGCCCGGCGGAACCCGGCCCTCTACCACCTGATGTTCGCGCCGCGCCCGCGCTCGCACGCCCAGGCCCGGCGCCAGATCATGGACCTGCTCGAGGCGTCCCTGCTGCGCTGCTCGGCGGTCGGCGCGCTGCGGGTGTCGCCGGCGGTCGCGGCCCAGCTGATCCTGCCGGCCAACGTCGGACTCGCGCTCAGCCTGATCGCCCAGCCCGAGCTGTTCGACGACCCCGGCCTGTCGATCCGGATGCGGGAGGCCGTCTTCGGCGCGGTGCTGACCGAGCCGGCCGGCGACGAGGAGGGCGACCCGGTGCCGGCTGCCGCCCTGCGCCTGCGCTCCCAGTTGGCGGTCTCGGGCACCTTGGCGCTCGAGCCGGTCGAGACGGCACTGCTCGACCGGTGGCTCGAGCGCCTCGCCGGTTAGAGGGTGATGAGCACCTTGCCGCGGAACGCGCCCTTCTCCGCGGCGGCGTGCACCTCGGCCAGATCGGTCAACGGGTAGCGGGCGCCGATGTCGAGCCTCAGCGTGCCGGCCTCGACCCGGCGCGCCAGCTCGGCCAGTTGCGCGGCATCGCTGCGTACGGCCATCGGAATGACCTTGATCTTCTCGGCCTCGACCGGCCCGACCGCCGACACCAGCACGCCGCCCGGCTTGACCTGCTCGACCAGGGCGGCCGCGTCGGTGCGGGCCACGTGGAAGACGACGTCCACCGGCTCGGCGACGCGGACCGGACCGGCGGTGTAGTCGATGACCTCGTGCGCGCCGTGGGCGAGAACGGCGTCGCGGCTGCGGGGGCTCGCGGTGGCGATGACGTACGCGCCGGATCGCGCCGCGAGCTGGACCGCAAACCCGCCCACCGCTCCCCCGGCCCCGTTGACCAGCACACGCTGACCGGGCTCGAGCGCGGCGTGCTCGAAGAGCGCCTGCCAGGCCGTGAGCGCGCTCGACGGCAGGGCCGCGGCGTCGGCGAGCGGCACGTTCGCGGGCGCCGGGGCCAGCAGATCCCGGTCCACGGCAACGTATTCGGCGGCGGCGCCGTCGGCGAGCATGGGCAGGAAGGCGATCACCGCCTCGCCGGTGCCGTCCACCGTCCCGGCGACATCGACGCCGAGGATGTGCGGGAGCGGCACCGGGATGACCTCCCGCATGAAGCCGGCCCGGATCGCGGCGTCGACCGGGTTGAACGTCGTGGCGGCCACCTTCACCAGCACCTGACCGGCGGCGGCGACCGGGCGGTCGGCCTCCTCGTAACGCAGGACGCCGGGCTCGCCGTACGTGTGGAATCGCATTGCCTTCATCGCGAATCTCCTCCTGATAGCCTTGCTTCGAACTCGAAGCATACGAACTGCTTCGAGTTCGCAGCAAACTATCGACGAGGGAAATTGCGTGACCGAGCACACACGCCTGGGCCCCGCCCAGCTGGCCGCCTACTTCGCGCTGACCGAGGTGAGCAGCCTGCTCCAGCACGCGGTCGAGCAGCAGCTCAAGACCGACGGCGGGCTGACCACGCCGCAGTTCCAGATCCTCGCCCGGCTGAACGCGGCCGGCGGGCGGCTGCGGATGACCGACCTCGCCGACGGCCTGGTCTACAGCCGCAGCGGGCTCACCTATCAGGCCGCCCAGCTCGACAAGCGCGGCCTGGTGACGCGCACGCCGGGCGCCGAGGACGAGCGCAGCGTCGAGGTGACCCTGACCGACGCCGGCCGCGACGTGCTCGGGCAGGTGATGGACGGGCACGTGGACGTCGTGCGGCAGCTGATGATGGCGTCGCTGTCGGACGAGGACGTCACGGTGCTCGCCGAGGTGCTGGGCCGGATGCGCGACCACATGCGCGCGGCGCCGCCCCGATCGGCGGCCCCGCGGCCCGGTCGGCGCGGCTAGAGAATGCGGGCCATGCCGAGCGAGCCGGGCGCGGTCTCGGCGAAGCCGTGCCGGCGGTAGAGCGGCCGCCCCGGCTCGTCGGCGAACAGGCTCACATAGGCGCCCGGCGGCGCGTCCCGGCGGATGCTCTCCAGCAGCGCGGTCATGACGGCGTTGCCGAGGCCGCGGCGCTGGTGCTCGGGCAGCACGGCCATGTCGACGACGTGGAAGTACCAGCCACCGTCGCCGAGGACCCGGCCCATCGCGACGATCGCGCCGCTCGCCTCGTGCACGACATGCACCGCCGACCAGGAGCCGCGCACGGCCGCCTCGCCCTGGTCCCGCCGGCGCGGGCTGAGCCCGGACCGCTCGCGCAGCGCGAGGTAGTCGTCGACCGGCGGACACCCGTCCACCAGCCGATACCCCTCGGCGATCACCGGTGATGTCACGGCAGAGAGTCTAGGTGCCGACGCGCAGGACGTCGCCCAGGCGGCGGCGTTTGCGGACGGCGGCCTCGGCCGCCACGACCGCGATCAGGGTGGCGGCCAGGACGACCACGACGGCGGCCAGGAGCCACCACGGGACGGCCGCGGCCGGGTCGGCGGTCTGACCGGTGAGCGTGCGCAGCGCGAGCGGGCCGAACGTCAGGCGCACCAGCAGCAGGGCCAGCAGCGGGCCGCAGACGGCGGCCACCAGCACCGGGGGCAGCAGCTCGCCGGCCGCGACGCGGTGCGTGTCGCGGGGGCGCAGGCCGAGCGTGCGCAACCGGGCCAGGGTCTCCCAGCGGGCCGGCGCGCTCGCCGCCGCGGCCAGGGCGAAACCGAGCAGGCCCAGCGCCAGCAGGGTGCCGGCCGCGAGCCAGTCGAGGGCGACCAGGCCCGCGTTCAGCGGCGCGGCGCGGCGGTCGTGCAGCACCTCGGCGCGAATCACGGGATGGCCGCCGGCGGCGTTGGCCTTGACCGCGGCCGCGGCGCCGGGGCCGGTCGCCCACACCGTGTTCGGCTCGTACGGGAAGCCGGAGCCGGCGTCGACCAGGACCACGTCGGGAGCGTTGTCGACGACCGGGGCGACGCCGACCGCCCGGAGCTCGATCGGGTCGTCCTCCCCGCGGTAGAGGCGCAGGGTCATCCCGGGGCGCAGGCTGCCGTCGCTGCTGCGGACCAGGGCCGGGATCGGCGTTCCCTTGGCCGGCCAGTCGGGCAGGGCGGCCAGCGGCGTGCCGGCGAGCAGGCGGCGGTAGGCGGCGGAGTCGACGACGACCAGGCCGGGGGTCGCCGCGTTGCTGCCGGCGATGACCCGGACGCCGTCGTTGACCTCGGCGGCGACCGCCCGGGTCACCCCGGGGGCGGCCGCTATCCGGGCGGCGATCTGCGGCGTCGTGGCGGCGGCGCCGAGGCCGGGGGCCACGTCGAGGCGAGCGTCGGCGCCGACCACGCGCCAGGCGCCGTCGGCCATGCCGCGGGAGGTGGTGGCGTCGAGGGTGACGGCGAAGGCGGCCAGCGCGATCGTGGCGGTCAGCACCACCAGCGGCAGCACGCGGGTGGCGGTCGCGGCGGCGCGGGCGGCGCCGAAGACGGCGAGCGGCCGCCGCGAGCGCAGGGCCTGGCGCAGCGCCAGGCCGGTGCCGGCGGGCATCAGGCGGAGCAGCACCAGCGCGCCGGCGACGACGCCGAGGGTGGGGGCGCTGGCCGGCAACGCCGTGTCCCCGCCGGCGACGATGCCGCGCTGGCGCAGGGCGACGACGGCGAGGACGGCGGCGGCCAGGACGGCGACGTCGAGGGCGGCGCGGCGCAGCTGGACGGTGCGCGCGGCCCAGCGGCGGGCGGACCGGTTGGCCGGCGCGCGGCGGTCGCGGGTGGCCCGGGCGGCGGTGACGACGCCGAAGGCGGGACCGGCCAGCACGGCGCACGCGGCGACCGGGGCGGCCCACCACAGGGCGGCGCCGCCGGCCAGCGCGCGGGCCAGCAGCAGGCCGATCGCGGCGGCGGGCAGGGCGACCGCGATCGACTCGATCAGCAGCTCGGCGGCCAGGTCGGCGAGGCCGGCGCCGCGCCGGCGGGCGGCGATCAGGGCCGGGGCGCGGCGGCGGGCCAGCAGGTCGGCGGCGAGCAGCAGGACGAGCGCGGCGCCGGCCAGGACGCCGATCAGCAGGACGGACGCCTGGGCGTACGCGGCGTCGACCTGGCCCCGCACGTCGCGCAGGACGGCGTCGAGCTGGGTGTCCCACTTGAGCGAGCTGTCGCGCGCGCCGGACGTCGCCGAGGTGGCCTTGAGCGTGGCGACGTCGGCGGCCAGCGCCTGGGCCGTCTCCCAGCTGAGCTTGTCGGGGTCGGCGGCGAACCAGACCGTACGCGTGAACTGGTCCTGCAGCAGCGCGAGCCGGCCGTCGGGCAGCGACCGCGCGGAGAGCAGGCCGCCGAGCCGGGTGCTGCCGGCGCCGTCGAGGTCGGCGACCGGCCGCAGCACCCACGGGACCGACTGCCAGGCCGGGTCGTTCGGGTCGACCGGCCGGAAGACGCCGCTGACCAGCACGTTGTACTTGTTGCGCTGGTCGTCCTCGAGCGGGACGTGGTCGCCGGGGCCGAGCTTGAGCGCGGCCGCCTCGGCCTCGGACAGCCCGACCTGCGCCTCCCATTTCGGCCCGTTGAGCGGGATCTCCGGGCTGCCGCTGACGGTGCCGGCCGGGGCCTTGCCGGCGACCCAGGTGACGGCCGGGCCGCCCCTGTCGTTCTGCACGTAGTCGAGCTGGAAGCGCCGCTGGACGCTGCCGTCGGTGACCAGCAGCGAGACGCTGGTGGCGGTGGTGACCGGCGGGCGCAGCGTGTCGCGCAGGGCCGGGTCGAGCGCGGCCACGGCCCGGCCGCGGAAGTCGTCGACGTCGGCGGCGAGGTCCTCGAAGCGGACCCGGCCGCCGGTCGGCCCGTAGTCGTCCTCCCAGCGGGCCTGCACCTGGACGGCGGCGCTCGGGCCGGCCCGGCGGATCGCGTCGCGGGCGGCCCGGTCGGCGGTGGCGCGCATGAGCGGCGGCACGGCGGCGGCGAGCAGGGTGATGACCAGGACGACGCCGGCGACCAGCAGCAGCGGGCCGGCGTCGGCCCGGGCCCGGCCGCGAATGCTCGGCCAATGCAGGGCAGGCAGCCGGCGGATCACGACACCACCCGCAGATGGGCGGCGTCGGCGCGACGGGCCTGCACGGTGACGACGGCGAGGACCGCGAGCGCGGTGCCGGCGACGAGCAGGCCGAGCAGCGCGGCCTCGGTGAGCCAGGGCCAGGCGGCGGCCGCGGCCGGGACCGGGGCGGCGCCGGTGTCGGAGCGGATCAGCAGCGGCGCGACGACCCAGGTCGCGAGCGCGCCGGCGAGGGCGCCGGTGACGATCAGCGGCAGCAGCACGGCCGCGTGCTCGCCGAGCAGGGCGGTGCGGATGTCGCGGCGGGACATGCCGAGGCCGCGCAGCCGGGCCACCTCGAGGGCGCGCAGCTGCACGTCGCAGGCCACGTGCAGGACGACGCCGCCGAGCAGCAGCAGGACGGCGGCGGCCACGAGCACCCGCAGCACGGCGGGGAGCGAGGCGCGCAGCGGGCTTCCGGTGAGGCGGGCGGTCTCGGCCGTACGGGTGACGGACTTGCCGAGGTGCAGCCCGGCGACCTTTTCGGCGGCGCCGGCCCGCGGGCCGCCCACCCACCAGCCGGTGACCGGCGATTCGAGGTCGCCGTGCAGCACCAGCGAGCGGGACAGCCAGTCCACATCGGACAGCGCCGCGGCCGCGCCGGGCTGGGACGGGATCGCCGGCACGACCCGTTTGATCACGGCGGCGATCGGGACGGTGCCGAAGCTGACGCTGATCTGGTCGCCGCGCTTGGCGCTCACGTCGCCGGCGAACCGGGCCGAGACGACGACCGGAACCGGACCCGGGTCCGGGAACGAGGTGGCGACCAGAACCCGGCTGGAGTCGGCCGGGTCGGCGAACTGCACGGCCGCGGCAAAGGTGAGCCGGTTCCCGGCGGCGGTTGCGGTCGCGCCGTTGAGCTGGGCGGACTCGGGCGAGGCGGAGCGCGCGGTCCAGGTCGCCGCGGCCGGGCCGGGCAGGGTCATGGTGACCGTGATCTGGCTGGTCGTCACCTCCCAGGAGTCGGAGGTGACCGGCAGCGCCACGCCGATCAGGCGCAGGCCGCCGGCGGGCACGCAGCCGGGCACGGCATGGGACCGGCCGTCGAGCAGGATCGGCGGCCCGCCGCACGCGGTGCGCAGCCCGGTCTCGTCCTGCAGCAGCAGGCGCGGGGTCACGACGATCGGAGCCGACCCGGTGGCGGTGCCGGAGATGGTCGGCGTGGCGCCCTTGGCCAGCGCCGGGCCGGTCACCGTGCCGGCCGGGGCGAGGCCGTCGGCGACGTGGTCGGCGCCGCGCCCGCGGAGCAGGCCGGCGGCGTGCCGGGTGTCGACGGCGACCAGTTGCGGCGCCGCGCCCGAGCCGCCGAGCCACTGGCCGACGGCGATGCTCTGGGTCACCGCCGGGCTGATCGTGCCGCCGGCGAGGGCGTGGATCGCGGCGCTCTGGCCGGTGGCCGGCGGCGCGTCCAGGGTGAGCGCGAGGTCGGTGCCGACGGCGAGGTCGGCCTGGTCGTGCTGGGAGACGTTCCAGGTGGCGGCGAACGCGGTGCCGAACGTGGCGGCGGCGCAGGCGAGGCCGATCAGCAGCCCGGCCGCGTACGCCTGGGGGCGGCGGGCGGCCTGGAACGCGGCGAGCGGGAGCACGAGCCCGCGGGCCCGGCCGGCCAGCCGCTCGGCCCGGCGCAGCGCGGGCGGCAGCAGGCGCAGCGAGAGCGCGGTGCCGGCGGCCAGCAGCAGGGCGGGGGCGAGCACGCGGACGACGTCGGCCCGGGTGCCGGCGGCCGCGGGCTGGGACTCGAGCTGCCACCAGCCGACCCCGGCCAGGGCGAGCAGCAGCAGGTCGGCGCCGGAGCGGGCGAGCATCTCCCGGCGGCCGTGCCGGTCGCCGCCCGCGGTGGCGGGCCGCACGGCGAGGCCGATGTGCAGCAGCGCGAGGGCCAGGGCGCCGCCGGCGACGGCCAGCACCTGGGCCGGGCTGACGGCGGGGCGGGTGGCGAGCCCGGCGGTGGACAGCGGCGGCAGGTGGGTGAGGGCGGCGTGCAGGGCGGACGAGGCCGGGATGGCGAACGCGGTGGCGAGCACGGCCAGGATGGCGGCCTCGACGGCGGAGACCAGCGCGAACTGGCCGCGGCTGGTGCCGAGCGCGGCGAACAGGGCGCTCTCCTCGGCCCGGACGCCGGTGGTGAGCCGCCCGGCGAGGGCGAGGGCGATCGCCGTGAGCAGGATGCCGATCAAGGCGAGCGCGAGCACCGAGCCGGCCGTGAGCTCCTGCTGGCTGCGGGCGCCGAGCAGGGTCCGCGGCAGCGCCGACGAGACGCGCTCGATGCGCACCCGGTCGCCGAGCGTGCCCTCGAGCCGGCGGTCGGCGGCGAGGATCGAGCCGGTGAGCCGATCGAGGCCGGGGCCGGTCGGCGCGGACAGGTCGGGGTGGGCGGTGACCTCGAGGCGGTCGAGGGCGGATCCGCTGGCCAGCAGGTCGCCGAGGGTGACGAGCATCGGCCCGTACGCGTTGACGTCGGCGGCATAGGCGGCGTCCTCGGGATCGGGGTCGAACCCGGCTCCGCCCAGCGTGTCCCGGTCCCAGCCGGTGTCCGGCAGTGGGTGCACGATGCCGACGACGGTGGCGTCGAGCGGCCCGGCCGGATCGCGCCCGATCTCGGGGCCGAGGTGCACCCGGCTGCCGACCTTCAGCCCGAGCAGGCGGGCCGTGTTGTCGAAGAGGGCGGCCTCCAGCGGCGCACCGGGCCGGGCGCCGTCGGCGGCGGATCGGGGCCAGCGCCCGCCGACCAGGGTGGCCTGCGACTGGAGGCCGTCGACGCCGGAGAGGTACATCTCGCTGAGCAGGCCGCGGTCCTCGTCGCTGGCCGCCGGCAGCCTGCGCATCACCGAGGACGCGCGGGTGGAGGTGGTCGCGGGGAAGGGCGCGATCGAGGACGTCAGCAGCGTACGGGTATCGGCCGCCACCGACCGCGCGTCGGCCGCCGAGATGGTCACCGTGTAGGCCGTGATCTCGACGTCGTCGGGCTCGGCCCGGGACGCCGCCACCTCGACCGCCCGCTCGGACGTGCGGGTCACCAGCAGTGCGCAGGTGCCGAGCAGGGTGGCGCCCAGGGTGAGGACGGCGAGCAGCGAGACCAGCAGCGGCCATTGCGCCCGGGCCCGCCGCGTGAGCAGCGCGATCACGTGGTCAGCTGTCCGTCGGCGATGTGCACGACCCGGTCGGCGAGCGCCATCATCACCGGGTCGTGGGTGGAGACGAGCGCCGTGACGCCCTCGGACTCGACGACGCCGCGCAGCAGGGCCATCACCGCGAGGCCGGTCTCGGCGTCGAGCTGGCCGGTCGGCTCGTCGGCGATGAGCAGCCGGGGCGAGGCGGCGAGCGCGCGGGCGATGGCCACCCGCTGCTGCTGGCCGCCGGAGAGCTCGCCGGGGCGCTGCCGGGCGTGGTCGGCCAGGCCCACCAGCTCCAGCAGCAGCTCGACGCGGCGTTCCCGCTCGGCCCGCTCGGCGCGGGCCAGGCGCAGTGGCACGCCGACGTTCTCGGCCGCGGACAGCACCGGGATGAGGCCGAAGGTCTGGAAGACGTACGAGACCTTCTCGCGCCGCAGCCGGGACAGGCCGTCCTCGTCGAGGGCCGTGACGTCGACGCCGTCGACGGTAACCGTGCCGCTGTCCGGGCGGTCGAGGCCGCCGATCACGTTGAGCAGGGTGGTCTTGCCCGAGCCGGAGCGGCCGACGAGCGCGACCATCGTGCCCGGCTCGACCTCGAAGGAGATGTCGCGCAGCGCGTGGACCTCGCCGAAGCTGCGGTGCACGCCGGCGACGCTCAGAATCGTCATGCGTCCGGCCTGATCGTCACGTGGTCGGGCTCGAGCGCCAGCCGCACCCGGCGGGTCAGGTTCAGCGCCTCGCGGTAGTCGCGCGGCACCTGCACCCGACCGGCCCGGTCCATCACCGCGTACTCCTCGGCGATGACGTGCTCGCCGCCGTCATCGGCGGTCGCCGTGCGGCGCAGCACCTCGCTGCTGGTGCGCCCGTCGCGGATCGCCACCGTGCGCTCGACCTGGCCGCTGACCCCGGAGTCGTGGGTGACGACCACGACGGTGACGCCGAGATCGCGGTTGACGTCGCGCAGCGCCCCGAACACCTCGGCCGAGGTGGCCGTGTCGAGCTCGCCGGTCGGCTCGTCGGCGAGCAGCACGCGCGGCTCGTTGGCCAGCGACACGGCGATGGCGACCCGCTGCTGCTGGCCGCCGGAGAGCTGGCCGGGCCGCCGGTCGGCGAAGTCGGCGACGCCGAGCGCGCCGAGCAGCTCCATGCTGCGCGCCCGGCGGGTGCGGGCCGGGACGCGGGCGGCGGTCATCGGCAGGTCGACCATCTGCCGGGCGGTCAGGTAGGGCACCAGGTTGCTCGCGGTCTGCTGCCGGACGAAGCCGACCGTCTGCCGCCGGTAGCGGACCCGGTCGGCGCGGGACATGCCCAGCAGGTCCCACTTGTCGACGCGCGCCCGCCCGGCGGTCGGCGCGTCGATCCCGGCGAGGATCGACAGCAGCGTCGACTTGCCCGACCCGGACGCGCCGACGACGGCGACCATCTCGCCGCTCTCCACGATGAGGTCGAGCCCCTGCAGCGCCTGCACCTCGATCGGCCCGGTCTGGTAGATCCGGACCAGGCTCTCGCAGACGATGAGCGCGTCGGCGCCGAACTCGGGGGCGCGGGGCGGCGGGGTCGGAAGAGACAGCGGTGCGCTGGACATTGCCCTCCTCCGGCCGGTGCGGGGCCCCACCCTACAACGCGATCTCCAATACGTCAGACCCTCTCGGCGCTGCCCAGGCCGTACCGCTCGCGGATCCAGTCGGCGGCCGGATGCCGGGTGACGGTGAGGACAACTTCGAGCGGCAGGTACGACAGGGTCAGCCCACCGGCCGAGCGCAGGGTCGCCTGGGCCTCGTGCCAGCGGCGCCGGATGCTCTCCTCGAAGGCCGGTGTGCACAGGGCGACGGCCACCTCGTCGTACGTGCGCCGGGAGCGCAACGCCTCACCCAGCGCGAGCGCCCGCATCGGCTCGTTGCTGCGGCGGAAGGGGCAGCCGCCGTCGGGCGTCCACCAGCCGCTGGCCAGCGGCGGCCCGGCGAGGTCGAGCAGCCGGGGATAGTCGATGCTCTCCCGGCGCAGCAGGTCGCACGCGTCGTGGTCGCCGCCGAACGGGGCGTTGGTGCGGCAGGCGTCCCGGCGCCGGTTGGCCGGATCGGGGTGGCCCGGGCAGCGGCCGAGCTCCTCCTCGGTGAGCCGGACCAGCAGCAGCGCGGCGACCCGGCGGCCGTCCGCGGTCTCGCCGGCGAGCAGCACGTCGATCCCGGTGGTCGCGAAGCCCTCGGCGCGGAAGCCGAACACCGGCAGGTCGGCCCGATCCACCGGCAGGGCGAGGCTTTCGCAGACCCGGGCCGCACCCTCGGCGCCGACCGGCGCGAAGACGTTCATGGCGAACGACTGGGCGCTGGTGACGATCTGGAACCCGTCGCTGATGCCGTCGTGCTCCTCGGTGGCGGCGTAGGCGTTCCAGGCCGGCGGCAGCAGCGCCCGCATCGGGTCGAGCCAGAGGTCGTGCTCGGCGCCGGCCTCGGCCGCGACCTCGGCGATGCGCCGGGCCCGGCGGTGGCCCGAGCGGGGCGGGGCCGGGCGCGGACCGTCGGTCGGCGCGTCGCAGACCGGCTGGATCTCGGGCCGGCCCTCGGCGGCGCGGTGCGGCAGCCGGAGCTGGACCGGTCCGAGGTCGAGCGCCTCGATCAGGGCCGGCGCGGTCGGGTGCAGCGGGCCGCCGGCGACGATGCGGTGGGCGAGGTAGAAGCCGGCGTCGGGGACGATCGCCTCGAGCTCGGTCACGACCGACTCGGCCCACACCATCTGGTCGAGCGCCTCCAGCAACGCGTCCGGGCTGGGCTTGGTGAGGGCCACGATGTGGGCGGGCATCGCCTGGGCGGCGAAGACGGCGGTGGCCGGGCCGGTACGCGTCCGCCGGCGCACCCGGATGAGATCGGCGCCCCAGCCGTCCGCCGCCAGCAGCGCCTCCTGCGCGCCCAGCCACGGCGTCTCGGACGGCAGCACGAACCAGCTCTGGGCGCGATATTCGGTGTAGACCTCGGTGCGGGCCGGCAGGGGCGCGGGCGTCACGCGGCAGCCGTCGTGCAGCCAGACGCGGACCCGGACGCTCAGGCACGGCGCCCGCCGCATCGTCGGGCCTTCCCGGCCCTCCGGCAGGATCAGCGCCACGTCGCGGTCGCCGGCGAGCCCGATCCCGTACGCGAGGGCGGCGTCGGCGGCCGATCGACCGGCGCCCAGGCTCGCCACCACGACCAGGTCGTCGCCGTTCGCGAAGAAGGTCAGCCCGTCCGGCGTCTCGAGGTCCGGCTCGAACCGGGCGGTGGGCAGCCCCGCCCGCTGGGCCAGCCGGGCGTCGGGCGCGACGTCGCCGAGCCCCTCCACCATCGCCGCGAGCTCGCCCGGGCCGGCGCCGGCCCCGTGCGCGGCGGCCAGGTCGACCACGGTGTCGCCGCGATAGGCGAGGCCGGCCGGGCTGAGCGCACACCAGGCGGTGCGGGTGCGGACCATCACCCAGCTCGCCGTCCGCTCCAGGTCGTGCTCCACGTCGTACGCGAGGCTGACGTGCTGGACCACATCCGCCCAGCTCATCACCCCGATCGTCCGGATCGTCGCGCCCGGCTCGTTGTCGGCCGTCCGCAGCCGCAACCCGACCCGCCACATCAGCGGAAACAGCGCGTCGGCGCGGCGGTGGAGGCAGTCGTCGTGCTCGCCGGCCTCGATGTCGAGCCAGCTCTCCACCCGGTCGGCCCACTCGGCCCAGCCGTAGCCGTCCGGGTAGCGCCGCCCGCCGTCGGAGTAGATGTCGTCGTAGAGCGCGGCCAGCTCGTTGTCGGCGCCGAGATGAACCTTGCCGCCCAGCCGCCCGAGGTCGCGGGCCGGATGCGCGCAGTCGCCGGTCACCACCGCGATCTCGTCCTCGGTCGCCGGCCGCGGCATCAGCCCCCACCGGCGGTAGTGGCGATCGGTCAGCTCCTCGGTCAGCCGCCAGCGCCGCCAGGCCAGAACCTCGGGCAGCTCGCTGTCCCGCCGAAGCAGCCCGCCGGCGTCCTCGGTGCGGCGCCGCCAGAAGAGGTCGCTCACGACATCACCGCCAGGCTCCCCCGCGCTGCCACGGCCCCCGCGCGCGGGCCGGTGCAATGCCCGGCCGCCGGCTCGGCCAGTTGCTCGCCGCCGGACCGCGGCAGCACCCTGACCTCGTCGTCGCGGACCCCGCCGGCCAGGGCCGCGACGGCCCCGCCGAAGCGCCGGATCCGGTCCGGTGTGACCACCCCGTTCACGACCGCCTCCCGCTCCCCCGCCTTGCTCGGTGCCTCGTGCAACCCGGATCGGGCACCCCGGTCGCTCCGCTCGGCCCGACGGAGAAGCAGCATCGAGCCCAGCGTCGGCGACGAAAGGTGCAGGAGCGCCGGAACGCCCGTTTCCACCGTGCGCGCCCGGCGCCCGTCTTACGCTGCAGGGATGCCGGGCGATCGCTCATCCCGGCGCGCTGGGCGGCGCAAAGCGGGCGGAGCGCGGCGCGGGTGAAATGCGGCGCAGAGCGGACACGGCGCGGCGCGGCGCGGGCGGGTCAGGCGCGGCGCGGGGTGCGTCAGGCGCGGCGCAGGGCGGGCGCCTAGCTGCCGGCCATCCGGATCAGGGCGTTGCCGCCCAGCAGCAGCACGTCGGCGGCGGCGATCAGGGCCATGCTCAGGTGCAGGCGGTGGGTGGCGACCTCGGGATCTTCGCCGGTCATGCCGCGGGCCGCGTAGACGATGCCGGCCAGCACCAGCGGGATGCCACCGATCAGCAGGAAACCGACCGCGCCGGGGGTGTGGCCGCCGGTGACCAGCAGCGTCACCATGACGACCGGCAGGATGCCGAAGAAGACCACGGCGAGACCGGCCCACCAGCGCAGTGGCCGCAGCGCCTCCGGCATGGGTCCTCCCTCTCGTCGGTGTCCGATCGTAACGGCCCGCCACGCGAGTGAATCCGGCCGGGGCGCATGGACGGCGACAATCCCGGGTAAACCACGGCTATGATCCCCAACCTGATTCGCCGGTTCGTCATCATGGCCATCGTCGTGCCGCTGGGCGCGGTCGGTGCTCGGAAGCTCAGTGAGACCATCGAAGCGCGGCGCGGGCCCAGCCGCGGCACCCGCCTGCTGCGGCAGGGCGCGGACGCCCTACAGGGCTTCCGGCGGCCCAAGAAGCGCCGCTTCTCGTTCCGGTGACGGTGACGCTGAAGCGGAAGACGTCGGCCGGGACCGGCGCCGGGATCGCCCAGCGCGAATCAGCCAGGCGATCCCGGTGAACACGGTGACGATCTCGATGAGCGGGACCCGGTCGGCCGGGTAGAACGACAGGCAGACCAGGCCGGCCATGCTCGCCCACGCCCAGGCGCTCACCGCGAACGGCACCCGCAGGGCGATCACGAACAGCAGCACCATCTGGGCGGCGAGGATCGCCGGATGCCAGGAGAACGGCGTGCGGTGATGGGTCTGCACCAGGACGCCGGTCGCGACCGAGGCGAGCCACAGCGCCCGCCAGGCCAGCAGCGGCCGGGTCACGGCCAGCACCATCGGGACGCCGAGAGCCGCGCCGCCGGCCGCGCAGACCAGCACCGGCAGGCCCGACTTGCGCTCGAGATAGGTGGTCGCACCGTAGGCCAGGTAGAGCGCGGCCGCGGTGGCCAGGGCGGTCGCCACGTGCTCGCGGCGACCGCCGGGGCGGGGCGGGTCGGCGCCGATCAGGAACGCCGACCCGGAGCTGAGAAACCTCTTCACCAATGTCATGGCGCGGAGCGTAGGTACGGGGTACGGCCCGCGTCGTCATACCGCAGAGCCAACTACCGCCCCCTACCCAGGGACCAGTCGACCTGCGGCGAACGGTAGAAGTCGACGCCCTGCGCGACCCAGCGCGGACCGTAGGCGCCGATCCGGGCCCGGAACGAATCCCAATTACGCGACGGCGACCAGCCCAGCTCGGCGATGGCCGCGAGCCGCGGGAACGCCATGAACTCGATGTCGTCCAGGTCGCGCAGCGTCTCCGACCAGAGCGGCGCCTCGACGCCGATGACGGCGCTCGCCGGCAGATCGGTCAGCCGCGTGGCGGGATCCCAGTCGTACGCCGTCCGCACCTCGATGAATCCCGCCCAGTCCAGCCCGAGCGGGGTGTTCTCGTCGTACTTCTGATCGAGGTACGCGAGATTGGCCGGCGACATGACCACCTTGGTGCCCCGCCCGGCGGCCGCGGCCAGGGTCGCGTTCGAGGTGTCCAGACCCCAGTACTGGGCGACCGCGTGGTCGGCCGCCGGCGCCGCGGCGATCTCGTTCCAGCCGTACGCCGTCTTGCCGTACTTCCTCACCAGCGGGAGCACCCGCTGCTCGAACGTCAGGTAGTCGGCGACCGGCGTGGCGTGCGCCTCGTCCCCGCCGATGTGCAGGTAGGGCCCGGGCGTCATGGCCGCCAGCTCGCGGATCACGTCCTCGACGAAGCGGTACGTGACCTCCTTGCCGATGCACAGCGAGCTGTACCCGACCTCGGTGTCCGTCCGCGGCGGCGGCGCCACCCCGTCGCAGGTCAGCTCGGGGTACGCGACCTGGGCCGCGTTGACGTGACCGGGCATGTCGATCTCGGGCACGATCGTCACGTACCGGTCGGCGGCATAGCGCACCAGCGACCGGTAGTCGGCCTTGGTGAGGTAGCCCCCGCCCACGCCGTCGACCCCGGTCCCGGGCGCCCCGCCGATCTCGGTGAGCCGCGGCCACGAGTCGATCTGGATGCGCCAGCCCTGGTCGTCGGCGAGATGCAGATGCAGGTAGTTGACCTTGAAACGGCTGATCTCGTCGATGTACGCCTTGATCTCCGGCACCGTGTGGAAGTGGCGCGCCTCGTCGAGCATCGCCCCGCGATAGCCGAACCGCGGATGGTCGACGATCTCCCCGCCCGCGACCGCCCACCGGGCGTGCCGGACGGTGGCCGAGTCGATGGCCGCCGGCAGCAGCTGCCGCAGTGTCTGGACGCCGGCGAAGAGCCCGGCGTTCGTGCCCGCCGCGATCCGCACGCCCGCGGGCCCGGACGTGAGCCGGTAGCCGTCCGCAGCAGGCGAGCCGGAGTGGCCGGTCACCAGGGAGATCACGGGCACCCGGCCGGGTGCGTGGCCGACCACCGGCAGCGGGTATCCGGTAGCCGGGCGCAGCGCCTCGGCGAGCCGGTCGGCCACGTTCCGCGCCGACGGGGGCGCCTCGATGACGGTGCGGGAGGTGAGCTGGAACGCAGGTCCGTGCTGGTGCGCCTCGACCGGCGCGGGCACGACGCTACCGAGCGCCACCGCGGCGGGCGCGGCCCCGGCCGGAGCCGGGGCGCCCGCGAACGGCAGCGCGACCACGAGAAGAGCGGCGATGGGTAGGCGCATCCCCCGACCGTACATACAGGCTTCTCGATCTGTGAAGACTCTTGTCAGTCTCGGTGCGGCATCTCAGTCTCGGTGCGGCATCCGGCGGGTCACCCGCTGCCACAGCCAGCCGGCCGGCACGGTCCGGTCGTAGAGCACGTACTCGCTGACCGCCCGGTTCGTGGTGGTGTCCATCAGCGCCCGCCGCGCCGCCGGATGACCGGCGAACAGAAGCTGGTCGCCCTCCTCGAGCGTCGTGTCGTCCTCGGGGCCGAGCATGGCCTCGTCCCCGCGCAGGAGCAGCAGCGGCACCGCGGCCAGCGTGCGGTCGCGGTCCTGCGGCCGGCGCAGCAGGTCGCCCAGGCGGGCGTCGCCGCGGCGCAGCCACGGGCCGAGCGCCGGCGTCTCGGCGTCGGTCAGGGTGATCTTCCAGACGTCGCCGAGGCGGCTGCCGCAGTGCGCCTCGAGACGCTCGAGCAGCCCGGCCGCCCAGTCGTTGCCGCGGGCCGGCATCTCCTGCAGGAACCGCCACAGCAGCGGCGTGCTCAGCTGGGCGTAGATCTCGCGGGCCACGACCTCGGCCGGCACCAGCACCCAGTCGGCGGCGACGGCGGCGAACAGCGGCGCGCTGGCCGGCCGGTTCTGCCGCGCGGCGATGAACAGGTCGGGATTGAGCCGGCGGGCGGCGGCGATCAGCGAGAGGTTGGTGGTGTCGTTGTCGGTCCCGGCCACGAAGCCGACGGCCTCCTCCGGCCGCGTCTGCCGCAGCACGTCGGGGTCGGAGGCGTCACCCACGAAGCCGGCTCGCTCGCGCAGGTCGACGACGGTCACCTCGAGTCCGTCGGCGCGCAGATCCTCGACGACCTTCTGGCCGAACCGGCCGTAGCCGCAGACCACCCAGCGCCCCGGTTCCGGTGGGCGGCCGGGCGGCGGCAGCTCGGCGCCCGGGCCGCCGGCCAGCCAGGACATCAGCTGGTACGCGGCCGGGGCGTGCAGGGCCAGCCGGACGTGATCGCCGAACCGGTCGAACGGGTTGACCACCGCCGGCGAGCCGAACGCCCGCATCCGGTGCTCGACCGCCGGCGACAGCGTGCGGGCGACGACCGGCACCTCCGGGCGGATCAGCGCGGCCGTCATGGCCACCACCAGGTTGACCTCGTCGTCGTCGGTGAGCGCGAGCACCCCCACGCACCGCGGATGCTCGAGGCCGGCCAGGTGCAGCGTGCGCGGGTCGGCGGCGTCACCGACCAGACCCGGCACGTCGGCGTGATAGGAGTCGATGTCCAGCGCGTCGACCCGTTCCGCGGACAGATCCAGCACCACCATGCGGCGGCCGAGCGCGTCGAGCGCCCGGCCGAGGATCTGCCCGGTCTGCCCATAGCCGGCCAGCAGCAGGAACGGCTCCCGCAGCCGGTTCACCGTGCGGGTGAACCGGCGCAGCGCGATCGCCTGCCGGAAGGTGCGATCCTGCAACAAGGTCAAGAGCGAGCCGATCGCGTACGCCCACCCGACCACCGTGAGATAGATGGTCGCCATGACCCACAGTCGCTGAGCGCCGGTGAACGGCTGCGGAATCTCCCCGTAGCCGATCGTCGTCGCGGTGTAGCTCATGAAGTAGAACGCGTCGAAGAACCCCATCCGGGCCGGATGGCCGGCCGCGTCCCGCCCCGGAACCAGCGTGAGCCCGAGCACACTGACCGCGAAGATGACGATCAGCACGATGAGCGGCGCCCGCATCCGCCGCAGGATCAGGAAGATCGTCGGTGACCGCTCGGCGTAGCGCGCCGCGAACCGGCGCCGCGGGCGGGACGTCATCGGCGGTGGAACGTGGTGGTCTCGATCACCAGCAGGACGACCGAGACGAGGTTGGCCAGCAGCGCGCCGCCGGACAGCGACACCACGCCGGCGATCGCCTCGCCGTCGAGCCCGACCGAGGAGATCTGCGTCGCATAGGCCCACACCACCGCGGCCGCGATCAGCTGGAGGTCGGCCACCAGGCTGGTGGCCAGGTGCACGGCGCCGATCTGGGTGCGGTCGCCGAACTTGAGCACGGTCGCGATCAGGCTCACCACCACGGCCGCGAACAGCTCGTACACGTTGTGCAGCGCCGGGTCGGACAGGTCGCCGATGAAGAACCCGAAGTTCAGCGTGGCCGCCAGCAGCACGAAGAACCCGAAGACCACCTTTTCCAGACTCATGCGTTCACCTCGCCGCTCACGCTATCGGGACGGCCGTCCGGCCGCTCAGGGAAGGGCCGGGGCGGAGCTAGTGTCGAAGCGTGTCACTAGCCCTCTCTCTTCTTGATCTCGCGCCCGTGCTCAAGGGCCGGCCCGTCCGGGACAGCTTCGCGGCGTCGGTGGAGCTGGCCCGCGCGGCCGAGCGTGGCGGGTTCCGCCGCGTCTGGTACGCCGAGCACCACAACATGCCGTCGATCGCCTCGTCGGCGACCAGCGTGCTCATCGGGCACATCGCCGCCCACACCGAGTCGATCCGGCTCGGCGCCGGCGGCATCATGCTGCCCAACCACTCGCCGCTGGTCATCGCCGAGCAGTTCGGCACGCTCGCGACGCTGCACCCCGGCCGCATCGACCTCGGGCTCGGCCGGGCGCCCGGCAGCGACCAGAACACGATGCTCGCGCTGCGCCGCAATCCCGCCTCGGCCGACTCGTTCCCCGACGACGTGCTGGAGCTGCAGGGCTACCTGAGCGGGCACAGCCGGGTGCCGGGCGTGCAGGCGGTGCCCCGCGCCGACGAGGTCGTGCCGCTCTACATCCTCGGGTCGTCGCTGTTCGGCGCCCAGCTCGCGGCGCAACTGGGGTTGCCGTACGCGTTCGCCTCGCATTTCGCCCCCGACCACCTGCACCGGGCGGTGGAGATCTACCGCGAGACGTTCCGGCCGTCCGCCCAGCTGGCCGAGCCGTTCGTGATCGCCGGGGTGAACGTCTTCGCGGCCGAGGACCACGACGCCGCCGCGAGCCAGATGAAGGCGGCCTGGCGGGCCCGGACCCGCGCCCTGATCAGCCGGGGCGCGGTCGGCGGCAACTTCACCGACGCCGAGATCGACGAGTTCCTGGCCTCCCCCGGCGGCGCCCAGCTGGCGTCGATGACCCGCTACAGCGTGGCCGGCACGCCCGGCGAGGTCCGCGACTACCTCACCGCCTTCGCCGCGAGCTGCCACGCCGACGAGGTCATCACCACCCACCAGGCGCAGGAGCCGGCCGACCGCGTCCGCTCGGTCGAGCTGACCGGCGCCGCGATGACGGTCTCCGCCTGAGCCGGGGCCGCCGCGCCGTTATCCGAGCCGCCGTAGCGCCGTCTCGATCGCGACCTCGACCCGGGAAGTCATGCCGGGCACGTCGACGGGACGGCGCCCGGCGACCTGCCCACGGATCCACTTCGGCCCGCTGTCGTCGTAGTGCAGCAGGGCGTACAGGTCCCACCACGGATCGAGAGTCACCCCGGCGATCGACTCGTACAGCGACCGCACCTGCTCCGACCACTCGGGCGAGTAGAGCGCCGCCAAGTATCGCCGGCAGTGCCCGACGTCGATCGCGCGCGACCCCCGATGGATGGAGTTCCAGTCGGTCAGCCCGGTGATCCTCCCGCGCGACCACAGCAGGTTGACCGGCAGGAGATCGCAGTGCAGAAAGACGGCGGTGTCCTTCGGGGGCGGCGCCGCCATGACAGCGAACGCCGCCTTCCACACAGCCGGCTTCGGAGCGTCGGCCGGCACCCGAAACCCGTCCGGACGAGCGATCCACGAATCCGTCCACGGCCTGAAGACCTTCGCGGGGAGATCGAGGGCATGCAGCAATGCGGCAAGCTCCGCGATCCTCGTCATCCACGACCGAGGTTCCGCCGGGTTGAGGTCAACATGCCCCGGCAACCGGGTCATCAGCAACGACGGCGCGCCGCCCGTCGAAGCACCGGCGACATCGGTCGCCAGGATGCCGGGAACCGGGAGCCCGCTACCCGCCACCACGCCCAGGTTGGCGATCTCCTTTTCCAAGCTCTCCCGCAGGCCGAGCCCGCCCGGGTACTGCCGCAGCACGACGAACGTCCGCATTCCACGTCGCTCGACGGTCAGCCGATTCACGGCGGAGCAGACGCCACCGGTCAGTCGGCGACAGCCGACGACGCGACTGCCCCGGCCCATCGACGCCGCAACCCAGGCGAGCGTCTCCACGGAGGGCCGGCGCTGCCGGAACCCGCCATCCCTCCAGTCGCCGTCGGTCATGAGCGCGAGCCTATGCGGCGCCGGGCCACGGTCAGCGGCCTCACCGCATGACGTCGCCGAGCGCGCGCCGCGGGCTGAGTCCCGGCGGGCGCTCGGGCCGGCCGATCCGGAACGACACCAGGCCGGTCGAGGCCGGACGGCCGAGAATCGCGGCCCAGCGCGCCGAGAAGACGTCCGGGACGCCGAGCTGGCGGTCGCGGTCGATCCGCTCGGTGATCTGGTTCATGTGGTGGAAGGCGAGACCGCGGGCGGTGGCGGCCAGGTGCAGGCGGGCCAGCAGGCGGCCGCCGGCGACCCGGGCGGTCCGGTCGCGCACGTCGGCGACGGTGATGACGCCGTACGCGGCGGCGGTCGCCGTGTGCACCTCGCGGGTGGCCTTCACCCAGTACGCGTCGCCGTCCTCGCGGGACTGGGCGGGCAGCACCTTGGCGGCGAAGAGCGTGACGCCGCCCAGCCCCTGGCCGTCCAGGGTGAGGCCGTCGCGGTGCTCGTCGATGTCGCCGCGGGCGCTGCGGAACCAGGAGAACGCCTCGGCCGACTGCTCCGGATCGGCGGCGATCGCCTCGGTGGCCTCGACGTAGAGCGCGCCGAGCCGGGCCCGGGCGGCCGGCTCGGTGATCCAGTGGACGCTCGCACCGGGGATCCGGGCGGCCTCCCCGCTCAGCACGGCCGGGTCGATCGGCTCACTCGTGAACGGCCCTCGGTTGGTGTGCCGCCGCGGAATTGCCGCCGCCAGCTCCCGGTCGCCCGGAGCGCCACCGGCGCCGAGCAGGATCCGCGCCACGAGCGGGCCGTCGGGAAAGACCCTCACCTCGGGCGTACGCCCGTCGGCCGCGGCCGCCACCAGCATGTTCTCGATCGCGCAGCCCAGGCCCGCAAAGTGCTCCCGGTCGCTCGCGTCGTTGTGCGCCATCCGCCGCGCCGGGTCGGAGAACACCTCGACGGTGTCGCCGTGCGCGGCGAACTGCCAGGGCTGCGTGTTGTGCGGATTGCAGGCCAGCACGCCGGCCGCCACCACCCGCTCCACGCCGGACATCCCGGCCCAGTCCCGCCACAGGTCGTAGGGCTCCCCCGAGCCCGCACCGAACGCGCCGTTGGTGCCGGCCCGGACGCCCGCGGCACCGAGCCCGGCCACCGCCACCGTTCCCGCGCCGATCCCGGCCCACCGCAGCGCCGATCGCCGGGTCATCCGCGGCTCCGCCTCCCGCGTCCCCGTTCCGGTCATGCCGTCTGTCCCTGTTCCGGTCATGGCCTCGAACGTCGTCGCACCGCGGGTGGCGGCGCACCACCCCGCGACGGGATGCACCCCGGGTGGGCGAGCTGCGAGACTACCCCCGTGGCGGAACGGCCTCTGCTCACCGTGAAGCGGGCGATCCCGCCCGTGCGGGCCGGCGCGGTCGCGCGCGGGCGCCTGGCCGAGCGCCTGCGCCGCGCCGACACCCGCCTCACCGTGGTCGTCGCGCCGGCCGGTTGGGGCAAGACCAGCCTGCTCAGCGGGTGGGCGAACGACCCGGCCGAGAATCGTCGCATCGCGTGGGTGTCGCTGGACGAGAGCGACGACGAGCCGGTGCGCTTCTTCGGCTACGTGCTGACCGCCCTGGCCGAGGCCGGCGGCGACGTCGGCGCCGGTCCGTTGCGGGCGCTGGACGCGGCCGAGGTGCCGCCGGTCGACCTGGCACTTCCGATGCTGCTGAACGAGCTGGCCGCCGCCAGCACGCCGATGGTGCTGGTGCTCGACGACTACCACGTGCTGACTGATCCGCGCATTCACGAGGCGGTCGAGTTCCTGCTCGCCTACCTGCCTCCGGCGCTGCGCCTGGTCGTGGCGGGGCGGGCCGACCCGCCGCTGCCGCTCGCCCGGCTCCGCGCCCGCGGCGAGCTCACCGAGATCCGCGCGGCCGATCTGCGCTTCTCCCGCGACGAGGCGGCGGCGCTGGTCTCGGCGGTGGCCGGGACCGAGCTGGACGACGCGGTCTGGGACCGCACCGAGGGCTGGGCGGCCGGTCTGCAACTGGCCGCGCTGGCGCTGCGCGGCGGTCCCGGGCGGGTCGGCGCCGACGGCCGGCACCTGATGGACTACTTCGCCGCCGAGGTGCTGCCGGGCCTGCCGCCCGAGCACCGCGAGCTGCTGGTGCGGGCCGCGCCGCTGGAGCTGCTCTCGGGCCCACTGTGCGACGCCGCGCTCGGCGTCGCCGGCTCGGCCCGGGTGCTCGACGAGCTGGTCCGGGCCGACCTGTTCGTGGCCGCCCTCGACGCCGGCGGCGAGTGGTACCGCTGCCACCGTCTGCTGCGTGACGCGCTGCTGCGCTCGGCGGCGACCGATCCGGCCGGGGTGCTCGAGCGGGCGGCCCGCTGGTTCGCCGGCCGGGACCGGATCGACGACGCGGTCGGCCACCTGCTGCGGGCCGGTCGCGCCGAGGCCGCCGGCGCCCTGATGCGCGAGCGCGCGGTGGACTGGTTCCTGCCCCGCGGCGACGCGGCCACCCTGCTGCGCTTCGGCGAGCAGATGCCACGGCCCGCGGTGGATCCCCCGCTGGCCCTGCATCTGGCGTACGCGGCGGCGCTGTGCGGCGACCGGCCACAGGTGAACCGGTGGATCGACGTCGCCGAGGAGGACGCCGGCGACGGCACCGCGCTGCCGGAGTGGCACAGCTTCCGCGCCGCGGCGCTGTGCCTGCGGGCGGCCTTCGGTCTGTCCGACGCGGACGCCGCGCGGTCGGTGGTGCTGGCCACCGAGGCCATCGCCCTCGAGACCGCGGACGGCGGCGCGGCCCACCCGTCGCTGCGGCCCGCGCTGGCCGCCGCCCTCGGCCGCGAGGGGCGCCAGGCCGAAGCGTCCGATCTGTTGCTCGGTCTGTGGGCGGAGCG
Organism: Actinoplanes sp. NPDC051537; assembly: GCF_055586105.1. Classification (NCBI taxonomy): domain Bacteria; kingdom Bacillati; phylum Actinomycetota; class Actinomycetes; order Micromonosporales; family Micromonosporaceae; genus Actinoplanes; species Actinoplanes sp. NPDC051537. The sequence goes on from NZ_JBVJIU010000002.1 coordinate 334,143, forward strand.
GGAGTCGTGGACGCCGTGGATTCACATGCAGGTCGCCGGCACGCTCGCGTTCATGCTCGCCGACCTCGGCCGCGATCGGGAGTGCGACCGGATCCTGCGGGAGGCGGCGCCGATGGCGTCCGCCGTGGAGCGCGACGGCCGGGAGGCGACCACGCCGGGCCTGGCCGCGCTGCGCATCGCCGAAGGCCGGCGGTTGTACCAGCGCGGCGACGCCGACGGCGCCGTGGCGCGGCTGCGGACGGCAACGGAGCTGGCCGCCCGGCACCCGCGGCCGACGGTGCTGCTGATGGGCCTGCTCCACCTGGCCGACGCCGAACTCGCCCGCGGCGACCGGCCGGCGGCCCGGGCGGCGCTGTCCCGGGCCCGGGAGGTGGCCGACGACGAGCCGGTCAGCGGCTTCGCCCGCGAGCGCCTGGAAGCCTCCGAGAACCGGGTGGGACACGGCGCGGCCCGGGTGGCGCACCGGTCCGGCGTGCTCGCCGAGGAGCTGACCGACCGCGAGCTGTCGATTCTGCGGGCTTTGCAGGGCACGGCGTCCCAGCGCGAGATCGGCGCGGCGCTGTTCCTGTCCATCAACACCGTCAAGGCGTACACGAAGAGCCTCTATCGCAAGCTCGGCGTCGCCTCCCGCGCCGAGGCCGTCGCCGCCGCCCGCCGGCTCGGCCTGATCTGATCCCACCCCGGGTGGTGCCGCCGGCCGGGTGATGCGGCGGCACCCGTCCCGGCGCTTGGCTCGGCCCATGGCCACGACACGCTGCGAGCTGACGATCCGGGGGCCCCTCCCACGTTCCCTGAGCGAGGCGATCCGGTCGCGCTACGACCACGAGTCGCACACGCTGCTCGTCGTCGAAGACGTCGACCAGGCCGCGATCCGGGCCCTGCTCACCCTGCTGTGGGACGCCGGCCACGAGGTGCTCACCCTCGCGGTGACCGGCGTCCCCTAGGCGTCAGTTCTGCGGCGGGACGTCGCCGGGCAGGCTGCCCCAGCTGTAGTTCGGGGCGGTGCTCAGCGCGTACGCGAGATGCCCGCCCTTGATCGTCGTGGCGGCCGGCAGCCATGCCTTGGTGGTGGACTTGCCGTCGACCTTCAGGCCTTTGATGTAGTGCGCCGTCTCGGTTCCGGGGGCGTCGATGGTCAGGTCCTTGCCGCTGCCGAGCCGCACTTCGGCGTGCGGGAAGAGCGGGGTGGTGAGGGCGAGCTCGGCCCGGGTGGGAACGGTCGGGTAGAGGCCGAGCGCGGACAGGACGTACCAGGCGCTCATCGTGCCGGCGTCGTCGTTGCCGGGGATGCCCCCGGTGCCGCTGGTCCACTTGCCGTCGATGATGGCCTTGACGGTCTCCTGCGTCTTGTACGCGGCGCCGAAGTAGTTGTAGAGGTACGGGGTCTGGATGTCCGGCTCGTTGCTGGCGTCGAAGCGGGTGAGCTTCGTGGCGGTCAGGTCGAACGTGCCGTCCGGGTTGCGGAAGAACGCGTCGAGCCGCTTCTCGGCGACGTCGTTGCCGCCCATCCGCTGGCCCAGCGTGACCACGTCGGAGTAGACCATCCAGGTGTACTGGGCGCTGCTGCCCTCGACGAAGCCGGAGCCGGTGGACGGGCTGAAGCCCTCGGCCCAGGTGCCGTCGCGGAAGCGGTCGCGCATCCAGCCGACGTACGGGCTGTCGTTGGGCGCCGGGGTCGGGACGGCCGGGTCGGCCAGCTCCAGCTCACCGAGCTGCACGATGTCCTCGCCGCCGTTCTTGACGACGTTCAGGCGATAGTTGGTGAACGCCTGGGGGCTGCTCACCTCGTACACCTTGGTCTGCCCGCGCTTGTCGAAGCTCTGCCCGGTCCGGCTGTCCACAGTGGTCCACGCGCTGCCGTCGTCCGAGCCTTGGAGCTCCCAGTCGGCCGGGTCGCGCCCGGGCTCGTCGTTGCCCGAGGTAAGGGCGTACCGGTTCACGGTGCGCGGCGCGTCGAGTTTCGCGGCGACCCACCCGGTCGTGGCGAAGGTGAGCCACTTGGTGCCCTTGTCGCCGTCGAAGGCCTGGGCCTTGCCCTCGTTCGGCGGGTTCTCGCCGCTCGCCGTGATGGCGGTGATGTGCTCGCGGATGTTGTGGTCCAGGCCGGGATCGGCCTTCGCCGCCGGGTCGTAGACGTTGCGCCAGTTGAGCGAGCGAGCCATGAAGGTCTTGTACGTCCGCAGGTCGCCCAGGGCGCCGGCCAGTTGCGCCACGCCGTAGTCGGCGGCCGCGTCCTCGAGCGTCTCGGCGGCGCCACCCCAGCAGTGGCAGTCGTCGGCCGGCACGTAGCCCTTGGCCAGATAGAAGTCGAGGGACGGGCGCTGGCCGAAGCACTCGACGTTGCAGCCGGAGTCGCTCGAGTCGTTCGCCGTCGGCACGGTCGCGGCCGTCACCAGCGACTTCAGGGCGCCGCGGGCGTCGAAGTCACGGGCGCCGAACGCATACATGGCGGCGACCGCGGCGGCGGCCGGATCGCCCGACATCACCGCGGTCTTGCCGTGCTCCAGCAGCCACCGGTCCCACTCGCCGCCGCGCTGGGTGGCGTAGTTGAACAGCGACTGCGCATAGTCGCTCGCCTGGCGCTGGTCGAGCAGGGCGAGCAGCTGCACCTGGGCGCGGTAGACGTCCCAGCCGGAGAACGTGCCGTACTGGGCGTGCTGGGTCTTCGCCAGCTGGTGGATCTGGTCGTCGGCGCCGTAGTAGCGGCCGTCGGCGTCGCTGGTCAGGGTCGGCTCGAGCGCCGCGTGGTAGAGCGCGGTGTAGAACGTGGTGAGCTGGTCGCGGGTGCCGCCACCGATCCTGATCTTGCTGAGCCGGGTGGTCCAGGCCGCCCGCGCGGCGCTCCGGATGGCGTCGAAACCGCCGGTGGACTCGGCGGCGAGGTTGGCCTCGGCGCCGGCCTGATCCGTGTACGCGATGGCGACGCGCATGCCGACGCTGGTGGTGCCGGGCGCGAACGTCACGTAGCCGCCGGAGCCCTTGCCGGCGACCGGGCGGCCGGACGTGCTGTAGCCGCTGCCGCCGCTCGCGTCCGTGCTGTCCGGGGTGAGCGTGCCGTCCTTCCAGGTGCCGGTGGCGGCGAACGGCTGGTCGAGCTGCGCGACGAAGTGCAGCGTGTAGTAGGCGTGCGAGTTGTCGGTGCTCTGCGGGCCGCAGAAGTTGCCGGCGCTCACGCTGCCGGTGACGGTCCGCGTGGCCGGGTCGATGTGCACGGTCGCGCCGGCGCTGCCGGTCTCCGAGAGCGACGTGCGGAAGAGCAGGCTGGCCGGCTTGTCGGCGGGGAAGCTGAACTTGCCGGAGCCGGTGCGGTCGGTGACGGTCAGCTCCGCGCCGGCGCCGCTGTCCAGGCCGACGCGGTAGTAGCCGGGCTCGGCGGCCTCGTTGGCGTGCGAGAAGGTGCTGGCGTAGATGGCGTCGGTGGCGTCCGCGCTCGGTGAGGTGGTGACGCTCCCGGCGTACGGCATGATCGGAATGTCGCCGTTCGCTCCCGAGCAGCCGACGCCGCTGAGGTGGGTCAGGCTGAGCCCGCGGATCTTCGTGGCCGTGTACTGGTAGCCGCCGGGCGCCGGGGTGGAGATCTGGGTGCCGCGGGAGGTCTGCGGGCTCCAGGCGAGCATGCCGAACGGCCGGACCGCGCCCGGGTACGTGTTGCCCAGGTTGGTGGTGCCGATGAACGGATTGACGTACGCGGCCGGGTCGTCGACCAGCGTCGGCCCGGCGGCCTCGGCGGCGGTCGCGAGCGGGAGGGTGACCACCACCGCGGCGAGGACGGCAAGGGATCGGAGCATGCGGCTTCCTTCCTGACAACGATGTCAGTTCGTGACAACGATGTCAGTCAGACTTAATCGATCCACTGGAATGTGTCAATGCCTGGAGGGCCGTCGGGCCGGGCGCCGGTTTGCCAACGGTCGCGCGGTGGGGTAGACGGAGGCCGTGCCTTCCGACACCCATCGCGCGATCGAGGCCGTATGGCGGATCGAGGCGCCCCGGCTCATCGCCGGCCTGACCAGGCTCGTCCGCGACGTCGGCGTGGCCGAGGAGCTGGCACAGGACGCGCTGGTCGCGGCCCTGGAGCAGTGGCCGGCCGAGGGCGTGCCGGCCAATCCGGGCGCGTGGCTGATGACCACCGCGAAGCGCCGGGCCATCGACCAGATCCGGCGCAACGAGACCTTCCGGCGCAAGGTCGAGGAGGTCGGCCGGGAGCTGGAGGAAGCTTCGCCGGACATCGGCATGCTGGTCGCCGAGGACGACGGGATCGGCGACGACCTGCTGCGGCTGGTCTTCGTGGCCTGCCACCCGGTGCTGTCCACCGAGGCCCGGGCCGCGCTGACCCTGCGGCTGCTCGGCGGGCTGACCACCGACGAGATCGCCCGGGCCTTCCTGGTGCCGGAGCCGACCGTGGCCCAGCGGATCGTGCGGGCGAAGAAGACCCTGGCCACCGCGAAGGTGCCGTTCGAGGTGCCGCGGGGCGACGAGCTGGCGGCCCGGCTCTCCTCGGTGCTCGAGGTCGTCTACCTGATCTTCAACGAGGGCTACTCGGCCACCGCCGGCGACGACTGGATGCGACCGGCGCTGTGCGAGGACGCCCTGCGGCTGGGCCGGGTCCTGGCCCGGCTGGCGCCGCGCGAGCCCGAGGTGCACGGCCTGGTGGCGCTCATGGAGATCCAGGCTTCACGCTCGCGCGCCCGCACCGGGCCGGGCGGCGAGCCGGTCCTGCTGGCCGACCAGAACCGGGCCCGCTGGGACCAGCTGCTGATCCGCCGCGGCCTGGCCGCGCTGGACCGGGCCGAGGCCCTGGCCGGCGGCACGCCCGGCCCGTACGTGCTGCAGGCCGCCATCGCCGCCTGCCACGGCCGGGCCCGCCGTTTCGAGGACACCGACTGGGAGCGCATCGCCCGGCTCTACGAGCGTCTGGCCGAGGCGGCGCCGTCCCCGGTCATCGAGCTGAACCGGGCGGTGGCGCTGTCGATGGCGTTCGGGCCGGAGGCCGGGCTGGCGCTGCTGGACCAGCTGATGGACGTCCCCGCGCTGCGCGGCTACCACCTGCTGCCCAGCGTGCGTGGTGACTTCCTGTCCCGGCTGGGCCGGCCGGGCGAGGCGCGGGCGGAGTTCGAGCGGGCGGCGTCGCTGACCCGCAACGAGCGGGAGCGGACCCTGCTGCTCGGCCGCGCGGCCGCCTGCGACCGGGCCGGTTGAGGCCGGTGCGGCCGCCTGCGACCGGGCTGCTCGAGGCCGGCGCGGCCGCCCGCCACCGGGCCGGCCGAGGCCGGCGGAGGCCGGCCGACTGCTGGCGGCCGGGGGTCAGTCGCCGACGACCTTCTCGAGCGACGGCACCACGGTTGCCGGCTCCGGCATCGCGGCCATCTCGGCCGCCACCTCGCGGGCCGCGGCGCGCAGCTTCTCGTCGGTGAGCAGGCGGGTCAGGTCGGCCGCGGTGATGGCCTTGGCCTCGATGGCGATGCCGGCGCCCCGCCGCGCCAGCAGCTCGGCGTTGTGCCGCCGGTCGCCCGCGCCGGTCGTGGTCAGCTGCGGCACCCCGGCGGCCAGGCCGCCGAGCACGCTGCCGGCGCCGGAATGGTGGACGAACGCGGCGGCGTGCGGGAGGGCCCGGTCGAGCGGTATGCGGCCGACCGCGCGCACGTTCGGCGGGAGATCGCGGGTGCTCGCCGGCCGGACCAGCACGAACTCGGCCTCCACCGCGGCCGCCGCGGCGATGATCGCGGGACCGGGGTCGCCGTCGTTCGGCCCCTCCAGCGTGCTGCGGCTGACCAGCACCCGCGGGCGGTCGCCGGGCGTGAGCAGCCAATCCGGGATCTCGCCGCCCCCGGACCAGGGCACCGGGCGCATCGGGATCGCCCCCACGGCCGGGCCGCCGCGCAGGCTCGGCGGGGTCACCGCGATGGTCAGCTCCGGGTTGGGGATCTCGTACTTGGCCAGGACCGAGCCGGTGGTAACGGCCCGGAACAGCTCGGTGGCCGGCCACAGCGTGTTCTCCTGGAGCACCGACGGGATGCTCAGCCGCCCGGCCACGATCGCGCCCGCCTCGGCCAGCGGCTCGAAGACGATGAGGTCGGGGCGCTCGCGCTCGGCCAGCTCGCGCAGCGGCTCGACCAGCGTCAGGTTGGCCCGGCCGAACAGCTCGCCGACCATCGAGTGCCCGGCGGTGCCGCGCATCTCGGCGCGGGCGATGCCGGGATGCCGCAGGGCCGCCCGGATCGCGCTGCGGGCCAGGCTGAACCGGGCGCCGATGTCGGCCGTGCGCAGGCCGAGCAGGTCGGGCGGAAAGCTCCCGGACGCCAGGAGCACGTCGTGCCCGGCGTCGCGGCAGGCCGCGGCGAGCGGGACGAGCGGCAGCAGGTGCCCCTGCAGGGGAGCGGCGACGAACATGATGCGCATGTCCGGGGTTCTATCACGGCCCGGCTGAGCCGCCGCTGAGCCCGGTAATAGTGACTTCGACGCACGTCTACGTCCACATCGGACATCTTCGCGATTACGGGGTTGACGGTCATCTATTCAGGCCGCGAGTATCTGCCCGGGGCGTTGCCGTATCCGCGCACAACGGAAACGGGGAAAGAATGCGCGTATCGCGTACCGGGAGCGCCTATCTGGCGGCGGCCCTGCTGGGGCTGACAATGGGCATGTCCGAGATCACGCAGGCTCAGGCGTACACCGATACGGTGCCCACCACCTGCATGTCGGCAAAGACGAACCCCACCTTCACCTTCGACAAGGGATCGGCTCCGATGGGAACGCTCTACGTGTTCTTCTCGGGCGCGTCCTACTGCGGCTCGACGCTGATGGCCAACCGGCACAAGGCCTGGATGACGGCCGGCTCGGGCGACGGCACCAGCAACGAGTGCACCACCAACCACGGCTGGCTCCCGAACGGGAAGTACACGGCCCGATACGAGGTCAACCACCAGACGGACAGCGCGGTGGTCAAGGGCTCGGTCTGGAACCTGGGCAACCACGTGTGCGCGGGCGGCTCGGTCACCCGTACCGAGCTGTTCATCCACTCGCAGGGCGGAAACGGCGGCGGCTGGAGCGACTCGAATTACAAGTCGGCGGGCTGCATCAAGATCAATCAAACGGATCGGTCCTGGCTGAAAAGCCTGTGGGATACACCGATTTACGGAGCGTCCAGCACCAGCCTGAACGTCGTCGCCTGATCCGGATTGATTTCGTGGAGCGGTCATGAAGATTCGTAATATCCTGCTCACCGCCGGAATCGCCGGCACTCTCATCGCCACCCAGCTCGTGGGCAACGCTCTCGCCGACCCGAAACCGGACCGGCTCGGCCAGGCGAAGCAATTGCTCGCCTCCTATGCGCAGTCCAATCAGAAGATGGGCGCCTGCATGCGGGCGAAGGGCCTCTCGTTCGACGCCCGCCTCCAGACGGTGGACGTCGTCGACGCCTTCGGCATCGTGCCCGGGGACGAGATGACCGACGCCATCCGCACCGAGCTGGCCGCCCAGCTCAAGGCGGTGACGCCCGGCAACCCGAACGACGCGCTGGTGGCCGGGATGTCGCCGCAGGCGAAGCAGGCCTGGTCCGACGCCGTCAACGCGTGCAGCGCCAAGCTCGAGGACGAGGCCTCGGGCGGCGCCGAGGGCCGGGCCCGGGTCGCCGAGGCGCAGCGGGCCGCGCTGGCCAGCCCGGAGGTGCGGGCCGCCGCCGGTGTCTACGTCCGGTGCATGGCGGACGCCGGCTTCGCGGTCGACACCAACCCGTTCGTCGCTCCGAAGGAGGTCGCGTTCGGCGAGCACGGCACCTCGGCCGCCGCGATCGCCCTCGTCGACAAGTACAACAACGTCTGGTCGGCGTGCGTCCGGCCCTGGCAGGAGGCGTACGACCAGAAGCTGTTCGGCAACTGACACCCCGATTCCCCCGGTCGCCGCGCGCGGCCGGGGGAATTTTCGTCGTCGCGGTGACAACCCGGACGGGCGCTCGGGCGTAACGATGGCATGAGGGTAGAGACGAGGGCGGGTGTGCGCATGACCGATGACTTCACCCGCTTCTTCAGCGCGAGCGGCCGACAGCTGGTGCAGCTCGCCTATCTGCTGGTCGGGGATCTGGCCGATGCCGAGGACGTGGCGCAGGAGGTGCTGGAGGAGCTCTACCGCCGGTGGGACGGCATTCGCGAGGACACCGCCCTGGCGTACGCGCGGACGGCCGTCGTCAATCGATCCCGCAGCATGCTGCGCCGCCGTGCCGTGGCGCGGCGGTTCGCGCCGCGGCTGGCCGAGCCCGGGCACACCGGGCCGCCCGAGTTCGCGGACTGGTGGCTCTGGAACCTCGTGCAGACGCTGCCCCGCCGCCAGCGCGAGGTGGTGGTGCTGCGCTACTGGTGCGACCTGGGCGAGGCCGAGATCGCGAACGTGCTGCGGGTCAGCGCCGGGACCGTGAAGTCCAGCGCCCACCGCGCGCACACGCGGCTCGCGGCCGCGCTGGCCGGCCACGACGACGACGAGATCCGGACGCGGAAGGGAGCGCGGTGATGGACGAGCTCGAGCAGCGCCTCACCAACGTGTTGACCAGGGCGGGCGAGCACGCGGCGCCGGCCGCCGCCCGGCTGCGCAACCCGGCCTTGTCGCCGGCGCCGCGCCGGACGCGCACCGTCTGGGTGGCACTGGCGGCCGGGGCGGCCGTGGCCGCGGTGGCCGTCGGCGTCGCCGTGAGCCTGCCCGGGACGCCGCGGCACCGGCCGGCGCCACCGGCCGCGACGACGGCGCCCGCGCACGGCAAGCCGGACGGCGCACACCCGTTCTGGCCGCTCACCGTCTCGGAGGCGGGCACGCAGACGTTCGACCGGCTGCCCGACGGCGGCGAGGTGCAGGCGCCGGTTCCCTACGCGACCGACCGCCGGCTGGTGACGGCGGCCGGGACGGTCACGTTCCCGTCCGCGGTGCACCTGCTCGGGCGGGGCGGCCAGGGGATCCTCGTCGCGCTCAGCGGGTCGGGCGGCGGCGACGGTCTTCACGACGTACGGCTGCGGGTCGTCGCCCCGGACAACGCCCACCGAGAGTTCTTCCGCGCACCGCAAGCCGGCAGCATCGCCGTCTCCCCCGACGGCGGCACCGTGGCCCTGAGCACGTGGCTCGGCCAGGACAGCCCCGGCGCCGAGCCCGCCGTCGAACTCATCGACGTCCGGACCGGCCGGGTCGAGCACCGGCTGGCCGGCCGATTCACGCAGGTGGCCTGGGCCTCCGCCGACGCGCTGCTGCTCGGTGGCGAGAAGGCGGTCGCGTGGCGAGCGCCGTGGACGGGCGCCGGCGAGCCGGCGCCGGTGGGCGGCCTCGCGATGCTGAGCGTGACCGGCGGCCTGGTCGCCCTCGACGACGCCACGGGATGCCTCCAGCGGCTGGATGCGAGCGCCACCATCACGGCGGCGAACTGCGGCGGCTGGCGCGCGGCCGGCCCGGTCTCCCCCGACGGCCGGTACGTCGCGCTCGACTGGGTCAGCGGCAGCACCACGCAACACGGCCTCCTCGACGTGACCCGCAACGAGGTGCGCACCTGGCCGGTGGCCGGCATCAACCCGCTCTGGCTCGGCGCGGCCGGCGTGCTGCTCACCCAGGCCGACACGCTCGACGACCCGGGCACCGCCCGCTGCGACCTGACCAGCGGGGCGTGCGCGCGCGTCCGGGCACCGCAACCGGGCACCACCTGGCTCGGCGACTGAGGAGGCGCTAGCCGTCCAGGCGCGGGGAGCGCTCCAGCATCGCCTGGTGCAGGGCGACCAGGTCCGGCCCGGGGTCCACGCCGAGCTGGTGGCGCAGCACCTCGTGCGCCTCGCGATAGGCGGCCAGCGCGGCGCCGAGGTCGCCCGAGCGGTAGTGCGCCAGCATCAGCTGCGCCCACGCCCGCTCGCGCAGCGGCTGGGCGGCGAGGTGCTCGCGCAGCAGCGGCACGAGGTCGCCGGTGTGGCCCAGGGCCAGCCGCACCTCGGCGAGGTCCTCGACCACCTGGAGCCGGTGCTGGTCGAGGCCCTGGAGGCGCTGGTCGAGCTCGGTGCCGCGGGCCAGCCCCTCGCCGGCCGGCCCACGCCACAGCCGCAGCGAGGCGGCCAGCTCCGGTTCCGCCGCGGCCGGGTCGCCGGCCCGGACCGCCCGGCGGCCGCTCTCGGCGAGCCGCTGGAACTCGGTCACGTCGAGCTCCTGGGCGTCGAGCACGAGCTGGTAGGCGTGCCGATGGGAGACGATCCGCGAGTCGAGGACCCGGCGCAGCCCGGCCACATGGTTGCGGATGTTCGGCACCGCCGACACCGGCGGCGCGTCGGTCCACAGCAGCCGGGTCAGCCGGTCCACGCCGATCGGCCGGTTGCGCTCGAGGGCCAGCGCGGCCAGCAGCGCGCGCCGCTTGGCCGGGCCGAGGTCGGCCGCCGCGCCGCCGACCCACAGCTCGACCGCGCCCAGTAATCGCACACGGATCGACACCGATCCCTCCCCCGTTAGACCGGCACACAGGTTAAGAGTCCGAACCGGAGTGATCAACGCGATGCCGGACATTTCCGTGGTGAGCAATATCAACAGCTCAAAGGCCCTCCGGCAGTAACAGAATCGGCGCCCGCAGCGCTCTTCGCGGCTATCCGAGCAAATGCTCCAGATGGAGTACGCGCAGCAGCCGGCGCACATGGGGACCGGGCCGGTCCAGGCGCAGCCGCCGGCCGTCCCCGTGCAGCCGGTCGGCCGCCCGGGCCAGGGCACGCAGGCCGGCGGCGTCGATGAAGGTCAGCTCGCCGAGGTCGACCACCAGGTCGGAACCGGTGTCGATCGCCTGATCGAGAGACAGCTCGAAGGCGGCGAGCGTCGTCGTGTCGACCTCACCGCGCGGGCGCAGTGTCGTCATGGCAGGAAGAGCGCGCCACCCCCGCCCGCCGTTACAGGGTCACTTCTTCGATGGATGCGCCGGGTGGCACGGCTTCGGCTTCTTCTTGGTCGTGGACACGGAGGGTGACGAGGAGGGCACTCCTCCGCAGAACTGATCGACCCGATCCTCGCCCCCGGCCGCGGCGATCAGATCGCGCCGGTCGCGGCCGTTCATCGGGTGGCCACCGCCGGCCGCCGTCCGCCAGGCCGCGCACCACGCCGCCACCTCCGGCCCGGCGGCGACCGAGGGCGCCGCGGACGGGGTCGGGGTCGGCGCCGGGCGTGGCGTGGCCGAGGAGCGCGCCGGAGCGGGCGTGTGCGTGGGCGTGGGCCGCGGGGCGGGCGCGGGCACGCCGAGGCCGGAGAACAGGCGGTGGGCGTGCTCCTGGACGCCCGCGGGCAGCTTGCCGGTGCGGGCCGCCAGCGCGGTGCCGCCCGCGCCCAGCAGCACCAGCGCCGCCACGACCGCGACGACGACCGTCCGCACGGATCGGCGACCCCGCGGCCGGGTGGACGCGGCGGCGGCCATCGCGTCCACCATCACCCGTTCGCCGCTCATCTCCTCGGGCAGGCCGGGCGCCCGGGCCGCCTCGACCAGGTGACCCAGCCCGGGGGCGCCGGCCAGCATCCGGTCGGTCTCGTCGAGGCCGGGCCGGCGGCGAAGCGCCCACCTCAGAGGGTTCCGCATGGCCTCATGCCTCCTCGGCGGGTTGGGACTGGAGGCCCCGACGGCGCACCTCCGGGTCGGCGGCGAGCCGGCGCAGGCCGCGCATCGTCGCGATCCGCACCGCGCCGCGGCGTTTGCCCAGCACCCGGGCGGTCGTCGCGACGTCGAGCCCGGCCACCACCCGCAGCATCACGGCCTCGGCCTGGTCGGCCGGCAGCGCCGCGATGAGACCCAGCGCCCAGGCGGTCTCGGCGCCCTCGATGACCTCGGCCGCGGCGTCGCGGTCGACGTGGCCGGCGTCCACCGTCGGGGCCGGGTCCTCGCGGCGGCGGCCGGCCCGGCGCAGCTCGTCGATGCCGCGGTGCCGGGCGATGCGGAACAGCCAGCCGCGGAAGGCCGCCGGGTCGCCGTGGAACCGGCCGAGGTCGCGGGCGACCTGCAGCCAGGTCTCGGAGGCGGCGTCCTCGGCGGCGGCGCCGGCCACCACCTGCAGATAACGCAGGACGGCGGGGTGCAGGGCGCGCCAGAGTACGGCGAAGCCGCGCTCGTCACCGCGCCGGGCGGCGGCGAGCGCCTCGGCGAGCTCGTCGTCCGTCGGCACGTGGGACCCCCTGAAGAACAGGCTGCACCTTACCCATTGGGCGGATCGGCCATGCCCGGCGGAGCCCTGCCCGTCCCTACCGGCCGGCCGGGCGGCGTGGGCACACCCGCGGGCTGCCCATTGACAATCATCACCACGCGATGACAGCGTTTATATCGACGGATGTCGGTTTCGTCCGAGACGAGGAGCGGGCATGCTCGATCGTGGTTCGGTTCGGTCCCTGGCCGCGGCGGCGGCCGGCGGCATCCTGGTGGGCGGCCTGCTCCTGGCGCCGTCGTCGCCGGCTCACGCGGCCGGGCGCAGCGCCCGGGACGCGGCCGTGGTCTCCGGGAACGCGCGCTTCGAGGTGCTCTCCCCGACGCTCATCCGGACCGAGTACGCGAGCGGCGGCACGTTCACCGACGCGGCCACGTTCAACGCCGTCGGGCGGGATTCCTTCCCGGCCACGAGCTTCCGCAGCCGTACCGAAAACGGGATCTTGATCGTCGAGACCGACGCGATGACGGTGCGCTACCGGGTCGGGTCGGGATCGTTCTCGGCCGACAACCTGACCGTGCGGCTCAAGGCCGGCGCGCAGACCGTGCAGGCGGCGCCCTGGGCCGGGCACACCACGCCGGACTGCGCGCTCGGGACGCTGTGCGAGGCGGAATCGCTGGCGCTGAAGGGGCCGGGCGTCGCCACCGACCACGCCGGCTACACCGGATCGGGCTTCGCGGCCGGCTTCCAGGCGACCGGCGACTCGCTCGGGTTCGCGACCACCGCCGCGGCGGCCGGGAGCTACCAGCTGAGCGTGCGCTACGCCAACAGCACCGGCGGCGACGGGCAGAACGTCGCCCGCACGCTCTCCGTCGCGGTCGACGGCGGCGCGGCGCGTACCCTCACGCTGCCGACCACGGCGAACTGGGACACCTGGGCGATCGCGAGCGTGCCGCTGACGCTGACCGCCGGGCGGCACGAGATCGGCATCGTGCGGGCGGCGGCCGACTCCGGCAACGTGAACGTCGACAGCCTCGCCGTCGTCGCGCCGGGCGGCGCCTTCCCCGCGCCCACCCCGCCGGCGCCGCAGCCGTGTGCGTTCGGGACGCTCTGCGAGGCCGAGACCGGCGTGCTGTCCGGGGGCGCGAAGGCCGCCGGCGACCACAACGGCTCGTCCGGCGCCGGGTTCCTGGCGGGGCTCGAGCGGGCCGGGGCCGGGGACGCGCTCACCGTCACCGGGGTGCCGAGCGCGGGCTCGTACCGGGTGCAGCTGCGCTACGCCAACGCGAAGGCGGGCGCTCAGCCGATCCAGTCGAGGACCATCACGGTGAACGGGGCGACGGCGACGCTGCCTCCGACGAGCGGGTGGGACTATTGGCGTACGGTGTCGGTCCCCGTCACCCTCGCCGCCGGAACCAACACGGTGTCGCTGGGTTGCCCCACCGATGCCAGCTGCCACGTCAACCTCGACACCGTCGCCGTCACCACCGCCGGCGCGCCTCTGCTGGCCCCGCACGCCCCGCTCGGCGGGTATCGCCGCGGCCTCGACGGCGTCGACGGGGGCGCGCCGACCGTGCCGGGCCTGCTCTACCAGGACGGCTGGTCGCTGCTCGACGACTCGGCGTCGGCGCTGCTCTCGTTGAACGCGCGGCCACAGGCCGAGCAGGACGGATACATCTTCGGGTACGGCCAGAACTACGCGCGCGGCCTGACCGATCTGTCCACGTTGACCGGTCCCACCAAGCTGCTGCCGCAATGGGCGTACGGCGTCTGGTATTCGGAGTACTACGACCGCACGGCGGCCGACTTCCAGCAGACCATCGTTCCCCGTTTCCGCGCCGAGGGCGTGCCGCTGGACGTGCTCGTGGTCGACACCGACTTCAAGTCGCCGGACCGCTGGAACGGCTGGGCCATCGACCCGGCGAAGTATCCCGACCCGCAGGGCTTCGTCGACTGGGCGCACGCGCAGGGCATCCACACCGGCTTCAACATCCACCCGAGCATCCAGGGCTCCGACCCGCACTTCGCGGCGGCGCAGGCGACGGCCAAGGGCAAGCTCCAGCAGTCGGGCAGCAACTACGTCTTCGACTGGGGCGACCCCGACCAGCTCGCCGCCTACTTCCAGCTGCACCGCCAGATGGCCCCCGCGAACGTCGACTTCTGGTGGCTGGACTGGTGCTGCGACGGATCGCGGTCCTCGCTGCCCGGCGTGACTCCCGACGCCTGGATCAACAAGAAGTACGCCGACGAGACCGGCTTCGCGTTCTCCCGCGCGTACGGCTCGCTGCAGGCCGGCGGCTACAGCAGCCCGACCGCCGTGCCCACCGGCCCGTGGGCGGACAAGCGCACCACCCTGCACTTCACCGGGGACACCATCTCCGACTGGGAGACGCTGCAATGGGAGGTCGGCTACACGCCGGGCGAGTCGGTGGCGACCGGTCTCGCCGCGGTGAGCCACGACATCGGCGGCCACACGCAGGGCCTGCAGGAGCCCGGCGGCGAGCCCGGGAGCACCAAGCTCCCCGACGACCTGTATGCGCGATGGGTTCAGCTCGGAACGTTCCAGCCCATTGACCGGCTGCACTCCAACCACAGCGACCGCCTGCCGTGGCAGTACGGTCCCGCGGCCAAGGCGTCGGCCACGAAGTTCCTCCGGTTGCGCGAGCAGTTGTTGCCGTACACGTACAGCGCGGCCGCCGAGGCCACCCGCACGGGCATGCCGATGGTCCGCCCGCTGTACCTGACCTATCCGGCTTCGCCGGAGGCGTACGCCACGGCCGGCGCCGAGTACCTCTACGGCCCCGACATGCTGGTCGCCCCGGTGACCACGCCCGGCACCACGGCCACCACGCCGGTCTGGTTCCCGCCGGGCAGCTCGTGGACGGACTACTTCACCGGCAAGACGTACGCGGGCGGCACGACGGCCTCCGTCACGACGACGCTGGACACGATGCCGGTGTTCGTCCGCTCGGGCGGCATCGTGGTGACCGGCACCGCGTCGGCCCCGGCAGCGACGGTGAACGCGGGCGCACCGGGCCGGGCCGTTGTGCACGACGCGGTGCTTTCCTACCGCAACCAGACGCTGCGGATCGCCGGCGCGGCGAAGCGCCCGTGGGCCCTGACGATCCTCGACACCGACGCCCCGCGCGACGTCCGGGTCGGCGGCCATCGGGTGACCGGCTGGTCCTACGAGCCGGAAACCAGGACGCTGACGATCGGCGTCGCCGCCCGGAAGTCCGGGGGCCCGATCACCGTGACCTTCCGGCCTCGGTAGCGCACCGCGTCAATCCGCCAGCTCCGCAAGGGCGACGCCGTACGATTTCTTGTTCACCTCGGCGAGCCGGCTCATGTGACCGAAGAATTCCGCCCCCGCCGCCCGGACCGCGGAGAGGAATTCCGTGGAATCGGCGCCGGCTCGCCGGACCTCGTCACCGATCTTGCTGGAAACGATGACCCGCGAGCCTCGTCTCTCGAAAGCGAGAAGAATCGGCTGATCCGGAAAATAGGTGTCCGCACGCGCCCCGGCCCCCATCGCCTTGGTCATCGTGGCGATGTAGGCCCAGAGCTGATCCACGTAATCCCATTCACGCTTACCGATTATCTCCACACCGTCGACGGTCAGCTCGATGGCGCCCTCGATGTAGGCGGGGTCGGCCGGCGGGTCGGTCTGGGCATCCACCGGCCGGAAAGCGCCGTCACTCGATCGGAGAAACGTGGCTATCGTGATCACGGCTTCCCCCCTCAGGGCGCATAGAACTGGGCGATCCGTCCGTTGTTGACACCCAGGACGTAGTCGGTCCCGTTGACCGTACCTCGGAGCTGATACATGCCAGTGCTTCCCCGGCGGACGAGCGTATCGCGATTCTGACCCAGCACACCGCCGATGGCGTCTTCGATATCGCTCACCGACATCTTCCGATCGAAGAAGGACTGGGTCGCCCGAACGGAGCCGTCCCAATAATCGGGGTGATGCCTCGTCAGAATGTGCTCCATCCCCTTCTTGTCGAGAAGGAACGTCTGATTTCCGAATTGGAATCGCTTGCTGGACCAACCCCGAAGAACCGAAAGACACCCGTTGCTGTTGTGCACCAGCACCGGCGCACCGCCGGCGAGGACGTAGAACGTGTGGATGTCGGCGACGGTGAGGTTGTACATGTGCTGGGGGCGCGTGAACTCGCGCACCGACGCCACGCGCACGACGGTGTGGGCGGCGGCTTTCAGCTCGTCGCCGGGCTTCAGCTGGTCGACGCGGGTCCAGCGGCCCGTGGTGACGTCCCAGAACGGGTGGTTCTGGGTGGTGTGCAGGACGGCCTTCTTCCCGTGGCCGTCGGTCACGGTCAGGTCGGCCAGGTCGGTGTCGAGGTTGTCGTGCAGCAGCGTCACCGGTTCGGCGGCCGTGCGGCCGGTTGACGGGTCGGTGGCCGCGACCACGTCGCCGGCCTTGAGGGCCTTGATGGGCTTGGTCGAACCGTCGGCCATCAGGACCGGGGTGTCGGCATCGAAGCTGCACTTCAGCCCGCTGATGATGTCCGCCGCCCGGGCGCCGTCCTCGGCGCCGAAGGCGGCAAGGTCGCCGGCGGCGATCTCGAAGTCGCCGACGCCGCCGATGGCCAGCATCTCCGCGGTTCCCAGGCCCTCGCCGAGCTTGAACCAGATGCTGTTCTGGTCGACGCCCTCCGCGTCGAGCGCCTCCGACCACTTGTCGTTCAGCTTCTTCTCGAGATCGTCGTCCTTCGAGAGGATGCCGACCAGGCCGGTGCCGGTGTGGACCACGCCGGTCTGCACCCCTCCGAACATGTCCTGGTTGGCGGCGGCGCCGCCGTCGTAGTGCGCCCTCTTCAACTGGTCGTCGACCTGCTTGGCGCGCTTCGCCAGCTTCTTCTTGTTCAGCCGCGGCAGGACGCGCAGATCGACGGATACGCCGTACTTGGCGTCGATGGCGCCCGACTCGCAGTCGGTGCAGGAGACGCCGCCCGCGGTCTGTTGCGCGCAGGTGAGGGTGGCGCAGAAGTTGGCCGCCAGGCCGGTCGGGTCGGAGGCCGTCGCCGGGTTGTTGTCGGCGTACGCGTAACCGTTCCACTGCTGCGGATCGGTCAGGTCCTGGACGGGGTCGACCGACACGAACTTGCCCAGGCTCGGGTCGTAGTCGCGCGCGCCGAGATGGGTCAGGCCGTCGGGCTCCTTCGTGCCGCCGACGAAGCCCTTGTCCATGGACGCCGGCCAGACGCCGACCCGGGCGCCGCGCTCGTTGCCGAACGGCAGGGTGCGCCGGCGGGTGAAGGCGAGCGTGCTCGCGTTGACCGTGACCTCGGCCGTGCTGTGCTGATCGCCCGCGAGCCAGTTGACACCGGCGGCCGTCCGGACGGCGATGCCGGCGTAGTAGCGGGTCGCGGTGACCGCGCTGGCGGTCTTGCGGATCTCGGAGCCGTCCGGCAGGTAGAGCGTCGTCCCGGCGGAGTCGCGCCGGATCAGCCGGTTCCCGTCGGCGTCGTACACGTAGCTGGTGCCGCTCGCCGTGTTGGCGGCGAGCCGGTCCTCG
The DNA here is from genome assembly GCF_055586105.1 of Actinoplanes sp. NPDC051537. Lineage (NCBI taxonomy): Bacteria > Bacillati > Actinomycetota > Actinomycetes > Micromonosporales > Micromonosporaceae > Actinoplanes > Actinoplanes sp. NPDC051537. Next base: position 351,795 of record NZ_JBVJIU010000002.1, read on the forward strand.
TTGTTCCAGGTCAGCGTCTGGCTGTTGGTGGCCGGGCAGGTGTTGGTCGCCGTCCCGCCCGGCCGGCAGACGGTGTTGCCGTCGGCGTCGTACTGGTAGTTCTCGGTGCGGGTGGCCGCGCCGGTGGTGTTGACCTGGGTCGCGGCATGGGGCTTGCTGCCGGCCGCGCCGCCCTGGGCCGGATAGAGGTAGTCGCGGACGGTGTCCCCGGCGGCGGCGTGCCAGGTCTCCTTGGTGCGGCTGCCGGCCAGGCCGGCCGCGCCGGCGTACTCGTAGGAGTGCCAGTACGGCGCGCTGCCCCCGATCGCGGCGTTGGAGCGGGCCGCGTCGCAGTCACCGCCGGCCGGCGTCCACGCCTCGGACAGCCGCCGCAGGTAGTCGTAGGCGTAGCACTGGGTGTCGCTGCCGCCGCCGGCCGGGGTGTCGCCGATCCGGGTGAGGTCGCCGGCGTCGTCGTTGTTGTAGGCGAAGTTGAAGAGCTCCGGCTTCAGCTCGGGGATGGCCTTCGACGACAGCAGCCGGCCGCTGTGGTCGTCGAAGGTGTAGTTCAGCCAGACGCGCTTGGGCTCCGCGCCGAGCACCTGCTGGGTCAGGCGCCCGAGCTTGTCGTAGATGACGTCCTGGATGTAGATCTGCGCCGAGGACAGCAGCCCGGTCGCGGCGCCGAGGTCGTTGTAGCCCTGGAACAGCGTCTCGGTGGGCAGGTCGGCCGCGGCCGGGAGGACGGTCGAGGCGACCTGGCCGTTGGCGCGGTAGGTGACCCCGTCGGCGAACGCGCACGGCGTCGCGCCGCCGGCCGCGCACAGCGTGCCCTCGGTCGAGGGGATCGTGAGCTTGGTTCCGGTGGCACGGCCGGCGGCGTCGAACCCGGTGACCTCGTTGACGTACTGCTGGCCGCCCTCATACCGGATCGACTTGTACTGCTGCCCGATGCCCCTGGTCAGCCCGTCGTAGAGCCATTCCGCCTGCAGTGCGCCGGTCGCCGAGCCGAGGCGCTCCGACACCTTGCGGCCGAGGTCGTCGTACGCGTAGGCGAGCGTGATGCCGCGCGCGTTCGTGGTCGAGGTCAGCTCGCCGTCGGCGTCGTAGCCGGAGTAGGTCGTGCCCCGGTCCGGGTCGTCGGCCTGGACCTGCCGGCCGGTCTGGTCGTAGGTGTACTTCCAGAGGTTGCCCGCCGGGTCGGTGACCGTGGCGAGCTCGTCGCGATCGGTGTACGTGTAGCCGATCCGGTCGTACTTGGCCGGATCGGTGCTGCCGGCGTCGGCCCGGCTCTTGTACTGGCGCACCTCGATCTGCCGGCCGCGGGCATCGGCCACGGCGCCGGTGGCGGTGCCGCCGGCCGCGGGAGTGAGGTCGACCCGCTCACCGTGGTAGGCGGCGCTGTTACGCCACTTCTCCACCGTGCCGACCATGAAGATCGCGGCGGTCTTCCGCCCGGCGCCGTCGTAGGCGTTCACCGTGGTCGCGGGCGGCGGCGGGTCGCCCGGCCCACCGGCGATCTTGTCCGGGTTGATCGGGTTGTTGGTGGTGTCGTAGTACGGGATCGAGGTCCAGTCGAGCAGGCCGCGCGAGTCGTAGACGGTGTCGGTGACGACCCGCCCGCCGCCGGTCGCCTGCGTCTGGCTCTGCCGCTCGCGCAGGAGGCCGTCATAGAGCTTGACGGCGGTGGCGTAGACGTTGGAGCCGTTCGGCACCAGCGACTTGGTGGTCACCGCCGTCGGCAGGTTGTTGCGCAGCGCGTACCCGTACGAGACGTTCGGATAGTTGGCGAAGGACGCCTTGGACCGGCCCGGCAGCCACACGCCGAGCAGGCGGCCCGATCCGTCGTAGGTCTCCTCGGTGGTGAAACCGTTGTCGTCCACGGACTTGGTGGCGACGCCCCAGGCGGGCTGCAGGGTGGTGGTGACCTTGTGGCCGAGCGCATCGATGGTGACGGTCTGGGTGAGCGGACCGGCCTTGTCGGGGGTGTAGTCGACGTGGGTGTTGCGGCCCAGCGGGTCGTACGCGTCCTTGACCCGGCCGTCGGCGTCGTAGGTGCCGCGGGCGGCGATCGTCCAGGTCGGGGTCGTGCCGGTCCACGAGCTGATCTGCTCGACCTTCGCGGCGTCGCCCTTGACCGGCAGGAAGGTGTTCCAGTCGTTGGTCTCGAGGTCGTACGTCGTGCGGGTGCTCGCGAGCATGTCGCCGGGAAGCGCCGGCGTGGCGGCGCAGTTGACCCCGACCGTCTCGGTCTTCTTGACCGCCGCGAGCATCCAGTTCGTCTCGTTGCGGGCGTACCAGGTGCGGGCGCAGCGGTCGTCGGCCGCGGTGGCCTCGTCGCCGAGGTCGTCGACCTGGGTGACGAGGTTGTCGGTGTTGTAGCTGCTGGCGGTCTTCGTCCAGCGAGTCGCGCCGGTGGACAGCTTGGTGCGGGTCCGCGTCGAGGCGGTGTTGGTCATCCACGCCTTCAGCGACCCGCTGGTCGCGGTCGGGCCCTGTTTGCCCGGCGTCGTGATCGTCCCGGAGATCCAGTCTCCGCCGGCGCCGAGCAGCGTCGTCTGCTCGCGCAGCATGCCCGCGTACGCGTCATCGTCCTTGATCAGTACGTCCTGCGAGTCTTTCACCGACACGTCGCGTACGCCGGAGGTCTGCTTGTCGCCGTCCATGCCGCGGAAGTACAGGTACTCGGTGGCCGACTGCGTCCCCGATTCCAGGCCGCTCCGCACGCGCACCTGGCCGTAGCCACGGAACTCGCCCCAGGTGCGGTTCTTCTCCGGTACGAGCTCGGAGTCGTCGTAGTGCCAGGCGGGCGCGTCGAGGTAGTCGTAGTTGGTCTGCTGGTGCGTGAACCCGCCGGTGTTGTCGTACACGTCGACGCGGTCGACCCGGTAGTTGTGGAACCAGTCCTGGGTCGGTTCCTCGCCCGGCGCCCCGTACCACTGGGGGAAGCACCGGGACGTGTTGGTGGGGGCCGAGGGCAGGGCGCTCCGGGTGCACTGCGGCAGTGAGTACGTCGGGACGATCTGCGCGCCCGACTCGGTGGTCACCTTCATGATCCGGGACCGGAACAGGCTCGATCGGCCGTCGGCCGGGCCGTCCACCCGGTTCGCCAGCGGGTCCGAGCCCGCGTCGAAGACGATCTCCGGATCGGTGACCGCCGCCCCTCCGGCCGCGGTGACCTTGCCGCTGTGCGTGACGCCGGCCAGCCACATCGGCTTGCCCTCGTTACCACCGGCCTGGAGGTACGTGTGCCGCAGCGTCCACTGGTCGACGTCGGTGTAGCCGGAGCCGGCGAGCACCTGCGTCCGGACCTGCGCGAGCCGCTTGCCGGTCCAGAACGTCGGCGACAGCTGGCTCGTGCACGGGGCGGCGGCGCAGTACTGGTCCCAGGGAGTGTCGGGCCAGGACGCAGGCACCGGCGTGGTGCCGGTGTAACAGGTGGCCGCACACCGGTCGGCCACGTCGAAGACGACCTGCGCGGCGGCCTTCGTGGTGCTCGCGGCGTCGGACCGGTTGCCGTACTCGACGCGGGTCAGAAAACCGCCGCGGTCGTACGTGGTGAGCTTGGCGGGATCCCCCTCCCGCCCATACGCGCCGCCCTCTCTCGTGTAGAAGAGGGTCATCGTGTTGCCGTGGGTGTCCACGACGTAGTCGAGGTTCCAGCGCCAGCCCTGCGTCCGGCGGGATGCCGCGAAGTTCCCGGCCGTGTAGCCGGGCTCGTTCGGATGGTTGCCGTAGACCGGCACGGTCCAGGTCGAGGCGGTGGCGGTGGCCGCGCTCGCGCCGCCGACGCCGTGGTTGCGGCCGAAGTAGTACTGAGTGCCGTCGGTCGTGGTGACCTTCCAGTACTCGTTGTCGTCGTCGCCGTTGCCGAAGCTGCCGTCCTTGAGCAGCTCGATCTTCTCGCCGCCGTCGGCGACGCCCTTCCAGGTGTTGCCGGCCGCCTTGACCAGCTCGGTGGCCTGCCCGTTGAGCGAGATCGTGGCGTCGCCCTCGGGCCTCTTCCAGCACAGGTCGCCGGTGGTGACGCCGGCGCTGTTCGGGGTGGTGCCGCCGACCGCGTCCTTGTCGTCGGCGCAGGAGACGAACTGGCGCTCGATGTAGCCGGGCCACATGTCCCAGCCGTCGCCGATCCACGAGCCCTGAGTGTTGGTGCCGGCGGTGCGCCCGTCGACCGACAGCGAGGAGTACGACAGGCCGAGCGACGGCGACGGCCCGTTCAGCGCCGGGGGCATCCGGAGGTCCTGGCTCCAGGTGAAGGCGCCGGTCTGCTCCGAGACCTGCCAGGTGGCGGCCTGCGACAGGCTGGTCGCCGCGTACGTGCCGTTCTCGCCCGAGGGCCCGGCGGTCAGCGCCAGCGTCGTGACCGCGCCGGAGCCGGCCAGCGGGACTTCCGCCGTGACCGTCGACCCGGCGGTGTCGTTGCGGCTGTTCAGCACGCGGCCGCCGGCCAGGTCGACCAGCCGCAGCCGGGACGCCCAGTCGCCGCCGTAGGCCTGGGCGAAGGCCGAGTAGTCGACCGTGACCGGGGTCGAGCCGGCCGTGCGCACTCCGTCGGCCCGGCTCACGTCGAGAATCAGGCCGGACACGCCGGCCCGGGTCGCCGCGGCGTGATCGCGCACCGAGACGGCGACCTTCCCGACCCGGCTCGACGAGGGCGCGGCCCAGACCGGAAGGGAGCCGGCCCGGACCCGCCCGGCCGGCTTCGCCGCGGCGAGCGCGGCACCGGTGCTCAGGTCGGCGGTCCCGGTCCCGGCGGCCGGCCAGTTCACCACCGGCGTGGCACGGACCTCACGGTCGCCCGCCGTCCACGCCGGACGCGTGGTGTGCGTGGCGTCGTGCCGGGGCACGCCGGTCACTTCCTTCGGCGTGGGAGGTGTCCACCCGGTCGCGGCGGCCGGGCCGGCCGGCGCCTCGGCCGCCAGCGTCGTGGCGACCACCGCCGCGATCACTGCCGCCAGCCGCCGGGTACGGCGGCCCACCAGGCGCGCCTCGTGTGCGTTCACGTCCGTCGTCCCCCGCTGAGGTGTCGTCATGAGATGGCCCAGAACGCGATCTGCTCGGCGCTCTGCGCCTTCTGCACCGCGTAGGTCTCGTCGAGCTCGCCGGCGAAGCGGTCGACGTTCGCCCCCTGCCAGGCGCGGCCGATCGTGAAGACCCCGTTCGCCGCCCACATCGCCGGGGCGTACGCCTGCTGGACCTCGGTGCCGCCGACGGCGAAGCCACCGTTGACGTAGAGCTTCATGGTGCCGCCTGCCTTGTCGTAGACGCCGGCCAGATGCACCCAGTCACCGGGTATCACGAAGTCCGTGGTGCAGATCGACTGCCGGGTCGCGGCGCTGGTGCTGTCGGTGGGTTGCAGGGAGAAGCACCAGGACGGGTCCTTGGCGCCGTCACCGTCCGCGTCGAGCACGTCGTTGCGCAGCTCGATCCGGAAGGCGTCGGTGTTGGCGCCGGCCTGCGAGACCACGCTGTGCGTGCCGGTCGTGGGCTGGTCCGGGTCGAGGCGTGCCCACAACGCGACCGTGAAACCGGCCGGGTTCGTGGTGTCCAGCACCGGACCGGTCGAGTACAGGTCGCCGGTGCCGTCCACGGTCAGCGCCGACGGGCTGTTGTGCCCGGCCTCGCTCCAGCTGGTTCCCTGGGTGCTGCGTTTGAGCGGATGGTCGTTGTCGGGCGCCGACGGCGCCGGGTCGACCCGGTCGTCGATGCCCCAGAACGTCTCGGTCCCGGCCGCCGGCCGGACGAGGAACTCGTAGTACCTCTTGTCGGAGGCCAGGCCGCTGGTCGTGCGGGACTGCACGGACAGCTTGTTCGGCCCCTCGGCCTTCGGCGTGATGCCCGCGAGGGTCGTGGTGCCGGTGACTTCCCGCAGGGACAGGTCGTCCCAGTACACAACCTTGCCGGTCTGCCCGGCCGGGAAACCGTTGTAGAGGCGGACGAACGCCTCGGTCGCGCCGGTCGGCACCGACATCGTCATCGACAGCCATTGCCAGCCGTTGGTGACCGTCGCCTTCGTCGACGAGTACACCAGGTACGAACCGGTGCCCACCCGGGAGAAGCCGACGATCCGCAGGCCGCGCGGTTCGCCGTAGCTGCCGGTGGTGCCGAGCCCGGTGGCCGCCGGCACATAGATCCAGCCGCTCACCGTGTAGCGGTGCCCGGCCAGCATGCCCACCGCCAGGCCGCTGTGGTCGTCGATGCCGAGGGACGCGAACGAGTCGCCCTGGGTGCCGGCGTCGGTTGCCGCGGTCGCCGCCGGTGCCACCTGAACCGACCCGGCCGCGAGGTGGCCCATCGTCGCGTTGCGGGTGACCACCGAGCTGTCGCCGGCCACGAACCCGGTGATGTTCGTCGAGACGGTCTGCTGGTTGGCGGTCAGCATCTCGCTGCCCTTGACGCCGGCCGGGACGGTGACGGCCTCGCCGTCGTTGAGCTGGTAGGTGTACTCCAGCACGTTGGCCGCCGCGTTCGGCCCGAAGGTGAAGTCTCCCTTGATGCCCGGCCCGCCGTTCCACACGCCGGTCGAGCGTTCCGTGTACGGGGTGCCGCTCACCGTCGGCAGCGTCGGCATCGCGGTGTTGACCGTGAAGTCGAACCAGCCCGACCAGTTGCCGCAGAGCGCCGCCCCGTTCCAGGTCTCACAACCACGGACCCGCCAGGTGTACGCCGCGTCCGGCAGTTTCGCGTAGCCCGACGGTGGCACGATCTTCCACGCCCGCGTGGCGCCCGAGGCGACGCCGGTGACCGTCGTGCCCGAGCGGCCCCACGACACCGTGTGCGCGGGGTTGTAGACCTCGAACTCGGCCCGCATCGTGGTCGAGTCCGGATCGCTGAAGGTGGCCTTGATCGTGGGCGTGCCCGAGCTGACCACGGCCGGCGAGTTGCAGGCCGTGTAGCACGAGTCGATCGCCTGCGCGGTCGGCGTGTTCGGCTTGTGATCGTAGGTCAGCTCGACGTAGGGGCGGCCCGCGGCGGCCTCCGCGGAGTTGAACTTCTTCCAGCTGTTGTGGTTGCCCTCGCTCGACGCCTTCAGGCCGATCTTCGCCATCGTCTCGCCGGGCGTGTCGGCCACGTACTGGAAGATGCTCTTCACCGAGATCTCCACCCCGCCGGCCGAGCATCCGCTGTAGCCCTTGGTCTGGGTGGAGAGGCCGGCCCGCTCGACCCAGCTCGGCTGGTTGGCCCAGGTGTACGACGTGTCGGCCTGCGAGACCCGCCAGCTCTCCCACTGCATCTCCGTGCACGACCAGGAGTGCGAGTTGTAGAGGTGCAGCGTCGCCGTGCCGACGGTCGCGCTCTCCAGCGCGGACGGCTGCTGGAACCGCAGCAGCGATCGGGCCAGGCAGCCCGAGCCGCAGCCCTCGTCGGCGTCGTCGCTGTAGCCCAGCTTCAGCTCGGTCGACCCCGACTGGTTGGTGTTGTAGGTGTCCTGGATGAACGCGTCGTAGACCGGGTTGAGGTCCACCGCCGGATCGATGGTCACCGGGAACTTGAGCCCGGGGTCGCCGAGGAACGCCCGGTCCGGCGTGAGCACCAGGTCGGTGCCACCGCTCGCGTTGAGCTCGGTGGTCACCCTCACGGGGGCACGACGCGCCGGGTCGCCGGTCTTCGCTGAGCGCCGCGCATCCCACATCTCGGCCGGCGGCAGCGACACCGTGCTGCCGAGGGCCGACCGCGCCTGGATTCCCTTGGCCGAGGCGGAGGTCACCGCCGCGCCGGACCACGGCATCGCGATCGTGCCGACCCCGGCGAGGGCCCGATTGTTCTTCACCACCAGCGAGTACTCGAAGCCGGTCGGCCGGGCCCGCACCACCAGGTCGACCCCCGCGCGCACCTCGGGGTAGGTGGCGGTCGCGCCGTTCAGCTCGGGTGTGGGCAGCGCACCGCGCCAGCCCACCGACACCTTGTCGCCGCCGGCGCCCAGGTCGACCAGCGACTCGCTGCCGCCCGCCCGTTTGCCCGACAGCGTCAGGCCCCGCGGGTGGGCCTTGGGCCCGACGCTGCCGTCCGCCTTGCGTTCCATCGTGAGGTCGACCGGGATCCACCTGCCCGCGGTGTCCCGCATCCGCTCCGGCGCCGAGTGCAGCTTCATCCGGAATTGACCGTCGGGCTGCGCCCAGACCTCCGTCGTCTCCGACGTCTGGCTGGTCACCAGGACCGGCAACCGTTTCCGGTACGCCAGCCGCATCGCCGACGCCTCGTCCGGCGCCTCGAGCGCGGCCGGGGCCTTCGGGGCGGCCGCCGCCGGCTCGGCGTCGACCGCCACCGCCACGCAACCGGCGGCCGCGGTGAGGACCGCGGTGGCGAGGCGCGGAAACCCTCCAAATTGGACATACGAATGACGCGAAGCGGCCCACCGGCGCATCGGAACCCCCGTTGATCAATTCCGTTGGCGCGGACGATACGGCACCCAGGACTCTCACAGGAAGACCCGGTTCGATGTGATGCGCGTCGATGGCGCGACCGGCGGGCACGGCGCTCGCCGCGTTTCCCGGACCGCCGGTTGAGCGCGGAATGTATCGGGCAGAATGACTCCTCGTGCGGATTCCTCCGGATGACGAGATCCGGGCGTTGCACGAGCGGTTCGCGCCGACTCCGGCCGCCCTCGAGCTCGTGCTCACCCACTGCGAGATCGTGGCCGGCATCGCGGCGCAGCTGCTGCGGCCGGGGCTGGACGCGGCGCTGGTGCGGGCCGGCTGCCTGCTGCACGACATCGGGGTATATCGGCTGCGGCCCGGGGACCCGTACATCCGGCATGGGATTCTCGGCCATGAGCTGCTCCGTGGGCTCGGTTATCCGGAGGAGCTCGCCCGCTTCTGCTCGTGCCACACCGGCGTCGGCATCACCCGCGACGACATCGAGCGGCAGGGGCTTCCGCTGCCGCCGGGCGACTACGTGCCGCGGACCGGCGAGGAACGCCTCGTCATGTATGCCGACAAGTTCCACAGCAAGACCACGCCGCCGGCGTTTCTCACCGCGGCGACCTACCGGGCCGAGGTGGGCCGGTTCGGAGCGGACAAGGCGGCCGCCTTCGCGGCCATGACCGAGGGCTACGGGGAGCCCGATCTCACCGCGCTGGCGGCGGCCAGTGGGCACCTCATCCGGTGATTGCGGCCGTACGCCCGACCACGAGATCCCGGCCCTGCTCGCCACCTGGCGGCTACCGTCTCCGGGATGTTCTAGGGCTCCCGCTGGCCGGCCATCCCGGTCCGGCGGCGGTGGCCGCGCCGCCCGCCGACGCGAAGGAAGCCCGGCCGGCAGCCCAGCGCGGGGTGCTCGAGCCCACGGGTCGCGAGGTGGCGGTGCCAGCCCACGGGCGCGGCTGACCGCCCGCAGCCCGGCGTGGTGCCGGGTGGCGTCGCTGGACAAGGACGGCTACCCGCGAATCGACCTGATCCGGCCCGACGGCGCCGACCGTCGCGAGCACGGTGGAGATCAGCCCCGACGCGACCAACGTCTTCTACCGCAACGGCGTCCTCTCCTGGGTCACCGGCACGACCGACGAGGACTTCGTGCGCCACGCCCTGGACCTGCGCACGGTCTAGGCCGGTCGGCCCGGGAACATCGGCGGTTCCTCGGCGGGGGTGCGGGCGGTCGGGCCGAACAGCCAGTCCACGTACGTGTAGTCGTAGACGTCGCGGGTGCGCAGGACCTCGTTTCGCCAGTCGCGCTTGTCGCCGGTGTGGTGCCACAGCTCGCCCCAGGAGCGGGCCGTGGTCAGGACGCGGCGGCAGTGCTCCGGGCGTACGGCGTTGTAGGCCGCGAGCATCGCGTCCCAGCCCTCGCCGGCGTGGGAGGCGAGCACCCAGGCGTCCTCGATCGCCATGATGGCGCCCTGGGCCAGGTACTGCAGCGGCGGGTGCGCGGCGTCGCCGGCCAATGCGATCCGGCCCCGGACCCAGTTCATCAGGGGATCGCGGTCGAACATGCGCCACCAACGATCCCGCCACATCAGCGGCAGGCCCGAGCGCACCTGGGCGCACGTGTCCTCGAAGGCGGCGTCCAGCTCGTCGGGGGTGCCCCAGTCGTCGAGGCCGGCAACCGCCTTCGGCGACTCGAAGACGGCCACCTGGTTGAACATCTCGCCGTGGCGCAGCGGGTACTGCACCAGATGGCAGCGCGGTCCGATGTAGACGACCACGTCCTTGAGGTGCACGTCGAGCTCGGCCACCCGGTCGATCGGCACGGCGCCGCGGTAGGCCACGTAGGCCGAGCTGACCGGCCGGTCGTCGCTGAACAGCTGGCGGGCGGTGGAGTGCAGGCCGTCGGCGGCGATGACGACGTGGCCGAACGAGGAGCCGCCCGCGTGCACCGCCACCGCGCCGTCGGGGGCCTGCTCGTAGCCGGTGACCTGCGCGTCGGTAACCAGCGAGACGCCCGCCCGCCGGCACGCCCGCAGCAGCGTGCCGTGCAGGTCGCTGCGATGGATGACCAGGTAGGGGAAGCCGTAGCGCCGTTCCACGTCCTGGAGGTCGAGGCTGCTCAGCACGCCGCCGTCGACGGCGTCCTTCATGACGATGCGCTGCGGCAGCACGCCGAGCGAGCGCACCTCGTCGAGCAGGCCCCACTCGTGCAGGATCCGGGTGCAGTTGGGGGCGATCTGCATGCCGGCGCCGACCTCGCCGAAGCGCGACGCCTGCTCGAGCACCTCGACCCGCAGTCCCCGGCGGGTCAGGGCGAGCGCGGCGGCCAGGCCGCCGATTCCGCCCCCGACCACGACGACGTCGGAAGTTGTCATGACAGTCCCTTCAGAGCCGGCGGGGAGGAGCAGGGGCGTTGACGGCGCCGCGCGTCGGCCGCGTGGATCATCACCTCGCGGGCCCGCAGCCAGGCGATCTCCGCGGCCGGCACGACGCGGCCGTGCGCAGTACTCACATGGGCCAGCAGACTCAGCATGCCTTGACTTCCGAGCGGCCGAGGCCCTCGATCTCGGTGACCAGCACGCTGCCGGCGGTCAGGTAGCGGGCCGGCTTGCGGGCGTGCCCGACTCCCCCGGGCGTGCCGGTGGCGATGACGTCGCCGGGGCGAAGCGTGAGGATCGTCGAGATGTAGCGCACCAGCGCGACCGGATCGAAGACCAGATCGGCGGTGCTCGCGCGCTGCACCACCTCGCCGTCGACCGAGGCGCTCAGCGTCAGCCGCGGCCGTACGCCGCCGGGCAGCTCGTCCGGCGTGACCAGGTACGGCCCGAACGGCGTGCTCGCCTCCCAGGTCTTGCCCTGCAACCACATCGGGGTGCGGTACTGCCAGTCGCGCATGGTCACGTCGTTGAGCACGGCGAACCCGGCGATGGCGGCCGCGGCCTCGTCCGGCGAGGCGCGCCGCACCGGCTTGCCGATGACCACCGCGAGCTCGGCCTCCCAGTCCACCGCGTCGGACTCCGGGGGCAGGACAATGTCGTCGTACGCCCCGACGAGCGCCTCCGGGTACTTGGCGAACAACGTCGGGTACTCCGGCAGCGGCCGCCCCATCTCGAGGATGTGGTTGCGGTAGTTCAGGCCGACGCAGACGATCTTGCCCGGGTTCGGGATGACCGGCGCGTAGCCGGCGGCCTCGACCACCGGGCCGTCCATCGATGAGGACGAGGCCAGCACGGCCCCGACGTCGGGCACGCCGAGGTCGATCAGGGTGTCGCCCTCGACCCGCACCGCCCGGGTCTCGCCGGAGTGCGTGCGAACGGTGGCCAGCTTCATGCGTCGGTTCCCTCGATCTGCGTACGGTCGAGGCCCAGCGCCTCGAAGATCGGTGCATCGCCGAACGTGAACAGGTCGAGCCCGCCGGCTTCGGCAAGAACCGAGAACGGCTCCCACGACGGCACCACGAACAGGTCGCCCCGCGCCACCGACCAGCTCCGGTCCCCCACCGTCACCCGGCCGCCGCCGTCGAACACCTGGTAGACCGACGATCCGGTCTGCCGGCGCGGCGCGGTCGAGACCCCGGCGCGGATCCGGTGCATCTCGGCCCGGATCGTCGGCAGCACGTCCCCGCCCGTGGTCGGGTTCGTGTAGCGGACCGCGGCGTGGCCCGGCTCGACGACGCCGGGATGGCCCTCGTCGTCCAGTGCGAGCTGGTCCGCCAGCGCCCGGTCGGTGTCCGCCCAGGCGTACCGCAGCAGCGGTGTTCCGTTTTGCGAGCCGGCAAAGGCGACCGGTCGCAGGCCCGGGTGTGCCCACAGGCGCTCGGATCGCGACCGGGACGGCGTGCCGTGCTCCTCGGGGCTGATGACGTCCCGGCCGAACTCGAAGAACTGCGCCTCGTTCGAGTACTGGAACGGGATGTCGAGGCCGTCGATCCAGGCCATCGGGCGGTCGGCGGCGTTGTGGTGGGCGTGCCAGTTCCAGCCGGCCTGGGGCAGGAAGTCGCCGCGGCTCATCGGCACCGGGTCGCGCCCGACCACGGTCCAGACGCCCTCGCCCTCGACGACGAAGCGGAACGCGTGCTGGGTGTGCCGGTGCTCGGGCGCGTCCTCGCCCGGCATCAGGTACTGGATCGCCGCCCACAGCGTCGGGGTGGCGAAGGGGCGGCCGCCGAGCGACGGGTTGGCCAGGGCGATGGCGCGGCGCTCGCCGCCGCGGCCGACCGGCACCAGATGCCCGGCGCGATCGGCCAGCCGCACCAGGTTGTCCCAGCGCCACAGGTGCGGCCGGGCCTTCGAGCGCGGGTGCGGCGGCATGAGGTCGCCGATCTCGGTCCACAGCGGCACGAGCAGCTCGCGCTCGAAGCCCCGGTACAGCTCGGCCAGGTCGTCGGAGGGTGCGGGCTGGCCGGGCGCGTCGACCATGCCGAGCCGGACCGGGCCGTCAGCGAGTTCAGACATGCTTCCAGCTTGTAGGCTGGGTGTGGAAATAGAACAGGAGATTCTGTTGTGAAGAATCCACCGAACTATTCGATCCGCAGCGTCGACCACGCCCTCCAGCTCGCGGTGCTGCTGCAGGTGGAGGGTCCGCTCAGCGTGGCCGAGGCGGCTGACCGGCTGGCGGTGGCGCCGTCGACCGCGCACCGGCTGCTGGCGATGCTGGTCTACCGGGATTTCGCGGTGCAGCGGGAGGATCGGCGTTATGCGGCCGGCCCGGTGCTCTCGCTGAGCGCGAGCTCGCAGTCGCGCACGGCGCTGCTGCGGACGGTCGCGATGCCGCACCTCGCGGCCCTGGTCGAGCGGCTGCGGGAGAGCGCGAACCTGCAGATCCTGAGCGGCGACCACGTGCGGTTCATCGGCTCGGTGGAGTGCACGCAGGCGCTGCGCGTGGGCAACCGCGAGGGCATGGTGTTCCCGGCGCACCTGGCGTCGGGCGGGAAGGTCCTGCTGGCCGGGCTGCCGCCGGAGAGCCTGGCCGCGCTCTACACGGACGAGCGGTGGGCCGGCCGCGAGGAACAGCGGCCGGCCCTCGCCTCGCTGCGGCGGGAGCTGCGAAACGTACGGGAACGCGGGTTTGCCATCAACGCCGGCAAGACCGAGTCGGGGGTGACCGCGGTGGGCCGTGCGATCCACGATGAGCAGGGCCGGGTCGAGGCCGCGGTCTCGGTGTCGATGCCGACCGCGCGCTTCTCGCAGCACCGCCTGCCCGAGATAGTCGCGGCCCTGGCCCTCACGGCCCGGGATGTGGAGGAGCAGATGCGGCCGCGCTGAGCTTGCGCAGGCGCGGGATCGGGATGCGGTAGTTGACCGCCGCGACCGTGCCCGATTCCCACCGCAGCAGGCCGTCACCGTCGAGCCGCGCCGGCGGACCGGCGGCCGGCAGCGGTCCGACCACCTTGATCGACAGCCCGAACTGCTCGGTCCAGAAGTACGGCCGGTGCTCGAACCTCGGGGCGGCGTCACCACGCAGCAGCGCCGTGGCCGCCACCCGGCTCTGCTCGATCGCGCTGGTCCACAACGGAATCCGGCGCACGCCGCCGGGAGTGGGCACGGCCGCGACATCGCCGGCGGCCACGATGCCGGGCGCCAGCCGACCCCGGTCGTCGACCTCGAGCGGCCCGGTCCGGCCGAGCCACTCGACGTTCGGGAGGTCGCCGACGGCCGCGACGACCAGGCCGGGCTCGGCCGGCACGGTGGTGGCGATGCGCAGGCCGCGTTCCCGGGCCGCCGCCACGACCAGGTCGGACAGATGGTCCCCGAGCTGCGCGAGCAGCGGGCGGCCACGCGCCACGAGGGTGACCTCGCAGCCGGCGGCCAGGCAGCCCGAGGCGATCTCCATGCCGAGCGGTCCCCCGCCCACGACCGTCACCGCGGGCCGCTCGGCGATCCGTTCGCGCAGGCGCAGGGCGTCGTCGAGGCCGCGCAGGGTCAGACCGCGGCCGAGCCGCCGGGCCCGGCACCCGGTCGCGACGACCAACCCGTCGTACGGCAGCCGGGTTGCGTCGTCGAGGTCGACCAGCCGCCGGTCGGCGTCGAGGCCGGTCGCCCGGACGCCGAGCAGCTCGGTCGCGTCGTGGGTCGGGGGCGGCAGCCGGTGGGCGTCCGGGTCGTCGCGCAGCAGCGCCTTGGAGAGCGCGGGCCGGCTGTAGGCGGCATGCGGCTCGTCCCCGACCAGCGTCAGCTCGCCGTCGAAACCCTGCGCCCGTAGCGTGTCGGCGGCGGTGAGACCGGCGATGCCGTTGCCGACGACGACGATCCGTCTCATTGCAGTCGCAGCGCGGCGACCGGGCAGACCCGCACCGCGGCGTTGGCGGCGGCCACCTCGTCGTCGCCGACCTCGTCCCGGTCGAGCACCAGCTCGCCGTCGTCGTCGAGGTGCATGAGCCGCGGCGCCGCCTCCTCGCACAGGCCGTGGCCCTCGCAGCGCGGCCGATCCAGCGTGATCCTCATGCCGGCACCACCTCCAGGACCGGGAGCCGGTCGATGCCGCGGGTGATGTTGGCGGGCAGCCGGGTCTCGGGGCCGACCACCAGCCGCTCGACCCGGCGGGCCAGCGCCCCGATGACGGCGTGCGCCTCGAGCCGGGCCAGGCCCTGACCGGCGCAGCCGTGCGGCCCGTAGCCGAACGACAGGTGGTCGACCGGGTTGCGCTCGACCCGGAAGGTGTCGGGGTCCTCGTAGTGGCGGGGGTCGCGGTTGCCGGCGCCGAAGAGGATGGCCACCTGGCTGCCGGCCGGCACCGTGACGCCGTCGATCTCGACGTCCCGGGTCACCCGCCGTCCCCAGGCGTGCACCGGCGCCCAGAAGCGCAGCACCTCGTTGAACGCGGCGGGCACGAGCGCGGGGTCGGCACGGACCCGGGCGAGCTGGTCGGGGTGGGCCGCGAACAGGGCGATGACGTTGCCGACGGCGGCGACGGTGGTGTCGAGGCCGGCGCCGAGGTACTGGTGGATGATGTGCCCGGCGGTGCCCGCGGGGATGTCGCCGCGGCCCTCGGCGTCGAAGATGCCCCGGCCCACCGACCCGGGCGCGAGGTCGGCGGCGGTGACGGTCGAGCACCAGCCGTAGAGCTCGCCGGCGATCGGGAAGTTCTCGGCCGTGCGCCGGTTCATCGGGCCGATCACCTCCATCGCGGCCTGGCCCCAGCGCAGCATGTTGGACCGGGCGTGGCCGGTGAAGCCGATGAGGTCGGCGACCACCTCCAGCGGCAGCGCGCGGGCCAGCGCGTCGATCGCCTCGAAGGATCCCCCGGCGACCAGACCGGCGACGAGAGCGTCGGCCTTGGCGTCGATCCCGGCCTTCATGCCGCGCAGCGCGCGCGGCGAGAGGTTCTCGGTGAGGGCGGCGCGCAGCCGGGTGTGGTCGGGCGGGTCGGAGGCGAGCGAGGTGCCGGTCAGCGCCTCGTTGACCGCCGGGTTGAAGCCGATCGACGCCGAGGAGAACGTCTCCCAGTCGGCGAGGGCGTCTCGGATGACGTCGTAACGGGTCAGCGCGTAGACGTCGTTCTTCGGCAGGTGGACCACGCGGGCCGTCTCGCGCAGCTCGGCGAAGGCCGGGTACGGGTCGAGCAGGACGTCGTCGGCGAACAGATCGAGGTCGGACATGGGCTCTCTCCCTACGGCCGGGTGGTGAAGGGCAGCACGAGCCGGGACGGGTGGGTCGCGTCCCGGTAGATCTTGTGGGTGACCGGGCGGCCCACCGGCAGGTGGAAGGCGTCCGGCGGGAGCAGCGCGTTGTGCGCGTCGGCGAGGGGCTCGTCGTTGGACAGCTCGACGACCAGGCGGTGCCCGGGCCGGAAGCTGGTGGCGAAGGGGTAGAGCCGGACGACGTACTCCTCGATCTTGCCGGGCTCGACCGGCACCGCCCGGGTGTGCGGGTGGTACGGGTTGCCCTCGGTCGTGCGGTCGTCGAGCTCGCGGTGCGAGGCCTTGAGGAAGCCGGTGGTGACGAGTTGCCGCTTCCCGTCCGGCGCGGCGTCCCAGAGCCGCAGGATGAGGTTGGTGTCCTCCTGGTCGATCTCGACGAACAGGTGCGCGGCGCCGGCCCCGATGAGCTCGGTGGCCCGCTCGAACGGCTCGCTGCTCCAGCTCACGACCTGGACGGTGTCGGTCACCGTCAGCGGCGCCTGGTAGAAGCCGTCGGGCGCGACGTCCATCAGCTCGGGAGACGGCGAGAGCTTGTGCCGCGGGCGGAGGTAGAGCGGCCGGTGGTCGACGGGACGGGGTGGCCACTGCGCGCCGGTCACCAGCGAGCGCGAGCCCTCGACGAAGACGCGTACGGCGGGCTCGTCCATGACGCCGTTGTCGATGCCCTTGAGCCAGTACTCGTACCAGCGGAACATCTTGTCGTGCTCCTCGACCCAGGGGCGCGACTGCATCGGCGGGTACGGGCCGATGTCCAGCTTCTTGGGGCCCGTCAGCACGTCGAACAGCTCGATGTGGCCGTCGACCGTCCATCCTCGACCCTGGTCGATCTGGAGGTAGACCGGGACGTCGATGTTCCGCGCCAGCGTGATCGGGTTGCGTTCCTCGTACCAGTCGCCGTCCAGCTCGTTCAGGACGATGTCGAACCAGAGCTCGCGGTTCTTCGGGTAGCGCAGCACGTGCACGAGGTTCGGCCAGGCCGCCACGTCCGGGTCCGCCAGCCGCCGGTCGACCAGCTCCTTCAGCACCTCCGGCGGATACTCGGCGACCATCCGGGATTTCACGTCGGTGTGGGCGATGCCGGAGTCGCCGCCTCGCCCCTCGCGAGCCGCGCGCGGCATGAACCAGAGGACGCCGCCGTGGTAGGTGGTCTCGTAGAAGTCGAAATGGCCGCCGCTCACGAAGATGGCCTTCAGGTGCGGCGGGCGCTCGGCGGCGGCGAGCACCTGCATCGACCCGAAGTAGGAGATGCCGATCATGCCGACGTTGCCGTCGCACCACGGCTGCGCGGCCACCCATTCGATGACGTCGTGCAGGTCCTGCCCCTGGGACACGCCGCCGAAGTTGTAGTTGCCGACCATCTCGCCGCCGGAGTCGCCGGTGCCCCGCATGTCGCCGATGACGTGGACGTAGCCCTCGGCGACCACGCGGGCGATGTCACCGGCTTCGATGCAGCCGTCCCACATCGGGCTCGGGCGGCGCTGCGGCGGCGTCGTGAGGGCCAGGGCCTGCAACTCTTTCCCGTACGCGCTCATGGCGACCAGTGCGGGACAGGGCTTCGCCTCTTCGCCGTGATAGGCGTCCACCACGAGCTCGACGCCGTCCCGCATCGGCACCCGCAGGTCCTTGCGGATCTTCATGCCCTGTCCTTCCGGTAGCCGTGCACGGTGGTGTAGAACGGCGACGGCTCCAGCGCCGGGTCGCCCCGGTAACCGAGGTCCGCGCCGGTCGCGACGGCGCCGGCGATCCGGGCCTCGATGTCGAGGCTCTCCTGGAGGGCCTGGCGCGCCTGGCCGGCATCAAGCTCGACGCCGTACGACTCGCCGTCCGCCCGCCGATAGGGATGGCCGAGGAAGAGCCGCCGCGGCCGGATGTCCCGCAGATACCGCAGGCTCGCCCGGTAGGCCGCGGGGTCCTCGTAGCCGGGAAAGCCGTTGGCCGCGCCGTGCATCTGCACGGCGTCCCCCACGAAGACGTCGTCCTGCCCCTCGACGACATAGGCGACGGATCCCTTGGTGTGGCCCGGAATCGCGTGCACCCCGACGGCGACGCCGCCGCCGAGCGACAGCGTCTCGCCGCCGCGCACGAGCCGGGTCGGCTCCATCTCGCCGGAGATGACCGCCGCCGCGGTGGCCGTCTGTTTCGCCTCGCCGTCGGGGTCGTTCAGGTAGCGGCCGCGCCCGTCGAGGTACTCGTCCACGTGCGCGCGCCGCGAGCGCAGCATCGGCGCGTCGGCCTCGTGGATGACGACCTCGGCGCGGCGGCCGGTGAGCTCCCACAGCGCGTACGCGCCGCCGACGTGGTCGATGTGGCCGTGGGTCAGCAGAATCCAGCGCACGTCCTCGATGCGGCGGCCGAGGGCGGCGAGCGCGGGCGCCATCCCCTCGGCCGGCGAGGTGGCGATGCCGGTGTCGACGATGGCCGGCTCGGGCGCGTCGAGGAAGAAGCTGTACAGCCCGAACCGGCCCCAGGGCGAGAACAGCGGGTGGACGTTCATGCGAGGAACTCCGCCGTCTCCGCGAACACCCTCTGGTACTCCGGAATCGACGAGAAGTGCTGCACGAATCCGTGGCCCGCGCCCGCGTACCGGCTCAGGGAAACCCGGACGCCCGCCTCGCGCAACCGCCGCCCGTAGCTCTCGCCCTCGTCGCGCAGCGGATCGAGCTCGGCGGTGACGATGAGCGCCGGCGGCAGGCCGGTGAGGTCGGCCCGTTTGATCGGCGAGACGCGGGGATCGGCCGGGTCGGCGCCGCTTTCGAGGTAGAAGGCGTTGAACGGCTTGAGCCCGGCCGTCTCCAGGCCGTGGCCGACGGCGTTCTCCCGCAGCGACGGGTAGCGGTCCTCGTCGAAGTCGAGGTCGAGCGACGGGTAGTAGAGAACCTGGTGGGAGACGAGTTCCGGCATGGTTGCCGCGATGACGGCGGCGAAGTTCCCGCCCGAGCTGTCCCCCGCGACCGCGACCGGGCCGTCCGCGGCCGCCCATCGCGCGACGCGGAAACAGTCGTCGAGGCCGGCCGGGAAGGCGTGTTCCGGAGCGAGCCGGTAGCCGACGGCGATGACCTGCCGGCCGGTGGCCTCGGCCAGGGACCGGCAGACGTGGTCGTGGGTGTTGAGGCTGCCGAGGAAGAACGCGCCGCCGTGGAGGTAGACGAGCTTGCGGCTCGACACACCGTAGGTGCGGATGGGGACGCCGCCGACGGTCGTGTCCAGGGGTCCCTCGGCGGCGCGCATCGCCACCGGATCGAGCGTTTCGGGGTGCAGCGACATGTCAGCCTCGCCTCTGGCCGGTTTTCTGGCCCGGGAAGACGTCGTCGAGCTCGGCCTCGGTCCAGCCGTGCCGCGAGATGCGCTGGAGCTCGTCGGTGACCGGCTTGCGGGCGGCCTGGAACGCGGCCAGCGCGGCCGGCACGGAATCGGCCTCCCGCAACGCGTCGGCCAGCGCGCCGGCGTCGAGGATCGCGGAGTTCGCGCCCTGTCCCTGGTGATGCAGCATCGAATGGGCCGCATCGCCGACCAGGACGACGGCATCCGAGTGCCAGCGGTCGACCGGGTCGATGTCGTAGACCGCGCGGACGTTCACCGCGTCGAGGTCGAGGTCGCGGGTGATGCGGACGATCCGCTCGTCGAAGCCCTCGACGGTGGCGAGCAGGTCGTCCCTGGCGACCCGCGGCGCCCAGGTCGGGTCCGGGCAGAGGGCGGTGATGTCGAACGAGACCTGGTCGCGGTGGCGCAGCGGGAGCAGGTAGACCTTGGTGCCGCGGCCGATGTACATGCGCAGGTTGTCGTCGACGCACAGCCCGTAGGCGGCGTCGGCGTCGATGACCGCGCGGTAGGCGTGCTCGCCGGCGAAGACCGGCTCGTTCGCCGAGAACAGCGCCCGGCGGACGACCGACTTGATGCCGTCGGCGCCGACGACCAGGTCGGCTTTGACGGTCCGGCCGCCGGCGAAGGTGAGCACGCCGTCGTCGTCGACGCTCTCCAGCTTGTGGCCGAGCCGCACCATGCCCGCGGGCAGCTCGCCGACGAGGGCCTCGATGAAGTCGCCGCGGTGGATGAGGTGGGTCTTCGCGCCGTACGCGTCGATCTCCGGCCAGGCCTCCTTGGCGATCGGCTCGCCGGTCGCGGTCAGGATCTCGAAGTAGTCGCTCGGCGAGCTCACCCGCGCGATCGCGTCGAAGATGCCCCACTGGCGAAATCGGTCCATCGTGGACGGCCGGAGGCCGATGCCGGCGCCCACCTCGCGGATCCGGGTCGCCTGCTCGTAGACCGTGACGTCGGCGCCGAGCCGGCCGAGGGCCTTGGCCGCCGCCGCGCCGCCGTATCCCGCACCGACGATGGCGATTCTCAGGCCGTTGATGTCCATGGTCGCTTCTCTCAGTTCTGGATGGTCAGGAAGGCGGCGGGGTTGCCGACGAAGATGGTGTCGATCGCGGCGTCGTCGAGGCCGGCCGCGCGCAGGTCCGGGATGAGGTCGGTGAACAGGTAGCTGACCGTGTGCCCCCGCACGCCCGGCCAGCCGAGCGGGCTGCAGTTGGCGTCGGCCGACGCGAGCACCTGGTGGAGGCGGCCCCCGCCGATGAAGCGCAGGAAGTGGTCGAGCCGCTCCTTGCGCGGCCGGGCCCAGAACGGCGGGTCGGGCAGCTCGGTCTCGTAGCCGAAGGTGTCGAAGCCGATTCGGCCGCCCTGCTCGGCGATCCACGTGTCGCGGGTCTTGTCCGCGTTGACGCCGTCGTCCACGTGCCCGAACAGCACGCGGTCGAGCGGCAGCCCCTCCTCGCGGAAGATGGCGATCGCGTTCTCGGCGTCGATGGCGAGGTGGGTCAGCACCGGCACGCCGGTCCGCAAGGCGGCCCGCGCGGCGGCCCGGTAGATGCGCTTGTCGAGCTCGGTCATCCGGCCGCCGCGGCTCACGCCGACCTTGATGATGCCGGCCCGGCCGCCGGAGCTGCCGATGCCGGCGGTGATCTCGTGGACGAAATGCCGGGCCAGGTAGTCGACGGTGGCCCGGGCGAAGAACGGGAGCGCGGTGTCGCCGCCGACGAATCCCGTGCTGGCCACGATGTGGACGCCGGTCTTGGCCGACAGCGAGCGGTAGTAGTCGATGTCGCGGCCGTTGCAGATGCCGGTCGCGTCGACGAACGTGCCGCCACCGTGCTCGCGGAAGTCACGCAGCTTCGGGACGGTTTCCGCGTACCGCTGCTCGGGGGTCTTCCACCATTTGTCGTCGAGCTCCGAGCCCGGCATGCCGTAGCCGATGTGCTCGTGCACCGCGACGAATCCCAGTTCCTCGGGCGCGATCGGGCCGAGGACGGTGTTCACCTTCGCCACGACGTTCTATCCCTTCACGGTCAGCAGGTCGCGCGGGTTCTCCACCAGGAGCTGCCGCTGGGGGAAGACCGCGAGCACGTGCTCGAACGGCAGCTCGCGCGCCGGATGTCCCTTGGCCACGCCGATCGCGTTGCCGGACACCAGAACCCGGTTCCCGAGCCCCTTCCCGGCGAGGTCGGCCACCAGGTCGGCGCGCTCCGGGTCGGTCAGGTAGGCGTCGTCGTCGTTCCACCCGACGTGGTCGAGCGCGACGTAGGCGCCACGCCGGGCGATCTCCTCGGCGTTCGCGCCCCGGCGGTCCAACCCGCCGACGACCACCCGTTCCGGCGGAAGGCCTTCTTCGACAACGACTTCCAGCTCCCGTACGGCGTCCTTGCCGTACCGGAGAGAGAGCGGGACCCCGGTGTTCAGCGCGGCCCGCGCGGCGCCCCGGAACAGGCTCTCGTCGGTGGCCGTCAGGCCGGCGCGGGTCGCGGCGGTGGCGATCAGGCCGGCCGGGCCGCGGCGCTCGAGGCGCGGGACGACCATGCCGTCGGTGACCTCCCGGGCGAACAGGCCGAGGAACCTCTCGGCCGGCCACGGCGTCGGCGGGTTGGTCTGCGGCGTCAGGAAGTAGCCGCCGAGCATCTCCTCCGGGCCCATGCCGGTCGACGCCACGATGTGCACGCCGGTCGACCGGGAGAGCGCCTCGTAGAGCCGCACATCGCGCCCGTGGAACATGCCGGCACTGTCGACGATCGTGCCGCCGCCCGCGTCGCGGAAGGCCGTCAGCTTCCCGGCCAGGGTCTCGAAGATCTCGGCCCGGTCGATCGCGATGTCGTACGCGTGCTCGGCGCCCGGGACCACCGACAGCAGCGCCTCGTGCACCGCGACGACGCCCAGCTCATCGGCCGGAACCGGCCCGAGGACGGTGTTGACGGTCATGTGGCCTCCTTCGCTTTACAGTGTGTCAAGCAAATAGCCAGAATGTAAAGAGTCAGGCCGTCGCCGGTTCCGGCTCGCCGCTCTCCACCCGAGCCGACGGCTCGCGGTGGCCGACCAGGCCGACCAGCGTGAGCAGGGCGGCGGCGGCCGCGCAGACGCCCGCGACCAGGAACGCCGTGTTGCAGGCGCTGCCCAGCGACTCGAACGCGAGCTGGTGCAGCGCGGCCGGCATCGGCACCGGCGGCATGGCCGGGCCGGCGCCCGGCACGACCGGCATCGAGTTGATCGCCATGGCGCCACCGTCGTGCGCGATGCCGGCGGCGATCTGCGAGTACGGGGGCTGGAGCGCCGCGGTGGCCGGACCGAGCTTGCCGAGCATCGCGTCGTTGGCCCGGGTGATGGCCAGCGCGCCGATCAGCACCGGGCCGAGCGCGAAGCCGAAGTCGCGCAGCAGGTTGGTCGTGGCGCTGGCCATGCCGGCCAGCCGCACCGGGACCGTGTTGATCGCCACGGCGGTGATCGAGCCGACGGTCAGCGCGAAGCCGCAGCCGAAGATGAGCATCGGGAGCATGAACCGCGTCCAGCTCGGGTCGTTGATGTCGAACGTCGAGCACCAGATCCCGGCGACGGCCATGAGCGCGAAGCCACCGGTCAGGATCCGGCGCGCGGGCACCGTACGGATCAAATGGGAAACGACCGGCGCGAGCACGAAGGCCGGACCCTGGATGAAGACGAACAGCACGCCGATCTTGAGGGCGCTCTGGTGCTGGACCGCGCCGAGCCAGATGCTCATCGAGTAGCAGATCGCGAGGAACGCGAACATGCCGACGACGGTGGCGATCGCGACGACGGCGTAGGCGCGGTTCGCGAACAGGCGCAGGTGCAGCAGCGGCACCTCGGTGCGCAGCTCGATCACGACGAACGCGGCGAGCAGCACGACGCCGGTCACGAACGCGCCGATGATCTCGGGTTGGCCGAAGCCGGCCTCCGAGCCCTGGGTGGCGGCGTACAGGATCGCGATCAGGCCGAGGGCGAGCGTGATCTGGCCGGGGATGTCGAGCTTGCGGCCCTCGGGCGCGGACGAGTCGGTGGCCCGGGTGGTGATCACGATCGAGACGAGGGCGGCGGCGATCACCACGGCGTACGCGCCGCGCCAGCTGCCGCCCGCGGCGAAGGCGCCGCCGAGCAGCGGCGAGATGGCCGCGCCGATGGAGAGGAAGCCGGCCCAGAGGGCGATCGCCCGGGCGCGGGCCTCGGTGGTCGGGGCGAGCGCCGCGATCATCGCGAGTGAGATCGGGTAGAGGATCGCGGCGCCGAGGCCGGCCACGACCTGACCGACCCACAGCACCTGGACGGTGCCGGCGACGCAGCAGATCAGCGAGCCGGCGACGGTGAGGACGGCGCCGGCCTGGAGCAGCCGCTTGCGGCCGAAGAGGTCGCCGATCACGCCGGTGGTCAGCTCGAAGACCACCATCGGGATGGCGAACGCGGCGGTGATCCAGGTCAGCTGCGCGCCGGTGGTCTGGAACTCCTGCTGGAACGTGCCGTTGAGCGCGCCCGGCAGCGAATACGCCACCTGCGCGAGGAGGACGGCGAAGCAGCCGGCCACCACCGTCGCCGTGTAGCCGGCGGGCTTTCGTACGGGGGTCATCTGCACTCCCTCTCGATCGGGGTGTGCAACGTGTCACGTCGGTTAACATGGTGTCAAGAGTTTGAACCTCATGTACGGTGAGTATGGTGAGCGGGTGGCGAGCCTGCGTGAAGCACAGAAGGAGATGACCCGGCGCCTGCTTCTCGAGGCCGGGTTGAGCCTGTTCACCGAGAAGGGCTACGCCGCGACGACCGTCGACGACATAGCCACGGCCGCCGGCACGACGCGGGTGACCTTCTACGCGTACTTCCCGTCCCGCGGCGAGCTGATGAAGGCGCTGATCGACGAGAAGCTGAACGAGCGTCTCCAGCGGATCCGCTCCCCCGAGCACGGTTCCACGGCCCTGTCGCTGGTGGCCGTGGTCGCCGACGGCACGCCGGCGGCCATCGGCGCCTGGATCCGCGAGACGGCCGAGCGCTGGCCCGACATCCGCCCGATAATCCAGATCGGCCGCGACGCGGCGGCCGTCGAGCCCGACCTGCGCAACCTGGTCGAGCTGTGGCTCGACGAGGCGATCAGCGACGTCGAGGACGGCCTCAACCGGGCGGGTCGTTTCGCCCCCGAAGTACGCCATTTCCGCGGCGTGCTGGCGATGGCCGAGCTCGACTACGTGGCCCAGCACTGGGGCGACCGGGACTGGAAGCTCGACCAGGACCGCATGCTGGACGAGCTATCCGCCAGTTGGTCCCGCCTGCTCGGCGCCTCCTGAGTCACGCCCGAGGAAATCGCGCAACGACTCGTGAAAGAGGCGGACGCGCCCGTCCTCCTCGCGGATCAGGTCGGCGGCGGCGGTCAGGTTCGCGTCGACGGTGGCGGCATCGGTGTCGACGATCTCGGCGAGTTCCGCCCTGGTCAAACCGTTCTGCGGTCCCACGGCCAGCGCGCGCAGCAGCGGACGGGCCTGCGGGGAGAGCCGCGATTCGTAGTACTCGCCCAGGCTGGTGGCGAGCGGCGCCTCCAGGCTTCGCGGGCTCAGCCCTCCCGCCAGTAGTTGCCGCACCACGAAGGTCGCGTAGAGCGGATTCCCCTCCGACCGGTCGGCGATGACTCTGGCCCAGTCGCCGACCGGCGCCACCCCGGCGTCTCGCAAGCGCGCGGTGACGAACTCCTCGATGTCGGCGCGCGATGCCGGACCGTCGGCGTCCAGATCCATGACCGTGACGTCTACGGCCGAGAACCGCCACGGCCCGGCCCGAGTGGTGGCGATGACCCGAGCATCGGTCATGCGGTGGACCCGGTCCATGACCGCGCGCGGATCGTGCGCCTCGTCGATCCCGTCGACCACGATGAAGGCCGGGCGGGCGTCGCCGACGGGCCGGATGTCGTCGTCCCGCCATGCGCCACGGGCCGACGCGAAGGCGATGGCAGCGGGCGTGAACGGGCTCTCGCCCGCCGCGATCATGCGGGTCAGCCGGGCCACGAGCGTCGACTTGCCGCTTCCCGGCGCCCCGGTGTAGAGGAGAACGTGCTGGTCGGCACGTTCGAACCAGTCGGCGGCCACGCTGATGGCCCGCGCCTGGCCGACGGCGCCCCGGGCCCGGTCGGCCAGTTCGGCGGCCAGGCGGAAGACTGGATCGTTCCAGGGCTCGACCGCCAGATGGCCCTCGGTCACGTGCAACCGGATCGCCGACAGCACCCGCTCGGGCGCGGCCAGCCACCGGCCGTCCCACCGGTCCAGCAGGTAGCGGGCCACCCGGGCGTGCTGCGGGGCGGCCTCGAGCCAGTAGTCCTCGGCCCGCGACTCGTCGACCAGCAGATCGGCGAACGAGCGGTGGAAGAAGCTGTAGCGAGGCGGTTCCCCGGCGAATTCGAGCAACTGGGCCGTACGGGCGAGGATGCGGCGCGTCTGCGGCCGGCTCACCCCGGAGATCGCCGCGAGCTCCTCCTCGGTCAGGCCGAACTGGGCCACGGTCAGCGCGCCGAGGACCGGCTCGTAGACGTCCGCCCATTTGGTGCGGTCGTTGTCGACGAAGCGGTCGAGGTAGGTGCGGTACAACGCGTCCAGTCCGCGCGGGAATCGGTCCAGGACCTCCGGGGTGAGGGGACCGGGCTCGTCCCCCAGCATGGCGACGAGATAGCGGAGGTAGAGGAAGTTGCCCTCGCTCTTGCGCGCGGCCGCCCGGGCCAGCGACGGCGACGGCAGCTCGCGCTCGGCGTACTCCTCGAGGTCCTCGGACTCGTCGGCGAGGTCGAACCGTAATGGGCCGTAGGAGTCGAACTGCCGCAGCACGGCCTGGTCGGGCCGGGTGGTCAGCAGCAGGCGCACGCCGGCCGGCAGCTCGTCGGCCCGCGCCAGCAGGCCGACGATGGTGGGCGGCCGCGGGCCCATGGCCTCGTCGAGCGCGTCGACCGCGATCAGCACCGGCTCGCCGGGTGGGGCGTCGCGGAACACAGCCTCCAGCGGCTCGCGGACGGCCTGGCCGAACGCCTCCTCGCCGCTCACACCGCGGATGGTGACGGCGACCCCGATGACCTCCCCGGCCGCCTGCCCGATCTGCTGGGTGACGGTGATGGTGGGCGGCGCATTGCCGGCGCGCCGGGCGGCCTGGGCGCGGAGGGCCTCGCCGAAGGCCGGATAGCGGCCGGCGAGCTGCGTCGACAGGGACTCGGCGAAGGCAACGGGGTCGATCCGGCGGAGGTCGGACCAGCGGCAGAAGTGCACGGCGGCGGGTCGTACGGCCTCGGTGAGGTGGGCCAGCGCGACCGTCTTGCCGCTGCCGGGCTCGCCGGTGACGAGGAAGGCGCGGGAGCCGCCGGGGTCGGCCAGCCACCGGTCGACCGCCCGCGAGAGCCGGCGGCGGCCGACGAAACTGACGGGCCTCGGATTGTCGATGGCTCGAGTCTGGCACGCCGGGGCCCCGCCCGGCAGGGTGGGCTCAACGACTCGGCGGCGCCGTGCTCTCCCGGACGACCAGCTCGGTGGCCAGCTCGATGCGGGTCGATTCCAGGCGCTCGCCGTTGATGAGCCGCAGCAGCGTGCGCGCCGCCGCCACGCCCATCTCGTGCAGCGGCTGGCGGACCGTGGTCAGCGGCGGCGCCGTCCACTCGGCGAAGTTCAGCCCGTCGAAGCCGACCACGCTGATGTCGGCCGGGATCGCCAGACCGGCCTGCCGCACCGCCTCGTAGACGCCGGTGGCCTGCTGGTCGCTGCCGGCGAAGATGGCCGTCGGCGGCTCGGCCAGGGCCAGCAGCGAGGCGGCCGCGCGCAGCCCGCCGTCGTGCTGGAAGTTGCTGTGCCGCACCAGGCCGCGGTCGGCGGGCAGGCCCGCCGAGTCGAGCGCGGCGCGGTAGCCGGCGATGCGGGCGCGCGTGCACTGCAACGGCTCGGGGCCGCCGATGGCGCCGATCCGGCGGTGTCCCAGCTGGATCAGGTGCTCGGTCGCCGCGTACCCACCGGAGAAGTTCGTCGTGCCGATCGACGGAACGTCCGGCGGAGGCTGGCTCACGCCGTCGACCACGACGAACGGGAGGTCCCGCCGGGTGAGGTCGGCCCGCTGCTGCTCGGTGAGCTCGGAGAGAACCAGGATCGCGCCGGCCGAGCCGCGCGCGGGCAGCGACTCGAGCCAGCGCCGGGTGAGCGAGTGCCGGTTGTGGGTCGAGGACACCACGAGGCTGAAGCCGGCCTCCTCGAGCACGTCCTCGACGCCGGTCAGGATCGACAGGCCCCAGACGCTGTCGAGCTGGTTGAACACCAGGTCGATCAGGTCGGTGCGGCGGGTCGCGCGCCGGCCGCCGGGCGGGCGCCGGTAGCCGCGCTCGGCCAGCAGCCGCTCGATGGCGCGGCGGGTCGACGCCGAGATGTCGGTGTGCCCGTTCAGCACCTTGGAGACCGTCGAGACCGCGACGTTCGCCTCGCGGGCGATCTCGGTGAGCGTGGGCCGATCGCCGGTCATGGCCCACCCCATGTTTCGAAAAGTGTTGCCCCGGACCGATCCATGGCTTGTGATCGGCACGCTACACCGCCGCACCTGGCCCGACCAGAACGCGATCCGAAAGGTTTTCGAAAATGCGCGGATCCGGCTCGTGAGCGCGGGCGTCATCCGGAACCCCGTCCTGCCCGGCTTCCATCCGGACCCGTCGATCCTGCGGGTGGACGCGGACTACTACCTGGCGACCTCCACGTTCGAGTGGTACCCGGGCGTCCGCCTGCACCACTCGCGGGATCTGGTGCATTGGCGGCCGCTGGGCGGCGCGCTGACGGCCGGGCTCGACCTGACCGGGAACCCGGACTCCGGCGGGGTGTGGGCGCCGTGCCTGTCCTACGTGGACGGCCTGTTCCACCTCGTCTACACCGACGTGAAGTCGTACGCCGGCGGCTTCTGGGACGTGCCGAACCATCTCGTGACGGCGCCGTCGGTCGAGGGACCGTGGTCGGATCCGGTGCCGCTGCACGCCCGCGGTTTCGACCCGTCGCTGTTCCACGACGACGACGGCGCCAGCTGGCTGCTCACCAACCGCACGGACTGGCGGCCGGGATGACCGAGGGTCCCCGCCTCTACCGGCGCGACGGCTGGTACTACCTGGTCACGGCCGAGGGCGGCACCGAGTGGTTCCACCAGGTGACCGTGGCCCGGTCGCGGTCGCTGCTCGGGCCGTACACATCCGCGCCGGCGCCGCTGCTCACCTCGGTCGGGCGGCCGGACCTGGCGCTCCAGAAGGCCGGGCACGGCAGCCTGGTCGCGACGCCGGACGGGGAATGGTTCCTGGCGCATCTCGCCGCGCGGCCGCTGGGCACACGCGGACGGTGTGTTCTCGGGCGGGAGACGGCGATCCAGCGGGTCACGTGGACGGCGGACGGGTGGCCGTCGATTGCCGGCGGAGTGCCGCACGACACCGTCGACGGGCCGGCCCTGCCCGCGCATCCGTGGCCGTCGCCGCCCGAGACCGACGACTTCGCGACGACCGACGACTTCGCGACGCTCGGCCCGGAGTGGAGCTTCCTGCGCCGGCCGCCGTCACCGTCCTGGGTCTCGGTCGCCGAGCGGCCGGGGCACCTGCGGATCCGGGGCGGGCGGTCGGCCGGGGCCCGGTCGGGGCAGAGCCTCGTGGGGCGCCGGGTCCAGCACCGGCGGGCGACCTTCGAGGCGACCGTCGACTTCCGGCCCGGATCGTTCCAGCAGATGGCCGGGATCACGGCCTATTACAACGGGCGCAACTGG
This sequence comes from Actinoplanes sp. NPDC051537, assembly GCF_055586105.1. NCBI lineage: Bacteria > Bacillati > Actinomycetota > Actinomycetes > Micromonosporales > Micromonosporaceae > Actinoplanes > Actinoplanes sp. NPDC051537. The sequence goes on from NZ_JBVJIU010000002.1 coordinate 380,838, forward strand.
TATCTGCTGCGGGTCGGATGGGACGAGGAGCGCGGGGCCGGCATCGATGTCGTGTCGTGCGACCGGGGTCGCGTACGGCTGCATGGGCCCTTTGTTCCGCTTTCCGGGCCGGCGCGGTTGCGTTTCGAGTTGGACGGCGGGCTGCTGCGGGCGTCATTCGGCGAGACCGAGTGGGAGCCGCTGGACGCGAGCATCCTGTCCGACGAATACGCCGCGGAGTCCGACGGGGGCATTCCGCGGATCTGGGGATTCACTGGGGCCTTCTTCGGCCTCTGGGTGCAGGACCTCACGGGGCAGGAACTGGCGGCCGACTTCTCGGCCGTCACCTACAAACCGCACAACTGAAGGGAGCTGACATGTTCCTCCGCCTTTCTTTGATGGCCGCGGTGGCCACCGTGGTCGTCGTCGGCGTGGCGGGCGCTCCGGCCTCGGCCGCCCGCGGGCCGGATGCCCGGAACCTTCCCGCGGACGGCCGGGTGCTGTTCTATCTCGGGCAGGACAGCACGACGCTCAACGATTTCCGGAACGACGTGCACGGCTTTCCCGAGCCGGCCGGCGTCACCCTTTACACCAATCTCGTCGGGGCGCCGATGAGCGGCATGTTCCAGCCGACCGACTACGGCGCCGGCGAGAACGACTTCCCGGCCACCATCAACCAATACGGCGGCGGGCTGGCGGTGGGGCTCTACCTCTCCGACCCGGCGCAGACCCCGCTCAAGGCGTACGCCGGCACGGCCGACGCGGCCACGGTGGCGCGCTATCGCCAATGGCTCGACGAGTTCATCACGTATCTTTCGGCGACCGGGCGGGACGTCTTCGTCCGGATCGGATACGAGTTCGACGGGTCGTGGAACGCGTACGATCAGGCGCTCTACAAGGAGGCGTACCGGTACATCGCCCGGCGCATTCACAGCGTCGGCTCGCGGCGCATCGCCACCGTTTGGCAGACCGCCGCCTGGCCGCGGGTCGAGAATGCGCCGTACGCCGCGACCGCCCCCGGCCACTGGGATGATTGGTATCCCGGCGACGCCTACGTCGACTGGGCGGGCATGTCCTACTTCTACGGAACGAACTTCCGGAAGTACCAATGGTCGTGTGAGCAGCCGTCGAACATCGCCGCCACGGCCACGCAGGTGCAGAACTCGTTCCTCGATTTCGCGCGGGCGCACCGCAAGCCGGTCTTCGTCTCGGAGTCGGCGCCGCAGGGCTTCGACAACGGCGCGCTGACCGCGAAATGCATCTTCGCGGGCGGCCCCGCCGCCGTTCCGGTCACCGCGCAGCAGATCTGGGACACCTGGTACGCGCCCTATTTCCGCTTCATCGCCACCAACCGCGACATCATCCGCGGGGTCTCGTACATCAACACCAACTGGAACAGCCAGTCGATGTGGAACTGCACGGCGGCCGCCTGCCCGAACGGCTATTGGGGCGACAGCCGCATCCAGGCCAACCCACTGATCATGGCCAGGTTCAAGGCCGAGATCACCAAGCGGATGTACGCCCACGGCCCGCGCCGCCCGGCGTGCGGCTTCGAGCCGCCCGACTTCTCCGGCCCCGGCCGCTCCGAGGGCGAGTTCGCCGACCTGCCCCAGGGCGGCACCACCGGCATCGCCATCGCCGACCCGACCGCCTCCGACAACCGAACCGCCCTGGTCTACGCCAACGGCGCCGCGCTGGAGTTCGACCACGTGGCCGCGGGCCGCTCGCTGGGCCTGCGCTACGCCACCACGACCGGCAACGTCCGGCTGACCGTCCTCATCGACGGAAAGCCCGCACCGACGGTCGCCCTGCCGAACCAGGGCAGCGCGACCGCCTGGGCCGACGCCACCGTGCCCGTCGCCGTCCCCCGCAACGCCCGGGTGACCCTCCGCCTGGACAGCGGTGACGTGGTCTGGATCGACTACATAACGCCCGGCCAGTCCCGCTGAGAACCGCACGGCCCGTGGCGCCGCTACGCCGCGGGCCGTGCGCGCCCCTGGCGCACGCGCCGCGATCAGGCGTCGCGGAGCCAGGCCGGGCGCACTCCCCACAACTCCGGGGAGGTGCCCCACTCGCACGCCGGGCCCGAGCCCTCCTCGATCTCGACCGCCGAGCGCTCCAGATCGTCCGCGTAGCGGTTCAGCAGGGCGGTCCACGAGGGGGCCAGCACCTCCCACGTGCCGCACTCGATGTCGGCCCGCACCACCTGGCCGGGGGTTCCGCCGGGCGGCGGGTCGAGGTCGAGCAACCAGTGCACGTCGCCGTTCATGTCGCCCACGACCAGCGTGCTCGGGAGGCCGACCACCGGGCGCACCGGGCCGCCCAGGAGCAGGTGCTGGGAGTCGACCAGGGCCGCCCAGGAATCCGGCGCGTCGTCGGGGTCGTCGTAGTAGTTGTCGCGCCACATGCGGGTGTACTCGACCAACTGGGCCGTCTCGTAGAGCCAGTGCAGCGGCACGGGACTGGGGTCGCCCCACTTGGTGCCGTCGTGCAATCGCAGACTCGCGCGGAAGTCGGGGGGCAGCTTCAGGCCCAGCGCGGCCTCGGCCGCGTCGATGGCGGCCGGCGACGCCGGGCCGGCCAGAAGCGGCAGGGACTCCGGCAACACCCGGCTCAGCGCGCCCTCGACCCGGGACCACGCCGCCGCGACCAACTCGTCCGTCACGCCGCCGGAGTCTAGGCGAAGCGGGCCTCGTAGATGGGGCAGCGGATCTCGTGCGCGAGCAGCGTCGTGCGCCCGGCGGCCAGCAGCTGCTCGGCCGCGTCGAGCCAGTCGAGGTAGAGGTCGGTGAAGGTGGCGGGGGTGCCGTCGGAGCGCAGCAGCGGGATGATCGACTCGGTGGTCGGGCGGCGGTCGAACCAGACGTTGCCCCGCTCGGGGCCGGAGACGACGAGCAGCAGCGAGAAGTTGTGGCCCTCGGCGCCGAGGAACACGACGCCCTGGGTCTGCTCGCGCAGCAGCTCCTCCTCGCGGTCGAACCAGGCGGCCTCCGCATGCGACTCCGGCGACTCGTAGAGCGCCTCGAAGCGCGAGTCGCACGTCATCTGGTCGGGGAACGGCCGGTCCAGCGCCGCCAGCTCGGTGTCGCGGTCGTCCTGCCAGCCCCAGCCGTCCTCGCCGCGGGTCAGGCGCCGGAGGAACACCGGGCCGGGACCGCCCGAGTCGACCTCGGTGAGGAACTCCCGGTAGCCGGCGGGCAGGGTCACGCCGAACTGCGCCTCGGCCTCGGCGAGAGACGCGTGCGGCAGCGGCGAGAGCGGCTCGCCGGCCCCGGCGGCGCGGACCCGCAGCGTACGCGAGCGGATGTCGGCCCAATCGAGGGAGCGCGAAGGGGAGGTCATGTCCGCCACCACGAATCCAGCGGGGTCACCGGTAGGGCTCGCTTGTGGCGGGTGGCGAGGAAGACCGACTCGACCCTCCCGGCCAGGGCCGGCGTGACCTCCACCCCCTCGAGGTAGTCGTCGATCTCGCGGTAGGTCAGGCCCAGCGCCACCTCGTCGGGAAGCGCCGGGCGCTCGTCCTCGAGGTCGGCCGTGGGCACCTTCTCCCAGACGCTGGCGGGGGCGCCCAGCTCCCGCAGCAGGGCGGCGCCCTGGCGCTTGGTCAGGCCGGTGAGCGGGGTGATGTCCACGCCGCCGTCGCCGTACTTGGTGAAGAAGCCGGTCACCGCCTCGGCCGCGTGATCGGTGCCGGCCACCAGCAGGTTGAGCTGGCCGGCGATCGAGTACTGGATCACCATGCGCTCGCGGGCCTTGATGTTGCCGCGCACGAAATCACGCAGGTGCGGCTCGCCGCCGAGCAGCTCCTGCAGGCCCAGGGCGGACTCGGCCGCGACCGCGTCGGCGCTGGGCTTCACGTTGACCGCGACGGCGCGATCGGGACGGATGAAATCCAGCGCCGTCCGGGCATCGGCCTCGTCGGCCTGCACCCCGTACGGCAGCCGCACCGCAACGAAGATCGAAGCGCGACCCTCCGCGCGCAGTTCCTCCACCGCGAGCTGGCACAGCTTGCCGGCCAGCGTGCTGTCCTGGCCACCGCTGATGCCGAGCACATAGCCCTCGGCCCCGGACGCCCGCAGGTAGTCCTTCAGGAAGTCGACGCGGTGGCGGATCTCCGCCTTGGGCTCGATGCGCGGGTTGACGCCGAGCTCGGCGAGGATCCGCTGCCGTAGGTCCGTCATGTCCCGCACTTTATCCGGCATGGGTGCATTGCTCGTCCTGGTCGGCCAGGGTGAGCAGGATGATCTGCACCTTGGCCGGCTGCGGACCGCCGCCGCCGAGCAGGTGGAAGATGAAGATGTACTTGGCCTTCGCGTTGCCGGGCACCGGCGCCGAAAGGTAGCCGATAAGTCGTTCCTGCTCCTCGGGCGTGCCCAATTCGGAGTGCCGCACGCCGGGATAGGCGGCGGCCACCTGCGCGACGCTCGCGCCCATCCCGATGCCCTCGGGCGTCCACGCGTCCTTCGCCACCGTGATGACGGCGAGGCCGTGGTCACGCGAGAAGTGGACGCTTGTCCCCCGGTCGAGGGACATGATCGAGCACGTCGAGGTGCTCTTCTTCTGCCAGCCGGGCGTGATGCTGACCTGACCGGTGGCGTTGGCCTCCTCCTCGGTCATCCCGAGCCGCAGCTTTCCGATCCCCTGCGGGCCGAGGACGAGCCGGCCGCCGAGGCTCTCGAGCTTGGCCGGGCCGGTCCGGGGCGCGGTCTGGTTACGGTACGCGCTGTAGCCGAGGACGCCGAGCAGCACGACGAGCGCGACCTGCAGGCCTCGGATGAGAATCGTTCGCATTGACCGGCATCGTAATCAGCAAGAGGCACTTCCGATAAACGGACATATCTGTCATATCGTGGCCCGATGCATCTCGTGCTCGCCGCCGCCCTCGTCGCGGCCACGCTCCCGGCGCCGACCGGGCTCACCTCGACCGGCGCCGGCCTGGTGAAACAGACGGTGAGTGTGGACGTGCCGGCCGGCTGGCGGATGACCCTCGACGGCCGGGATCCGCGCTACGCCGAGACGGTGCTGGTGCCGCAGGGCTTCTACAGCCGCGACGCGCCCGGCGAGGTCACCTTCACCCCGAAGCTCGGTTTCGTCGGCGCGGCCTCCCCGGTGACGATCCGGCTGGCCGGCCCACAGGATCAAACACGATTGCTGACGTACGCGGCGACGGTCACCCGCCCGGCCGCACCGGGCGCGCCGGACATCGCCTCGACCGGCCCCCGCGGCGCTCAACAGTCGGTGACGTTCACCGTGCCGGCCGGCGGCACGATCGGCTACCTCGATCCCCCGGAGACGCCGCGGGGCACGTTCGCCCTGGCGATGGCCTCGTCGATCGCGATCATGCCGGGCCACCCGCAGGACGACACCCTGATCGGCGTCAGCGGCACGGTGTTCTTCACGCCGGCGCGCGGCGTCTCGGGCCCGATCCCGCCGATCCGCTACCGCGTCACCGACGCGTACGGCCAGACCTCGGTGGGCCACTACGCGCCGGTCGTCGCCGGCTACCGCGAACGGGAGCCGGCGTTCCCGGCCAGGAACCGGCCGAGCGCGGCGGTCCCGCTCATCACCGCGCCGACCGGCCTCAGGGCAGGACCGGGGCGACCAAGGCGAGGCTGAACAGACCGCCCGCCGCGACCGACAGCAGGCCGCCGAGGCCGCGAGGGACGAGACATTGCTCGTACGTGTTGTCGCCCCACGCGTGGACGATGCCGTCGCGGCCGAGGGCCAGGCAGTGCGACTCCCCCGCGGACAGCCACGCGGCGCCGCCGGGCAGCCCGCGAGGCGCCCCGGCCGGCGCCCGGCCCCAGGAGAGGACCGTCCCGTCCCCGCGGACCGCCACGCTGTACGAGGCGCCGGCCGCGATCGCCACCACCCCCACCGCCTCGCGCGGCACGGTCGACTGCCCGTAGTCGTCGCGGCCCCACGCCGAGACCATCCCGCCGGCCTGCAGGGCCAGGCTGTGCGCGTCCCCGGCGGCGATCGCCATGACCTCGCGCAGGCCGCGCGGAACTCGAGCCTGGCCGTAGCGGTCGTCACCCCAGGCCGCGACCGTTCCGTCCGGGAGCAGCGCGAGGCTGTGCCACCCGCCCGCCGCCACCGCGAGGGCCCCGATCGGCCCCTTCGGCGGCCGCGCCTGGCCGTCGTTGTTGTTGCCCCACCCGGCGATCGAGCCGTCGTCGCGGATCGCCAGGCTGTGCGCGCCGCCCGCCGCGACGGCCCGTGCCCGGCCGAGACGCCGCGGCACGCGGGATTGGCCGAACGCGTTGTCGCCCCACGCGATGACCTCGCCGCCGGCGGTGCGCGCGAGCCCGTGGCGGTCGCCGGCCGCGATCTCCCGCACGCCGGAGAGCCCGGCCGGCACCGCCAGGCGGCCGAAGTCGACGGCCGACGCGAGCGCGAGCGCGATGCTCGGGTTGCGGCCGCCCCACCCGACGACGGTGCCGGAGGTGGGCACGGGCGGCGAGGGTGGCGGCGCGGGGACGGGCATCGGCACGTACGGCGGCGGGGCCGGCCGCGTCCGGGGCGTGGTCGCCGTGCGCGCGAGCCAGATCTGCCCCTCGACGCCGTAGCTCCACTGTTGCGGGGTCTGGTTGACGTCGTGCCGGCGGACGAAGTCGCACGCATAGCGGAAGGCGTCGTCGACCGAGATGCGCCCCGCGCCGTGCACATCCGCCGCGCCCGAGCGGATGCCGTCGATCAGCCCGGCCGTGAACACCGAGCCGGCGATGGCCGCGCCCGGCACCGCCCGGCCTTCGAACGAGTATTCGGTGGCGCGCGAGGCGGTCAGGACCACGCGGCCGCGGCCGGACAGCTCGGCCAGGCTGGCCGACACGTCCTCGCCGCCGCCCTTCGCCCCGTACGCGAACGCGCCGCTGTAGCAGCAGTCGAGCACCACCACCTGCTGCCGGGCCCGGCACTCCTCGAGCCGGTCCAGCAGCCAGGCCGCCTCGACGCCGGTCGCGGCGAGACGCGCGTGCATGGTGTCCGCGACCGCGAAGTGGAGCCGCCCCCGGGCGTCCCGCACCCCGTGACCCGAGAGGTAGACGACCAGCGTGTCGAGGCCGGGCCGGGCCAGGTGCTCATCGATGGCGAGCTTGCATTCCGGGCCGGTCGGGTCGGTGACCGACGTGACTTCGAAGCCGCCGATCGCGGGGTCGCCCAGCACCGCGGCCAGTTCGGTCGCGTCCCGGCCGGGCGACCGCAGGCGCCGGAAGCTCACGTCCCGGTACGCCGACGTGGCGACGATGAGGGCCGACCTCATGGGACGGCCGGCGCCGCCGCGAACCTCGTGCGCAGCCGGCGGCCCACGACGATCAGGGCGATCAGCGCCGTGCAGCCGATCGTCGCGACGCCGACGTGGTACATGCCGTACCCGAGCCAGCCGAGCGCCCCGAACAGCCAGCCGCCGAGGAAGACGCCGACCAGCGCGACGGCCAGCGTGTGCGAGGTGAGGTCGACGACGGTCTCGGCCAGCTCGGCGACCCGGAACGCGGACAGGGCCGTCCAGGCGAGCGTCAGCAGCCCGTACGCCACCGCGGCGTAGCCGGCCAGCCGCCCGAGGCCGGCGAGCGATCCGGCCTCCACGTAATCGACCTGCGCGCCGGAGAACCGCAGCACCAGCACCGCCCCGAGGAGCAGGCCGGCCGCCGGCGCAAGGATCATGCGCGTCGCGTTGAGGACGGACCGGAACAGCAACCGGGCCGCCCGCCGCGCGATTCCCCGAATGGCCGCGAACCACTTGATCAACCAATTCGCGATCGCGACCAGGATTCGCAGCGTCCAGTAGTAGAGCACATAGATCAATAAATCCGCGACGGTGAGAACGAGTTGCGTGGCGGTGTGCGAGAGGCCGTCGAGAAGGCGGTCGAGGGCCGACCGGCTGTGCGCCGTGGAACGGCCGCGATTGTCCCAGGAGGCCATTCTCGCCGGTCGCGCCGGCGGCCGGATCAGCCGGGACGCACGGTTCGACCAGCGCTCGGTGCCGAGGACGGCGGCGAACCCGCCCAGCGCGAGGGCGGCGAGGATGACGGCGAGCCCGGCGATCCAGGCCAGCGGCGTCGCGAGCCCGTGCGGGAGGCGCATCTCAGGGTGACCGCCGTACCCGGAGGCGGCGAGCCGGAGAACGCCGGTCGCGGCCGCGACGCCGAGCAGCGTCGCGATCAGGGCCGCCCCGCCGACGCCGCCCCCGGAGTCGGCCTTGCGGTTGGTCTCGGCCGCGAACCGCCCGAGCCGCACCGCCCAGCCCAGCGCCACCAGCAGCGCGAGGGCGGTGACGACCGGCTGGAAGGCGCCGCCGTGCGGGTGGTTCAGGACGAAGGCCAGCGCGCACGAGACGACCCAGCCCGCGGCGGCCGACCGCCCGGCAACCGGGAACGACCGCAGCGGCAGGACGACGACGGCCAGCCCGGCGGCGGCGAGCACCAGGAAGATCGGCAGCGGGCTGTCGAGCGAAGGGGCGACGAAGAAGCCGAGCGCCGTCACCACGCAGATCGCGGCCCCGAGAAGGTAGCGCGAACGGGGCGGGAGGCCGGCGAGGACGAGCAGTGCGCCGTGCGTACGGCAGAGCACACCGACGCCGGCGATCTTCGAAGTGTCGCAGTCGTCGCGGCCGCAGCCGCGCGTTTCCCGGGGGAAAGAAGAGGCGGTCATGGATTCCACCACCGATCAGGGGTGATTCGTAATGCGCCTCACTGTCCCAGCGGTTCGGTACCCGAGGTACGCCCATTCGGCCGAGCGTCCACAATCGATCGGCCGACCCCGGAGAGCGATGAAGGCAGCCATTCACCCGTTGGAGTGAATGGCCGCGAGAAAGGGACTATCGGATGCGTTCCCAGCCGCGGCGGGCGGGGCGGGCGCCGAGTTGGGCGTCGCGGCTGCGGTAGACGATGTAGGGGCGGGTCAGGTAGCCGAGCGGGGCCGAGAAGACGTGGACGAGGCGGCTGAACGGCCAGAAGGCGAAGAGCGCCCAGGCGGCCAGGACGTGCAGCCGGAAGCCGATCGGGGCGGCCTCGATGAGGCTCGTGTCGGGGCGCAGGTAGAAGATCGAGCGGAACCACGGCGCCACCGTCAGGCGGTAGTCGTGCGGATGGCCGGTGAGGTTGCCGAGGACGGTGGTGCCGAGGCCGAGCAGGATCGTGCCGATCAGCAGGACGTACATCGCCTTGTCGTTGGTGGTGGTCGCGGAGAAGACCGGGCCGACCGTGCGCCGGCGGTAGATCAGAATGGCGGCGCCGGCCAGGGTGCAGAAGCCGGCCACGGTGCCGAGCGTGACGGCGACGGCGTGGTACGCGGTCTCGCTGATCCCCACGGCATCGGTCCACGACTCGGGGATGAGCAGGCCGCCGACGTGGCCGAGGGCGACCAGCAGGATGCCGAAGTGGAACAGCGGGCTGCCGACCCGCAGCAGGCGGCGCTCGTAGAGCTGGGACGAGCGGGTGGTCCAGCCGAACTTGTCGTAGCGGTACCGCCAGATGTGACCGCCGATGAAGATCGCGATGCTCAGGTACGGGACGACGACGAACAGCAGCGTGGAGGTCACCGTGACGCTCCTTGGGAGTAGGGGGCCAGGCCGACCTTCTCGGCGGGCGGGCCCTGGGCGGCGAGCCGGGCCACGGCCGTGCGCTGGTCGCCGGCCAGGGCCGGGAGCGTTGCCGCGACCGAGTCGATGACGGCGGCCCACGGCGAGGCGGCGTCGTGCAGGGCCAGCCGCAGCAGTTCCAGCCCGGCCCGGTGCTCGGCCAGCAGCTGGGCGCCCGAGGCCGGGACGGCGGCGGCGTATTCGAGGACGACGGCGAGGTGATCGGGAAGCTCGTCGTCGGTGAGGGACAGGCCGGCCGCCGCGTACGTCTGCTTCAGCCCCAGCAGCGCCATGCCCCGATTGCGGGTGTCGCCGTGTGCGTAGTACGTGAGGAAGAGGCAGCAGCGCTTGCGATGGTCGAAAGTGGACACGTAGTCGGCGGTCAGCCGGGCCGCCGGCGTGGCCCGGGCGTGCGCGATGAAACGCAGCAGCGGCTCGCCGACCGGCTCCGGCAGCGTCCGGGCCGCCGACGAGAGCAGATCCAACCGGTCGTAGAGCACCGCGTCGGGGTAGCCGATCAGCAGGGACTGGCACTGCCAGGCGCGGGCGCTCACGAGTCGCGCCGGGGCGGGAAGAGGCCCTTGGGGCGGCCCTTGCCGTCCCAGTTCAGCAGGTTCACCCGTAGCTCCTTCTCGCCGGGGTCGACGACGGTGTCGCTGGTCTGGCGCTCGACCAGCATGTGGAAGTTCTCCACCGCGATCGGCGTCGTGCCGCCGGACGCCTCGCCGAACGGTCCCGATCCGCCCATGCCCGGGCCGCCCTCGTAGTCGAGGCTGCACTCGGTGGCCAGTTCCTCGAGCGAGTGGGCCTGCTCGGCGTGTGCGGGCGGGATGACGTAGCGCTCGTCGTACTTGGCCAGCGCCAGGAGGCGGTACATCTCGTACATCTGCTCGCCGGTCAAGCCGACCGCGGCCGGGATCGACTCGTCCGGGTCGCGCCCGAGGTTGATGTCGCGCATGTACGAGCGCATCGCCGCGAGCCGCCGCAGGACCGCGTCGACCGGCCCGGGATCGCCGGCCGTGAACAGCTGGGCCAGGTAGTCGACCGGGATGCGCAACGCCTCGATGGCGGCGAACAGGTTGCCGCGGTCCTCGGCGTCGTAGCCGGTGTCGCGCACGACGTCGACGACCGGGGACAGCGGCGGGATGTACCAGACCATCGGCATCGTGCGGTATTCCGGGTGCAGCGGGAGCGCCACCCGGTACTTGGTGATCAGCGCGTGCACCGGCGAGCGCTGCGCCGCCTCGATCCAGTCGCGGGGGATGCCGGCCCGCTCGGCCGCCGCCACCACGGCCGGGTCGCCGGGGTCGAGGAAGACCCCGCGCTGCGCCTCGTAGAGGTCCCGGTCGGACGGGACCGATGCGGCGGCGAGCACGGCATCCGCGTCGTACAGCATCAATCCGATGTAGCGCAGGCGGCCCACGCAGGTCTCCGAGCACACGGTGGGAATGCCGACCTCGATGCGCGGGAAGCAGAACGTGCATTTCTCGGCCTTGCCGGTGCGGTGATTGAAGTACACCTTCTTGTACGGGCAGCCGGAGACGCACATCCGCCAGCCCCGGCACTTGTCCTGGTCGACCAGCACGATGCCGTCCTCGGTGCGCTTGTAGATGGCGCCGGACGGGCAGGAGGCCGCGCAGGACGGGTTGAGGCAGTGCTCGCAGATCCGCGGCAGGTAGAACATGAAGGTTCGCTCGAACTCGAACTTCACCTTGCCGGCGATGGATTTCAGCAGCACGTCCTTGTCGCCGTGGTCGGGCGAGCCGCCGAGGTTGTCGTCCCAGTTCGCCGACCACGAGATCTTCATGTCCTGCCCGGAGAGCAGCGACTTGGGCCGGGCGACGGGCGTGTGCTCCTGCAGCGGCGCGTTGGTGAGCGTCTCGTAGTCGTACGTCCAGGGCTCGTAGTAGTCCTGGATGGCCGGCAGCTTCGGGTTGGAGAAGATGTGCAGCAGCTTGGAAAAACGTCCGCCGCCCTTGAGCGTGAGCCGGCCGCGCCGGTTCAGCGTCCAGCCGCCGCGCCACGTCTCCTGGTCCTCGTAGCGGCGCGGATAGCCCTGGCCGGGCCGGGTCTCGACGTTGTTGAACCAGACGTACTCGACGCCGCTGCGGTTGGTCCACGCCTGCTTGCAGGTGACCGAGCAGGTGTGGCAGCCGATGCACTTGTCGAGGTTCATCACCATCGCCATCTGGGCCATGACGCGCATCAGTACTCGACCTCCTGCGAACGGCGGCGGATGACGGTGACCTCGTCGCGCTGGTTGCCGGTGGGCCCGAGGTAGTTGAACGCGAACGACAGCTGGGCGTACCCGCCGATCAGGTGCGACGGCTTGATGAGCAGCCGGGTCAGCGAATTGTGGATGCCGCCGCGGCGGCCGTTGGTCTCGGTGCGCGGCACGTCGATCAGCCGGTCCTGGGCGTGGTGCATGTAGACCGTGCCCTCGGGCATCCGGTGCGAGACGACGGCGCGGGCGACCACCACGCCGTTGCGGTTGACCGCTTCGATCCAGTCGTTGTCGTGCACGCCGATCTTCGCGGCGTCCTCCTTGGACATCCAGATGAGCTGACCGCCGCGGGACAGCGACAACATGAACAGGTTGTCCTGATACTCGGAGTGGATGGACCACTTGTTGTGCGGCGTCAGATAGCGCACCGTGATGCCGAGCGCACCCTGGTCGCCGACCGCCGGCTCGCCGAACAGGGCGTGCATGTTCAGCGGCGGCCGGTACGTCGGCAGCCACTCCCCCAGCTCGGCCATCCAGTCGTGGTCGAGGTAGAAGGACTGCCGGCCGGTGAGCGTGTGCCACGGTTTGAGGCGCTCGACGTTGATGACGAACGGCGAGTAGCGCCGTCCCCCGGACTCGGAGCCGGACCACTCCGGCGACGTGATGACGGGCGTGGGCCGCGACTGGGTGTCGGCGAAGGTGATCTGCTTGCCCTCGTGCTCGGCCGCCAGGTCGGCCAGCTCCACCCCGGTCAGTTTCTCCAGGGTGCGGAAGCCCTGGGTCGCGAGCCGCCCGTTCGTGGTGCCGGAGAGCGCGAGGATCGCCTCGCACGCCTGCACGTCGCGGGCGATCGACGGCCGGCCGTTCGCCGCGACGCCGTTCTTCCGCCGCAGGTAGTCCAGTTCCTTGCCGACGTCGAAGGTGACGCCCTTGGTGCTGGCGCCGAGCGTGTCGAGCAACGGTCCCAGCGACGCCATCTTGTCGGCGATCGCGGTGTAGTCGCGCTCCACGGCGACGAGCTTCGGCATGGTCCGGCCGGGAATCGGCTCGCACTCGCCCCGTTTCCAGTCGGCGACCCGGCCGTACGGGTTGGCCATCTCGTCCGGGGTGTCGTGCAGCAGCGGCGCGGCGACCACGTCGGTCCGCGTGCCGAGGTGGTCCTGGGCGAGGGCGCTGAACGCGCGTGCGATGGTCATGAACGCGTCCCAGTCGGTACGGGTCTGCCAGGGCGGCGCGATCGCGGGGTTGAACGAGTGCACGAACGGGTGCATGTCGGTGGTGTTGAGGTCGTGCTTCTCGTACCAGGTGGCGGCCGGCAGCACGATGTCGGAGTAGATGGTGGTCGAGGTCATCCGGAAGTCGAGGGTCAGCAGCAGGTCGAGCTTCCCGGTCGGCGCCGGCTCCGGGAAATCCGGGGACTCGGTCGCGCGTACGGCGTTGTCCGTCCCCAGCAGATGGCGCAGGAAGTACTCGTTGCCCTTCGCCGACGAGCCGAGCAGGTTCGCCCGCCAGATGGTCAGCACCCGCGGGAAGTTCTCCGGGGCGTCCGGGTCCTCGCAGGCGAAGCGCAGGCTGCCGTCCTTCAGCCCGGCCACGATGTGGTCGGCGACCGGCTTGCCCGCCGCCTGCGCCTCGCCGGCGAGCTCGAGCGGGTTGCGATTGAAGTGCGGCACCGACGGCATCCAGCCCATCCGCGCCGACGAGGCGATCAGGTCGGCCGTGCTGCGCCCCGCGAAGGCGCCCTCCGGGCCGGTGGCCGAGAGGGTCGCGGCCGAGAACGGGTCGTACCGGTACTGGTCGGTGTGCAGATACCAGTACGCGGTCTGGATCATCTGGCGGCCCGGGCGCACCCAGTCGGAGGCGGTGCCGAGCACGCTGTAGCCGGTGATCGGGCGAACTTTCTCCTGCCCGACGTAGTGGCCCCAGCCGCCGCCGTTGACGCCCTGGCACCCGGTCAGCGTCGTGAGCGTGAGGAACGCCCGGTAGATCGTGTCGGAGTGGAACCAGTGGTTGGTCCCCGCCCCCATGATGATCATCGACCGGCCGCGGGACTCCTCGGCGTTGGTCGCGAACTCGCGGGCGATCCGCGCGGCGGCCGGGCCCGGCACGCCGGTGATCGTCTCCTGCCAGGCCGGGGTGTAGGGCTCGGCGGCGTCGTCGTACCCGCTCGGCCATTGTCCCGGGAGGCCGGGCCGGGACACGCCGTACTGGGCCAGCAGCAGGTCGTAGACCGTCGTGACCAGGTGCTCGCCGATGCGCCGCACCGGGACGCCCCGGCGCATCGTCGTCGCGTCCCCGTGGGCGGTGTCGAAGCGGGGCAGCACAACCGTGACCGCCGGTTCCCGGCCGCCGTCCGCGGAGAGCAGCGGTTCCACCGAGCCGAGGTCAAGGTTCCACGAGCCGGGTTTGCCGTACCGGTGGCCCAGCGAGCCGTTCGGCACCACCGGCATTCCGTCGCTGTCCAGCAGCACCGTCTTGAAGGCGGCGTTCTCGGCGCCGGCGAGCGCGCCCGGCAGCTGGGCCGCGGTCAGCATCTTGCCCGGCCGGTACGTCCCGTCCCCCGCGTCGTCCAGCGTCACCAGGAACGGCAGGTCGGTGTACTTGCCGACGTAGTCGGTGAAGTAGCTCGTCCGCCGGTCGACGAAGAACTCCTTGAGGATGACGTGTCCCATGGCCATCGCGAGCGCCCCGTCGGTGCCCGGCGCGGGCGCCAGCCACTCGTCGGCGAACTTCACGTTGTCGGCATAGTCCGGCGCGACGGCGATGACCTTCTGCCCCCGGTAGCGCGCCTCGGCCATCCAGTGCGCGTCCGGCGTCCGGGTGACCGGCAGGTTCGAGCCCCACATGATCAGGTAGCCGGCGTCCCACCAGTCCCCCGACTCGGGCACGTCGGTCTGGTCGCCGAACACCTGTGGCGAGGCAACCGGCAGGTCGGCGTACCAGTCGTAGAACGACAGCATCGCGCCGCCGATCATGTTGTAGAAGCGGGCGCCGGCCGCGTGCGACACCATCGACATCGCCGGGATCGGCGAGAAGCCGGCGAGCCGGTCCGGTCCGTACGCCTTGATCGTGTGCACGTGCGCGGCCGCGATCATCTCGGTCGCCTCGTCCCAGCTCGCGCGCACGAGCCCACCCCGGCCGCGCGCCGACTTGTAGCGCCGGGCCTTCTCCGGATCGCCGGTGATCTCCGCCCATGCGGCCACCGGATCACCCAGCCGCTGCCGCGACTCGCGGTACATCTCGAGCAGAATCCCGCGCACGTACGGGTACCGCACGCGCGTCGGCGAGTAGGTGTACCAGGAGAAGGCCGCCCCGCGCGGGCAGCCCCGCGGCTCGTACTCCGGCCGGTCCGGGCCGACGCTCGGGTAGTCGGTCTGCTGCGCCTCCCAGGTGATGATGCCGTCCTTGACGTACACCTTCCAGGAGCACGAACCGGTGCAGTTCACGCCGTGGGTCGAGCGCACCACCTTGTCGTGCGACCACCGGTCCCGGTAGAAGACGTCCGCCTGCCGGCCACCGATCTGGAACAGCGTCCGCCGGTCCTCCGACACCTCGCCCCGGGTGAAGAACCGGCGGGTGCCCACCAGCGCCTCGGTCAGCGGATCGTCGAGGCTCATCAGGCCACCGCCTTCACGTCGCGTCCACGCCCGACGGACAGGATGTCCAGCAGCAGCGCGGCGAACGCGACCACCGCCAGCAGCGCCAGGCCGAGCGCATAGTTGCTGTACTGCCCGTAGATGACGCCCATGACCAGCGGCGGCACGAAGCCACCGAGGCCGCCGGCCGCGCCGACCACGCCGGTGACCGAGCCGACCTGCTGGGCCGGGGCGCGCTGGGCGACGAGCGCGAACGTGGCGCCGCTGCCGATGCCGAGCGCGGCCGCCATGCCCAGGAACGCGATCGTCCCCAGGGGCGCCAGGTCGGGCGTGAACGACTGCACAATGGCGCCGGCCACGACGGTGGCGAGCGCGGCGCCGAGGACGCGGGCCGGCGGGGTCCGGTCGGAGAGCCAGCCGCCGACGGGCCGCATGATCACGGCGAGCAGCACGAAGCCGGCCATCCGGTTCGCGGCGTCGGCCTGGGTCAGCCCGTACGCGGTCTTCAGATAGGACGGAAGGTAGACGCTGAACGCGACGTATCCGCCGAAGGCGACCGCATACAGCGCCGAGGCCTGCCAGGTGATGCGCAGCCGCAGCGCCGAGGCGAGCCGGGCGGCCAGCGGCGCGGTCGGCACCGGGCGGTCCGGGGCGTCGCGCAGCACCAGGAAGGCGACCACGGCATAGCCGGCCAGGACGATGGCGGTCAGCACGAAGGGCGTCGCGGTGCCGTACGCGTTGACCAGCTTCACCGTGGTCAGCGCGCTGATCGCGGTGCCGCCCATGCCGGCGCCGAAGATGCCGACCGCGGTGCCGCGCCGCTCGGGCGGGAACCAGGCGTTCACGAACGGCACGCCGACGGCGAACGCGGTGCCGCCGATGCCGAGGAAGAACCCGCCGACCAGCAGCGCCGCCAGCGAGTCGTGCCCGAACAGCCCGAGGAACAGCACCGGCACGATGGTCGCCGCCGAGACCAGCGGAAACATGATCCGTCCGCCGAACCGGTCGGTGAGCGCCCCGACCGGGATGCGCCCCAGCGAGCCCACGATCACCGGCACCGCGACCAGCAGCGCCTGCTGGAACGAGCTCAGGTGCAGCGCCGTCGTGAACTTCACCGCCAGCGGGCTGAGCAGCGCCCAGGCCCAGAAGTTGACGGCGAAGCCGACCGTCGCGAGGGCGAGCATCAAGCCCGGCCGACCGGGCTGCCTACCAGCGTTCATCGACTCTTCCATCCGCGCCCGAGTCCGGCCCGCGGCCGGACTTCGTAGCTCAGGGTCTCGGGTCGAGTGGCGTCCGCGACAGGGACTTTGTACCCCAACCGGAGAGCCCCGGGACCCGATCAGGAAGACCGGGTGGACAGAACCGGTAAAGAATAAGAAACTTTGTTAAAGATTTTACCGCGGTCTATCCCCCTTCAACCGGGAGCACCCATGAAGAGACTGCTCATCGCCGGGGCCGGCGCCCTGGCCCTCGCCGCGACCGGCGTCGCGGTGGCCACCCAGGCCGACGCCGCCACCCTCACCAGCAACTGGTACGCCTCGGCGCCGTACCTGATGCCGTTCGACAACAGCCCGCCGGACCCGGTCGAGGTCATGAACGCGACCGGGCAGAAGGCCTTCCAGCTGGCGTTCATCCTCGCCCCCAACGGCGGCGGCTGCTCGCCGACCTGGGACGGCACCCGCGCCGTCTCCTCGGACACCGAGGCCGCCGCGATGATCAGCCGGATCCGGTCGAACGGCGGCGACGTCAGCGTCTCGATCGGCGGCTACGGCGGCACCAAGCTCGGTCAGACCTGCGGCAGCCCGGAGGCGACCGCCGCCGCGTACCAGCAAGTGGTTTCGAAATATGCCCTCAAGGCGATGGACTTCGACCTCGAGGAGCCCGAGTACGAGAACACCGCGGCCGTGCACAACGAGATCGGCGCGGCGCGGATCCTCCAGGCCGACAACCCGGGCCTGTACGTGTCGATCACCACCGCGGGAACGGCGGCCGGCACCGGCTGGTTCGGCACGCAGATGCTGAACGAGGCCAAGTCGCAGGGCTTCACGCCGGCGAACTTCTCGATCATGCCGTTCGACGGCGGCTTCAACGGCGGCGGCTCGCAGGTGTCGGCGCTCGAGGCGTTCCACACCATCCTGATGAACACCTTCGGCTGGGACAGCGCCACCGCGTACGCCCATGAAGGCATTTCTCAGATGAACGGCCGCAGCGACGCCGGCGAGTACTTCCGGCAGGCCGACTTCCAGACGACGCTCGACTACGCCACCAGTCACAAGCTCGCCCGCTACACGAACTGGTCGGTGAACCGCGACCGGCAGTGCGCCGACCCCAACCAGAGCACGACCTCGGGCACGTGCAGCAGCGTGCCGCAGACGCCGTGGGAGTTCACGAAGTACTCGGCGCGCTTCGCCGGCGCCACCCCGCCGACCACGATCCCGACGACGACGCCCACCACGCCGGGCGGGGGCGGCACCTGCACGATCGCCGCGTGGAGCGCCACCGCGGTCTACACCCAGGGCAACCAGGTGAGCCAGAACGGCCACAAGTACACCGCGAAGTGGTGGACGCAGAACGAGTCGCCCGCCACCCACAGCGGTCAATGGGACGTCTGGGCCGACAACGGCGCCTGCTGATCCCGTACGAGATGAGGGGCGCGCCGGTTTTCCGACCGGCGCGCCTTCACTGTTGGCTAGCCCGCCGTCAAGCTATCTAGAATGGCGGCATGGAACGCGTGGACCACCGGCGCACCGACACCCGCGACCGGATCCTCTCCGTCGCGCTGCGCCTGTTCGTCGAGCAGGGGTACGCGAACACGTCCCTGCGCGAGATCGCCGAGGAGCTCGGCGTGACCAAGGCCGCGCTCTACTTCCACTACAAGACCAAGGAAGACATCATCTCGGCCATCCTCCGCGGCTGGCTCGACGGCCTCGATGTCCTCCTCGACCAGGCGGAGCTCACCCCGTCCGGGCGTGAAGATCTCCTGCGACGGTACGCCGAGCACCAGGCCGCCTGGGGCCGAGAGCTGACCGAGCTGGTCCGGCAGAACCACACCGAGATCCTCGGCCTGCCGATCGGCACCGACATGCGCGCGGCGCAGGTTCGCCTGGTCACCGCCCTCGCCGGCGACGACCCGAGCGTCCTCGACTACACCCGGGCGATCACCGCGATCTCGACCGTCCAGCACATCAACGCCGCGGTGAAGCTCGGCATCGCCGACGACCAGGAAGCCCGGGCGGCCGCCCTCGTCGTGGCGCTCGAGGTACTGCGAGCCGGATCACCTTCCCGGTAATTAGCTTGACGGCTGGCTAGCTATATTTCTAAGCTTTTTACCTAGCCGGTCGATTAGCTAGTTCGCAAGGTGCCGGTAGTTCCGAGACGAGAGGCCGTTCCCATGGCCAAGCAAGAAAACGCTCCCGCCGGGCTGGGCTTCAGCCACCGCGAGATCCTGGTGACGATGAGCGGCCTGGTGATCGCCATGCTGCTCGCGATGCTCGACAACATGATCGTCGCACCGGCGCTGCCGACCATCGTCGGCGACCTCGGCGGGCTCGAGCACCTGGCCTGGGTGACGACCGGCTACATCCTGGCGACCACGATCGCCACGCCGATCTGGGGCAAGCTCGGCGACCTGTACGGGCGGCGGATCACCTTCGTCGCGGCGGTCTCGCTGTTCCTCGTCGGCTCGGCGCTCTGCGGCATGGCGCAGAACATGGCCGAGCTGGTCGCCTTCCGGGCCGTCCAGGGTCTCGGCGCCGGCGGCCTCGTGGTCGGCGTGCTGTCGATCATCGGCGAGATGATCCCGCCCCGCGACCGCAGCCGCTACCAGGGCGTCATGATGGCGGTCATGCCGGTCGCGCTGATCGGCGGCCCGCTGATCGGCGGCTTCATCACCGACCACCTGTCGTGGCGCTGGGCCTTCTACGTGAACCTGCCGCTCGGCGCCGTCGCGCTGGTGGTCGCCTGGATCACCCTGGCCCGCCTGCCCCGCGGCACCGGCCACGCCCGCATCGACTGGCTCGGCACCGGCCTGCTCACCGTCTGGATCACCTCGCTCGTCCTGATCGCCACCTGGGGCGGCACCCAGTACGACTGGACGTCGCCGCAGATCCTCGGCCTCGGCGCGCTGACCGTCGGCGGCCTGATCGCCTTCATCGCCGTCGAGCGCCGCCGCCCCGAGCCGATCATGCCGTTGCGCGTCTTCAAGAACCGCAACTTCGCCCTGGCCGGCGGCATCGCCTTCATCTCCGGCTTCGCCCTGTTCGGCGCGATCGGCTACCTCCCGCAGTACCAGCAGTTCGTGCAGGGCGCGTCGGCCACCAACAGCGGCCTGCTCCTGATGCCGATGATGATCGCGGTGATGGTCGTGAGCATCCTGGTCGGCAACGTGATCAGCCGCACCGGCCGCTACCGCATCTACCCGATCGCCGGCGCCGTCCTGGTGGCCATCGGCATGTTCCTGTTCACCACCGTCGGCCTCGGCACGTCCCAGACGACCACCGCGATCTACATGGTCATCCTCGGCGCCGGCATGGGCGGCATCATGCAGACCAGCACGCTGATCGCCCAGAACAGCCTGGACCCGCGCGACATGGGCGCCGGCACCGGCGCCTCGACCTTCCTGCGCAACATGGGAAGCTCGCTGGGCGTCTCCATCCTCGGCGCCATCTACGCCCACCACCTGACCGACACCATCGCCCAGTCCGGCGCCGCCGGCTCCGGCGCGGTCTCGACGTCGTCGATCACCCCCGCCGCCCTGCGCAACCTCCCCGAGGCCGCGC
Source organism: Actinoplanes sp. NPDC051537 (assembly GCF_055586105.1). Classification (NCBI taxonomy): domain Bacteria; kingdom Bacillati; phylum Actinomycetota; class Actinomycetes; order Micromonosporales; family Micromonosporaceae; genus Actinoplanes; species Actinoplanes sp. NPDC051537. The sequence continues at coordinate 400,992 of NZ_JBVJIU010000002.1, forward strand.
AGCACCTGTTCCAGCAGGCGGTCACCAACGGCATCACGAGCCTGTTCCTCTGGGGCAGCGCCGTGGCCGCCCTCGGCTTCGTGGTCGCCCTGTTCGTGAAGCATGTCCCGCTGCGCGGCAGCAAGCCCGCCGCCGGCGAGACCGCCCCCGCCACGGCCGCCGCCGCCCCGGTCGAGCAGCCGGTCGGCTGACCCACCCGCACCACCGCGCCGGGCGTCACCTCCTTCGGGGTGGCGCCCGGCGTCGTCATGTCCGTCTCCCCCGCCCGGCTCCCTCCTCGATGTCCCGGCCGGCCGGGAGAATCGCCCGCGGTGGTGGGGACACCCGCCTCATGCGGCGCGGCCCGCGGGCGGCCAAGGCTCGTTCCCATGACACGCACACGCCCGTTGTTGATCGCAGTGATGGCTTCGACCCTGCTCCTGCCGGCGTGCGGGAGCGACGGGTCCGGCGATTACCCGCCGGTCCGTCCCACCGTCCAGCCGCCCACCTCTCCCCGCGTGCCGGCAACCGAGCCCACCACGGCCGCCCCCGCCTCCCCGGCCGCCCCCGCCTCCCCGGCCGCCCCCGCCGCACCGGCCGCCCCGGCCGCGCCGGCCGCCCCCGCCGCGCCGCCGCGTTCGCGGGTGCCGCGGCAACTGGTCGGCACGTGGGGCGGCGGCTCGTGGAACGACTCGACCGGCGGCCGGAGCTACCGCTTCACCGCCGACGGCACGGTCACGTTCGCCTTCAACGGCGCCGAGATCACCGGCACCGTCGTCGTCGAGGAGACGACCATGACCCTCCATCTGGGCGCGCAGGACCTGACGATGAGCTGGTCATACGTCGACTGCGACGACCCGGCCGGCTACGGCTTCGCGTACAAGACCCTGATCCTCGACGGGCTGTCGTATGACCAGGACTGCTGACCATGACCGCGAAAGGCATCTTCGGCACGAGGTCGGTCGCGGTCGCCACCGTGGTCGGGCTCCCGGTGGCGGCGCTGTCGCTGTTCGTGGCGGTCTATCAGGCCGCCGGCGAGGGAAGCGCTACGCCGTCCACGACGATCACGTCCGCTTTGTCCCCGCCAACTCGGACCACGCCGGGATCGGCCTCGTCCCGGACGGCCGGGTCCCGATCGGCGTCGCCCGGCTCGCCGTCGCCCTCTTCGTCCACCTCGCCACGGAGCGTCAAGGCGACGCCGGTGACGCCGGTGACGCCGGTGACGCCGGTGACGCCGGTGACGCCGGTGACACCGGTGACACCGGTGACACCGAAGGTCCGCTGGACCGGCGACTCCTGGCTGAGCAGCGGCGGCCTGGATGTCGACACCCGGCCGCCGCAGCGCAAGGATGCGGGCTCGGATCTCCGCAAGGACTACTACACCGAGGTCACCCCCGGCGGCGGCGCCCGGCTGGAGCGCCGGCTCGGCGACGGGGAGCCGGGCTATCAGCAGTGCCGTACCGCCGCCGAGGCCGACCCGGGACTGCCGCTGTTCGACCTGCCCGAGGGCGGCTGGTTCTGCGTCTTCAGCACGGAGGGCCGCGTCGCCGCCGCGCGTTTCCTCGGCCTCGACGACGCGGGCCGATCCGGATTTCGCATCACCGTCTGGGAGCGATGACCGGCCCGCGGCGCGGTCAATGCAGGACGGGGGTGAGGCGGTCGATCAGGGCGTCGCCGACGCGGGCCGTCTCCTGCTTGTAGGGGGTGTCGGACAGGACGAAGTGGGTGACGCCGAGGTCCGCGTAGCGGCGCAGCGCGGCGGCCACGTCGTCGGGCGAGCCGACCAGCCAGGTGGTGCCCGCTCCCCCGCCGCCGTGCCGGGCCGGCGCGGTGTAGAGACACGTGTCGAGCACGTCGCCGCGGGCGGTCAGGTCGAGCAGGCGCTGCTGGCCCACGGCCGGGCCGCGCAGCTGTTCGGTTCGTGGCGCCATCGCGGACACCTTCGCCTCGGCGTCACGCCAGGCCTCCTCGGTGGTGGCGCGGACCAGCGTGGTGACGCGCAGGCCGAACTCCAGCGGCGGCAGGTCGCGGCCCAGCGTCCCGGCCAGGCCGCGCAGCCGGTCGATGCGCTCGGCGATGCCGTCCAGGGGCTCGCCCCAGAACAGCTGCACATCGGCCTCGGTGGCGGCGACCCGCTCGGCCGCCGCCGACGCGCCGCCGAAGTAGAGGCGCGGGCCGGTTCCGCGGGGCCGGGGCACGACGGTCGAGTCCGTCACGTGGAAGTGCTCACCGGCGAAGGTGACGCTCTCCTCGGTCCACAAGCGACGGACCAGGCGCATGAACTCCTTGGTGCGCGCGTACCGCTGGGCCTGGTCGCCCTCGGCGTCGCCGTATGCGGCCAGGTTGTCCTGCCCGCTCACGATGTTGACGAGCAGCCGGCCGCCGCTGAGGTGGTCGAGGGTCGCGGCCGCGCCGGCGAAGTGGGCCGGCTGCCAGTAGCCGGGCCGGATCGCCGCCAGCGGCCGGAAGGTGGTGGTGCGCGCGGCGATCGCGGTGGCCACCGTGAACGTGTCCGGCCGCCCCCAGCCGGTGCCGATCAGCGCGCCCTGCCAGCCGTGCTCCTCGGCGGTGCGGGCGAGCTCGACCGAGTGCTCGAGCGTCCCGTAGCCGGCCACCGCGTCGTCCCCGCGATGCCCGGGCTCGACCGTGTTGGGGATGTACCAGAGAAAGGTCATGGCCGCGCCAGCCCGTAGTGGTCGCGCAGGGTGGTGCCGGTGTATTCGGTGCGGAAGAGGCCTCGCTCCTGGAGGATCGGGACCACCTTGTCGACGAAAGCCGACAGGCCCGACGGCAGCACGGCGGGCATGATGTTGAAGCCGTCGGCGGCGCCGTTGTCGTACCAGTCCTCGATGGCATCGGCGACCTGGACCGGGGTGCCGGTGAAGGTGCGGTGGCCGCGTCCGCCGCCGAGCCGGGCAATGAGCTGCCGCACGGTCAGGTGCTCGCGGCGGGCCAGGTCGACGATCAGCGTGTACCGGCTCTTCGCGCCCTCGATCTCGGCCTCGGCGGGCAGGTCGTCCGGCAGCGGCGCGTCGAGATCGAGTCGCGTCCGGAACAGCTCTTCGAGGTGCCGCAGCGCGTACGCCGGACTGATCAGCCGTTCCAGCTCGGCCTCGAGCTCGCGCGCCTCGGCCTCGGTGTCGCCGATGACCGGCACGATGCCAGGCAGGATCTTGACGCCGGACGGGTCGCGGCCCAGGTCGGCGGCGCGCTTCTTGAGGTCCTGGTAGAACGCCTGGGCTTCGTCCAGGGTCTGCTGCGCGGTGAAGACGGCCTCGGCGTGCCGGGCCGCGAACTGCTTGCCGTCCTCCGACGAGCCGGCCTGCACCAGCAGCGGATGGCCCTGCGGTGAGCGCGGTACGTTGAGCGGTCCGTCGACCCGGAAGAACCGGCCGCGATGGTTGACGGCCCGCACCTTGGCGGCGTCGGCGTGAACGCCGGCCGCCTTGTCGGCGAGGATCGCGTCGTCGGCCCAGCTGTCCCACAGCCGGGTGGAGACCTCGACGAACTCGGCCGCCCGCTCGTAGCGCTCGCGGTGCAGGGGCACGTCGTCGAGGCCGAAGTTGCGGGCCGCGTCGGCGCCCGCGGTGGTGACGATGTTCCAGCCGGCCCGGCCGTGCGAGACGTGGTCGAGCGAGGCGAACCGGCGGGCCAGGTTGTAGGGCTCGTTGTACGACGTCGACGCCGTCGCGATCAGTCCGATGTGCTCGGTCACGCCGGCCAGCGCGGTCAGCAGGATGGTGGGCTCGAGCTTACCGGCCGGCCGCCGCCCGGGATCGCCCATCTGCACGGGGCTGTCGGCGAGGAAGACCGAGTCGAGCTTGCCGCGCTCGGCGATCCGGGCCAGGTTCTGGAAGTGCTTCACGTCCCAGCTCGCGTACGGGTCGCTCTCCGGCAGCCGCCACGACGCCTCGTGGTGGCCGACGCCCATGAGGAAGGCGTTGAGGTGCAGCGTGGTCACTGGTGTACCCCCAGACCGTCGAGAAGGAAGGCGCGCAGCTCGGCCGGGGACCGGTCGACGCGTACGTCCGCATGAATGACGCCGTGGTCGAGCAGGATCACCCGGTCGGCGAGCGCGATCGCTTCGTCGACGTCGTGGGTGACCAGCAGCACCGCCGGCTTGTGCGTCGCGCAGAGCTTCCGTAGCAGCGCGTGCATCTTGAGGCGGGTCAGCGCGTCCAGCGCCCCGAACGGCTCGTCGGCCAGCAGGAGCTGGGGCTCGCGGACCAGCGACCGGGCCAGTGCGGCTCGCTGCTGCTCGCCGCCGGAGAGCTGATGGGGCCAGGCCCGCTCGCGGCCGGCCAGCCCGGCCTCGGCCAGCGCCTGCCGGCCTCGTGCATCGGCGTCGGCGCCCCGCAGGCCGAACACGACGTTGTCCAGCACCCGCTTCCAGGGCAGCAGGCGGGAGTCCTGGAACACCACCGAGACGGCGTCGGGGACGGCGATCCGGCCGTGCCCGGCGACGTCGCGGTCGAGGCCGGCCAAGGCCCGCAGCAGGGTGCTTTTGCCGGTGCCGGAGCGGCCGATCAGGGCCACGAACTCGCCGGGCGCGATGTCCAGGTCGAGTCCGTTCAGCACGCCACCGTTGCGGCTGAAGGAGCGGTGCAGATCGCGTACGCGAACCGCGGTCAGCTCTCCAGTGTCCGTCGCCATGACAATGCCCTCCTCTCGGTGAGGCGCACCGCGGTGTCGGCCAGGAAGCCGAAGATGCCGTAGATGACCAGGCCGACGACGATGACGTCGGTCTGCCCGTACTCGCCGGCGAGGGTCATCATGTGGCCGATGCCGGCGGTGGCGTTGTACTGCTCGACGACGACCAGGCCGAGCAGCGACGAGGTGACGGCGAAGCGCAGCCCGAGCAGGAAACCGGGCAATGCGCCGGGCAACACCACGTGCCGGACGAACTCGCCGCGCGAGATGCCGATGGTCTCGGCCAGCTCGGCGTAGCGGCCGTCGATGCCGCGCAGGCCGTTGTGAGTGTTGATGTAGATCGGGATCAGCGTGATGAGGGCGATGGTGACGACCTTCATCTCCTGGCCGATGCCGAACCACGCGATGAACAGTGGGATGAGCGCGAGCGTCGGGATCGACCGCTTGATCTGGATCGGGCCGTCCACCAGGGATTCGCCGATCCGGGAGAGGCCGGAGACAACGGCGAGAAGCGTTCCCCCGAGTACGCCGAGGGCGAGCCCGAGCACGGCCCGGTGCAGTGACGAGAGGATGTCGCCGAGCAGGTCGTGCTCGACCCATTGGGTGCGGAACGCCTCGACCACGTCCCAGGGCGCGGTCAGGATCGCGGGGCTGACCAGCCCGGTGGCCGATCCGGCGGCCCAGGCGGCGAGCAGGACGACCGGGCCGACCCAGAAGGCGAACCGGATCCGCGGTCCCGGGCCCAGCCGGCGGCGTACGACTCTGGCATCCGCCTTGTCGTTGATCTTCGTGACGAGGACGGTGGTCATGCCGCATCACCGCTGACTACCTTGCCGGCGGCGGCGTCCGCCTCGACCTTCTCGAAACGGCGGTCGACCAGCGTACGTACGTCGAGCTTGTCGTGTTTCTGCTCGGTGGCCAGCAGGTCGGCGGTCTCCTGGAGCCGGGTCTGCGCGTTGTCCCAGGTGGCCGGGATGCCCTTGTCGCCGCCCACGTCGAGGTAGGCCTTCGCATCGGCCGCGCTGAGCCCCTGAACGGCCTGGAGGTAGGCCTTCGCGTACTCGTCGGGGTGGTCGTTCTGCCAGAGCAGCGCCCTGGCCCGCACGGCGACGTACGCCTTGAGCGCCGCGGCTTTCCCGGCGTCCCGCACCGACTTGGTCAGGCAGTAGAGCGTGGACGCGTCGTCCCGGATGCCGGTCCTGATCGAGCCGGCGCCGGGGTACTTGCCCTGGTATCGGGCCAGGATCGAGGAGCCGAGCGGGGCGACGTCGACCGCCCTGCTGCCCAGCGCCGTCGGGTAGGAGTCGCCGTTGCTGGTCAGGTCGACCAGGGTCACGTCCTTCTGGGTGAGCCCGGCCTTCTGCAGCACGCGCAGGACCAGCGCGCCTTGCGCCTGACCGGCGCTGTAGGCGATATTCTTGCCGCGGAGATCGGCCAGGGAGGCGACCCTCACCCCGGGCGCGATTCCCAGCTCGTACGTCGGATGCTGTAGCGGGTCGAGAGTGACCGACTGGAAGACGATCCTCGTCGAGGTGCCCGTCCAGGCGGCGAACAGTGACGGGATGTCGGCGACCGCGCTGCAGTCGAGCTTGTCGCCGCGGAACGCCTGGATGCTCTGCGGGCCGCCGCTGATGTTGGCCCACTCGACGGTCACGCCCGCGCCGGCCAGTTCCCGGTCGAGCCCGGAGGCGGTGAGGATGGCCTGGATCGACGGGTCGCCGATCCGGAGCTCAGTGCCGCTGGGGATCTGTTCCGGCAGCGCCGCCGTCAGTTCCAGGGTCGCCGCGGAGCTCGTGCCGCCGCAGGCGGATATGACGAACAGGGCCGTCAGGGCGGCCAGGGCCTTTTTCATGACCGTCCTCTCACAGGGCGTGGTAGCTGCCGTCGTGGTAGAGCAGCGGGGGGTGGTGGCCGGCGAGCTCGGCCTCCTCGACGCGGCCGATGACCAGGTGCGAGCCGCCGGCCGGGAGGCGGTGCTCGATCGCGATCCGCAGCCAGGCGGCTACGTCGTCGAGAACGGGCTCGCCGGTGGGCAGCCGGCGCCAGCGGGTGGGCGCCGCGAACCGGTCGATGCCGCTGGTGGCGAACGTGCGGGCGGTGACCGCGTGCGCGGCGCCGAGGAGGTGCACGACGGCGGTGCGGGCGTCGCGCAGGTGCGGCCAGATGGATGCGGTCGCGTTGATGCCGAACGACAGCAGCGCCGGATCGGCGGACAGCGAGGCGAGCGACGTGACGGTGACGCCGGCGGCGCCGCGTCCCGCGTCGGTGGTCACGACCGCGACGCCGGCCGGGTGCCGGCGGAAGACCTGCCGGAACAGCGTGGCGTCGACCTGGGCGGGGGTTACGGTGGTCATGAATTCATAGTATGGCTATAGGATTAGTAGGCAAGTTTGCGCCGAGCTGAATTAACGGTCATCCATGTGAGCCGGGTCACTCGAGGGGATGCGCATAGACCCCGTCGAGCGCGACGGCGCCGCCCGCCACGGCCAGGACGTCGCCCGGAAAGCTGGTGCGGCGCACGATCCGCGCCGCGTCGGCGCCGGCCGCCGACCAGGCCGCGGTCTCGGCGCGCAGGGTGGCGAGGCAGGAGTCGAGCCGGTTCACGCCGGCCTCGGCGACGACCAGGACCTCGGGGTCGAAGAGATCGAGCAGCAGCGCGGCGGCGCGCCCGACGAGGCGGGCACGCTCCTCGAGGAGCGCGAGGGCCGCGGCGGCTGCGCTCCGGGCCGGGTCTCCACCCGGCGCGGGGATTCCACCCGGCGCGGGGATTCCGCTTCGGGCCAGGTCGATCAGGGCGCGCAGCTCGGGGCGGTCGATCAGGCCGGCGGCGACGGCACGGCGGACCAGGGTGCGTTCGGAGACGGCGGCCTGCAGGCAACCGGTGCGGCCGCAGGCGCAGAGCTCGGCGCAACCCTCGACCGGGAGGTGCGCGACCGCGCCGGCGGCGGAGCGTGGTCCCTGATGGACGGCGCCGCCGGTGGCGAAGGCGACGTCGACCACGTTGCCGACGAAGAGGTGGACGGCGCTTCCTCGTACGCGCCGGGTGGTCGCTCCGAAGAGCTGCTCGGCGCGCAGCAGCGCGCGCGAGTTGCAGTCGGCCCGCACCGGCAGGCCGGTGGCGGCGGCCAGCGTGGCGGCGACCGGCACGTGCTGCCAGCCCAGGATGTTGTGGTCGACGACCGTGCCGTTGGCGGCGTCCACCCAGCCGCCGGTGGCCAGCCCGAGGCCGAGGATCGTGCGGCCGGCGGCGTGCTCCCGGCGCAGCGCGCCGACCCGGGCGGCGAGCGCGGCCAGAACGCTGCGCGGGTCGCGGGCGCCGTGCGGGTCCTGGCGCTGGGCGATAACCCGGCCGCGCAGATCGAGCAGCGCCACCGTGGTGCGCGGGACGGCGATGTGCGCGCCGATGACGGCGACGCCGTCCGGCTCGATGTCCAGCGGCACGTGCGGACGGCCGTTGCCGGGCGGGCCGGCCGCCTCCGGGACCTCGCGCACCAGGCCGGCGTCCACCAGGGACGCCACGATGCCGGTCACCGAGGCGGCCGAGAGCCGGGACGCCCGTGCCACCGAGCTGCGGGCGATCGGGCCGTGGTCGAGGATCGCCCGCAGCACCGCCGCCGCCGAGTCCCGGGTCGGCCGGGACTCGGCCACCGGGAGATCGCGCCGGATCATGCGCCGAGGCTAGCGTCGATTTCCCCGCGGTACCGCGTTCTGTCACGACACGTTTTACGGTCGGTAACGTCCGCTCAATTCCCGACGCCGAGGCTCGCCATGAACGCCGCCGGGTAGCGGTCGCCGCGGGCCGAGCCGGCCGGGATCGCCTTCTCGATCTCGGCGCGGTCGTCGGGCGAGAGCCGCACGTCGAGCGCGGGCAGGGCCTCCGCCAGCCGGGCCCGGGTGCGGGCGCCGACCAGCGGCACGATGTCGTCGCCCCGGGCGGCCACCCAGGCGATGGCCAGCTGGGCGACGGTGCAGCCCCTCGCCTCGGCGACCCGGCCCAGCGCCTCGACCAGGGCGAGGTTGTGCTCGACGTTGCCGGCCGAGAACCGGGGGCTGCGGTTGCGCGGGTCGTCCGGGCGGCCCGGACGCCAGGTGCCGGAGATCAGGCCACGGCCCAGGACCCCGTACGCGGTCAGGCCGATGCCCAGCTCCCGCAGGGTGGGCAGCACCTCGGCCTCGACCGCCCGGGAGAGCAGCGAGTACTCGATCTGAAGGTCGGCGATCGGGTGCACGGCGTGCGCCCGCCGGATGGTCTCCGCGCCCACCTCGGAGAGGCCCACGTAGCGCACGTAGCCCGCGTCGATCATCTCCTTGATCGCGCCGACCGTGTCCTCGATCGGCACCCGCGGGTCCAGCCGCGCGGGACGGTAGATGTCGATGTGGTCGACGCCGAGCCGGGTCAGTGAGTACGCGAGGAAGTTGCGCACCGACTCGGGCCGGCCGTCCTGCCCGGCGAAGCGCATGCCCGGGCCGACCTGCTGGCCGAACTTGACGCTCAGCAGGTAGTCGTCGCGGTTCCGGCCGTGCAGCGCCTCGGCCAGGAGGAGCTCGTTGTGGCCCATGCCGTAGAAGTCGCCGGTGTCGATCAACGTGATCCCGGCGTCCAGCGCGGCGCGCACGGTGGCGATGCTCTCGTCGCGGTCGGCCGGCCCGTACGCACCCGACATGCTCATCGCGCCGAGGCCGAGGGCGGAGACGGCCCGGCCGGTGGTTCCCAGAGTTCGTGTCTGCATGTCACCACCGTGCCGCCGTTGCGGGCGGCGCGGGAGCGGAGCGCTCATCGTGGGAGAGCCACTCCCTGGCTGGGCGACCGGGCCGCGAGGCAGCATGGAGACATGCAGCGTGACCAGCTCGCGGACTTCCTGCGCCGGCGCCGCGAGGCGATCCGGCCGGCCGAGGTCGGCCTTCCCGACGGCCCCCGCCGCCGCACCACCGGCCTGCGCCGCGAGGAGGTGGCGATGCTCGCGGGCATGTCGGTCGACTACGTCGTCCGGCTCGAGCAGGGCCGCAGCAGCCAGCCGTCGACCCAGCTGATCGGCGCCCTGGCCCGCGCGCTGCGGCTCTCCGACGACGAGCGCGACCACCTGTTCCACCTGGCCGGGCATCGGCCGCCGCCGGCCGACGGGGTCGCCCGGCTGGCCCGCGCCGGCCTGCTGCGGGTGCTCGACCTGCTCGGCGACACCCCGGCGATGGTGATCTCCGACCTCGGCGAGGTGCTCGCCCAGAACCGGGCCTCGGTCCTGCTCAGCGGCGACCACATGGGCTTCGCCGGCGATCGGCGCTATCTCGCGTACCGGTTCTTCACCGAGCCCGGCGTACGCGAGGCGCACCCGCCCGAGCAGCGCGAGCACCAGGCCCGGCAGCTCGTGGCCGACCTGCGCGCGGTCGCCGGCCGCCGCTCGGGCGATCCGGTGGTGGACGGGCTCGTCGAGCGGCTGCGCACGGCCAGCGCGGACTTCCGGCGGCTGTGGGCCGACCACGAGGTGGCGGTGCGGCGCGCCGACCGCAAGACGTTCACGAACCCGCGGGTCGGCCCGCTGACCATGGACTGCGAGACGCTCATGACGCCGGACCAGGGTCAGCAACTGCTGGTGCTCACCCCGGCCGACGCCGAGACCCGCGAACGGCTGGACCTGCTCCGCGTACTGGGAATGGAGGAATTCTCAGGCAGCCGGTGAGCCGCAGCCCGTGCAGAACATCGCGTTCGCGCCGAACTTGGCGCCGCACTGGCCGCAGAACTTGCTCGCCTCGGGCGCGGCCGCGAGCGGGGTGCCGCAATGCTGGCAGTACTTCCCGCCGCCGGAGTCGCCGGCGCAGGACGGGCACCGGCCGACGGCCGCCTGGCCGTAGACGGTTCCCTCGGTCCAGTCGACCTGTCGGATGCGGTCGTTGAGCTGCTCGACCTGGGCGCGTGCCTGCATGCCCACGATCTCCTGGTCGAGCTTGGGCGCGCAGCTCACGCAGACACCGCGCTGGTCGTTCCAGCAGACCTGGCCGCAGACCCACTCGCCGCAGCGGTGGCACTGGTGGAAGTGCGGCCGGATCTCCTCGACCGCGCTCTCCAGCGCCTTGTCCCAGGCCGGGCCGCGGGTGCCGTCCCGCACCCAGGTGGCGTCCCATCCGATCTCGGACGCCTTGCGGCCCCACTCGCCCCCGAGCAGGTCGCCGCCCATCCGCAGCAGCTTGCCGCCGAAGTTCATGGCGGACCGCTTGAACGACGACGAATAGCCGTTCCCGCAGCGCTCGCAGAAGAACTCGAACTGATAGCCCTCGTGCGTCGACCGGTCCTGGTAATTGTCCGTGAACCCGATCATGCCCATTTTCCCGCGCCCCCTCATGTCGCCGAGCAGACGTTACTTGAAGCCGTCCAGCGTCTCCTGCTCGCCTACGGCCACTGGCGGCGGAGGCGCCACCTCAGCACGGGCGGGACGACCCAGGAGTAGACGCAGTAGGCGAACCAGGCCACGGCGATCGGGAAGGCCACCGGCGGCGAGGCCACGAAGCGCAGGGCGGAGATCGTGGCCACCGCGACCAGCCAGACCTTGAGCGGGCCGAAACGCAGGATCGGGCGCAGCGGGAACATCAGCGGGTGGCTCGCTATCCGCATCTCGAGGGCGGACTCCGCGTACACCTGCTCGGTGGGCATCTCGGCGACGGCCCGGCGGAGGCCCGCGTAGGCCTCCCCCACCTGGCCCCGCGCCGCGCTCGTGCTGCCCAGCAACGCGTTCGCGACCGGATCGGCGGGATGGGCGCCCACGTACTCGCGGCTGATGCGCTGGGCCTCCCGGTCGTCGCCGCGGGCGTAGGCCACCTTGACCCGGGTCGCGTAGACCATCGGCGCCTGGGGGTTCCGGGCGGCGGCGAGGGCGACCAGCCGGGCCGCCTTGTCGACCTGGCCCTCGGCGGCGCAGAGGTCCGCGTACGCGCAGAGCAGGTCGACGTCCTCGGGAGCGATCGCCAGCCCGGCCAGCAGCAACCGCTCGGCCACCTCGGCGTGCCCGGCCTGGTGCTCGGCGCGGGCCAGCCAGTACAGCAGGTCGGGATCGGGCCCGTTCTCGGCCAGCCCGGCCCGGGCCGCGTCGCCCGCCTCGGCCCAGCGGTCGAGCTGGGCGAGCGCCGCACAGCGCAGCTTGGCCGCGACCGGATCCATCACCTCGGCGGCCGGCAGCGTGGCCAGCGCGGTGAGGGCATCCTCGGGGCGCCCGGCGTCGAGCATCGCGTAGGCGCGGGCCAGCGCCGTCATCGGATCACCAGGACGATGACGACGGCCTCGACGAGGCCGCAGCCGATGGCGGTCAGCAGGCCCGGCCAGAACAGCCGGTCCGGCTCGCCGCCGCGGTAAAGGAATGCCCGGAACGCGCGGCGCTCGACGATCCCGACCACCAGGGCGGCCAGCACCCCGGAGATCGCGCCGGCCAGCCGGAGGGCCGACCCGCCGCCGTAGATCGCGCTCACCACGACGCGGGCGGCGAAGCAGACCGCGCCGGCCGCGGCGATCACGAGCAGCCGGTCCCGGGCCAGGCCGAGCCGCCGCCCGTTGAGCAGGCCGAGCGCGGTGGCGGTGAGCGGGCCGCCGAAGAACGCCGGATAGAAGATCGAGTCGGGCCGCCAGGGTGGCGGGCCGGCGGCGGGCCGCTCCTTGATGGTCGGCCGGAACAGCTCGTCCCGCATCAGTCCCCGTTCCCGGTGAGGGCCAGCGTCTCCGCGTAGTCGCGCCGGCAGTCGATCTCGAGCTGCGCCTCGGCCAGTGGTTCGAGCAGCTCGAGGGCGCGCCGATGATGCTCCAGCGCCTCGTCGAGCCGGCCACCGGTGCGCAACGCCACGCCGAGGCTGCTGTGGCACCACGCCCGGTGGTGCTGGAGGTTGGCCCGCTCGGCCAGGCTCAGCGCCTCGTGCAGCGCGCGCAGCGCCTCGTCGAGATCGGTCGCGGCCAGCGCGAGCCCGAGCGTCACCAGGCCGGTCACCCGCGCCGGGCCCTGCGCGAGCGCGAGGGACGCCCGGGCCAGCGCGACGGCCTCGGCCGGCTCGCCGAGCCGCAGCGTCACCCAGCCGTCGAAGGCCAGCGCCTGCGACTGCCCGCCGGCCTGGCCCAGCGCCTCGAACAGCTTCGCCGCCCGGCGGAAGTGCGCCCGCGCGGCCGGATAGTCGCCGAGGTCGCGGCAGACGAAGCCGGTGCGCAGCGCGAGCCCGGCGGCCAGCTCGTCCGCCGGTTCGAGCGCGGCGGCCCGGGAGTAGGCGGCGAGCGCCTCGTCGAGCCGGCCGGCCGCGGCGTGCACGAAGCCGAGGTCGGCCAGCGGCGCGGACCGGTCGCGGCCCAGCCGCCCGGCCGCGTCGGCCGCGGCCGCCAGCATGCGGGCCTGGTCGTCGGTGCCGCGGTGGCGGAAGAACCAGACCCGCATCGCCCCCGGCAGCTCGGCGACCACCTCGTCGGCGCCGAGGCGGACGGCGGCGTCGAAGGCGGCGACCAGGTTCACGTACTCCAGGTCGAACCAGGCCGGATCGTCGGTGGCGGCGGTGGCCCGGGCCAGGTAGTGAGCCAGCACCCGGCGGACGGCGTCGTCGGCGCGCGGCTCCTCCTCGGCCGCGAGGTCCGACGCGTACCGGCGGATCAGGTCGTGCATGTGATAGCGGCCGGGCGACGTCTCCCGCACCAGGTGCGCGTCGACCAGCTCCTCGAGAAGCGCGTCGGCCGGGCCGCCGATGAGGGCGGCCGCCACCCCGGCGTCGAAATCCTCGCCCGGCAGCACCCCGAGCAGCCGGAACAGGCGGCGCTGACCGGCGTCGAGCTGCTGGATCGACATGCCGAAGACGGCGTCGAACCGGCCGGCGTTGTCGCGCAGGCGCTCGGCCAGCACCGCGACCGTCCATCCCGGACGGTGACGCAGGCGCGCGCCGGCCATGCGCAGGGCCAGCGGGAGGCCGCCGCACTCGCGCAGCACCTGGCCGACCGCGTCGTCGCCGTCGAGGGTGAGCCCGGCCGCCCGCCCGAACAGCCGGGCGGCGTCGCCGTCGGCCAAGGGCTCGAGCGACACCGGCGGCGCGCCGTCCAGGCCGACCAGGCGGTTGCGGCTGGTCACCAGCACCGCCGACCGCCCGGCGCCGGGCAGCAGCGGGAGCACCTGCTCGGCGTCGGCCGCGTTGTCGAGTACGACCAGCGCGCGGCGGCGGGACAGCTCGGAGCGCCACAGCGCGGCCCGCTCGGCCGCGCCCGCCGGCGGGTGCGTGACGTCGAGCCCGGCCAGCAGCTGGGCGAGCGCGGCCGGCGGCGCCAGCGGCTCCCGGCCGGGCGTGAAGCCGTGCAGGTCGAGATAGAGGCCGCCGTCGGGATAGGCGGCGGCCAGCCGGTGAGCCACGTGCAGGGCGAGGCTGGTCTTGCCGACCCCGCCCATGCCGTCGATCGTGGCCGCGCCGGCCGTCCGCAGCAGTTCCTCGACCCGGGCCGCCTCCGCCTCGCGGCCGGTGAAGTCGAACAGATCGGCCGGCAGGTCGTTGCGGCGCGGCGGGGCGGCGGGCCCGGCCTGGGACGCCTCGGACCACATGCCGCGCAGCGGCCGCGGGTCGCGCCTGACCGCCCGGCACAGCGCCACGACCGCGTCCCACGGCGGCACCAGCCGGCCGGTCAGGTAGCGGGAGAGCGACGAGCTGCTGAGGCCGGCCTCGGCGGCCAGCGCGCGCAGGCTCAGGCCGCTCAGCTCCTTGATCTGGGCGAGCTGAGCCACCAGTCGCTCCTGGGGTCCGGACACGTGCAACACCGTATCGTCCCGGCCCACGCGACCGGATCGGAGAAGCATCGGCCCTGGTCACGGCCGTTTCCGGTGTCCCACGGTGTCCCACGGCGCGAGCGGCGGCGCACGCCGCGGTGGTCCGATGAGTCCCGTCAGAGCGACGACGGCGAAGGGGGACGAAGCGATGCCGACCGAACGGATGCCGCACCCGGCGGCGCTGGTCCCCGGGGCGATCGAGGCGCTGGGCGCGGTCGACGCCGCGGTCGACGCCGCCGGGCTGGACGGCCGGCTGCTGGCGCTCGTCCGACTGCGGGCCAGCCAGATCAACGGCTCCGCCCCCTGCGTACGCGGCGGCGTCGACCGGGCCCGCCGCGCCGGCGCCGGCGACGACCAGATCCACGCGGTCGCCGCCTGGCGGGAGACGCCCTGCTTCGGCGCCGGGGAACGGGCCGCGCTGGCCCTGACCGAGGCGGTGACCCGGCTCGCCGACCGCGGCGACGCGGTGCCGGACCGGGTCTGGGACGTGGCCGCCACGCATTTCGACCGCACCGAGCTGGCCGCGCTCCTGCTCGCCGTCGCCATGACCAACGCCGTCAACCGGCTCAACGCACCGACCCGTCAGCAAGCCAGTTTCGAGATCTGAGGAGAATCCGATGGCCACCACCAAGACCACCGCCAAGACCACCGCCGGCTTCAGCGACGCCGAGCGCGGCGCGATGAAGGAGCGCAACCGGGAGCTGAAGGCCGGCAAGGGCGACACCGAGGGCGAGGTGCTCGCCAAGATCGAGTCGATGCCGGACGCCGACCGCGCGATCGCCGAGCGGCTGCACGAGGTGATCAAGGCCGCGTCGCCCGAGCTGACCCCGAAGACCTGGTACGGGATGCCGGCCTACTACCGCAACGGCAAGATGATCTGCTTCTTCCAGGCCGCCTCGAAGTTCAAGGCGCGGTTCGGGATGCTCGGCTTCAGCGACCAGGCGAACCTCGACGACGGCGACATGTGGCCGGCCTACTACGCGGTGGCCGCGCTGTCCCCCGCCGTCGAGGCCCGGGTGACCGCGCTCGTGCAGCGGGCCCTGAGCTGAGACCGGACTGGCCGGGAGCCGCACCCCTCCGCTAACTTCTACGTCTTGTAGGAGTCCGGCGGAGGGGGCGCATGACGGCGCTGCTTGGGGACGTGCTGCTCGTGCTGCTCGCCGACCAGGGCGGGACCACGCACGAGATCCAGCGACGGCATGCCGCCGCGTTCGGGGCAGGGCAGAGCGTGGACATCTCGCGGGTGTCGTGGACGCTCAGCCGGCAGGAAAGACTGGGACTCGTACGCTCGTCCGCCGCCCCCGCGCATGCCCGGCAACGCCGCTACGAGCTCACCGACGACGGCGCCCGGCGGCAGCGGATGTGGCTGTTGCGGGTGCCGGCCGACTTCACCCCCGACGAGATCCGCACCCGGGTCCTGCTCGCGCTGGACGCGGTCGACCGGTCCACGTTCGAGATGGTGGTGTCGGTCTGCCTGGCCCACCTCGAGCTGAGCCGGCTGCGGGCCCGGCCCGGCGACCCGGAGGCGCCGCTCTCGGCCGAGACGGCCCGGGCCGAGCTGGACGACGCCACGCTGGCCGCCCAGGTCGCGTGGTTGCAGAGCCTGCGCACCCGGCCCCGGCAGCGGGACCGCGCCGGGGACGCCCTGGCCCTACGCGAGACCCGCGGTCAGGACTCGTGAGTGGCCGGCCGTCGCGGCGCCCGGGACGGTGAACCAGAAGACGCTGCCGCCGCCCGGGTTGGGCTCGACGCCGATCTCGCCGCCGTGCAGGGTGACGATGCGCTCGCAGAGGGCCAGGCCGAGGCCGGTGCCGGGGTAGTCGGCGGCGTCCGGCCCGCGGTGGAACGGGGCGAACACGAGGGGTCGCTGGTCGGCGGGGATGCCGATGCCGCGGTCGGCCACCTCGATGCGCCACCGGCCGCCGTCGAGCTCGCGGGCGCCGACGGCGATGCGGGCGGGCCGGCCGGGCCGGACGAAACGGACCGCGTTGGCGATCAGCTGGTCGAGGACCTGCCGCAGCAGGACGGCGTCGCCGGCGACGGCGGGCAGCTCGCCGATCTCGATGTCGGGGCCGGGCAGGTGCGCGGCGGCGACGTCGAGGGCGAGCATGCTGGCCTCGATCGGCTCGGGGTGGATGGCGGCGCCGGCCGAGGAGGCGTACGCGATGAGGTCGTCGACCATCCCGAGCATCCGCCGGGTCGCGCCGTCGATGCGCCGCACGAAGCTCGCCGACTCGGCGTCGAGCCCCGGGGCGACGTCCTCGAGGAGGATCTCGGTGAAGCCGGCGATGGTGTGCAGGGGCGACTGGAGGTGCGAGCCGGCCGTTACCGCGAACCCGGACAAATCGGTCTGGGGCGAAGGCGGCGGCGAAAGTGAAAGCGGCGGCGCGGCCATCAGGACGAACGCGGCCAGTCCCAGGCTGCCCAGTGCGGTCACGACGAGCACGACGGGCGCCGCCAGCGCGTCCGTGGTCCCGATGAGCGACGTGGTCGGCCGGACCAGCACCTGCCAGGTCCCGCCGGCGAAGGGCAGGTCGATCACGCGCGGCCGGTCACCGCGCGCCGATCCGCCCTGGGCCCACGCGGCGACCGACCGGGTCGCCTGGGTGCGGGCGGTGTCGGCCGGGTCGGCCGCCGACGTGGTCTCGGTGAGGGTGGCGGTCACGCCGGTGACGCCGGCGGCGCGCAGGGCGGCGTCGAGGAAGTCGCCGGCCCGGACGCTGACCACGACCCAGCCGCCCGCGTGCGGCGGCAGGGGCGTCACCAGCTCGAATCCCAGCTGGCGCTGCCCGGCGGGCAGGCCGGTGTCGGCGGGGAGCACGTGCGCGGTGCCGGCGACCAGGCCGCCGTGCTGCGCGGCGAGCGCCATGGCCCGCGACAGCTCGGGCCCGAAGCCGTCCGGCGCCACGGGGGTGCTGCCGTCGGCGGCGTGCCGGGCCAGCACCTCGCCCGAGGCCGAGACGATCTCGACCTGGTGGGCGCCGGGCAGCCGGCCGCCGGCCATCCGGTCGGCGGTGACGGCGGCGGCCGGGTCGTCGGCGAGCGTCGAGAGGTCGTGCATCGTGTCGGCGTACCGCTGAATCGCGGAACTCAGCGCCGACCGCACGCCCGCCTCGCGCAGGGTGAGGGCCGCGGCGCCGGCGTCGGCGGCGGCCAGCGCGAGCGCCACCGAGGCCGTCGCGCCGGCGGCGAGACCGAGGGTGAGCACGGCGGCCGCCAGACCGACGGCACGCCGGCCACGGGACCGCAATGCTCCGATGTTCACGGCTGGCTCTTCGGACCGGCCCGGCGGCGACTGAGCCGGTCACCGCCTTGCTCCCGAGCTGAACCGGAAACCCTCAAGCGCGCCGCCCGGCGGCCGATGAGCGTGAATCATGACAGCGCGTGAAACGACCAGAGGGCCGCGAGCGGCGATGCCGGCGTGGCCGGTGCACGCCGGCGTCCTTCTCGTCTCGGTCGCGGCGGTCGTCGCCTACCTGATCGCCGGGCCGCACCTGCGGGTGGCGATCTTCGCGCTGGTCACGGTGGTGCCGATCGTCAGCTTCGCCGGGGCGCTCGCCGCCGGGCGCCTGCCCGACCGCCGGCCGTGGCTCACCGCCACCGTGGGGCTCGTGCTGCTCTCGGTGAGCATGGCCTTCTGGTCGGACTGGGTGACCGGGCATCATCTCGGGCGGGCCGAGGGTCGCGCCGCCGACTTCACGATCGCGTTCGCGCACCTGGTCTTCCTGGCCGGCACCGCGGGCGTGCTGCGCAAGCACGGCGCCAACGACCTGGCCGGGCTGCTCGACGCCGCCCTCTTCGGGGTGTGCGTGGCCGGGCCGATCTGGGCCTGGCTGATCGCGCCGCGGCTCACCCCGGCCGCGACCCTGCTCGGCGAGGTGCTGGTGCTGAGCGACGTGGCCGTGCTCGCGGCCATGCTCGGCTGCCTGGTCCGGATCGGCCGGCGGGCGTCGCGGGCGCGGGGGCCGATCGCCTATCTGGTGCTGACCGCCGCGTTCACCCAGGCCGCCCAGATCACGTCGGTGCTCACCGTCCACGCCACCGCCGACGTGACCGCGGTGCTGCTCATGCTGGCCTACCTGACCATCGCGGCGGCGCCGATCCACCCGGCCGCGCCGCTGGTCACCAACCCGGACCGGCCCGGCAAGGTGCCGACCGGCCGGCCGCCGCTGCTCTGGATGGGCGCGGCGCTGTGCGCCAACCCGCTGATCGCCGCGATCCAGCTGGCCCGCGGCGACGAGACGGCGAACGTGCTGCTGCCGGTGGGCACGATGCTCGCGGTGCCGCTGGTGCTGCTGCGGCTGCGGCAGATGTCGGCGCTGCGCAGCGAGGCCGAGCGGACCCTCGCCCACCACGCGCACCACGACGAGCTGACCGGCCTGCACAACCGCCGGCACGTGGTCACCGAGATCGACCGGGCGCTCGCCGACCTCGAGCGCGGCGACCTCGACGAGGTGACGCTGCTGCTGCTCGACCTGGACGGGTTCAAGCCGATCAACGACCGCTACGGCCACCAGGCGGGCGACGCGGTGCTGCGGGCGGTGGCGTCGCGGCTGTCCGGGATCACCGGGCCGGACGACCTGGTCGGCCGGATCGGCGGCGACGAGTTCCTGGTGCTGCGGCGCGGCCGCGGCGGCGCGGACGAGCTGGCCGGGCGGGTGACGAGCGAGGTGGGCCGGCCGATCTCGGTGGGTGCGGCGACGGTACGGGTGGGAGCGTCGGCGGGCTCGGCGACGGCGGCCCGGGGCGAGGTGATCGATCGCGACACCCTGATCGGGCTGGCCGACGCGGCGATGTACGCCCAGAAGGCCGCCCACCGCCGCGACCGGCACCCGGTGACCGCCTGACCTACCCCGCGGGCAGGCGCAGCGTGACGACGGTGCCGACGTTCTCGGTCGAGTCGACGGCGATCGTGCCGCCGTGGTTGTCGACGATCTTGTGGCAGATGGCCAGGCCGAGGCCGGTCCCGGGGACGGCCTGACGGATCGCGTTGGTGGCCCGGAAGAAGCGCACGAACAGGGCCTGCTGCTCGCCGGCCGGGATGCCCATGCCGGTGTCGGCGACCACCACCACCGCCTCGCCGCCGTCGTGTTCGGCGCGGATCGTCACGGTGCCGTCGGCGGGCGTGAACTTGACCGCGTTGCCGAGCAGGTTGGCGAAGACGCGATCGAGCTGAACGCCGTCACCCCGCAACGGCAGCGGTCCCCGTACGTCGGAATGAAGCCCCACCGACGCCTTCTCCGCCGCCGGCGAGATCGCGGTGAGCGCGCGCTCGATGACCTGGGCCAGGTCCACCTCGCCCGGCTCACTGCGGAAGCCGCCCGACTCGATCCGGGAGAGCGTGAGGATGTCCTCGATCAGCTCGCGCAGCCGGCGGGCGTTGCGGGCGATCACCTCGATCATCCGCAGCTGGGCGTCGCTCAGCTCGGGCGGCTCGGCGTCGCGCAGCAGCTCGACGTAGCCGGAGATGCTGGTCAGCGGCGTGCGCAGCTCGTGCGACACGGTCGCCATGAAGTCGGTCTTGGCGGCGTCCAGGGCGTACAGCTTTGCTTCGAGCTCATGCTCCCGCCGGCGGCACCGGCCGACCTCGGCTCGCATGCGGGCCGCCGACTGCCCCAGCGCGAGGGTGGCGGCCGCGCCACCGGCGATCAGACCGGCCGCGAGGAGACAGGCGCCGAGTCCCGTGCGCCGCATCGGAGGGCCTCGTCTCAGGCCCGGGCCCGGCTCAGCAGCGCCTGGATGCGGGAGACCAGTTCGCGCGGGCTGAACGGCTTGGTCACGTAGTCGTCGGCGCCGGCGCTGAACCCGCCCTCGACGTCCTGCTCCTGCACCCGGGCGGTGAGCATGATGATCAGGATGCCCGCGGTGGCCGGATCGGCGCGCAGCATCCGGCACACGTCGATGCCGGAGAGGCCGGGCATCGAGACGTCGAGCACGGCGAGCGTGGGCTGCCGGCCGCGCGCCTGGTCGAGCGCCGTCTGGCCGTCCTCGACCGCGATGACCTCGAAACCGGCCTGTTCCAGCTTGAACGCGACCAGGTCACGGATGTCGGCGTCGTCGTCGGCGACCAGAACCACCGTCACAGCATCTCCTCCATCGGTGCCACTAATCGGCACCATATCCCGTTATTTGGTGTTGTGACGGGTGCTCAAGGGAATGGGGCTCACAGCGACCCGCAACTCAAGCGCAACCGTGGCGCATCGAACCTGCAGCCCAGGACGGGTGTTCTGGAAGGCACGACGCCCGACACGACCGCCGGCAGGAGGATCCGATGACCGTGATGATGGACGAGGTCCGTACCGAAGCGCTCTTCGTCTCGAACGTTCAGCGTTCCCAGCAGCTGACGGCGGAGCTGATCCGGGCGGCCGTGCTGGCCACGGTCGACCGGCTGGGCGAGGCCCGCTGCGCCGAGCTGGTCGCGCAGGAGTTCGGCGAGCACCCCGACTGCGCCCCGTCCCGGATGATGTGGGCCCGCAACGCGGTGCGTCTCGCCTTCGCCTGAGCCATGCCCTAAGCTTCCGAACCATGCACGCGCGATTGAGCATGTGGTGGCCCGCCTCTCCGGCGGCCACACCCACCCGCGCGTAACCAACCCACGCGGCCGCCTCTCCGAGGCGGCCGTTCTGTTTGGCCTCGACCTCGGCCGGCGCACCGCCCAGCGAGGAAGAGGACCAGCCATGCAGCCCTTCGCCCTGCTCCACCGCGACGGCGCCGACCACGTCGAGGTGCTCACCGGTGACGTGATCACGGTCGCCACGCTCGACGACATCCCGCTCAAGCGCGGCCGCCGCACGCTCGCGGTCATCCCCTATCGGCAGATCGCCGAGCGCGGCTTCGCCTGCGTCGACGACGGCGCGCCGCTCGAATGCCTGCTGGTCACCGAGAGCCGCACCGAGCCGCTCGACCGTTTCCCGCCCGGCGAGCTGCGGATCACCGGCGGCGAGTTCGACCTCTCGGACGACGAGTACGGCGAGATCGTCGAGACCGTTCTGCGCGACGAGATCGGCCGCGGCGAGGGCGCCAACTTCGTCATCCACCGGGTCTTCGAGGCCGGCGTCGAGGGCGACCCGGTGGCGGCGGCCCGGGCCGCGTTCGGCCGGCTGCTGGCCGGCGAGCGGGGCACGTACTGGACCTTCCTCGTGCACACCGGAAGCCGCACGCTGGTCGGCGCCACCCCCGAGCGGCACGTCAGCGTCCTCGACGGGATCACCATGATGAACCCGATCAGCGGCACCTTCCGCCACGGCGACCGCGAGCTGCTCGACTTCCTCGCCGACCCCAAGGAGGTCGAGGAGCTCTACATGGTGCTCGACGAGGAGCTCAAGATGATGGCCACGGTGGCCGAGCACGGCGGGCAGGTGGCCGGACCGTACCTCAAGCAGATGGCCCACCTCACCCACACCGAGTACCTGCTGGCCGGGCGCGGGTCGCTGGACGTGCGCGAGGTGCTGCGGCAGACGATGTTCGCGCCGACGGTGACCGGCAGCCCGATCGAGAACGCGTGCCGGGTGATCGCCCGCCACGAGCGCCGCGGCCGAGGCTACTACGCCGGGGTGCTGGCCCTGCTCGACCACGACGACCAGGGGCGGCAGACGCTGGACGCGCCGATCCTGATCCGCACGGCCGAGATCTCGCCGGCCGGCCGGCTGCGGGTGCCGGTGGGCGCCACGCTGGTGCGGCACTCGACGGCGGCGGGCGAGGTGGCGGAGACGTACACCAAGGCGGCGGGCATCCTGGCCGCGCTGGGCGCGAAGGGGTCGGCGGCCCCGCCCGTACGACCGGAAGACGAGTCCCCGGAGGTACGCGCCGCGCTCGCCGCCCGCAACGACCAGCTCGCGCGCTTCTGGCTCGACTCCCGCGCCCCCGGCGCCCTCACCGTCCCGGCGCTCGCCGGCAAGACCGCGCTGATCGTCGACGGCGAGGACACGTTCACGGCGATGCTCGCCCACCAGCTCAAGGCGCTGGGCCTGACCGTCGAGGTGAAGCCGTGGCAGTCCGCCGTCGCCCGGACCCCGACCGAGCCCGACCTGGTCGTGGTCGGCCCCGGCCCGGGCGATCCCGACGACCCGGCCGACCCGAAGATGGCGGCCATGCGCGACCTGGTCGCCGATCTGCTGGCGGCCCGCCGCCCGCTGCTCGGCGTCTGCCTCGGCCACGAGATCCTGGCCGTGCTGCTCGGGCTGCGCCTGCGCCGGCGGGACTCGCCGTACCAGGGGCTGGCCCGCGACGTCGACCTGTTCGGCCGGGTGCGGCGGGTCGGCTTCTACTCCAGCTTCGCGGCCGTCTCGGGGTCGAGCCGCCTGGACTCGCCGCTGGGCCCGGTGGAGATCGCCCGGGACGAGATCGACGACGCCGTGCACGCGCTGCGCGGCCCGGGCTTCGCCGGCGTGCAGTTCCACCCCGAGTCGGTGCTGAGCCGGGACGGGGTCGCGGTGCTCGCCGAGCTACTTCCCACATTGATGTCCGGCGTGGTTAGCCCGGCCACGAACGGGTAGCAGAACTGGCACCGGTGGTTCAAGGGGATCGAGAGCCTCCGCTTGGACCACCGGCCATATTCAACTTCTCTCCGTAGCGTTTTCTCTCCGTCGCGTTGTCGATTCCGCGGCCGCCCGTTTGTCGGGTCGGCAGAGGACCACGACGGAGAGGCGTTTTCATGACCGGGAACTTTGAGGTGCGCTGGTCCGGCGATCTGCCGGGCACGCCGGAGCAGATCTGGCGCCTCGACGGCACCCACCTCGACTACATCCACCACGGGACGACCACCGGGGACCACGACGCCGAGGTGGACGCCTGCCGGCAGCACACCGACTTCTACTACGCGACGCTCGGCGAGTACCTGCGGCACTTCGCGGGGCGGGAGGCGGCGTACGTGAGCCTGGACGCGCCGCCGGGGGTCACGTTCGCGGCGGTGCGGCGGAAGCTCGGCATCGGCGACGAGGTCGGGGCCGGGAAGCTCGGCATCGGCGACGAGGTCGGGGCCGGGATCGTCGACTATCTGACCCCCAACTTCGTCGGCCTGCGCACCGACCGGGCGCTGTACCGTTTCTTCGGCAGGGACGCCTGGGGCTATCCGGTCGGTCTCTCCGTGCATCTGTTCGACGGCGATGCCGCCGCCGAGACCAAGACGTGGACCGCCTGGCTGGAGGGGGTGCGCTGATGGCGCGCTACGCGGTAATGATCTTCGAGCGCAACGGGAACGACCTCCCGCCGGAGGTGATAGCCGAGCACGTGGCGCTGGCCGGGCGGATCGAGGAGAACGGCGGCCGGGTGGTCGCCGGGATGGCCCTCGAGGACAACAGCACGGCGACGGCGATCCGCGGCGACCTGATCACCGACGGGCCGTTCATCGAGACCAAGGAGATGATGGCCGGCATCTTCGTGATCGAGGCGCGCGACCTCGACCACGCGATCGCGCTGGCCCGGATGACCCCGATCCTCGACGGCGGCGTGGAGGTCCGCCCGCTGATCGACTTCCAGGTGCTGTGAGCGGCGTGGTGATCCGGCCGCCGATCGCTCTGCGGACGCCGTGAGCGGCGTACCCGATGCTGTCGCGGACGCGCATCGCCGGGAGTGGGCCCAGGTGCTCGCCTCGACGGTGCGCGTCACGCGCGATCTCGACCTGGCCGAGGAAGCCGTGCAGGACGCCTACGTCCAGGCGCTGACGGCGTGGGCGTCCGGCGGCGTTCCGGACCGGCCGGGCGCCTGGCTCACCACGGCGGCCCGGCGGAACGCGCTCAACGTGCTGCAACGGCGGCGCACGCTGGCCACGAAGCTGCCGCTGCTGATCGTTCCCTCTTCCGACGTCTCGGATATTCCGGACGATCGGCTGCGGCTCGTCTTCACCTGCTGCCATCCCGCGCTCGCGCTCGACACCCAGGTGGCGCTCACCCTGCGGCTGATCTGCGGCATGGCGACCCCCGAGGTGGCGCGGGCGTTGCTGGTCTCCGAGACGACCATGGCGGCCCGGATCACGCGGGCCAAGAAGAAGATCGCCATAGCCCGGATCCCGTACGCCGTCCCGGCCCCGGACGAGCGCCCGGCGCGCGTGGGCGCCGTCCTCACGGTCATCCACCTGCTCTATGCGGCCGGGCACACCGCCACCGCCGGTTCCGCCCTGCTCCGCGACGACCTCGGCGACCGCGCCCTCGACCTGGCCCGGATGCTGCGCCTGCTGCTGCCGGCCGAGCCCGAGGTGGCCGGCCTGCTCGCCCTGCTGCTCATCCACCACGCCCGCCGGGCCGGGCGCGCCGACGCCGGCGGCCGCCTGGTGCGCCTGGTCGATCAGGACCGGGCGAGCTGGGACCGTACGCTCATCGCCGAGGCCGACCAACTGATCACCGCAAGCCTGACCGCCGCCCCGCCCGGCCGGTTCACCCTCCAGGCGGCGATCGCCGCCCTGCACGCCGAGGCCGCCACCTTCGCCGGCACCGACTGGCCCCAGATCGTCCTGCTCTACGACCAGCTCCTGACGATCTGGCCGTCCCCCGTCGTCGCCCTGAACCGGGCCGCCGCCGTGTCCATGGTCGACGGCCCGGCGGTGGCGCTGGCGCTGGTCGAGGCCCTGGAACGGGACGGCCGGCTGGCCGCCTACCAGTACCTGCCGGCCACCAAGGCCGACCTGCTGCGGCAACTGGCCCGTCGCACGGAGGCGGCCGCCGCGTACGCCGAAGCCCTTGCCCTGGCCGGCAACGACGCCGAGCGCGAGTTCCTCGCCGCGCGCCTAGGGTCTGTTTCGTGACCAATCCCCTGCGCAAGCTCACCCTCGACCAGCTCCGCGAGCGCACCAGCGAGAAGTGGCGAAACTTCCCCGCCGACGTCCTGCCGCTGTTCGTCGCGGAGATGGACGTCCCGCTGGCGTCGCCGATCGTGCGGGCCGTCGGCGAGGCGATGAGCCGCGGCGACACCGGCTACCCGGCCGGCACCGACTATGCCGACGCCCTGGCCGAGTTCGCCCGCAAGCGCTGGGACTGGGACGGCATCGCCGTCGAGCGCACCACGATGGTCCCCGACGTCATGAACGGCATCGTCGAGATCCTCCGCCTGATCTCCGCCCCCGGCGACCCCGTCGTGATCAACTCGCCGGTCTATCCCCCGTTCTACGACTTCGTCCGGCACAGCGGCCGGCGCATCGTGGAGGCCCCGCTCGGCGCCGACGGCCGGATCGACCTGGCCGTGCTCGACGAGACGTTCGCCCGCCTCACCAGCCCCGTCTACCTGCTGTGCAGCCCGCACAACCCGACCGGCGTCGTGCACACCGCCGCCGAGCTCACGTCCATCGCGGCGCTCGCCGACCGGCACGGCGTCCGGGTCGTGGCCGACGAGATCCACGCGCCGCTGGTGCTGGCCGGGGCGCGGTTCGTGCCGTACCTGAGCGTCGCCGACAACGCCTTCTCGGTGATGTCCGCGTCGAAGGCGTGGAACCTGGCCGGCCTCAAGGCCGCCCTGGCCATCGCCGGCCCCGCCGCGGCCCCCGACCTGGCGCGGCTGCCGTGGTGGCTGAAGGCGGGCCCGAGCCACGTGGGCGTCCATGCGCACGTGGCGGCCTTGCGCGAGGGCGGCGACTGGTTGGACGCTTTGCTGGCCGGCTTGCTGGAGAACCGCGGCCTGCTGGCCGCGCTGCTGGCGTCGCACCTGCCGGAGGTGGTCTACCGCCCGGGCGACGGCACTTACCTGGCGTGGCTCGACTGCCGCGCGCTAGCCCTCGGCGACGACCCGGCGGCGGTGTTTCGCGAGCGTGGGCGGGTAGCGCTGAATTCGGGCCCAAGCTTCGGCACCGGCGGGGCGGGCCATGTGCGGTTGAATTTCGGCACGACCCCGGAGATCGTCACCGAGGCCGTGCGGCGGATGGGGAGCGCTCTTTGAGGGCTAGGCCGCCCGGAAAGGGTTGGGCCGCGCCGTCACGCCCGGGCCCGACCCCACGCAGCCCGACACCGCCCCAGCCCGACGCCAACCCCGCCCCACCCCGGAACTGGGTGGGGCGACACTAGCGGGCGGGACCGACAATCGAGGCCCGTTGTCCACAGCTCTATCAGCGGGGCCGCGGCAGGTCTCGGGTGTCGGCCTCGGCGACGATTGCCTCGGCCACGTGGCGTAGCTGGGCCGGGTCGGGGTGGAAGCCGTCGGCGATGTCGTGGTGCAGGCCGGACCGGGTGCGTTCGAGCAGGGTGTCGGTCACCTGGTCGACGGTCTCCCCGGCGTACGCGTGCTTGGTCTTCTCCGTCGCCGCCCGCAAGGCCGACGTCAGCTGCTCCTCGAGTGGCCCGC
Source organism: Actinoplanes sp. NPDC051537 (assembly GCF_055586105.1). Classification (NCBI taxonomy): domain Bacteria; kingdom Bacillati; phylum Actinomycetota; class Actinomycetes; order Micromonosporales; family Micromonosporaceae; genus Actinoplanes; species Actinoplanes sp. NPDC051537. The sequence goes on from NZ_JBVJIU010000002.1 coordinate 427,643, forward strand.
GCAGCTTGTCCTCGATCGGGCTGAGGCTGTTCGGGTCCAACGTGACCTGCGGCTCCGCCATCTTCGTCCCCCATAGTAAGGAAAAGGCGCGACGCGAATACCCCACCGCGCCGCGCCGAAAACGTATGACGTCAGGGTCGGCCGCGCTTCACCTCGAAGAAGGTCTTCACCCGCATGAGGGGCACGATCGCGTCCCAGATGGTCAGCGCCTCCTCGGCGTCCGGCACCTCGCCCACGATCGGGCCGTGGAAGCCGCGCTCGGCGCCCTCCACCTGGAGCACCGGCGAGCCGATTCCGGGGCCGGCCGCCTTCAGGGCCGTCTCGTGTGACTCGCGCACCGCCTCGTCCCAGCGGGGGTCGTCGAGCACCGACCTGGCGTCGGCGATGCCCGCGGCCTCGGCGGCGGCCAGCACGATCTCGTCGCTCAGCTTGTCGCCGGCGTCGTGCGTACGCCGGCCCAGCTCGGTGTAGAAGGTGGCGACCGTCTCCTCGCGGCGATCCGCCCGCAGCGCCTCGACCAGGCGCAACGCCTTCGCCGAGGCGGCCATCATCGGCCGGTACTGCTCGGGCGCGTTGTCGCCGTTGAGGATGGAGAGGCTGAACGCCCGCCAGTCGATGGTGAGATCACGCTCGTGCGCGACCTTGGTCAGCCAGCGCGACGTGCGCCAGGTGAACGGGCACGCGGGATCGAAGAAGTAGGTGACCTTCATGAATCAGAGCCTAGAACGCCCGATCGGTCACATGCGCGCCGTCGGCGGTGCTTGACGGGTATGGAAGCGGCCGGCGGTAGCAGACCCGACCTCGAGCAGGTGTTCCGTGCCACCTACCCGCGGGTGGTGGCGGTCGCCGCGCGGGTGCTCGGTGCCCGCCACGAGGCCGAGGACGTGGCGCAGGAGGTCTTCCTGACGTTCTCGCGCTCGTCGGTGCCGGCCGGCGAGGCGCTCGGCTGGCTGTCGGTGGCCGCCGTGCACACCGCGCTCAACCACATCCGCGCCGGTCGCCGCCGGGCCAGCCGGGAGGAGGCCGCCGGCCGCCACGATCCGGTCGCGCCCGACATCGCCGACGCGGTGGTGGCCGGCGACGAGCGCCGCCGGGTGCGCGCGGCGCTCGCGCGGCTTCCCCGCAAGCAGGCCGTGGCGCTGGTGCTGCGGCATTCCGGCCTCAGCTACGCCGAGGTCGCCGCCGCCCTCGGCATCGCGCCCGGCGGCGTCGGCACCACCGTGCGGCGTGCCGAGGCCGCCCTTCGCTCCGCCCTTCACGAGGAGTTGACCAGCCATGCGCCATCCGACTGACGGCACGCTGCGCCGCCTGGCCGACGAGCCCGAGCCGGCCGGGGTGGCCGGGGTCGCCGACACCGACCGCGCCCACGTCGCCGATTGCCCGGTCTGCCAGGCCACCCTCGCCACGGTCCGGTCCGACGCCGCGTTCGCGGCCGGCGTGCTGGAGGTCGACGCCACCGACGTCGATGTCGACGCGGCGTGGCGGCGTCTCTCGGCGGCGGCACCGGGCCGGGCCGGGGCCGGGCGGGTGTCCCGGTGGCGGAAGGCGATCCGCAGCCCGTTCGTGGCCGGGGCGGCGGTCGCCGCGCTGCTGGCCGGGGCCACTGCCGCGGCCGCCACCGACTGGCTGCCGATCTTTCACACCGCCAAGGTCGCGCCGATCACCGTGAACCAGGACGACCTGCTGAAGCTGCCCGACCTCTCCGCCTACGGCAGCGTCGAGATCACCCAGCGGGCGAACATCCACCGGGTCGCGAGCGCCGCCGCCGCCCGCGACGAGAGCGGGCTGGCCGTGCCGCAGGTCGCTCACCTGCCGCACGGCGTGACCGGCTCGCCCAGCTATCAGGTCGGCGACCGGATCGGCGCGACGTTCACCTTCTCCGCGGCAAAAGCCAGGGTTATGTCCGAAAAAGCCGGAAAACCGCTCCCGCCGCCGCCGGCGGGCCTCGACGGTGCCGAATTCCGGCTCACCGCGGGTCCCGGCGTGGCCGCCGTCTGGTCGGAGGCGCGCGGCGTCCCGGCCCTGATCGTGGCTCGGGCGGTGCCGCCGACGGCCTTCTCCTCGGGCATCGCCTTCGCGACCGCCCGCGACTACCTGCTCACGCTTCCCGGCCTGCCCGCCGATGTGGCGGCCCAGCTGCGCGACTTCACCGGTGACGGCCGGACGTTCCCGCTGATCGTCAAGGCGGAACGGGAGAAGGCCTCGACCGCGGATGTCGGCGGCGTGCCGGCCACCGTGATGACCACCCGTGACAGCTCGCTGGCCGCGGTGATCTGGGTCAAGGACGGGGTGGCGACGGGAGTGGCCGGTTCCCTGAGCGCGGACGAGGTGCTGACGGTGGCCCGGGAGCTGCAGTGGTGACGTCACCGGCGGTCTGGTGCGACGGGCTGCGCAAGACCTACAAGCGGCGGGTGGCGGTCGACGGCGTCTCCCTGACCGTCGACCGGGGCGAGGTGGTCGGGCTGCTCGGGCCGAACGGCGCCGGCAAGACGACCGTGATCAAGATGCTGCTCGGGCTGGTGCGACCCGACGCCGGCGAGATCATGCTGCTCGGGCAGCCGTGGCGGGAGCCGCGCTCGCGGGCCCGGGTCGGGTACCTGCCCGAGCTGTTCCGCTACCAGCCGTGGCTGACGGCGTCCGAGGTGCTGGCTCTGCACGTACGGCTGAGCGGTGTTGAAGTGCCGGCGAAGGAGAGCCTCGGCGCCGTCGGCCTGGCCGATCGCGCCGGCGACCGGGTGGGCGGGTTCTCGAAGGGCATGCAGCAGCGGCTCGGGCTCGCGGTGGCGCTGGTGGCGAGGCCGGAGCTGGTCATCCTGGACGAGCCGACGAGCGCGCTCGATCCGCTCGGGCGGGCCGACGTGCGCGATCTGCTGCTGTCGCTGCGGGAGCGGAACGTGGCCGTGCTCCTCAACTCGCACCTGATCGGCGAGGTCGAGCGGGTCTGCGATCGGGTGGTGATCCTCGACCACGGGCGGGTGGCCGCGGCCGGCACGCTCGGCGATCTCCTCGGCCGGCCCACGCTCTCCCTGCGACTCGGGAACGTCACGCCCCAGGCCGAAGCCCTGCTCGACAAATACGGACAAAAATCCATAAACAAGCAGACGTACGCCGGGGAAAGGCCGCCCGACGTGCCCGATCTCGTCGCCGGCCTCGTCGGGCTCGGAGTGGAGATCCACGCTGTCGAACCGGGTCATGTCAGCCTCGAGGAGCGCCTTCTCGAGGTCCTGCGCGCGGGGGACAAATCATGATTCGCACCATCGGGACGATCGCCGCCCTGACCCTGCGCGAAGCGGCCCGCCGCCGGGTGCTGAGATCCCTGGCGATACTGACCGTAATTCTGCTCGCCCTCAGCGCCTGGGGCTTCAGCCGGATCGAGGCCGAGTTCGGCGACCTCACCAGCGGCGAGGCCCAGATCACCGCCTCCTCGGTGCTCAACCTGGTGATGTTCGGGCTCAGCCTGATCGCCGCGCTCGGCACCGCGTTCCTGGCCGGCCCGACGGTCGGCGGCGAGGCCGAGTCCGGCATCGCGCTCGCCCTGCTGGCCCGCCCGATCCGCCGCGCCGGCGTGCTGCTCGGCAAATGGCTGGGCCTGGTCGTCTTCGCCTGCGGCTTCGTCGGCGTGGCCGGGCTCGCCCAGCTCGTCATCGTGCGGGTCGCGATCGGCTACTGGCCGCCGCACCCGGTCACCGGCCTCGTCCTGCTCGCCGGCCAGGCCGCCGTGCTGCTCACGCTCAGCCTGCTGCTGTCGACCGCGGTCTCGCCGATGGCCTCGGGCATCGTCGCGGTCGGGCTGTTCGGCGCGACCTGGATCGCCGGTGTGGTCGGCTCCGTCGGGGAGGACCTCGGCAACGAGAGCGTGGCCCGGGTCGGCACGGTCTCCCGCATCCTGCTGCCGACCGACGGGCTGTGGCAGGGCGCGATGAACGCGTTCCAGGACCCGGGCGTGATGGCGCAGTTCGCGACCGGGCTCGGGCACTCGCCGTTCGTCAGCGAGGCCTCCCTCACCATCGCCTATCTGAGCTGGACCGTGCTGTGGGTCGCGGCCGTGCTCGGGCTGGCCGCCGTCGCCTTCCAGCGCCGCGACCTGTGACGCCAGGGCCCGGGCCAGGGATCTCCCTGGGGCGGCCGGGGTCCCGCACCGGGGAATCTGTAGGCAACCGAGCCGAAGGAGCCCCCGCGATGTCCACGATCCGCATGCACGCGACCACCACCGCCACCCCCGAGCAGTTCATCACCGGCCTCACCGACTTCGGCCCGGGCCGCAAGGAGCTGTTCGGCAACAGCTCGGACGAGGATCTGCAGGTGCACTCCCAGGACGCGACGCACGCCGATGTCACCGAGGGCGCGGGCGGCGTCTGGGAGCGCCTCTCCTACGACTGGTCCGACCCGTCGCGGGTGACGATGAAGACCACCGACTCCAACCTGTGGGGCGGGGCGTCGGGTCACACGTACACCCTCACCCGCCGTCCCGACGGCCGGACCGACATCGACGCGGTCGTCGTGCGCGACGGCAAGAACTTCAAGGGCAAGGTCGTCGGCCTGCTGCTCGGCACCGCCGGCAAGGGCACGCTGACCAAGGCGTTCGCCAACTCGGTCAAGGCCATCGAGACCCGCGACTACAGCCCGCGTGGTTGAGCCCGGCTGCGCTGGGTGAGGACCACGCACGCCAGCACCAGCAGGGCGGCGCCGATCGAGGCCGGGGTGACCGTCTCGCCGAGCAGGAGCGCCGACCAGAGCAGGGTGAGCACCGGCTGGCCGAGCTGGATCTGGCCCACCCGCGCGATGCCGCCCCGGGCCAGGCCCGCGTACCAGGCGAAGAAGCCGAGAAACATGGAGATCACCGTGAGGTAGCCGAACGCCGCCCAGGCGGCGGCGTTCGCCCGGGGCGGGTGAAAGGTGGCCGCGCCGAGCGCGATGGTCACGGTGGCCGGCAACGACAAGATCAAGGCCCAGCAGATGGTACGGGCGCCGCCCAGCTCCCGGGCGAGCCGGCCGCCCTCGGCATAGCCCAGCCCGCACAGCACCACCGCCGCCAGCAGGTAGAGGTCGACGGTGGAGAGCGACCCGTGGACCGTTCCGGTGGTGACGAGGAAGACCAGCACCGCGGCGAGGCCGCCGGCGACCGCGAGCCAGAACAGCGGCGGCGGCCGTTCGCCGGCCCGCAGCACGGCGAAGACGGCGGTCATGGCCGGCAGCACCGTGATGACCACCGCGCCGTGCGCCGAGGTCTGCGAGGTCAGCGCCAGCGAGGTGAACAGCGGGAAGCCGACCACGACGCCGAGCGCCACGATCGCCAGCCGCCGCCACTGGTCGCCGGTCGGCCGCGGCGCCCCGGTGGCGCGCAGGTAGATCCAGGCCAGCAGGCCGGCGCCGACCGCCCGGCCGAACGCCACGAACCATGGGTCGAGGTGCTGCACCGCGACCCGGGTCATCGGCAGCGACATGCTGAACGCCAGCACCCCCAGCGCGCCGAGGGCGAGGCCGGCCGTTACCGTCTTCGGCTCGGTAGCGCTACTCTTCGTCTCCATGAATGACGGTAACGCAGTCGAGCGCGTTATCCAAGGTCTCCGGGTCCTGGCCGCCGCCACCCCGCCCGGGGGCCGCCTCCCGTCGGTGCGTGTCCTGAGTGACCGTCACCGCGCGTCCCCGGTAACCGTGACGGCTGCCATCCGGCACCTGGTGGCGGCGGGCGTCATCGAGACGCGGCCGGGGAAGGGTACCTTCGTCGCCGCCCGATCCCCGGTTGGCAGAACGCCCGATCTGTCCTGGCAGACGGTGGCATTGGGCGCCGGACCGGCCGGTAACGCCGACATGCAGGCGTTACTGGCGTTACCGCCGGACGGGGCGATCCCGCTCTCCGGCGGCTACCTCGACGCCGATCTCCAGCCGACCGCCGCGCTCGGCGCCGCCCTGGCCCGGGTCGCCCGGCAGCCCGCGACCTGGCAGCGCGGGCCGGTCGAGGGGCGGGCCGACCTGCGCGCCTGGTTCGCCCGCGAGGTCGGCCTGCACGCCGACGACATGGTGATCTGCCCGGGCGGCCAGGCCGCGCTCTCCTCGGCGCTGCGCTCGCTGGCGGCGCCCGGCGACACGCTGCTCGTCGAGTCGCCGACCTACCTGGGCGCGCTCGCCTCGGCGCGCGCGGCCGGGCTGCGGGTGGCGCCGGTGCCGGCCGACGCGGGCGGTGTGTTGCCCGATCAGCTGGCGGCGGCCTTCGCGCGTACGGGCGCCCGGTTGTTCTATTGCCAGCCGCTGCATTCCAACCCGGCCGGCGCGACGCTCGCGGCCCACCGCCGGGCCGCGGTCGCCGCGGCCGTCCGCGCGGCCGGCGCCTTCCTGATCGAGGACGACTACGCCCGGGACCTCACGATCGACGGTGACGCCCCTCCCCCGCTCGCCGCCGACGACCCCGACGGCCACGTCATCTACCTGCGCTCGCTCACCAAGTCGGCGGCGCCCGGCCTGCGCGTGGCCGCGATCGGCGCCCGCGGCCCGGCCCGGGAACGCCTGCGCGCGGCCCGCCTGCTCGACGACTTCTTCGTAGCCGGCCCGCTCCAGCAGGCCACCCTCGAACTGGTCACCGCCCCCGGCTGGGCCCGCCACCTGCGCACGCTGCGCACGGCGTTGCGCGAGCGTCGCGAGGCACTGCTGACCGCCCTGCACCGCCACCTGCCGCCGCTGGTCCCGCCGGTCGTCCCCCGCGGCGGCCTGCACCTGTGGACGCCGCTGCCCCCGGCCACCGACGACGTCGCGCTGGCCACGGCGGCCGCGGCCGAGGGCGTGGTCGTCTTCCCCGGCCGCCCGTGGTTCCCGGCCGAGCCCCCGGCGCCGTACCTCCGCCTCACCTACGCCGTCGCCCCGCCGGACCGGATGGACGAGGCCGTCCGCCGCCTGGCACGCTGCCTCGGATGACCGAGGTCCTCCAGGACGATCCGCACCGCCGGGTGGTTCGCATCGGCGACACCGTCCGGCGTCCGACGCACCCGTGGTCGGCGTCGGTTCACGAGCTGCTGCGGCATTTGGAGACGATCGGTTTCCCGTACGCTCCGCGCCTGCTCGGCATCGACGAGGAAGGCCGGGAGGTGCTCACCTACCTCGCCGGCGAGTCGGGGCCGGCGGGCTGGTCGAAGGTCGTCGACGACCCGGCGCCGGCCGACCGCCGGCGCCGCATCGAGCTGTTCGCCGCCGCCTACGGCCTGACCGCCACGGACGGACTCGTCGACGAGGTCTTCGCCCAGCAGGACAGCGTCGCGCGGCGCACCCCGGCCCTGGCCGCCGAGGGGCGTCAGCCGCAGGCCGCCTGGCAGCAGAGCGGCGCCCTCGACGCGATGGACGCCAAGCGTCGCTGGGCCCGCGACCACCGCTACCTGTTCACGTAGGAGGCGGTCAGGGCCAGCCCGCCGGCCGCCACGATCGGCAGCCCGATCGTGAGGATCCCGGCCAGCCCGAGCCCGACCAGCAGCACGCCCGACGCGGTCAGGGCCGGCCGGCGCGGGCGAACGGCGCCGTACCCGGCCAGCAGCGCGGCCACCACCAGCCCGGCCAGGAACCACACCGCCGGCTCGTCACCCTGCCGGTGGATCAGTCCGAGGTAGACGATCAGCATCACCAGCGCGATCGCGGCCGCCGCCAGCGCCAGGAGACGGGACATCGCTGGCGATCTCATAGACGTACTCCAACCCATCCTCGTCGTCCCACTGCTCGCCCACCTTCGTGAACCCGTACCGCATGGCCAAACCGTACGAGGCCACGTTGTCGGGCCGGATGCTGACCCGCACCCGCCGCACCCGGGGATCCGCCTCCGCCCGCGCCAGCAACGACTCGAGCGCGGCCCGCGCGTAGCCCCGGCGGCGATGGGCCGGGTCCACGGCATAGCCGATCTCGACCAGCCCCGCCTCGTCCGGCGGCGCGTGGAACCCGGCGCGCCCGACCGCCACCCCCGCCGCCTCGTCCCAGATGATGCCGGTCACCCAGGCGGCGACCTCCGGCTCCCGGGCGCATTGCTCGCTCCGGCGCCGCCACACGCCCTGGCACTCCGGCCCCACCAGGTACGGCGAGAGCGGAACCGGGCTCGACGAGGGGTCGCCCACGGCGAGGTCCCGGAAGACCGGCCCACTCAGATGCACGATGCGCACGTCAGTCACCACCAAGGTTTACCGTCTCCCGGCGGCATCCCGCCACGGCCGGCCGATCGGAGCGTTGCGGCCGGGTGCGAGACTTCCGGGTCGTGGATGTGACGCCGGTTCTGGTGACGACCTTCGGTGGTGCGCTCTCGGCGACGCTCGGTGTGGTCGTCGGCGGCCTCGTCTCGCGGCGGGCGCAGGAGCGGCACTGGCTGCGGGACAAGCAGCTGCTGGCCTATCAGGAGCTGTTCGCGCAGTACTCGCGGTTCATGATGACGCTGCGCCGGGCCCACCTCGATCGGGTGGCGGCCGACGCCGACTGGGCCGCCTGGAGCGTCGCGCTCACGTCGGCGAGCCTGGTCGCCCCGCTGCCGGTGGCGCGCGCGATCGACGACTTCGGCCGGGGGGTCGCCGTCTTCCTGACCGCGCACGGCGCCCACGACATGGTCACGAACCCGCTCGACGAGGAGGCCCTGACCGAGGCGTCGCGACCGGCCGCGGCCGCCCACCTGGCGCTGCTGAACGCGATCCGCCGCTCGATGGGCCGCTCGCTGGCGGACGTGCCGTTCTATCTCGGCGGCACGCTGGGCCGCCACCCGGAGGGTACCGGCTCCGAGCCTCGGCCGTAGCCCGGTGGACGGGCCGGCGCGCGATCCGCTACGAGGCCCTGGTCGTGGCCCACCCGTTCACCGGGACGAGCTGTTCGGAGCTCCGGCCGGCCGTCGCCGACGCGCTGGCCGACCAGGGACGGATGGACGAGGCGGTCGCCCTGGTGCGTGACGCCGAGATCCCCGGCCGCGGGGCAAGCGACGAGCTGGTCGCCGTCCTGGCCCGGGCGGGACGGGTGGCGGAGCTCGACGCGCGCGCCGACGCCGGGGAGCCCGCCGCCGTGTCCTGGCGGGTCGGCCGGCTCGCCGAGGCGCAGAACTGGCTCGGTGCGGTCGATCGCGGCGAGCCGGCCTTCTGAGCCGGGGCGCGGCGTCACCCGAAGGCGAGCTCCCGCCGGCCGGCCCGGGTCATGGCCGCCGCCTCGGCCGGGGTGACGGCGGCGCGCCCGGTCGCCTTGCGCAGCACGGTCACCTCGTCCCAGCCGAGCTCGGCCACCGCGCTCGGAGTGGCGAAAAGCAGGGCGAACAGGCATTCCGCGGCCGCGGGGGTGAGCCACGGCGGCCGGCCGGCCGCGTCGGCGACGTCGAGGCCGTGCAGGGCCAGCTCGACCACGCGGGTGATCAGAAACTCGGAGAGCGGCATCGCGTCGCCGTGGCGGGTGCGGATCAGGCGGCCGGCCGGCTCGCGCTCGACCGCGGCGAGCAGCTCGGCGACGGAGGCGGCCACCTCGCCGGGCGTGACGGGCCGGGCCTGCGCGGTGCGGATGCGGTCGGCGTTGGTGGCCGGGCTGAATCGGTCATCGGGGCGGTAGTAGCTCACCGCGGTCGTGTCCGGGCCGTCCGGAGCCGGCCGGGCGAGATTTTCCCGTACGCGGTCCAGCGCCGTCACCACGTGAGCGACCAGTTCCCGCACATCCCAGGGGGTGCAACGGGTGGGCCGGTCCCAGTCGGCCGGCGCCAGCCCGCGCACCCCGTCGAGAAACGCCGCGGCCTCATCGGTCAATGCGTCCACGGCGCGATGATGTCACGTCAGCAACCGAGGTTGCCGCCCGTGGCCACGCCGAGCAGGCCGGCGAACCGGGTGTAGAGGTCGACCCGGCTCTGCACCTGGGCCGGGTTGCCGCCGTTGCACTCGATGCTGTTGATGGCCCGGATCGTGGTGCCGAAGCCCTGGCCGTTGACCATCGCGTTGTGCGAGGTCGTCCCGGCGTTCCCGGTGCCGGTCATCCAGTACCAGAGGCCGGTCTGCCAGGAGATCGACGCGTTGGTGCCGACCAGGCCCGGGTTGTCGAGCAGGTCGACCCCGAGCGCGTTGCCGGCCGCGTAGTAGTTGAAGTTCCAGCTCAGCTGGATCGGCCCACGGCCGTGGTACGCGGACTGGCCGGCCGGGCACCCGTACGGCTGGGAGTAGTCGCAGTAGTGCGGCCAGTTGGCCGTGTTGATCTCGTCGATGTAGACCAGCCCGCCGGTCTCGTGGCTCACGTTGGCGAGGAAGGCGGCGGCCTCCTGCTTCTTCACGGTGTCGCTGCCGGAGGTGGCGAAGGCGGGATATTTCTTCATCGCGTCGGTGAGCCCGGCGTACGTGTAGAAGGAGTTCCGCCCCGGGAACATCTGGTTGAAAACGCCCTCACTGACGACAAACCCCGAGTTTCCGCCGCCCCCGCCGCCGCCGCCGGTGCAGGAGTACGGCGACCAGAACCAGGTGCTGATCGTCGGGTCGTAGCCGGGATTCTCGTGCGTCGCCTGGTAGTACTGACCGTTGGTGTACCGGACGATCGCCCCGACCGCGTAATACTGCCCGGCGACCCAGTTCGGGTAGTTGCAGGTGGTCCCGCCCCCACCGCCCCCGCCGCCGTCGCCGCACGAGCCGCCGTCCTGCCAGACGCCCGAGCCGCCGGTGCTCGGCGCCTCGCCCTGCGTCCACCATTTGGCGGTCCAGTTGTGGCCGTTGTAGGAGGCGGTCATGCCGCCGGTGTACACCGCCGAGCTGTTGTAGGGAGTCACACAGGCCGTGGCCGCGTCGGACGCGGTCATCGGCAGGATCGCCGCGGCGGCGGCGATCAGCGCCGCGGCCACGGCCGCGAACACGCCTCGTTTCGTCATGGATAGACGAAACCAAATGTCTTCACGACTGTAAAGAAACTTAAGACTTTCGGGCAACGGGAATCGTTCAGGTCGCGGCGGCCACCGCCGATCACAACGGAGTCCCCCTCCGGCGGCCCCGCCGGCTGGGCGATCCCTTTCCTTGGAGCCTCCATGCCCGAATCACCTGGAGGCCACGGCCCCAGACCGCTTCGTGGCCTGGCCTGGCTGTGGTTTCTGCTCGCCGGCACGATCGCCGCCACGGCCTACACCGTGCTGCCGCAGAACCAGATCACCAACTGGATCTTCCCGGCGGTGAACACCAGCGGCGCCATCGCCGCGATCATCGGCCTCTACCGGAACCGCCCGCGCAACCGCTCGGCCTGGACCATGCTGGCGGCGGCCCTGACGCTGTCGGCGCTGGGCGACATCATCTTCGCGGGCTACGACCTGTTCCGTACCGAACCGCCGTTTCCGTCGGTCGCCGACGTCCTCTACATCGCCGCCCACCTGCTGGCCGCCGCCGGCGTGGTCCGGCTCAGCCACCACGCCGGCCGGGACAGCATGCTCGAGGCCGGCGTCCTGACCGTCCCGCTGGCCCTGCAGTACTGGATCCACATCATCAGCCCGACCCTGAACGACGGCGGCAACGGCCTGGCGGTGCTGGTCGCGGTCGGCACCCCGGTCGGCACGCTGATCGTGCTGTTCGGCGCGCTGCGGGCCGGCCTCAGCATGGAGATGCGCAAGATCCCGGCCCGGCTCCTGGTGGCCGGCATGGTGGCCTGGTTCGTCCCGGACGCCTACTACGCGACCGCCAGCCTCAACGGCACCTACACCGGCGGCGGCTGGCTGGACTTCAGCTGGATGCTGTTCCCGCTGCTGCTCGGCGCGGCCGCGCTGCACCCGCAGATGCAGCAGCTCAACGTGCCGCTGCACGTCTCGACGAACATCCTGAGCGTGCGCCGCTACCTGGTCGTCATCGCCGGGGTGCTGGCGCTCGACGGGTACGCGGTAGTCAGCTCGCACGGCCCGACCCGGCTCGTGGCCATCGCCGTGCTGGTCTCGGCCACGCTGGCCGCCATCCGCATCCGCCGCCCGCTGCGTGACATGGGCCGGCGCGCCACCCAGGACGCCCTGACCGGCCTGCCCAACCGTACCGAGCTGCTGCGCCGGCTGACCTTCGCGCTGGCCGAGCTGCCGGCCGACGGCAGCAGCAAGGTCGCCCTGCTCTTCTGCGATCTCGACCGCTTCAAGGACGTCAACGACAGCCTCGGCCACGAGGCCGGCGACCGCATGCTGGTCACGATCGCCGAGCGCATCGTCGCCTCGGTGCGCGACGACCGCGACATCGTGGCCCGCCTCGGCGGCGACGAGTTCGTGATCCTCATGCCCGGCGCCACCGACGCCGACACCGACGTCGTCGCCGAGCGGCTGGTCACCACGTTCACCGAGCCGATCGTCATCAACGGCACCGAGCTCTACCCGTCGGTCTCGGTCGGCGTGCGCACCACCGACGACTACCAGGCCGACCCGGCCGAGCTGCTCCGCGACGCGGACGCCGCGATGTACCGGGCCAAGAGCGGCGGCCGCGGCCGGGCCGAGCGCTTCGACGACGCGTACGCGGTGGAGGCCAGCGCCCGCCTGCGGCTGGACACCGAGCTGCGGCACGCCCTCGCCAACGGCGAGCTGCTGTGCGTCTACCACCCCGAGATCGACATCGTCACCGGCCGGCTGTACGCGCTGGAGGCCCTGGTCCGCTGGCAGCACCCCGAGCGCGGCCTGCTGTCGCCGGACGAGTTCGTGCCGCACGCCGAGACGCACGGCATCATCGGGCAGCTCTTCGAGCAGGTGCTCGACCAGGTGCTGGCCGCGCAGGACGCGTGGCTGGACGAGTTCGGCTGGCGCCCGCCGGTGGCCGTGAACGTGTCGCCGCGCCAGCTCAGCGACCAGCGCCTGGTCCCGATCGTGCTGGCCGCCCTGGAGGCGCACGACGCGCCGGCCTCGGCCCTGATCCTCGAGGTCACCGAGACCGCGCTGGTCGACGACGCGATCATGACGGGCACGCTGGCCGACCTGCGCCGGCACGGCGTGGCCGTGGCCGTCGACGACTTCGGCACCGGCTACTCGTCCGTCTCCCGCCTCGCCGACCGGCACTGGGACGCCCTCAAGATCGACCGCAGCTTCGTCTCCGGCATCACCGAGGACCCGGCCCGCGAGGGCGTGGTCAACGCCATGATCGCCCTGGCCCACGCGCTGCGGCTGCGGGCCATCGCCGAGGGCGTCGAGGACGAGCCGACCCTGGAGAAGCTGCGCGAGCTCGGCTGCGACGCCGCCCAGGGCTACCTGTTCACCCGCCCGGTCGGCGCCGCCGAGATCAGCCGCATGATCGAGATGTCCCCGGAGTGGAACGCCGAGCCCGAGCCGGCCGGCGAGGTCGCCGCGGTCGCCTAGGCACGGCCCCCGGGCACCCGGATCGCGGCCAGCTGACTGGCCTGCGCCACCAGGTTGCCCTTGGCGTCCCAGGCCAGCGCCGTCTCGTCCATCCGGCCCGAGGTGATCTCGGCCGCGCTCATCAGGATCCGGAGCGGGCCGGCGGCCGGCAGCCGGCGGTTGTAGGCGGTGAAGGTGATCGTCGGCGCCCACCCGGTCACGCCGAGGGTCAGCGAGATCGGTGGGGCCAGGTCCATGGCCACCAGCATGCTCAGCGGATCCCAGTCGGCCCCGTCGGCGAGCCGCAGATAGGCGCCGACCCGGCCCTTCGGCGACGGCTGCCCGACGGCGAACCCGAGCGAGGCCGGGTCGAGGCGGTGCTCCACGACGTCGAGCAGGTGGACCCGGAACGCGGCGCCCGGCGCGTCGGCCGGCAGCAGGAAGCAGTCGTCCTCGGGCGGCAGCTCCGGCGGCGGCGCGGCCGACCAGTACGGCACGGCGTCGTCGAGCACGCCCTGGGTGACCAGCGCCTCGGCGCAGACCTTCCCGTCCTGGGCGAGCGTGGCCCGGAACTGGCCGGTCGACCGGCCCTCGCGCAGCGGCGTGACGGTGACCTCGGCCGGGCCGGGCGCGGGCGGGAGCAGGAACGAGGTGCTGACCGCGACCGTGTGCGGGTGGCTCGCGGCGGCCGTCACCGCGCGGGCGAGCACCGCCATCAGGTAGCCGCCGTGCAGCTTGTCGCCGACCGCCCACTGCGCGTCGAGGTCGGCCCGGAAGGCGCCGTCCACCGGCCGCACGGCCGTGGCCTCCGCGAACGTCTTCATATTGATCAAGCTGTCACGGCCGCCGAGTGGCGGTCAAATCCCGGGACCGGTGTGGAAAAATCGCGCCGTGCAGCTTCGTCGCGCCGAGGTCCTGCGGGGCGCCCGCGAGTTGATCGACGCCGAGGGTCTGGACGGGCTCGGCGCCGAGGAGCTCGCGACCCTCCTGACGGTGCCGGCGGCCGAGGTCCACCGGCACTTCCCCGACCGCGACGCGCTGCTCGCGGCCGTCGCCGAGGACCTGCTCGCCGGCGTCGGCGCGCCCCCGGCCGGTCCGTGGGACCAGCGCCTGGTCACGCTCGCGCACGGCCTGCGGCGGGCGCTGCTGGCAACGCGCGACGGCGGCCGGCTGCTGGCCGGCACGCTGGTGACCGAGCCCGGCACGATCCGGGCCGGCACCGAGATCCTGGTCGACGACGGGATGCCGGCCGAGCAGGCGGCGTGGTCGGTGCTCGCGCTCGCGCACTTCATCCTCGGCCACATCCTCGAGGAACAGCGCGACGGCCCGTCCGGCGACGCCGACCGGCTCTTCGACTTCGGCCTCGGCCTGGTGGTCGACGGCATCCGCCGCCGGATGCCGGAGGTCTAGGGCCAGGTGGTGTATTCGCGCAGGTAGGCGATCCGCCCGTCCGCGGGCCGGGCGATCGTGGCGCCGGCCAGCAGGGACCGCTCGCCGCGCCAGCTGCGGGTGAGCTCCCACTCGGCCACGAGCAGGTCGCCGGCGGCGGCACTGTTGGTGATCTGCCACTCGTGCACCTCGCCGTGCGCGAACCACTGCCGCAGCCACCGCTCGACCCGCTCGACCCCGCGGTGGACCGTGCCGCGCGAATCGACGACCACGCACTCCAGGGCGAGCGTGGCCAGCACGGCGTCGACGTCGTGCCGCCGCCACCCGTCGACGTATTCGTGCAGCAGGTCAGGGGCGAGTGTGGGGTCGTTGTTCACGAACGCCCACCGCAACGGGGCTCTCTCCACGCGCATGTCCGGTGTTCGCACGCCGGCCGTCAACGGATGGGCGCTGTCGCGGTTCCGTCTCGAGCTGGCGCAAACCGTGCACGGTCGTCGATCCTTGGGACCCGGGAAAGGGGGTGGGCCTATGCACCCGGACGATCTGGAGGCGTACGCCTTCGGTGATCTCCCCTCGCCCTCGGTGACCACGCACGTCTCCGAGTGCGAGCGGTGCGCGGCGATCGTCGGCCGGGCGCGCGAGGTGGCCGGCTGGCTCGCGTCCACGCATGCCGAGCCGCCGCCGCCCGGACTGCGCTCCCGCGTTCTCACCAAGGCGCTCGATCAAAGGCCTTCCTCCCCGTACGCGTCACAGGCCGCCGCCCTCGCCGACCTGCTCGACTCGCTGCTGCCGTCGCAGTGGCAGGCCCGCACGGCCGACGGGCGCACGGTCCGGGAGCTCATCCGGCACCTCGCCGGCAACGACGGGCTGGTGCTCGCCGACCTCGGCCTGCCGACCGCGCCGTCGTGGCGCGACCAGTCCGAGCGGCTGCTCACGGTGACCGGCGACCTCGACCGGCCGGTGCGGCTGGCCGGCAAGGTCCCGATGCGCCGGCCGCTGCGCGAGGCGCTCACCCAGCGGGCCTTCGAGACCTGGATCCACCACGACGACATCCGGGCCGCCGTCGCCCTGCCGCTCGCGCCGCCCCCGCCCGGCCACCTGGCCCGGATCCTCGGGTTCGGCCTGGCCCTGCTGCCCGGCGCGATCGACGCGGCCGGGCGTGGCCGGCCCGGCTGCTCGGTGCGGCTCGCGCTGACCGGCCCCGGCGGCCTCGACCACGTCGCGGCCCTCTCCGCCCGCGGTCCCGCCACCGGCCCGCCGGCCGCCGCGGTGACCATGCCGGCCGAGCGGTTCGGCCGCCTGATGGCCGGGCGCATCCCGGTCGAGCCCACGGTCGCCACGATCAGCGGCGACCGCGCGACCGCCCTGCTCCTGCTCACCGTCGCCGGAACGCTGGGGTGTGAGTGACGTGCGATCCCAGCCCGACGACGCACGGCTGCACGCCATGCTGACCGCCGCCGACGAGAACGCGCTGGCCGAGGCGTACGACCGGCACGCGCCGTCGGCGTACGCCCTGGCCCTGCGGATCACCGGGGACCAGTGCTGGGCCGAGGACGCGGTGCAGGAGGCGTTCGTCGAGCTGTGGCGGCATCCCGGCCGGTTCGACCCGCAGAGCGGCTCGCTGCGGGCCTGGCTCTGCATGCTGACCCGCCGCCGGGCGATCGACCTGCTGCGCCGCCAGTCGGCCCAGCGCACCCACCTGACCCGGCTGGCCGGCCAGGCTCCGGTCGAGGGCGGTGTCGAGGACGATGTGGTCGGGGCCGCTCAGGCCAAGGCGGTGCGCGAATGCGTACGCGATCTGCCCGTTCTGTACCGCGACCCGATCGCGCTGGCCTACTACTACGGGTTGTCCTACCGCCAGGTGGCCGCCGAGCTGGGCGTCCCCGAGGGCACCGCGAAGTCACGCCTGCGCTCGGGCCTGCGCCTGCTGGCCGAGCGCATGTCCGCGGCCGGCTACCCCGGGTAGGCAGTGGTGCGGCGAGGCCGGGTGGGGCGGCCCAAGCCGTCCGGTCGGCCGTTCCGCCGCGCCCGGCCCGCCGCTACCCTGCCCAGATGTTTCCGGAAAAATCCGGCTTTGGTGGGCGCCCACGCGTCGTAACCGTCGCCTTCTGGCTTCAGACCGGCGTCGCGGCGCTGCTTGCCCTCGTCGCCGCCGTCGCCCTGGCCGACACCCTGCAATACCGGGTGCTGCCCGGAAACCCGCTCTCCTCCGGGCTACTTTTCGCCTTCGCCGCCGGGCTGGCCGTCACCGCCGCCGGCCTGCGGCGCGGTAGCCGGATCGCGCACCGGCTGAGCCTGGCCGGCCTGGTGCTGCTGATGACCGTGCAGGTGGCGAGCGTGCTCGGCGTGGGCACGACCTACGAGTCCTCGTTCGGCGGATTCACCTACGGCAGTTCGGTCGTATGGCTCGCGCTGTCGTGGGCCGTGACGGCGACGGCGTCCGCGGCCGTGCTCGGGCTCGCCGTACCGGCCATAGCGATGCTCGCGAGCACCCCCGCCCGCCGCTTCTTCGCCGGGGCCTAGATCACCCGGATCACCACGTTGCCGACCCTGCGGCCGCCGTCGACGTGGCGATGGGCCTCGACGATCTCGGACATCGGGTAGGAACGGTCGATCACCACCCGCAGGCGACCCTGTTCCAGCAGGCTTCGCAGCGCCGCCAGGGCCTCGTGCCGGCGCGCCCGCGGGCCGGTGATCGCGGTGCGGACGGCGGTCGTCGACAGGTAGCGGCCGGTGCGCGCGAGCAGGCGCCGCGACCCGGCGCGCCCGATGTCGAGCACGACGTCGTACCGCTCGCCGGCCGCCGCGAGCGCGTTCTCGAAGACGCGGGCGGCGCCCAGCTCCTCGACCAGGCGGGCGTCGCGCTCGCCGCACACCGCGTGGACGGTGGCGCCGAGATGGGCGGCGAGCTGCACCGCGTACGTGCCGATGCTCCCCGACGCCCCGATGACCAGCACCTTCTGCCCGGCCTGCACCCGGCCCCGCTCCCGCAGGAAGTGCCAGGCCGTGGTGAAGCCACCGACCGCGGCGGCCGCCTGCGCGTACGTCACATTGGCCGGCATCGTCGTCAGGCAGGCGCGTTCCGACAGGCCCGTGAACTCGGCGTTGGCGCCGAAGCCGGTGAGCCCGAAGACCCGGTCGCCTTTCCGGAGGGTGCGCGCCCCGGGGCCGGTCCCCTCGATCTCGCCGGCAAATTCCCTGCCCAGCACGCGTACGCCCCGGCGGGGTCGCCGCATGCCGATCAGCACCCGCCCCCAGCGCGGCTCCCCGCGCCGCACCCCGCACTCGGCCGGCGTCACGGTCGTCGCGTGCACCCGCACCAGCACCTCATCGCCCCGCGGCACCGGCCGGGGCAGATCGACCGGGACGAGCACCTCGGGCGGGCCGTAGGACTCGAAGATCACCGCGCGCATGGCCGACATGATCGAGGGCCGTCCCTGTGATTCGCCTGAGCCCCGTGGAACCCTTTGTGGCGCCGATGTCTTTCAAGGGTGGACGGGAGACGACGGGGAGGACGCGGTGACGGAACGGATCAGGGAGTTGCTCGACGGGGCGGTGGCCGGCGTCGAGCCGGGCGACCGCGACCCGGTCGGGGCGGTGGTCCGGCGCGGCCGGGCGGCGCGCCGGCGGGCGATGGTGGCCGGGGCGCTGGTGGTGGCGCTGATCGGGGGCGGGCTGGCGGCCGGCCGGCAGCTGACCGCGGCGCCCGTCCCACCGCCGGCCGGCACGAGCCCGCTCGGCGGTCCGCCGGTGCCGCGGGTGGTCGGCCACAACGTGGTGGCGGGCGCGATGCGGCTGCCCATCCCGGACGGCTGGACGGTGCTGAAGAACGACCCGGCCCGGCCCTGCGGCGACCTCACCAAGACCATCCTGATCGTCGTCACCGGCAACCGGGGCTGCCAGTACGCGCCGGTCGAGGTCTACGGGAGCACGGACATCACCCCCGGCGGGCCGCTCCTCGCCGGCGCGGAACTGCAGGCCGAGCGCAACATCGCGACCCCGCCGACCGCGGTGACGCTGCGCGGCGGCGAGCCGGCCTGGCTGTCGGAGAGCCTCGAGGCCGCGGACCTCGCGCCGGACCGGTCGCCCGACTTCAGCTTCTGGAACGTGGTCGTGCTGCCGTGGTCGATGGTGATGCTGCAGCTGCGCGAGAACGGCCCCGCCGAGCGGAAGATCCTCAACTCGATCGTCACCACGCCGACCGAGGCGGGCGTCCTGGCCCTGCCCGACTCGGCCGACGCGGTCTCGCTGACCACGCCGGACGCGAAGGGCGTGAACCGCAAGACCGGGGCCGCGTGGTCGGAGAATCCGGCGACGATCGCGGCGGTGATCGCGTTGCTGCGGGCGCAGTCGGACGTCGTGGACGACTCGGCCGCGTGCGCGCACGCCGGCCAGCCCCGGGCGGCGCTCACCCTGCAGTCGGACGACCCGGCCCAGGTGGTCATCACGCTGGGCGGCGGGTGCCAGGAGGCGGTTTCCTCGTCCGGCGGGCGCGTACGCGTGAGCGACGCGACCGTGGCCCAGCTCAAGACCCTGCTCGGGATCGCCCGGTGACGGCCGCGGGGTTCGCCGGCTTCGTGACGGACCGCTACCCGGCGCTGGTCCGCTACGGCACGCTGCTGACCGGCGACCGCGGCAAGGGCGAGGACCTGACCCAGGAGGCGCTGGTCAAGACGTACCGGGCGTGGCGCCGGCTGCACGAGCAGGGCGACCCGGAGGCGTACACCCGGCAGGTCATGGCCCGCGCCGCGTGGCGGGCCGGCCGGCGGCTGTGGCGGCGGGAGATTCCGGCCGAGGCGCTCCCCGACCGGCCCGCGGCCGGCGACGCGTACGACCAGAAAGAGACCGCCCAGGTCGTGCTCGCCGCCCTGCGCGAGTTGCCGGCCGCCCAGCGTGTCGTGCTGGTCCTGCGTTACTGGGCCGGCCTCACCGAGCAGGAGATCGCCGCCCAGCTCGGCTGCTCGGCCGGCACCGTGAAGAGCCGGGCGAGCCGCGCCATCGCGGCCCTGCGCCGCGCCGACGGGCCGCTCGCCGACGCGTTCGCGCTCACCGAGGCCGGGCCCGTCCCCTGACGGCGGCCCACCCGCATCGCCGGCCGGCTCCGGACGGCGGCGCCGGGTGGGCGCGGCGTGCCCGGCAGAGCAGGATCGCGGCGTAGCCGTGGGAACCTCGCTGGGCCGTCGGGATGACCTCGATTCCCTCGCGCAGGGGTTCGAAGTCGGGGCGTAGGGCCGCTCGGAGGTCGCGTTCGTCGATGTCGGCGCCGGGGAAGGTCATGCCGCCGACCGTGTAGCCGCGGCACCGGCGCAGCGCCGCGGTGAGGAAGAGGCCGCCGGGCTGGACCAGGCCGGTGATGTGGCGCATGAACAGGTGCCACGTGGCGCGGTCGCCGGTCGCCGAGTCCGCGCAGTAGGCACTGATGACGGTCGCGTAGCTTCGGGCCAGCGGACGAGGGTGACGGGCGTCCACCCGTACGAGCGTGGTGATCTTTGCTCTGGTCAGGTCTTCCCGCGCGGTCACTTCGTCGTCGGTCGGACAGGTGTTGCCCTCGCATTGCAGGGTGTAGCGGACGAACGGCCGCCAGTCGTGGGCGCCCGGCGCACGGTCGATCCACCGCCGGATCTCGGCCAGGTTCCCGGGCAGATAGTCGCCCAGATGGATCTCGGACGCCGTCTCGGCGCACGCGAACACGTGGTGGAGGGTGGGACCGGTCCCGAAGAACAGGATCGGCCGATCGCGTTCGGCGTGGCGCATCGCGTCGACGAGAAACGCGATCGTGGCGACCTCGTCCGGCTCGACGGTGCGGTAGTAGCCGGCGAGGTACTCGGCCGGCACCCAGTCGGTGTCGAACGACGCGTGCCCGCGACGCCGGCCGAGGACGGTCCGGGTGAGCCGGGCAAGCGCGACTTCATAGAACGCGGCGCCGAGGTTGGCGCCGCCGAGGAAGACGAGCGCCTCGTCGGTGGTGATCGAATCGGTCGCCACGGCGGCCCCGAACGCGGCCGTGTAGTACGGCACCTCCTTGGCGACCTCGGTGCCGGTGTAGGCCACGGCCGCGGCCACCCGGGCGGCGCGCTCACCGCCGACCCGGCGCCGGGTGACGTCGTACGCCAGCTTGGACAGCACGTTGGTGCTCGTCCCCGTCGCCGCCAGCAGAGCTCCGTTCGCCCTCAGGTTGACGCGCAGCCCGAGCACCCAGACCGTGTAACTCGCGAGGAGAAACGCCACGACCGACCGATGGCCGAGTTCGGCCAGCAACCCGGTGGCGACCAGCCCGGCGCCGGCGGCCGCCGCCAAGGCGTCCAACGCATAGGTGGACGCCGCGGTGGCCGCCAGGCTGACGCCCCAGGCAAGGAGCGGCGACGATCGAACCATGGGGCGCCTCCGGGCGGTGATCCGGTGAGGTGCCCAGGGTCGGCCGTGCGGGTGCTCACCTTCCAGGTCAGATCGTGGTCAATTGCTGCTCACGTCGACCGCACTCATTTTCTTTCCGACGCCCTTGGTGACGCCGACCAAAGTGCATCCAACGGAAGCACCAGCGTGCCGTCGTCGAAGCGGAACGTCAGTGTGCCGGTGTACAACACCGCGGCCATCGCGAGGCGGTTGCCGGCCTTGATCTCAAACGCAAAGACCATCCCGTCGTCGCGCTCCAGAATCAGATCGACCTCGTGAGCCTCGGACGTGCGCGATCCTTTCCGGCGTAAGGCCGAGAAGCCACGCCATGACGCCCGCGTCAACCAGATGCACCTTCGGCTGGCGGGCGACCCGGGAGCCCAGTGTCGTTCCCCAGGCCGGCACCCGCTGAGGCCGCGCCGGCGATGTTCGACACCTGACCCGATCGGGCGGCGAGAACGCGGAGGAGCCGGGGGAGCATCTCTCGTTGGCGTACTCGGCTCAGCTCCAGCACATCACGCTCAATGACGAGATCGAGGTAGTTCGCGAACCAGCGCGACGAGCGTGAGGAGCGCCGCGTGCGTCGGAGCGTCGGCCGCCGCCAGCAGGCCGGGCCCGGAGTGCAGCGGCGAGCCGTCGAGGGCGGTCACCACGCAGCCGGCCGCCTCGCACAGCGCGATCCCGGCCGCGAAGTGCACGCTGTCGCGCAGGTCGCCGCCGGTGACGTAGGCGGCCCGCCGGCCCGCCGCCACCCAGGTCAACGCCAGCGTGGTGGAGAGCACCCGGGGCCGGAAGCGGGCGGCGAACCCGGGCGCGGTCAGCAGCGCGTGCGCCCGGTCGATCGGATAGGGCGGGTCGAGGTTGATGTCGACCAGCGCCGTGGCGGACGACGGCGCGAGCGGGAGGTCGGCGCCGTCGTGACGCACGAAAGCCCGGTCGCCGCCGGTCCAGAAGACCTCGCCGGTGAACGGGTCGGCGACGGCGGCCACGGACGGGCGGCCGCCGACGCGCAGCGCCACGTTCACCGCCACCGCCATCGTGCCGGCCGCGAAGTTCAGCGTGCCGCAGAGCGGGTCGACCAGCCAGCGCCGGTCGGCCGCGCCCGCGCCGGTCGCGCCGCTCTCCTCCCCCACGAACGCGTCGAGGGGCCGGGCCTCGCCCAGCACCGCCAGGATCGCCTTCTCGGCGTCCAGGTCGGCGGCGGTGGCGAAGTCGCCGGCCCCCTTGTCGAAGCGGGTCAGCGGGCCGCCGAACGCGGCCCGCACGACGGCGGCCCCGGCCGAGGCCGCGGCGATGGCGAGTTCTCGATCATCTGAGTGCACGCCATCAGTCAACCGTGGGCTCGCCACCAAGGCAGTGCCGCCACCGCCAGCGCTCGCCGGCCAGCTCCACCATCCCGGAGACCCGGTACGGGAACGTGTCGGTCTCGCCCGCGTCGGTGCGCACGAGACCGTCGGCCTCGGCGAAGACGTACGCCTGAGCGCCGTACCGGTGCACGACCGAGCGGGTCACCGTCCAGGCGTACGCCTCATCGCGCAGGAAGACCTTGCCGAGCAGCGCCGCCAGCGCGTCCCGGCCGGTCGCCGTCTCGTCCCGCTCGGACCCGGCGTAGCCGATGTCGTCGCCGCCGGCGAAGCAGGCCAGGGCGGCGCCGAGGTCGCGGGCCGCGAACGCGTCGCTGAGGTCGCGGACGGCGTCGAGGGGTTCGGTCATGCGGGCTGTTTCTCCTTGGAAGGACGCTGGTTCTCCACAGAAGGACGCTGGTTCTCCACAGAAGGACGCTGGTTCTCCACAGAAGGACGCTGGTTCTCCATAGAAGGACGCTGGTTCTCCATGGAAGGACGCTGGGCGAGCACGAACCGCTCGGCCAGGACGAACCGGGCCGGCCGGTCGGACGAGTGCCGGGCCTCGTAGTGCGCGTCCTTCTCCGGCTTCCGCATCCCGGGCAGGAACAGGAAGCCGAACGTCACCGCCGCGCCCAGCAGGCCGGCCCCGAGCAGCGTCTCCCGGACGCCGATCCAGGCGGCTACGGGCGCCGCCAGCGCGTACGAGAGCGGCAGCAGCGCCGTGGAGACGAACCAGTCCACGCTCGACACCCGGCCGAGCATCCCGTCCGGGACGAACCGCTGCTTGGCCGTGGCCCAGGCGATCGTGCCGGCCGCCTCGAGCCCGTTGACCGCGACGCAGGCGAGAGCCAGGTGCCACGTCTGGGTGGCGGCGCCGTAACCGGCCACCGCCAGCGTGGCGACGGCCCAGGTCCCGTACATGTAGCTGATGAATTTCCGCGGGATGCCGATCCAGCCGACCGTCAGCGCCGCCACGATCGCCCCGAGGCCGCCCGAGGTGAGCACCAGGCTCAGGGCGGTGGCGCTGCCGTTCAGCTCGGTCTTCACCACGTACGGCAGCAGCACCTCGGTCGGGCCGATGAACAGCAGATAGGTGAAGGTCGCCGACAGGAACGTGCCCCACAGCCAGATGTGCCGCCGGACATATCCGATACCTTCCCGCATTTCCTGCCAAAGCGATTCCGAGGATGAATCGGATATGTCCGATTCAACCGAAGCGCGCATCGCCAGCAGGCAGACCACCGAAACGAGGAACGTAAAGGCGTCGAAGGCGAACGCCCAAGGCGCCCCGACCAGGGCGATGACCGCGCCGCCCAGCATCGGCCCGAAGATCTGCAGGCAGGCCGGCCGGACGAACTGGTCGAGCGCGTTCGCCGCGACCAGGTCATCCTCCGGCACCACCTGCGGCACCAGCGCGTCGAACGACGGTCCGAAGAAGCCGGCCGACGCGCCGTACACCACGATCAGCCCGAGCAGCATCCAGAGCGAGGTCATCGCCCCGGTGAGCGCGAGCGCCGCCACGCCGGCCATGACCAGTCCCCGGATCACGTCCGAGACCAGCATGACCCGGCGTGGGTCGAAGCGATCGCTGATCACCCCGCCCAGCAGCAGCGTGACGACCTGCGGGAGGGAGAGCGCGACGCCCACGGCGGACATCGCGCTCGGCACCCCGAACCGGTCGTACACGTACCAGGCGAGAGCGACCAGCAGCATCCCGTCGCCGATCAGCGAAGCGCTCATGCCGGTCCACAGCAGCCGGAACTGTTTGTGGCGCAGGGGCGCCAGCGGACCGGCGACGGTCAGCACGTGCGGAGCTTGCCGTCGTTGTGGAGCTCGGTGATGGCGGCGTTCAGCTCGTCGATCTCCTCGTCGGTGTTGGCCGCGGTGACCTGGGCCCGGAAGCCGACCTGGTCGCGCGGGACCAGCGGGTACGCGGCCAGCGTCACGTAGATGCCCCGGTCCCAGAGCAGCTTGCCGACGGCGTCGATGTCCTGGCCCTCGGCCAGCGGCAGCTCGATGACCGGCGTGGTGCCGGTGTTCGGCGTGTAGACGCCCAGGCCGCGGACGTGGTCGAGCACCTTCATGCTCTTGCGGTACAGGTCGGCACGGATGTCGTCGCCGCGCTTCTCGTTGAGGTCGAGGCCGGCGTTGACCGTGGCCAGCGACGCGGTCGGGGCCGGGCCCGAGTACAGGTACGGCGCGGCCGAGACCTTGAGGTGGTTCTTCAGCCAGGTCGGCAGGGCCAGGAAGGCCAGCAGCGACGAGTACGACTTGGAGAAGCCGCCCACGAGCACGATGTTGTCGTACGTCTCGCCGCAGTACTTGACGATCGCGTTGCCCTTGATGCCGTACGGCGACTTCTCGTTGGCGGCCCGCTCGCCGATGACGCCGAAACCGTGCGCGTCGTCGACGTAGACCAGGGCGCCGAACTCGCGGGCGACCGCCGCGAACGCCTTGATGTCGGGGGCGTTGCCGGTCATCGAGTTCACGCCGTCCATGGCGATGATCTTCTGCACGCCGGCCGGCGCGGCGGCGAGCAGCTCGCGCAGGTGCTCGTGGTCGTTGGCGCGGAACCGCTGCACGGTGGCGCCGAGGCCGCGGGCGACCATGCTGCCGTCGTAGATGGTCTTGTGGGCCTGCGAGTCGAGGAAGATGTAGCCGTTCTTGCCGGTCAGGATCGGCAGCACCGACATGTGGATGTGGGTGATCGTCGGCAGGACGAGGGTGTCGGGCGCGTCGAGCAGCGCGGTCAGCTTCTCCTCGATCTGCGGGTAGATCGACGGGTTGCCGAGCAGGCGCGACCAGCTCGGGTGGGTGCCCCAGCGGGACACCTCGGGAGCGATCGCGTCCATGATCTCGGGCTCGAGGTCGAAGCCGAGGTAGTTGCAGGACGCGAAGTCGGCCAGCCAGTGGTCACCCACGCGGATCCGGCGGCCCTTGATCTCCTCGATCGTGGCGTCGTACATCGGGTTGCCGGCCCGCAGCCGCTCGAGGTCCGCCCAGCGGCCTTCGCGCTGCACGAACTCGAGGCCGTCACCGGGGATGGGAGCGAGGGACATGTGGTTCCTTCCAAGGGGGTGGGGATTCATCGGGTGGAGGTCGCGGTCAGCCAGTCGCCGATCTCATCGGCAGTCACCGGCCTGGAGAAGAGGTATCCCTGGCCAAAAGGACAGCCCATTTGCACGAGCGCCTGGCGGTGCCCGTCGAGCTCGATGCCCTCGGCCACGACGGCGAGGTCGAGCGTGCGGGCGAGGCTCACGATCGTCTCGACGAGCGCCATCTGTTGCGTGCTGTCCAGGATGTCGTCGATGAACGATTTATCGATCTTGAGAACGTCGACCGGCATCTGGCTCAGGTAGCTGAGCGACGAGTAGCCGGTGCCGAAGTCGTCGATGGCGATCCGGACACCCATGGCGCGCAGCTCACGGAGGTCGGCCCAGACCTGGTCGGCGTCGTGCAGCACGAGGCTCTCGGTGATCTCCAGCAGCAGCCATTCCGGGCGCGAGCTGGTCTCCACGAGCACCGCGCGCACCTGGTCGACGAAACCGGGCGTACGGAACTGGCGGGCCGAGACGTTCACCGACACGTACCGCAGCAGGTTGCCCTCGGGCCGGCGCCGCCAGGCGGCGAACTGCTCGAGCGCCTGCCGCAGCACCCACCCGCCGATCGCGACCACCGAGCCGTTCTCCTCGGAGAGCTCGATGAACTCGTTCGGGCCGAGCAGGCCGCGGGCCGGGTGCTGCCAGCGCACCAGGGCCTCCATGCCGATGACCAGGCCGGTGGGCAGGTCGACAATGGGCTGGTAGCGCAGCCGCATCTGGTCGCCGGGCACCGCCTCGATCAGCGCCGAGCGCATCTCGAGCCGGCGCATCATCGCCTCGTGCAGCTCGTCCTGGTAGCCGCGCCAGGTGCTCTTGCCGTCGGTCTTGGCCACGTACATGGCCACGTCGGCGCGGCGCAGCAGCTCGGTGATGCCCTCGGACTCCGCGCTGGTCGCGACGCCGACGCTGGCGGCGCCGCTGACCAGGTGCAGACCGCCGTTGCCGTCGGAGACCTCGATCGGCACGCCGAGCGCCGCCACGATGCGGGCCGCGATGCCCTCGATCTCCTCGATGTCGGTCACGTGCTCGATCAGCACCGCGAACTCGTCGCCGCCGGTGCGGGCGGCCGTGTTCAGCGGGCCGACCACCTCGGTGATCCGCCGGCCGACCGCGATCAGCAGCTGGTCGCCGGCGGCGTGCCCGAGCGAGTCGTTGACCTCCTTGAAGTCGTCGAGGTCGACGAACAGGACGCCCACGGTGCTGAGGGTGTTCTCGGCGGCCACGGCCGCCTGCTCGAGCCGGGTCTGGAACAGCGCCCGGTTGGCGAGCCCGGTCAGGGTGTCGTGGAACGCCTGGTGGGCCAGGTCGGTCTCGAGGCGCCGGCGCTCGGTGACGTCGCGGATGGTGACCACGAGGCCGCCGACGGCCGGGTCCGCGCGCAGGTCGCGGCAGGTGCACTCGACCTGCAGCAGCAGGTCGTCGCCGGAGATCGCGGTGAGGTCGACGCCGTCCCGCGGCCCGCGGCCGGCCCGCACCTCGTCGAGCAGCAGGCGCAGGTCGCCGTGGTCGGTGCCGGCGATGAGCCGGGACAACTCGGTGCCGACCAGGTCGGTGCGGCCGAAGACGGGCAGGGCGGACGGGCTCGCGTACCGGATCATCTCGTCGTCGCCGACGATGAGGATGACGTCGGAGGCGCTCTGGATCAGCGCGCGGAAGTAGTCCTCGCTGCTGCGCCGGTTGATCTCCTTGGTCAGGGTGATCCGCTCGACGGCCATCGTGCCCTGCGCCATCAGCGCGTCGAAGGACGGCTGGAGCGAGGTGAGCACGGCGTCGTCGGCGGCCAGGTAGGCGCGGTTGCGGTGGGGCCGGCTGTCGGCGACCGAGCCGGAGACGGCCTCGGCGAACAGCGCGGACTCGAATCCGGCCAGCTCGGCGGCGATCTCGGCGGGCAGGTCGGCCACCGACACCCAGCCGGTGCCCATGAGACCGGTCGGCTCGCCGTGCTCGGCGTCGTTGCGGGTGTAGAAGAACCGGTAGAGCTCGCCCTCGGGCACGATCGCGGCCACGGCCTGCTGCAGCGCCTCGCCGGCCTCGGACTCGCTGCTGGCGGCGACCAGGTCGGCGGCCGAGATGCGCAGGGTGCGCTCGCGGGCGGTGTTGTCCCGCTGCGCCTGGAGCAGGCCGGCCACGCGGGCCATCACCAGCAGGAACATCGTGCCGGACGCGGTCGAGATCATGATGGCGTCCTCGACGCCGCCGGTGAGGTCCTCGACGACCAGCACGGCCGGGGCGATCAGCGACGCGACCGCCATGGCCGCGATCCGCCGGCCACCGGCGACGGCGTGCTTGGTGGCCGCCCCGCCCGAGGTCATCTTGCGCATCGACGGGTGCAGCGCGGCCAGCGCCGTGGCGGTGTAGAAGAAGATCCAGCCGGAGTCGGTGGGGCCGCCGACGTGCCAGGTGCCGTCGAGCTGGCGCAGACCGTAGATCACGTCGGTGACGAGCAGCCCGGTGACGCCGAACAGCAGCGTGGTCAGCGCGACCGGCTTGCGGCCGCCCGCCGTGATCAGGCGCAGCAGCATGGCCAGCGCCAGCACGTCGCCGAGCGGGTACGCGGCCGAGGTCAGCTTCTCGAAGACGCCCATGCTCTCGTCCCGCACGTACGGCGAGATCAGGAAGACCCAGGAGAGCAGGCCGAGACCGGCGGTCGGCACCAGCGCGTCGAGCAGCGCGGCCCGGTTGTTCTGACCCGACCGGGCCCGGATGAAGATGATCAGGGCAACCGCGAGCATCGGGTAGACCAGCAGGTAGAACGCGTCCGCGACGGACGGGAACGGGTTCTGCCGCCCGAGGAAATCGGTGAGGACGTTGTACGTGGTGTCCCCGAGCGTGAAGCTGACCAGCACCGCGGCGAGCAGGTACCAGGGCAGTCGTTTCGACGGCCGGTGTGCCCGCACGCCGATGACGACGGCGGCCGCGGCCGAGAGGCCGATCGCCGCCCAGATGTACATGCTGTAGGCCGGCAACGTGTAGAACACGACCGACAGCGCGACGATCCAGGCGGCGAAGCACGACTGCAGACGCGTCGGCGACATCCGTGCTCCGATCCACTGGTAGAGGCTTGCTGAGGCCTCCTGGATCGGCACCGCGGCGGCGCCGTTTTACCCTCCGCCGCCAAACTCGTCCGAACGGATGATGCCCTTTAGGTCATTCGGCCGAGGGCATGCCGCACCCGCCCAAGATCCCGGCGGCGTCGCTCGAGCGTGGCGGCCAGGATCACCAGCAGGAGGCCGCCCGCCGCCAGCGGGATCCAGCGCGGGACGAGGTCCCAGACCAGGGCCAGCTCGTGCAGCGCGACCAGGGCGAGCGTGAGGCCGCCGGCGATCACCGGCGCGCGCAGCCGCAGCCGGGCGCCGATCAGCAGGATCGCGAGAGCGGCCAGGCCGAGCAGCAGCCGCCGCAGATGCTGGTCGCCGTCGCCGGCCAGGATCATGATCAGGCTGGGCGTGAGGCTCGCGCTGAGCGCCGGGCCAAGGACGATCCAGCTGGGCGTGGGGTCGCGCCGGGCGAGCAGGGCGGCGGCGAGTGCCAGGCCGCTTGCCGGCAGCGTGTACGCCTCGAGCACCGTCCCCGCGGGGCACGCAAGCGCGACCCCCCACCCCGCCAGCACGGCAAGCACGAAGCCGAGCGTCCCGCCCAGCGCCGCCCCCGCCGCCAGCACGACCGCGAAGCCGCCGGCCACGACGATCGCCCGGTCGTCCCCGTGCAGCCCGAGCGCGACCGCCCCGGCCCACGCGATAGCGGGCACCGGCACCAGCGCGATCAGCAGCCCCAGGGCCCTCACTACGACCGCGACGTCGGCGATCCTCGTGCGCAGGCCGAACAAGGCGATCACCGTGAGGACGGCCGCGGCCATGCTCGGGCGCCCGAACCCGGCGGCGATCGCGTGCGCGCCCAGCACGACCGAGGCGATCACCTGGCCGGCCGCGGTGATCGCCGCCGCGACCGAGGCCGAGGTGGCGACCCGGGTGCCGAGCGTGACCGCCGACGCGGCGGCCGAGGCGGCCGTGGGCGACGCCACCGCGGGCAGCGCGGCCACCCGGCCGGCGGGCGCGGCCAGCGCCGGGGCGGCCCGCCGCAGGCTCAGCGCGAGCAGCGTGCCGACCACCGCGAGATCGAGGATCGGGCCGTTCCACCAGGGCAGGTGCAGACCCGATGGGAGGGCCAGGGCGACCGCCGAGACGCCGGCGACCAGGACGGCGGTGCGCAGCCGCCGCGGCGCCGAGAGCCACAAGGCCGCGGTGACCACGGCGAGCGCGGCCGGCAGCCGCCAGCCCGGGCCGGGCACGGTCGCGCTCCAGGCGGCGTGCAGGGGCGGCCCCGCGGTGACGAGCGTGCGAACCGCGGCGACGGCGGCCGGCACGAACGCGACCACCGCCGCGAGACTCGCAAAGACGTAGGCAACCGGCGCGTATGGGTAAGCAGAGCCGTTCTGCTCACCCATACGCGCAGCCAGGCCACGAGCGGCATCGCTCTGCTCACCAATACGCGCAGCCACGCCCCCACCGGCACCGCTCTGCTCACCCATACGCGCAGCCACGCCGCCACCGGCACCGCTCTGCTCACCAATACGCGCGGCCACGCCCCCACCGGCATCGCTCTGCTTACCGATACGCGCGGCCACGCCACGACCGGCATCGCTCTGCTTACCGATACGCGCGGCGAGGCGGCGGCCGGCACCGCTCTGCTCACCCATACGCGCGGCGAGGTTGAGGGCGGCCAGTGCGCCGAAGGTCAGGGTCCAGCCGGCCGGGCCCGGGTGGGCCGGGGCGACCAGCAGCGGCAGGGCCGGCTGGGCGAGCACGAGCGCGGCATAGCGGGGGCCGGCGAGGCCGGTGGCCAGGGCATACCCGGCGGCGAGCGCGGCCGCGGCGGCGAAGACCACGCCGGCGTAGCGGGCCGGCGCGAACGCGGTCACCCCGAAGAGGTCGATGTACCAGGCCGCGTACCCGTCGAGCAGGATGAGCAGCAGGCCCACCGCCGCCAGGGTCTCCGCCGTGCCGCGCAGGCCTCGGCGCAGCGCGACCGGCGGCGCTGCCAGGGCGGCCAGCGTGAAGGCGGCGAGCAGCGCGGCCCGCCCGCCGTCGCCGAACTGCGCCCACGCCACCGCCGCGAAGACGATCGCCGCGACGCCGAGGAGGAGGCCGCCGAGCAGGAACAGGACGTTCTGCACCGCCCGGGTCGAGGTTTCCCGGGGCGGAGACGGAGGCGGCGGCGGGAGAACCGGCGCCGGATAGAGCGGGCCACCGCAATGCGGGCACGTGTACATCACGCAACCGATCCTTGTGCCCCGCGGCCCGCAAGTATTGAGCACGCATACTCACCGCGAACGAGCGAACGAGCGAACGAGCGAACGTGACCCTGACGCTGCCGGCACC
The DNA here is from genome assembly GCF_055586105.1 of Actinoplanes sp. NPDC051537. Classification (NCBI taxonomy): domain Bacteria; kingdom Bacillati; phylum Actinomycetota; class Actinomycetes; order Micromonosporales; family Micromonosporaceae; genus Actinoplanes; species Actinoplanes sp. NPDC051537. The sequence continues at coordinate 458,490 of NZ_JBVJIU010000002.1, forward strand.
CCGGCCATGCTCACCGAGTCGAAGGACGACCCGCCCCCGCGATCGTCACGGCCGCCACGCTGACCATCGCCGCACGGCGATCTCCAGGAACGGGCCGGGCGGCGGCGCCTCGCGATACTGCGGATAGCGTGCGGTCAGCGCGCTGAGGCCGGCCGGCGAGACGTCGAGGACCCGGGCCACCCCGTCGGCCCGCGCCCACCACAGCCGCGACCAGTCCTCCTCGTAATGGTCGGCCAGCACGCTGACCCGCGGGTCGGCGGCGATGTTGGCGAGCCGCCGCAGCTGCCGGGTGCGCTTGGGCTTGGCGTCGACCGCGGTGTGGATCACGTCGCCGGTCACCGCGAAGACGATCGGCACCAGGTGCGGCGTGCCGTCGGGGGCGACCGTGGCGAGACGGGCGACCCGGACGGCGCCGAACAGCTCGGCGGGGGTCACCGGCCGACCAGGTCGGCGATCGCCTTCTCCCACTTCTCCAGCGCCGGCTCGACCACGCTCCACGGGCCGGACGGCAGCCAGGCCGACGCCCGGTCGACGCCCGCCTCCTCCAGCTGCTCCAGGGCCTTGGGGTCGGGCGGGACGCTCAGCACCTGGATCTGCAGGTAGCGGTCGGCCGAAGCGCGGAGCGCGGCGATGCGGGCCAGCACGTCGGGATCGTGCCACTGCGGGAACCAGCCGTCGCCGTACTCGAGCACCCGCTTCTCGGCCGTCGGGCCGCCCCCGCCGACCAGGATCGGCGGCCACGGCTTCTGCGCCGGCTTGGGCCACGACCAGATCCGGTCGAAGTTCACGAACCTGCCGTGGAAGGTCGCCTCGTCGTGCGTCCAGATCTCGCGCATCGCCCGCACGCGCTCGCCGAGCAGGGCGAGCCGGGTGCGCGGGTCGGTCCCGTGGTTGGCCATCTCCTCGCGGTTCCACCCCGAGCCGATGCCGAACTCGAACCGGCCGCCGCTCAGGTGGTCGACGCTCGCCACCTCCTTGGCCGTGGTGATCGGGTCGCGCTCGATCACCAGGCAGACGCCGCTGCCGATGCGGAGCCGGCTGGTCGCCTCGGCCGCGGCGGTGAGGGCGACGAACAGGTCGTACGTGTGCCAGTACTTCTGTGGCAGCTGTTTACCGCCGCCCCAGGGTGTCTCGCGGCTCGCCGGGATGTGCGTGTGCTCGGCGAAATAGAGCGCCGAGTGCCCGCGCTCCTCCACCCGGCGGGCGATCTCGCCGGGTCGCACGCCGTCGTGCGTTGGGAAATATCCGACACCGAAGTCCATGGGGACGAGCTTGGCACGATCGATACTCTTCGACCATGCAAAGGGCGGAGCTGTCGGCCGGGACCGTCGAGTACGACGACAGCGGCGGCGACGGCCCGGTCCTGGTCTTCCTCACCGGCATCCTGGTCGGCGCGACCCTGTGGCGCGAGGTGGTCGCCGGCCTCGGCGCCGGGCACCGCTGCGTCGTGCTCGAGCTGCCCCTGGGCGCGCACCGCATTCCCCTCGAGCCCGGCGCCGACCTGAGCTCGCTCGGCCTCGCGCGCCTGGTCGCCGAGTTCCTCGAGCGGCTCGACCTGCACGAGGTCACCCTGGTCGGCTGCGACTGGGGCGGCGCGCAGCTGGTCGCGGCCCACCGCCTCTCCGACCGTCTGGCCCGGCTGGTGCTGCTGCCTCAGGAGTCCTTCGACAACTTCCCGCCGGGTCTCCCGGGCCGCGCGCTCCACCTGTCGTCCAAGATCCCGGGCGCCACGGCCGCGGCTTTACAGACTTTGCGCGTACGGCCGATGCGCCGTTCGCCGGTGAATTTTGGTTTGATGTCGAAGCGCCCGGTGCCGCACGACGTGCTGGACGCCTGGCTGGCGCCCGCGCTGGGTTCGTCCGAGATCCGCCGCGACCTGCTGAAATACCTGCGCACCACGCGCCGTGACGAGTACACCGAGGCCGCCCGCCGGCTGTCCGCCTTCGACGGCCCGGCCCTGGTGCTGTGGGCGCCCGAGTGCCGCATGATGGTCCCCGGGAACGGCGCCCGGCTGGCCGAGGCGTTGCGAGCCGGCCGTCTCATCCAGGTGCCCGGCAGCTACACGCTCATGCCGCACGACCAGCCCGACGCCTGTGTCCGCGAGATCCGCTCGTTCGTGGCGGCGCCGCCCCTCTGACCCGCGCGCGCTCAGGCGTTCGCGCTGCGGCGGATCGCCCAGGTGACCAGCACCGCGCAGATGCCGGTGAGCACCAGGGTGGCGACGGTGACCGCGTTCTCGAAGGACTGCGTGCCGGCCGGGCTCGAGCCGATCTGCGCCAGCGAGCCGGTCAGCCCGGCGGCGACGATCGTGCCGGTGACGGCCATCCCGACGCTGCTCGCGACCTCCTGGCTGGTGTCGTTGAGCGCGGCGCCGGTCGAGGTCTTGTCCGCGGGCAGGCCGCGCATGACCGTGACGGCGGCGATGATCAGGACGACCCGCATGCCGGCCGCGGCCAGGACCAGCGCCACCGCGATCCAGCCGTAGCCGTGCCGGCCGAGCAGGGCGTACAGCAGAAGGCCCGCGATCACCGCCACCGCGCCGAGCGGACCGGCGCGGTGGGCGCCGAGCTTGGTCACGAGCTTCTCCACGAACGGGCCGATCGCGAGCATCATGATGATCTGCGGCAGGTTGCCGAGCGCGGCCTCGGCCGGCGACCAGCCCCAGACCAGCTGGAGCTGGAGCGAGACGCTGTAGCCGAGGGCGGCCAGCCCGAGGCCGAGCGCGGCCTGGTAGGCCAGGCTGGCCGAGACCAGCGGGCGCTTCAGGAGGGCGAAGTCGAACATCGGGTGCGCGGTGCGGCGCTCGTGCGCGACGAAACCGGCGGCGCCGAGCACGGCGGCGAGACCGGCGAGCCACGGCGTCGCGTGACCCCAGCCGTCCTCGACGACCAGGGTGGCCGTCCACAGGGACAGGATGATCGTGGCCGTGCCGAGCAGGGCGCCGGGCAGGTCGAGCGGCGACGTGGTGCGGTGGGCGCGGTTGTCGGCCGGGATGCCGAAGCGGATGCACAGCGCCGCGACCACGGCGATCGGCACGTTGATCACGAGCAACGTCTGCCACGACGAGACCTGCAGCAGCAGGCCGCCCAGGGTCGGCCCCGCGGCCAGGCCGACGAGCCCGACCGAGGAGATCACGCCGGTCGCCCGCATCAGCAGGTTCTCCTGGTCGAACAGGCGGAAGCCGAGGGCCATCGTGCCCGGGGCGGTCATCGCCGCGGTGACGCCGATGGCGGCCCGGACGGCGATCAGCTCGGCAGGCGTCCGCACGGCCAGGACGGCGAGGTTGGCCAGCGCGAAGAGAGCCAGCCCGATCAGCATCACGCGCTTCGCCCCGTACCGGTCGGCGATCGCCCCGAAGGCCATCATCAGGCCGCCGAACAGCAGCGAGTAGCCGGACGTGATCCATTGCAGGTCGGACGCCGAGGCGTCGAGCTCGCGGGCGACGGTCGGCAGCGCGACGTTCAGCACCGAGTTGTCGAGCATCTCCACCAGGAAGACGACCGACAGCCCGAGGATCGCGGGCCAGACCGCCCGCAGCGAGGTGGCGCGCACGTTGTCGCGCGCATCCATGACGTCGGCACTCATGATCGGCCCCTATCCCGGAACTATGGAACGGCGTTCCATAGCTCAAGTTTGGAACGCCGTTCCAGACGTGTCAAGATGGAGGCATGCCGAGGACACGTGACACGGATCGCCTGTCCCGGGAGCGCATCGTCGAGGCGGCGGTCGAGCTGCTCGACGAGGCCGGCGAGGCCGGCGAGGCCGGCCTGACCTTCCGGGCGCTGAGCGCGCGGCTGAAGACCGGTCCCGGGGCGATCTACTGGCATGTGGCGAACAAGGGCGAGCTGCTGGTCGCCGCCACCGACGCGGTCCTCCCCGACACCGGCGCTCTGCGGGCCGCGACCCCGGAGGACGCCATCCGGGCCATCGCCCTCGGCCTGTTCGACGCGATCGACGTGCACCCGTGGGTCGGCGGGCAGCTCTCGGTGCTCGCGTCCCGGTCGGCGACACTACGGCTCTTCGAGCACGTCGGCCGGCAGATCCAGGCGCTCGGCGTCCCCGACGCGGCGCTGTTCTACTCGGCGTCCGCGCTGCTCAACTACATCCTCGGCATGGCCGGGCAGAACGCGGCGAACGCGCGCGCCCAGCGGCCCGGCACCAGCCGCGACGACATGCTGGGCGCCGAGGCGGCCCGGTGGGCGGCGCTCGATCCGGCCGAGTTCCCGTTCGCCCACACCGTCGCCGGCCAGCTGCGCGACCACGACGACCGGGCCCAGTTCCTGGCCGGCGTCGACCTCATCATCGCCGGCATCAAGGCCGGCTGACCTCAGCGACTTCGAACGACGGCCCAGACGACCTTGCCGTCGTGGGTCGGGGAAGCGCCCCAGACATAGCTCCGGGCCGTCGCCATCGGCAGGCGCGGCGCCAGGGCCGGGGCCCGGGCGCGGCCGGGACCCTGCAGAGGCGGCAGCGTCGGCTCGTGATCGCGCAGGGCCAGGTACAGGCTCTCCTGGCGCCGGCAGACGGTGAAGAGCATGGCGGTCCCGGCGAACTCCAGCGAGTCCGCGACCAGATCCAGTGCCACGTCGCACCCGTCGGCGGCCAGTTCCGGCATCGTCCACAGACGACAGGCCAGGGCGACCACGTCGCGTACGGTCGCCAGCGAGTCCGGATGCGCCGGCAGCCAGCGCAGCTGGAGCCGGTCGGTCAGCGGCAGGGCGCTCGCCACCGCCGCCCGGGCCTGGTCGACCGTGCCGAACAGGGAGAGAAACCGGGTGCAGCCGAGCTGCCGCAGCCGGGTCACGATCTGCCGGGTCGGCGGCGCGCACACGGCCACCTGCGCGGGCGGCTGCAGCGACGTCGCGGCCTGGCTGGCGGCGATCCAGGTGGCCGCGCTGCTGGCGTCGAGATCGTTCATCTCGTGCAGGTCGATGATGATCGCGGACGGGTGCTCGGCGAGACTCTTGCGCAACACCTGGTAGACGTCGAGCGCGGTCTTACGGCTCCACTGGCCGCAGACCACGAGCTCGATCACCGAGTCGTCGAGGTGGTGGGTCAGCACGACATTTCCGGGATGCTCGGCGCCGCCGGCGGGCCGGCCGGCATTGTTCGCCCTCACGGTGAGACCTCCGATGTCGTCAGCTTCAGCAGCAAGTGTCTGAACGGCCGATACCCGAGGTCAACGTGAAGCTTCCTCTTGACGCGTTCATCACCCGAACGAGGAATGGGAATGCATCCGCCATTCTGCCGATGATCCGCGTGGCCTCGCCGCCGCTTGCCAACGGCACCGCCGGCGCGGCAGGTTGAGAGGCATGTTGACCTCCGCTCCGGTCGTCGCCTTCGTGCCGTCGACCGACCTCGCCCGGTCCCGTTCGTTCTACGAGTCGGTGCTCGGGCTGACGATCGCACACGCCGACGGCTTCGCCCTGGTGGTCGAGTCGCCGGGCGGCCGCATCCGGATCACCGACGTCGGCGGCGAGCTGCGCGTGCAACCGTTCACCGTGCTCGGCTGGCGGGTCGACGACCTCGACTCGGCGGTCTCCGCGCTGACCGGCCGAGGCGTCGAGTTCCTCCGCATCCCCGGCATGGACCAGGACGACCAGGGCGTCTGGACGGCCCCCGGCGGCGCGCGGATCGCCTGGTTCCACGACCCCGACGGCAACACGCTCTCGCTCGACCAGGAAAGCTAGACGGCCGGCGTCACCGCATTCCCAGCAGGGAGTCGTAATCCATCGTGCTGACCAGCCGCAGCGGCGCCGCGACAAGCAGAAGAACAACCAGAACACCGAGCGCGATCCGGTACGTCCGAAGCCCGCGCCACCACGGCAGGGCCCACACCAGAAGCCAGCCGGCAAGAAACGCCACGGCGTGCTGGCCGGCCATCCGAAGCACGACTTCCTCGCACTGATTGTCGGCCGCCGCCGACCGGCAGAGCGCCGGATAGCCGGTCTCGTTCATGGCGACCAGAAACGTGACGACCCCCGCGATCAGCGGCCCGAGCACAAGCACGAAGACCGGCGTGAGCACCCACGAAATCTTGTCCGGCCGCCGATCGAGCCCGTCCGGGGCGGGCTCGTCCGCCTCGCCGACCAGAACGTCCTCGTCGACATGCCGAGCGTCCCCGCTCGTCGGCGCGTGCGCAAAGGCCGCCGCCGGAACCGTCTCGACATCTTCGTCTTCTTCGGCCGCGGCTTCGTCCCCGGCCGGCTCCGCCTCCGCGTCGGATTCGTCGGCCGGTTCCGCTTCTTCCGCTACTTCTTCCGTTTCCTCCGCGCTTTCCGCCACCTTCTCGTCACTCGGCGCAGGCTCATCGGCGGGATCGGGAGTCTCCACGGGCTCGACCGTTTTCTCCTGCTCCGCGATCTTCTCCTCGTCCACGAGCGTGGACCTTAGCCGCAACCCACCCGCCCTCGCTGCCCCCAATATCCACAACGTCGAACCGGTGGCAGCGAGGGGAACGGGCGCTAGCTGAGGGTCAGATTCAGCTTCTTCACGCCCCCGTTGGCGGGGACCCCCACCTTGGTCGCGGAGGCCATGCCGGGCGCGTTGTCGTACCAGCCCTGGCCGCTGGCCCCGTCCCGGTACCAGCTCCAGTCGACCTTCACCTGCTGGCTGCCGATCACCGGCATCTCGTATGCCCCGCCGGGGCCGGCGCTGGACGAGTCGAACGTGGACATCTGGTCGCCGGTGACGGCGTTGAAGGCGTGGATCCGCCACGTCGCGCCGGCCGGGGCGGTCACCGTGCCCTTGAGGGTGGCGCCCTTCACCGGCGTGAAGTCGTACGTGGTGGAGCCGCCCGCGACGACCGGGACGGCGGCCGCCTGGAAGCGGTTGCCGACGTGGCCGGACCACTGACGCGGGTAACCGGCGCCGCCGAAGAGCAGCGGCCACGCGTACGGGCCGAGGTCGTCGATCGTGTATCTGCCCTGCGCGTCGGTGACCGTGTCCCAGCCGGGGCCGGCGTCACCGTACGCGCTCCACGCCACGTCGAGGCTCTTCAGCGGCGCGCCCGAGGCGTCGGTGACCACGCCCGTGATCGTGCCGGCCCGGTCGAACAGGATGGGCGGCGCCGCGACGGTCTTGCCGGGCTTGACCTTCACCCGGACCGCCGCCTTCTGGTCGCCGGTGCCGCTGGTCGCGCCGACCCACTGGTCGCCGTAGCCGGTGGGCGCCACCGCGTAGATCTCGTAGGTGTCCGCGGCCATGTGCGTCGAGGTCGCCGCGCCGGACGCCTCGGTGCAGTTGCCGTAGCCGTCGCCGAGGCCGCCGGTGCCGATCGTCCGGAAGATCGCGCAGCCGCGGGTGAGCGGGGCGCCGGTGGCGTGGTCGGCCGTCGTGTACGAGACCTTGCCGCCGAGCACCAGCTTGACCGTGATCTTCGTGGTCTTGCCCGGCGTCAGCGTCACCGGCTCGTACCCGCCGGCCAGGTAGTAGCTGTCCTCGTTCGGGTTGGCCTGCACCTGGTAGTCGCCGCCGGGCAGGTTGGAGAGCGTCACCTTGTTGCTGCCGGTCGCCGCGCAGCCGTAGCCGTCGCCCGGCGTGTCCAGGTAGGCGCAGTAGTCGGGGACCGCGGCCCCGGTCGCGGCGTCGACCGCCGTCACCACGAGCTTCGCGCCCGGCAGCCACGAGTCGTCGACGGTCGCGTCCTGACCGGCCGTCACCGGGATCAGCGACGCCGTGCTCTCGCTGCTCTTCCCGTACGCCCACTGGGTCCGCGACCCGTTCGGGTCGGCGAACGAGACCTTGTAGTCGCCGGGGAACACCCCGGGGACGCTCCAGCCGCCGCCGGCGTCGGTGGAACCGGTCAGCTGCACCCAGTTGTCGTTGCTGTTGAGCTGGACGGTCACCTGGTAGCCGGCGCCGGCGCCGGACAGCGTGCCGTGCACCGTGGACGACGCCGGCTGGGTGTCGTCGACGGTCACCGCCTCGCCGGCCGCGACCGAGAACGTCCGCGCCTTCGCCGGGTCGGCCGTGCCGGGCACGTACACCTCGGTCCCGCCGTCCTTCGCGTACGACAGCGAGTACCCGTCGCCGGCCAGCACCTCGCCGAGCGCGTAGGTGCCGTCCTCGTCGGTCGAGGACCAGCCGAGCTGCTCGCTGCCCCGGTGCAGGGTCACCGACGCATTGGCCAGCGGCGACCCGTCGCTCGTGGTGAGCCGGCCGCTCACCGTGCCGGTCGGGAGCTTGTGGTCGTCGACCGTGGTGGTCTGTCCGGACGCGACCGGGTAGACAGTCGCGTGGTCCTCGTCCGGCGACTGCACGGCCCACTGGGTCGCGTTGTCCCACCGGAAGGAGAGCTTGTACGTCCCGGGCAGCACGTCGATCGCGTAGGCGCCCTGGTCGTCGGTGCTGCCGTAGATGTAGGACCACGAGTCGACGCCGACCACGGTGATGCTCGCGTACGGCACCGTGAAGTGCCCGGCGAGGGTCCCGGTGGCCGGCTGCTTCTCGTCGACGACGAGCGTGCCGCCGGCGGCGAGCGTGAAGGTCTGGGCGTGCTCCTGGTCGGGAACGCCGGGCGCCCAGTGCTCGAGCCCGTTGTTGGCGAAGTGCAGCTGGATGCCGCCGGCGGCGATGCCGGCGAGCCGGTAGCTGCCGGCGGAGCTGGTGGTGGTGTCGTCGAGGTAGTCACCCTCGCCCGAGTAGGCGGTGACCGTGGCGCCGGAGATCGGCGTGCCCGAGCTGGTGGTGAAGACGCCCTGGACGGTGCCGGTGCCGGCGGCGAGCGCGGGCGCGGTGAGAACCCCCGCGACCAGCACTCCGACGGCCACGGCAGAGCCAAGACGAGCCAAGCGGAAGCGGCTCATCGGGTTCCCCCATGTGTTGTGCGTGGAGGGATATTAGCCCCCATCGACGCATGGAGAAGTGTCAGTGCCGAAGGGTCAGGATCAGATCGACGACAAGGGCGGTCCAGCCGGTCTGATGCCACGCGCCGAGGCCCGCGCCGTTGTCGCCGTGGAAGTACTCCGGGAAGACGATCAGGTCCTTCCAGTCGGGGTGCTGCTGGAGCAGCGCGTTGGCCCCGTAGATCGGCCGGTGACCGTCGGCGTCCGGCACGAACAGCGCGATCAGCCGCTGGGACAGGTCGTCGGCGACCGCGCCGAGCGACACCTTCCGCTGCGACCCGGTCGGGTACTCGGCCATCAGGTCGTCGCCGAAAAAGGCCGCGTACTCCCGCAATGCCTCGATGAGCAGATAGTTCACCGGCATCCAGACCGGGCCACGCCAGTTGGAGTTGCCGCCGAACAGCCCGCTGGTGCTCTCGGCCGGCTCGTACCCGACGGTGAACTCGGAGCCGCCGAGCGACACGGTGAAGGGTTTCTCCAGGTGGGCCCGCGAGAGCGTCCTGATCCCGTACGCCGAGAGAAACTCCTCGGGGTCGAGCATGCGCGCCAGGATCCGCAGCAGCTGGTCCTGGCCGACCATGGCGAGCAGTCGCTGCTGACGCCCCTCGGCCGAGAGCCGCCGGGCGCTGATCACGTCGGCGTACTCCGCCTGGGAGGCCTGCAACCAGCGCAGCCGCGCGTGCAGCTCGGGCAGCCGGTCGAGGGTCGCCGCGGTGAGCCGGGTGGTGGCCGCGAGCGGGAGCAGGCCGACGATCGAGCGCGCCTTCAGCGGCAGCTTGTGCCCGTCCGGCAGGCGCAGCTGGTCGTAGAAGAAGCAGTCCTCCTCGTCCCACAGCCCCTGCCGGTAGGCGGCCTCGGCGATGTACGCGAAGTGTTCGAAGAACTTCGTCGCCATGTCCTCGTAGGTGCGGTCGTGCAGCGCCAGCCGGATCGCCATGTCGAGCAGGTTGAGCGCGTACATCGCCATCCAGCCCGTGCCGTCGGACTGCTCGAGCACCCCGGCCACCGGCAGCGCCGCCGACCGGTCGAACGGGCCGACGTTGTCCAGCCCGAGGAAGCCGCCCTCGAAGACGTTGTTGCCGCCGACGTCCTTGCGGTTGACCCACCACGTGAAGTTGAGCAGCAGCTTGTGCATGACCCGGCCGAGGAAGTCGAAGTCACGGCCGCCGTCGATCTCGAAGACGCGCAGCGCCGCCCAGGCGTGCACCGGCGGGTTCACGTCGCCGAACGCCCACTCGTACGCGGGAATCTGCCCGTTGGGGTGCATGTACCACTCGCGGAGCAGCAACAGCAGCTGGGACTTCGCGAACCCGGGGTCGACGCGGGAGATCGACACACAGTGGAACGCCAGGTCCCAGGCCGCGTACCAGGGGTACTCCCAGGCGTCCGGCATCGAGATGACGTCGAAGCTGTTCATGTGCCACCAGGCGTTGTTCCGCCCGTAGCGGCGGCCCGGCGGTGGCGGCGACGAGCCCGGATCGCCGGTCAGCCACTGCTTCACGTCGAAGTGGTAGAACTGCTTGCCCCACATCAGACCGGCGATGCCCTGGCGGGCCACCTCGGCCTCGGCCGGCGTCGCGGCGGCCGGGATGACCTCGGCGAAGAAGTCGTCGGCCTCGGCCGCGCGGTCGCGCATCGCCGCGTCCCAGCCGGCGCCGAGGTCGAGCGCGGCCGGCTCCCGGTCGTCCTGGGCGAGCCGCAGCCGGATCGTGCGCGACTCCCCCGGCCCGAGCGTGAGCTCGTAGTGCAGCGCGCCCTTGGTGCCGAGGCCGGCCGGGTTCACCGTGGGCAGGCCGGCGATCAGGTGGTCGTTGATGCCGTCCTTGGGGAACAGGCTGGCGCCGGGCAGTCCCCAGAGCCGCTGCGCGTTGGTCTCGTTGTCGCAGACCAGGGCCGGAGCGTCGGGCCCTTCGAGAACGATGTGCCCCAGACTGCGGTGCAGACCCGCGAGGCGGCCCGGGCGACCGGCGAGCACCGGCTTCGGGCGGTTGGGCAGGCCCCACGACCAGGTGTTGCGGAACCAGAGCGTGGGCAGCACGTGCAGGGTCGCCTCGTCGGGGCCGCGGTTGGCGACGGTGACCGCGATGCACATGTCCTGCGGGCCGGCCTTGGCGTAGTCGACCGTGACGGCCCAGTAGCGGTCGTCGTCGAAGACCCCGGTGTCGATCAGCTCGTACTCGGTCTCCTCCCGGGACCGCTGCCCGTTCACGCGTACCAGCTGGTCGTACGGGAACTCCTTCTGCGGATAGTGGTACCGCCACCGCATCCAGGAGTGGGTCGGCGTCGAGTCCTGGTACCACCAGTACTCCTTGGCGTCCTCGCCGTGGTTGCCGCCGTCGCCGCCGAGGCCGAACATCCGCTCCTTGAGGATCGGGTCGCGGCCGTTCCAGAGGGCGAGCGCGAAGCAGAACGTCTGACGGTCGTCGCAGATGCCGCCCATGCCGTCGTCGTTCCAGCGATACGCTCGGGACCGCGCGTGATCGTGCGGGAAGTAGTCCCACGCCGTGCCGTGCTCGCTGTAGTCCTCGCGGACCGTGCCCCACGCGCGCTCGGCCAGGTAGGGGCCCCACGAGCGCCACGGCTGCTCACCGGAGTCGGCCTGCGCCAGGCGTAAGCGCTCCGCCACGCCGTGTCTCACCCCCCACAACTGATCATCGTCACCGATACCGCCACACTGAGTTTCATTCTGCCCGACAACTGGAGGTCATCTAGTGGCTACGGTCCGCCGCCTGGCCTTCGGCCAGCAGGTATGCGGCAGCGTCGACGAGGGCTCGGCCCGGGAGTGGCTCGTCCCGGACGGGTGCGGCGGCTACGCGATGGGCACGGTCAACGGCCTTCGTACCCGCCGCTACCACGGTTTATTGATAGTCGCCGGTGAGACGCCGGCCACCCGGCACCTCGGCCTGGCCGCCCTTGACCCGATCGTTACGCTCCCGTCCGGCGCCTCGGTCCGGCTGGCCACCCATGAGTGGGCGGATGGGACGATCGCCCCACGAGGGCACGAGTTGCTCGCCGGGTTCGAGCTCGTCGACGGCCTCCCCCGCTGGCGGTGGCGGATCGGCGACGTGGTGATCGAGCGCGAGCTCGCCATGGTCCACGGCCGGCCGTCGGTCGCCGTCGTGCACCGCCTGCTCACCGGCGGCCCGGTCAGCCTCTCCCTCGGCGCGCTGGTGACCTGGCGCGACATCCACGGCGAGCGCACGGCGAGCGGGCCGGTCCCGGCGATCGAGTCGGACGAGAGCGGCTGCGTGGTCGAGGGCGCGTACCGCCTGCGCGGCCCGGACTTCCGCCAGGCGGGCGCGTGGTGGCGCGGGGTGCGGCACCGGACGGAGGCGGCCCGCGGCCTTCCACCACAGGAGGACCTCTGGTACGCCGGAAGCTTCCACGCCGAGCTCCGGCACCCGGGCACGACGGCCGAGGTGTCGGCGTGGGCGGGCGATCTCGACGACCCGCCTCCGCGCCCGGCCGAGGTCGTCGAGGCGGCCCGGCTGCGCAACCGGGCGGTGGTCGCGGCCGCGCAGCCCGCCGACGACGCGCAGGCCACCCTGGCGCTCGCGGCCGACGCGTTCGTGGTGCGCACCCGCTCGGGACCGGACGTGGTGGCCGGCTACCCGTGGTTCGGCGCCTGGTCGCGGGACACGATGCTGAGCTACGAGGGCCTGTTCCTGACGACCCATCGCGCCGACGAGGGGCGGGAGCTGCTCATCTCGTACGCGTCGACGTTGTCCGAGGGAATGCTGGCGAACACGGCCGACACCGGCAGCGTGGAGTACAACACCGCGGACGGCACCCTGTGGTTCCTGCACGCGGTGGGCCGGCACGTGGCGACGACCGGCGACTTCGACCTGGCCGCCGAGCTGCTCCCGGCCCTGCTCGGGGTGATCGACCACCACCTCAAGGGCACCCGGTACGGGATCGTGGCCGACCCGCTCGACGGCCTGCTCCGGCAGGGCGCCGCCGGGGAGGCGCTGACCTGGATGGACGCCCGGGTCGACGGGGTGCCGGTGACGCCGCGCATGGGCAAGCCGGTCGAGGTGAACGCGCTCTGGGTGAACGGCCTGGCCACCGTGATCAAGCTGGCCTGGCAGGCGCGGACCGGGGCGGGCGCGGCGGTGCGGGCCCATCCCGAGGCGCTGTCCGGGTTCGCGCGGCGGTTCCCGGCCCCGACCGGGTGGCTCTACGACGTCGTGGACGGTCCCGGTGGCGACGATCCGGCGCTGCGGCCCAACCAGCTGCTGGCGTGGTCGCTGCCGTACGCGCCGCTGCGTCCCGAGCCGGCGACGCTTCAGGCGATCGGGTCGGCGCTGATGACGCCGCTCGGGTTGCGCAGCCTCGCCCCCGGCGCGCCCGGCTATCAGGGGGTGCACCGGGGCGGGGCGGCGGCCCGGGACACGGCCTATCACACCGGGACCGTCTGGCCCTGGCTCACCGGCCCGTTCGTGGCGGCCTGGCGGCGGCTCGGGGTCTCGGCCGACCAGACGCTCTCCGACGCCGACGACCACCTCGGGGAGTACGGGCTGGGCTCGGTCTCCGAGACGGCCGACGGGGACGCGCCGCACGAGGCGACCGGGTGCCCGTTCCAGGCGTGGTCGGTCGCCGAGACGCTGCGGGCGCGGCGCCTCTAACCGCCCGCGCCGCCGCCCGGGGTCACCTCCGTGGTCGGCGCGGTGGTCGGCTCGGTCGTGGGATCGGTCGGCGGCGTCGGGTCGGTGGTTCTCGTCGGCGGGGTCGTCGTCGGCTTGGTCCGGTACGTCTCGCGCGTGGTGCGCCGGCGGCTGGGCTGCGTCTTCTCCGGCTCGACGGTCGAGGTCGTCGGGGTCGCGCTCGAGACCGGCGGGGACAGGGTCGCCGGCAGCGCGGCGCCGCCCGGCGGCCGCAGCGCGTAGAGCACGCCGCTGTCGCTGACCGCGAAGAGCTCCGCGCCGTCGCCACGGGGAGCGAGCGAGATCGGGTCGCCGGTCACGTTCTGCCAGCGCGTGCGGATGTTCAGCGCGTCCAGACCGGCGAGGCGGCCGTCCTGGTAGGCCACGTCGACCTCGTCACCCCGTACCACCGGAATGCCCTTCTGGGTCTGGTAGCGCCAGCGCTCGGCGCCGGTGTGCGTGTTCCAGGCGGTGATCGAGCCGTCCGCGCCGGTCGCGTAGAGCACGCCGTCGCCGCCCGCGATGTGCTCGATCGCGGCCCCGTCGGCGAACCCCGGCAGCTCCGAGCCGTCCTTGAACAGCACGCACCGGACCGTCCCGTTCGCGATCGCCACGCACGCGGAGTCGCCGGCCACGACCGGGCCGTCGACGACCTGGCCCGCCTCGGCCTTCCACAGGGGCGCGCCCTGGGTGCTCACCCCGTTGAGCTTGCCGTCGCCCGAGGCGAAGACGACCACGTCGTCGTGCAGGACCGGCGCGGCGGCGATCTTCCCTTCGGCGAACGCCCGCCAGCGCCGGTGCCCCGGAGCGATCGCGAACGCGTAGAGCACGCCGTCGTCGCCGCCGGCGTAGACGTGCTTGTCGTCGGCGGCCGGATGGGCGGCGACCGGGTGACCGACGTCGCGGTGCCACAACTCCTTGCCCTGGGCGGCGTCGATCGCGACGACGCGGCCGGCGGCGGTGACCGCGTAGGCGACCCCGTTCCGGACGACCCCGTCGGCCCGCGCGCCGGCGCCGACCTTCAGCTCCCACGCCTTCGCGCCGTCCGCCCGCCGGTAGGCCCGGATCGTCCCGTCCTGCCCGCTGGTCAGCACCCAGTCCCCGCCGACCGTGGGCGGCTCGACCGGTTTGACGCCGGTGTTGGCCTTCCAGAGAACCGCGGCGCCGTTCGCCGGGGCGGCCTGCGACGTGCCACCGGCCGGGCCGCCGCCGCCCGGCCGGTCGTTCTTGTCGTCCCGGGGCCAGGCCGCCGCCGCGGTCACGGCGGTGATGGTGAGCAGCACGGCCGCGAACCCGCCGATCACCGGCCACCGATAGGCCCGCCATTTCGACCGCCCGGCCTGCCCCGCCCCGGTCCCTGGCCCGACCTTCGGCCAAGCCCCAGGCCCGGTCCCCGCTCCGGTCCCCGGCGGCGGGAACGGCTCGCGCGGCGGCACCGACGCCGACCCGGCGATCCGCGGCGGGTCACCCGGTTGTCCCGCCGGCGCCTGCGCCGGAACCCCGGCCCCGGGCGGCGGCAGCGAGATGCCCGGCGGCCGCACCGAAACCGGCAGGCTCGCAAACCCCGCCGGCGGCAAACTCCCGGGCGCCGGGCTGGCCGGCGCCGAGCTGACCGGCGCCGCGTTCCCCCACGCGCCGTGCGGCACCGGGTCGGCCGGCACTCCCGGCACGGCTTGCGGCGCGCCCGGGAACGGGAACGGCGCCGGCGAGACCGGGCTCGCGGGCCGCGGCGGCATCAGCACGACCGGCGCCGGCTCCGGCACACCGCGGGCGGACGCCGCCGGGCCGCTCAGCCGGGCCGCGCCGAGCGCGATCCCCAGCTCCGGCTGTTCGTCGACCACCACCGGGCGGTCGAGCGCGCGGGACACCATCAAGCCGACCAGCGGAATGCGCGACGAGCCTCCGGCGAGCACCACGCAGCGCAGCTCGCCCGGGTCGACCGCGGCCGAGCGCAACGCCCGGCGGACGGCCGCTACCGTCTCCTCCAGCGCCGGCGTGATCATGGCCTCGAAGGCGTCGCGGCGCAGGGTCACGCGGGTGTGCAGGCGGGGCAGCGCCACGGCGATCTGGGCCTCGACGTCGAAGGACAGGTTCTCCTTCGCCTCCACGCACTCCCGGCGGAGGCGGGCGAGCGCCTCGCGTACGTCCGGATCGGCCAGGTCGACGCCCGCGAGCCGGTCGCCCAGCGTCTCCCGCACGTGCTCGAGCACCGCCTCGTCGAAGTCGATGCCGCCCAGCTGCTCGACCCCCTGCGGCTCACCGAGCACCTCGAACCCGTCGGCCGTCTTGCGCAGCACCGCCGCGTCGAACGTGCCGCCGCCCAGGTCGTACACGGCGATGGTCTCCCCCACCGCGATGCGCGACGTGCCCGCGAACCGCACCGCCGCCGCCTCCGGCTCGGTGCGCAGCATCGCGTGCGGCACCCCGGCGAGCCCGGCCGCCTTCGCCAGCAGCTCCCGTTTGTACGGTCCCCAGTTCGCCGGGTGGGTCAGCACGATCCGCCGGGCCGGGCCGCCCTGGCCCTCCGCGACCGACTCCACGACGTGCTCGAGCAGGCGGGCCGTCAGCTCGTGGGCCGCCATCGGGCGGTCGCCGAGCAGCAGCGGCACCGGGTCGCCCATCCGGCGCTTGAACTCGCGGGCCAGCCGGGTCGGCTCACTCTCGCCGCGCCGCTGGGCCGCGTCGCCCACCAGCAACTCGCCGTCGTCGCGAAGGAACACCAGCGACGGCATCTCCGCCTCGCGCCCGCCGAGCCGGACAGTCTCGACCGTGCCGTCCACATTGACCGCGGCGGCCGTGTAGGTCGTCCCGAGATCCACCCCGAGGCCGTACTCCACCATTCACCGGATGGTAGGTGCCGCTGTCACGCCCCCGACACGCTCCGCACAAAAGCCGACAAGGCCCTATCACCCGGACGAGTGCAGACGGTAGCTTCGATCTTCATCGAAGGGGCCTGGTCATGGGGTACGTGCTCGACACCGCGGAGATGCCCGCCCGGGACCGGGTCGAGGCCGTGCACACCGCGATGATGTACGCCTCCGCGCCGTGCCACGTGCTGCACGAGGACCCCGGCGGCGCCGTGCACGCCCGCATGGAGGTGTGGGACTTCGGCAGCTCCACCATCTTCACGCACCGCTCGTCGGGCATCCGGCTGCTGCGCACGGCGAAGCTGGCCCGGCAGGACGCGATGCCGGTGGTCGCGCTCTCCGTCCAGCAGCGGGCCGACGGCCGGATCGAGCAGGGCGGCGAGAGCCGGCTCGTGCGGCCCGGGGAGCTGCTGGTCGTCGATCTGTCGGCGCCGTACGACTACTCCTGGTCGGGCAGCGGCGCCGCCGGGTGCCTGCAGATCCCGTACGACCAATTGGGTCTGCCGATCGACCTGGTCCGCCGCGCCGCGCCGAACGTGTTCGCCAGCCCGCTCTATCGCATGGTCACCGGGCACATCGCGCATCTCGCCCGCGAACCTAAGCGGATCACCGGCGACGCCTCCTCGTCCGCCGTGGCCGCCGCCAGCATCGACCTGGCCCGCGCCCTGCTGGTCTCGGCCGACCGCTCCGGCGACTCGCGGCGGGTGCTCGCCGAGACCCTGCTGTCCCGGATCCGCGCCCACGTCCGCCGGCACCTCACCGATCCCGATCTGACGCCGGCGGCGATCGCGGCGGCGCACAACATCTCGCTGCGGCAGCTCTACAAGGTCTGCGCGGGCGCGGGCCTGAGTCTCGAGCAGTGGATCATCAACGAGCGGCTTCAGCGCGTACGGCATGAGCTCACCCAGCCGGAGCGGCAGCACGTGCCGATCGCCGTCGTCGCCCGCCGCTGGGGATTCCGCGACGTCACCCACTTCACCCGCCGGTTCAAGGCCCGGTACGGGATGACGCCGAGCCAGTGGCGGCGCTCGTCGGCGGCCGCGCGCTCCTGACCACGGGTTGTGCGCTGTGGGCCGATTACTCCGCACGCACAGCCGATGACGCGCGGTGATTCCTGGTTACCGTCGGCCGCATGAGCACGATCGTCCTGATCCACGGCCTGTGGGTGACCCCGCGCAGCTGGGAGCACTGGGTGACCCGCCTGGCGGCCCGGGGCCACACCGTGGTGACGCCGGCGTACCCCGGCTTCGAGGTCGAGGTCGAGGCCCTGCGCGCCGACCCGGCGCCGATCGCGGAGCTGACCGTCCCCGAGACCGTCGCCCACCTCGAGAAGGTCATCGCCGCCCTGCCCGAGCCCGGCGAGGCGATCATCATGGGCCACTCGTTCGGCGGCACGCTGACCCAGCTGCTGCTCGACCGCGGGTACGGCGCCGCCGGCGTGGTGATCGGCTCGGCGCCGCCGGAGGGCATCCACGTGAACCCGCCGTCCCAGCTGCGGTCGTTGTTCCCGATCCTCAACCACCCGGCGAAGCGTCATCAGGCCGCCGGGTTCACGCCCGGGCAGTGGCACTACGCCTTCTGCAACACGATGTCGGCCGAGGACTCGCGGGCGGCCTTCGACCGCTATGCCGTTCCCGCGCCGGGCAGCTGGGTCTGGGCGTACGGGCTGATCGCGAATTTCTCCCCCGGCGGGCAGGGGACCTGGGTGGACTTCCACAACCGGGACCGGGCCCCGCTGCTGTTCATCGCGGGCGGCGAGGACCACATCATGCCGCCGTCGGTGAACCGCTCGAACGCCCATCACTACCGGGCCGAGGGAACGGTGACCGACTACGTCGAGGTGCCCGGGCGTTCGCATTGGACGTGCGCCGAGCCCGGCTGGGAGCGGATCGCCGATCTCGCCCTGGAGTGGGCGCTCCGGCACGCTAAGCGCCTTTGAAGAACTCGATCAGCCCGTACGGTGCGTCGTCCCGAAAACAGATCTCCAGGCTCGCGGCGGCGCCGGCCGCGTTCTCGGCGCCGCGCACGAACATCGGCTCCTCGTAGGCCTCGAGCGCCGTGCCGAGATCGCCCGGGTGGTCGGCGATGGCCCGGCCGAGGTCGGCGCCGTCGAGCAGGGCGAGGTTCGCGCCGGCCCCGGCGAACGGCGACATCAGGTGCGCGGCGTCGCCGAGCAGCGTCACGCCCGCCGTCCGCGCCCAGCGGTGCCCGATCGGCAGCCCGTGGATCGCCCGCGGGATCAAAGCGGTGTCGGCCTCGGTGATCAGCGCTCGCAACGAGGGCGCCCAGCCGGCGAACTCGTCGAGCAGAACGCCCTTGCCCGTGGCGGTGTCGGCCCAGTCGATGCCGTCGATCCAGGCCAGCGGCTTCCGCAGGGCGAGGTAGACGTGCAGGCTGCCGTCCGGCTCCCGATGGGCGAGCATCCCCCGGCCGGCGCCGAGCGCGAAGAGCATGCCCCCGCCGACGACCGCGGCCGGCCCCGGGTGCCGCCGGTCGGCGTCGAGGTGGTCGACATCGAGGAACGAGATGCCGAGGTATTCCGGGGTGGCCGCGGAGACCAGCGGCCGCACCCGCGACCAGGCCCCGTCGGCCCCCACGAGCAGGTCGGCGGCGACCGTCTCGCCGCCGGTCAGCGTGATCTCGTGCCGCCCGTCCCCCAGACTGCGCACCGTTGTGACCCCGCACCCCCAGCGAATCGTGCCCGCCGGCAGCGAGTCGAGCAGCATCCGCCGCAACCGCCCGCGCTCGACCTCGGGCCGGTCCCGGGCCGGGTCGTCGGGCTCGTCGATGTGCACGGTCCCGTGCTCGTCGAGGACCCGCATGGCCTGGCCGCCGTCGTGAATGAGCCCGAGGAACTCGTCGAAGAGCCCGCCCGCCCGCAGCGCGACCTGCCCTTCGTCCTCGTGAATGTCGAGCATGCCGCCCTGAGCCCGAGCCGTGGGCGAGGCGTCCAGCTCATAGATCGTCGACGAGATGCCCCGGACAGCGAGAACCCGGGCCAGCATGAGCCCACCGAGCCCCGCCCCCACGATGGCGATGTCCATGTCTCCTCCAGGGCTTCGGAACGCGTTCGCGACGAACACGTTCGCTTAGGTTGTGAACACGATCGTAACGAACGCGTTCGTTGGTTGGAACCCGCTGTGAGGGCAGTCACCCCGTGGACACGCGGCCAGGCGGTGCGGCTGCCCGACGGCTAGGCGGTGCGATGGCCAGGCGGCGCGGTGGCCAGGCGGCGCGGTGGCCAGGCGGCGCGGCGATCAGGGGGCGCGGCGGTCAGGCGGCGCGGTCAGGACAGCCAACCCGGGCGGATCAGGCCGGCCTCGTAGGCGTAGACGACCAGCTGGGCCCGGTCGCGGGCGCCGAGCTTGATCATGCTGCGGCTCACGTGGGTCTTGGCGGTGGCCGGGCTGATCACCAGGCGGGTGGCGATCTCGTCGTTGGAGAGGCCCTCGGCCACCAGCACCAGCACCTCGCGCTCGCGGTCGGTCAGCTGGTCGAGCTGGGGCGGCGGGGCCGCCAGGCGGTTCTGCCCGGCCTTGCCGGCGAACTCGCCGATCACCCGCCGGGTCACGCTCGGCGAGAGCAGCGCGTCACCGGCCGCGACCGCGCGCACGCCGCGCAGGAGCTCGACCGGCTCGGTGTCCTTCACCAGGAAGCCGGACGCGCCCCCGCGCAGCGCCTCGAACACGTACTCGTCCAGCTCGAACGTGGTCAGGATGACCACCTTGGTCTCGGCCAGCGCGGGATCGGCGGCGATCCGCTTGGTCGCCTCGAGACCGTCGACGCCGGGCATGCGGATGTCCATGAGCACCACGTCGGGCCGCGTCTGCTGGGCCTGCCTGACCGCCTCGAGCCCGTCCGCGGCCTCGGCCACCACCCGGATGTCGGGCTCGGCGTTGAGCAACGCCCGGAACCCGGCCCGCACCAGCGCCTGGTCGTCCGCCAGCAACACCGAGATCATCCGCGGCTCTCCTCACGATCGTGCTGGTCATGGTCCTCGCCCGGCGTCGGCAACAGCACCGACACCAGGAAGCCGCCGTCCACCGGCCCGGCCTCGACGCTGCCCCCGAGGGTCTGCGCCCGCTCCCGCATCCCGGCGATCCCCGTGCCGTCGGCGCCGGCAGCCTCGGCGCCGGCGGCGTCGGTGGGACCCGAGGCGGAGGGCGCGACGGCCTCCGGCGCGACCGTCCCCTCGTTGCGGACGGCCAGGTGCAGCGCGGTCGGCAGGTAGTCGATCGCGATCGACGCCGTCGCGCCCGGACCGGCGTGCTTGCGCACGTTGGTGAGGGCCTCCTGGACGATCCGGTAGGCCGCCCGGTCGACCTCGGCCGGCAGCGCCCGCTCGTCGCCCGTGACCTTGGTGCTGATCGGCAGGCCGGCGTCGCCGGTCAGCTCGCCGAGGCGGCTCAGGCCGACGGCCGGCTGCCGGGGCGCGGCCTCGTCGTCGGCGCGCATCACGTCGAGCACGGCGCGAACCTCGCGCAGCGCCTCGGCGCTGGCCGTCTTGATCGCGGTGAGCGCCTCGCGGGCCTGCTCGGGCCGGTTGTCCATGAGGTGCAGGCCGACCCCGGCCTGCACGTTGATCAGCGAGAGGTGGTGGCCGAGCACGTCGTGCAGCTCGCGGGCCATCCGCAGCCGCTCCTCGGAGGCCTGCCGCCGCTCCTGCTCCTGCTTGGCCCGGGCCCGCTCGGCCCGCACCTTCATCATCTCGGCCACGTGCTCGGACCGGGCCTTGGCCGCCCCGCCCAGGAAGATCATCAGTACCAGCCCGACCGCCAGCAGCACCGCCGAGCGCACGTCGGCCCGGGCGCCCGCGGGCACGCCGAGGCGATCGGCGAGGGCCCAGCAGACCACCAGATAGGCCACGTACGACACCGCGGCGGCGATCACGGCGGACCGGGCCCGCCCCATCTTGGCCAGGTTGAACAGGGCGATCGCGGGGGCGACCGCCATTGTCCAGCGCGGGGCCGCGAACGTGGCGAAGCCCAGCGAGCCCGCCGCCGCGACCGCGAAGACGGCCTCGGGAAAGAGCCGGCGGAACAGCAGGGCGACGGGGCCGACCAGCAGCAGCGCGTAGACCAGCGGGGTGATCGGCCGGTAGACCATGCTGTCGTTCAGGCCCGCCACCTGGAAGACGCCGGCCACGACCGCGGCGCCGACGCCGACGCGGCGCCGCCCGAACCGCCCAGTGCGGCGATCCTCCCGCCACGGCGGGCCCCACGGCCTGGTCTCGTCCTCCATGCGGCCGAAGTTACGGCACCCGGGCGGGGATGACATCGGAGCAGGGTCCCATCCCCGCGTACGACCTGGGTCGTACGGGAAGGCGATTGCTCAGCCCCCGGTCGTACGGGGGCCGGGAAAGAGTCGCTCCCCCGGGCCGACGCCGGGAGCGCCGGAAACGCCGACTCTGGTAACCACGACGCCCACGAGGAGGAGCAATGAGCGAGAACTGGAACGGCCCGGCCCGGCTGCGGACCTCCGACCAGGAACGCGAGCAGATCGCCGAGATCCTGCGCGCGGCCATGACCGAGGGCCGGCTCACCCTGGAGGAGGGCGAGGAGCGACTGGCCACGGCGTACGCGTCGAAGTATCGCGACGAGCTGGGACCGCTGACGGCCGATCTCCCCGACGGGGGCCGGCGCGCCCTGGCCGAGACCCCGCAGGCGCGGCTCGCGACACGCCGGAGCCTGCGCCGGCACAGCAGCTTCGTGATCTCGGCCGCGCTGATCCTCACCGGCCTGTGGGTGCTCTCCGGGGCGCACTTCTTCTGGCCGGCCATCCCGCTGGTGTTCCTGGTCATGGGTCTGGTGCGGCACGCGCGCTGGGGACGCTACGAGCACCGCTACATGTACGCGCACCGGGTCGCGCCCTGGAACGCTCCCGGCCATCGGTGAAGCCAACGCTCCATAGTGGACGCGTAGGTCGTTGATCACCCCTCCCCGCTCTGCGAAAGTGAGGCGGGGAGGGACAACAACACATGATGGGACCGTCGCACGCCCTTTCGGGGGCGGCCGCCTGGCTCGCCGGGAGCTGGGCCCTGGACGCGTTCGCCGGGTACGGTCAGTCACCGCTGACCGTCGCCGTGGGCGCCACCGTCTGCGCGGGCGGCGCCCTGCTGCCCGACCTGGACCTGTCCGGGAAGGTCACCCGCAACCAGGGCGGGGCCACCGTCGCGCGTACGTTCGGCGTGTTCTCGCTGTTCGTGGCCGAGGTGATCGAGAAGGTCTCGCTCGGCGTCTACACGGCGACCCGGCTCAGCCGCGACCCGCGCCGCAACAACGGGCACCGCACCTTCACCCACACGCTGCCGTTCGCGGCCCTGGTCGGCTGGGGCACCACGTCCCTGACCGCCCACTACGGCAAGTGGGCGGTCGTCGGCATCCTCTTCTTCATGGCCGGCCTGGCCCTGCGCGGCCTGTTCGACGAGTGGGCCGAGCGCGCCGGCTGGCTGATCGTGACGATCTGCTCGGCGGTCATCGCCTGGTTCACGGCCGGCCTGCTGCCCGGCGACCGGGGCTATCCGCTGCTCGGCTTCGCGGTCGGCTTCGGCTGCTTCGTCCACCTACTAGGGGACATAATCACCCACGCCGGGGTGCCGATCCTGTGGCCGATCCCGACCGGCCGCCGCATGTGGCGCATGATCGGCGTCCCGAACGGCCTCGCGGTCCGGGTCGGCGGCAAGATCGAAACAATCGTCCTGCGTACGGCGTTCACCGTGATCGCCCTGCTGGCCATCGCCGCGATGTTCGCACCCGGCCTGCTCCACCGCATCGAGCCGGACGCCTGGGCCGACCCCGGCCGTTAGCCGGGCACCCGCGGAAATTGTCGTACCCCCACCGCAGAATGGGGGTGTGCTGGTGGCGGTCGCGCCCGACGGGCGGCTTCAAGATCTGCGGGCGGACGGGTCGCCCGCCGGGCCGCCGCGTGCCGTGCCCGATCTGGCCGCCGCGGTCGCCGAGCGCGAGGCCGCCGACCAGCCCCGCTGGGTGTGGCCGGCCACCGCCGAGATCTATCCGGCGCTGCTGCGGGCCGGGGTGCGGGTGGCCCGCTGCCACGATCTCGAGCTGACCGAGGCGCTGCTGCTCGGCCACGCGGGCCGCTGGGGCTCGCCGCGCTCGCTCGCCGCCGCCCGGGCCCGCCTGCTCGGCCTTCCGGTGCCGCCCGATCCCCCGCCGCGGCAGCCCGAGCCGCCGGGCTTCGCCCAGGGCGCCCTGTTCGAGACCATGGCCGCGCCGCCGGCCGCCGCCGGCTTCGACGTGCTGGCGGCGATCCAGATGGTGTACGCGGACCAGCTCGCCCGCCTCGCGACGACCGAGCATCCGGGCCGGTTCCGACTGCTGGTGGCGGCCGAGTCGGCCGGCGCCCTGGTCGGCGGCGAGATGGGCCACGTCGGGCTGCCCTGGCGCGCCGACGTCCACGACGAGCTGCTGCGCGAGCTGCTCGGCGCCCCGCAGCCGGTCGGGCCGCCGCGCCGGCTGGCCGAGCTGACCGCCGAGATCAACGACGCGCTGGGCCTGCGCGGCCTGCACCCCGACTCCCCGGCCGAGGTGGTCAAGGCGTTCGCGCGCAACGGCGTCGAGATCCCCAACACGCGCGCCTGGGTGCTCAAGCGGGTCGACCATCCGGCCGTGCGCCCCCTGATCGAATACAAGGAGCTCTACCGCATCTGGACGGCGCACGGCTGGTCGTGGTGCGAGGCGTGGGTGCGCGACGGCCGCTTCCGCCCGGAGTACGTGCCGGGTGGCGTCGTCTCCGGCCGCTGGGCCACCCGCGGCGGCGGCGCGCTCCAGGTGCCCAAGGTGGTGCGCCGGGCCGTGCTCGCCGACCCGGGCTGGCGGTTCGTGGTGGCCGACGCCGGCCAGCTGGAGCCGCGCGTGCTCGCCGCCGTCTCCGGCGACAAGCGGCTGGCCGCCGCGGCCGCGGCCGGCGACCTCTACGCGGCGCTGGCCGCCGACTCGTTCGACGGCGACCGGGCCAAGGCCAAGATCGCGCTGCTCGGCGCCATGTACGGGCAGACCGGCGGCAACGCGATCCCGGCGCTGGCCGTGCTCCGCAAGCACTACCCGGTGGCGTTCGAGTTCGTCGAGGCCGCGGCCCGCACCGGCGAGGCCGGCGGCCTGGTCCGCTCGTGGCTCGGCCGCACCTGCCCGCCGTCGGCCGCCGCCCTGCGCGCTGAGCAGACTGGTGGGCCCGGGCTCGATCCGCCCGAGGAGGCCGGCTCGGCCGAGACGCCGCAGGGCGGGGCCTCCGGCCGGGCCCGGGGGCGCTTCACCCGCAACTTCGTGGTGCAGGCCACCGCGGCCGAGTGGGCGCTGGTGCTGCTGGCCACGCTGCGCACGGCGCTGGAGGGCAGCAAGGCGGAAATGGTGCTGTTCGTGCACGACGAGGTCGTGGTGCACTGCCCCGAGGAGGAAACGGCCATGGTCGCCGAGGTCGTCCACGCGAGCGCCGCCCAGGCCGGCCGGCTGCTGTTCGGCGAGACCGCCGTCCGGTTCCCGCTCGACGTCTCAACAGTTGGTGCGTACGCCGACGCGAAGTGAATCTGCGGTACCTTTGTTGGTCCGAAGCGAGAGGCGCTGCAACGGGGTGACACCCGCCACGCTCGCTCGGTGAATTCCGACCAAGGGCGCCTCCGTTGTTACCACACGGAGGTGGTCGGTATGGAGAGAAGCTCGCGTGTCGCCGAGCTCAAGCGGCTGCTGGGAGAGCGCATCCTGGTGCTGGACGGCGCCTGGGGCACGATGCTGCAGGGCGCCAAGCTCACGCCCGAGGACTACCGGGGCGAGATGATCCCGGCCGGCCACCCGCAGGACGTGACGGGCGACCCCGACCTGCTCATGCTGACCCGCCCCGACGTGATCCTCGACATCCACCGGCAGTACCTGGCGGCCGGCGCCGACATCACGACGACCAACACGTTCACGGCCACCAGCATCGCGCAGGCCGACTACGGCCTCGAGCACCTCGTGCACGACATGAACTTCCGCGGCGCCCAGCTGGCCCGCCAGGCCGCCGACGAGGCCGCCGCGGCGGACGGGAAGATCCGGTTCGTGGCCGGCTCGGTCGGCCCGCTCAACGTGACCCTGTCGCTCTCCCCCAAGGTCGACGACCCGGCCTACCGGGCGGTCACCTTCGACCAGGTCAAGGCGGCCTACGCGGAGCAGATCGCGGCGCTCGCCGAGGGCGGCGTCGACCTGCTGCTGGTCGAGACGATCTTCGACACGCTGAACGCGAAGGCGGCGATCGCGGCCGCGCACGAGGTGGCGCCCGAGCTCCCGCTGTGGATCTCGGTCACGATCGTGGACCTGTCCGGGCGTACCCTCTCGGGTCAGACCGTCGAGGCCTTCTGGCGCTCGATCGAGCGCGCCCACCCCCTGGTCGTCGGCGTGAACTGCGCGCTGGGCGCCACCGAGGCCCGCCCGCACGTGGCCGAGCTCGCGCGCCTGTCCGACACGTTCGTCGCCGCCCACCCGAACGCCGGGCTGCCCAACGCGTTCGGCGGCTACGACGAGACCCCGGCCCAGACGTCGGCCCTGATCAAGGAGTACGCGACCGCCGGCCTGGTCAACATCGTCGGCGGCTGCTGCGGCACCACGCCCGCGCACATCGGGCAGATCGCCACGTCGGTCGCCGGCGTCGCGCCGCGGCTGATCGACCCGCCGGCCGAGACCACCCGGTTCAGCGGCCTCGAGCCGTTCGCGATCGGCCCCGACACCGGCTTCGTCATGATCGGCGAGCGGACCAACGTCACCGGCTCGGCCCGGTTCCGCCGGCTGATCGAGGCCGACGACTACCAGGGCGCCGTCGCCGTGGCCCTCGACCAGGTGCGCGGCGGCGCCAACCTGCTCGACGTGAACATGGACGCCGACCTGCTCGACAGCGAGCAGGCGATGACCACGTTCCTCAACCTCATCGCCACCGAGCCCGAGGTCGCGCGCATCCCCGTGATGATCGACAGCTCGAAGTGGAGCGTGCTCGAGGCCGGCCTCAAGTGCGTGCAGGGCAAGGGCGTGGTCAACTCGATCAGCCTCAAGGAGGGCGAGGAGGTCTTCCTCTCCCACGCCCGCCAGATCAAGGCGTTCGGCGCCGGCGCGGTCGTGATGGCGTTCGACGAGAAGGGCCAGGCCGACACCCGCGACCGCAAGGTCGAGATCTGCGGCCGCGCCTACGACCTGCTGGTCAACGAGGCCGGCTTCGCGCCCGACGACATCATCTTCGACCCCAACGTCCTCGCGGTGGCGACCGGCATCGCCGAGCACAACGGGTACGCCAAGGCGTTCATCGAGGCCCTGCCGCTGATCAAGGAGCGCTGCCCGGGCGCGCGCACCAGCGGCGGCATCTCCAACCTGTCGTTCTCGTTCCGCGGCAACGACGTGGTCCGCGAGGCCATGCACTCCGCCTTCCTGTACTACGCGGTGCGGGCCGGCCTCGACATGGGCATCGTCAACGCCGGCCAGCTCGCCGTCTACCAGGACATCCCGGCCGACCTGCTGGAGCTGGTCGAGGACGTGCTGTTCGACCGCCGCCCGGACGCCACCGACCGCCTGGTCACCTTCGCCCAGACCGTCACCGGCAAGGGCAAGCAGCGCGAGGTCGACCTGTCCTGGCGCGAGGCCCCGGTCACCGAGCGGCTGTCGCACGCGCTCGTGCACGGCATCGTCGACTTCATCGAGGACGACACCGAGGAGGCCCGGCAGCTGTTCCCCCGGCCGCTCGAGGTGATCGAGGGCCCGCTGATGGACGGCATGAAGATCGTCGGCGACCTGTTCGGCTCGGGCAAGATGTTCCTCCCGCAGGTGGTCAAGAGCGCCCGCGTGATGAAGCGCTCGGTCGCCTACCTCGAGCCGTTCATGGAGGCCGAGAAGGAGCAGGCGCGCCTCGAGGGCCGCGTCGAGACCTCCCGCGGCCAGGGCAAGGTCGTGCTGGCCACGGTCAAGGGCGACGTGCACGACATCGGCAAGAACATCGTCGGCGTCGTGCTGGGCTGCAACAACTACGAGGTGATCGACCTCGGCGTGATGGTGCCGGCCGCGAAGATCCTGGACACGGCGGTGGCCGAGGGCGCCGACGTGATCGGCCTGTCCGGCCTGATCACCCCGTCGCTGGACGAGATGGTGTCGGTCGGCGCCGAGATGGAGCGCCGCGGCCTCAAGCTGCCGCTGCTGATCGGCGGCGCGACCACGTCCAAGCAGCACACGGCGGTGCGGATCGCGCCCGCGTACTCGGCGTCGACAGTGCACGTGCTCGACGCGTCCCGGGTCGTCGGCGTGGTCTCCGACCTGCTCGACGCCGATCGCGCCGAGAAGCTCGATGTGGCCAACCGGGCCGACCAGGAGCGGCTGCGCATCCAGCACGCCAACCGGCACGCCCAGCCGCTGCTGACCCTCGCCCAGGCGCGGGCCAACCGCGAGGAGGTCGACTTCGGCGATCTGCCGACGCCGGCCTTCACCGGGGTACGGGTGGTGGAGCCGGCCATCGCCGAGCTGCGCGAGATGATCGACTGGACCTTCCTGTTCCTCGCGTGGGAGCTGAAGGGCAAGTTCCCGGCGATCCTCGAGCAGCCGGTCGCCCGCGAGCTGTGGGACGACGCCAACACGCTGCTCGACAAGATCATCGCCGAGGGCTCGTTCCGGGCCCGCGGCCTGTACGGCTTCTGGGGCGCGCACGCCGAGGGCGACGACATCGTCCTCACGGTGCCCGATCGTTCTGGCGGCGCGAAGTTCCCGATGCTGCGCCAGCAGACCGAGAAGCCGGCCGGCCGGGCGAACCGCTGCCTGGCCGACTACATCGCGCCCAAGGACGACCACCTCGGCGGTTTCGCCGTCGCCATCCACGGCGCCGGCGAGCTGGCCGCGCACTACGAGGCCGAGAACGACGACTACCGGGCGATCATGGTGAAGGCGCTGGCCGACCGCCTGGCCGAGGCGTTCGCCGAGTACCTGCACCTCAAGGTCCGCCGCGAGTGGTTCGAGCCGGAGGCCGAGCCGGAGCTGGCCGACCTGCACGCCGAGCGCTTCCGCGGCATCCGCCCGGCGCTGGGCTACCCCGCGAGCCCCGACCACAGCGAGAAGAAGGACCTCTTCGAGCTGCTCGGCACCGACGCGATCGGCGTCGGCCTCACGGAGTCGTTCGCGATGACCCCGGCCGCCGCCGTGAGCGGCCTGATCTTCGCCCACCCCGACTCGCGCTACTTCACGGTCGGCCGCCTCGGCAAGGACCAGATCGCCGACTACGCCACCCGCCGGGGCATGCCGGTCGAGGAGGTCGAGCGCTGGCTGCGGCCCAACCTGGCCTACGAGCCGGAGTGATCCGGCCCGGTTCCCTGAGCGCCGGCCCGCGGCGCTCAGGGAGCTGACAGGCTCGTCCCAGGCTGCGCTCGACTCCGGCCCCTATCTTGGTGGTTGTCGAATCAGCAGCGGGAGGAGTCGTCGCGTTGGCCGGTTTCGTGAAGCGGTTCGTGCTCTCGATGGTCGCGTCCAAGGTTCAGAAGATGTCGCACAAGCGCGGGCACAGCCCGGTTCTGGACGGTCTGCTGCACGAGGTCAACCGGCGTCGCGGCCACGGCCACCCGGGCGGGCACGGCGCATACGGTCCCGGCGCATACGGCCACGGCACATACGGCCACGGCACATACGGTCAGGGCCACCCCGGGCCGTACGGCTACCACGGCCATTACAAGCACCACGGCCACTACCGGCACCACGGGCACTACCGGCGGCGGCGCTTCTTCTGACCGGCCGCGACCCGAGACCGGCGGGCCGGCGGGCCGGCGGGCCGGCGCTAGCCGATCAGGCGATCCAGCAGCGGGAACTCGTCGTAGTCCTGGCCGTGGTCGCCGAAGTGGCCGTCGTTGCGGATCATCTGCGTGCCGCCCAGATGGTCGAACAGGACCCGGCCCTGGGCGGCGTCGCAGCCGTACGGATCGATGGCGGAATTGAGGAAGTAGAACTCCCCGGCGTTCCCGCGGATCGTCGCCCAGTCGTAGGACTCCTGGAGCACCGGCTCCTCGGAGTCGTTGGGCCGCGTGCTGTAGCCGGCGACCAGGAACGCCTGGTCGACCCGCACGTGCTCGAGCAGCGCGAGCAGCAGCGCCGCCCCGCCGGAGTGGCCGATCAGCACGGTGTCCTCATCGAACTTGTGCGCGGCCAGCACCAGAGGCAGAAACTCGGCGATCGGCGTCACGTTCAGCCCGGGGTAGTGCGGCGCCTCGACGTCGTAGCCACGCGAAGTCATCCGGGCGGCCAGCCACGGGTACCAGGCCACGCCCGGGTTCCCGCCGGTCCCGTGGAAGATGATCGCTCGACGCGCCATGGGCCGGGACTATACCGCGCTGGACGACGCCCACAGGTTGATGCCGGACTCGGTGGCGTACTTGTCGATCTCGGCCAGCTCGTCGGCCGAGAATGACGTGTTGTCCAGGGCCGCCACGTTGTTCTCGAGCTGACCGACGCTCGACGCGCCGAGCACGACCGAGGTCATCCGCGGGTCGCGCAGGGTCCAGGCGATCGCCATCTGCGCCAGCGACTGCCCCCGCCGCGAGGCGATGTCGTTCAGCGAACGAATTTTGTCCAAGTTGTCCGACGACAACAGCGACGTCGACAGCGACTTGTCCTCCGAGGCTCGCGAACCCGACGGCACCCCGCCCAGGTAACGGTCGGTGAGCATGCCCTGGGCCAGCGGCGAGAAGCCGATGCACCCGGCGCCGGCCTCCTCGAGGGTGTCGAGCAGCCCGTCCTCGATCCACCGGTTCAGCATCGAGTAGGACGGCTGGTGGATGAGCAGCGGCGTGCCCAGGTCGCGCAGAATCGCCGCCGCCTCCGCCGTTTTGCCCGGCGAATACGAAGAAATGCCGACATAAAGCGCTTTACCGGCTCGGACCGCCGACGCCAGCGCCCCCATCGTCTCCTCGAGCGGCGTCTCCGGGTCGAGCCGGTGCGAGTAGAAGATGTCGACGTAGTCGAGGCCCATCCGCGTCAGCGACTGGTCGAGCGACGCGGTCAGGTACTTGCGGGAGCCGTGGTCGCCGTACGGGCCGGGCCACATGTCGTAGCCGGCCTTGGTCGAGATGACCAGCTCATCGCGGTACGGACGGAAGTCGGCAGCCATGTGCCGGCCGAAGTTGGCCTCGGCCGAGCCGTACGGCGGGCCGTAGTTGTTGGCCAGGTCGAAGTGGGTGATGCCGAGGTCGAAGGCGCGTCGCAGGACCGCGCGCTGCGTCTCGAACGGCTTGTCGTCGCCGAAGTTGTGCCACAGGCCGAGCGAGACGGCGGGCAGCTTGAGCCCGCTGCGGCCGGTGCGGCGGTACTCCATGGCGTCGTAGCGGGTGCCGGCGGCGTCGAAAGACACGAAGCGATCCTTAGGGAAGAAGGGCGAGGTCGGCGGGGGTCAGCGTGAGCGTGTCCGCCTGGGCCGAGTCCTGGATCGACTCGGGGCGGCTCGCGCCGGGGATCGGGATGACCACCGGCGACTTGGCGAGATGCCAGGCCAGGCAGACCCGCTGCGGCGAGACGCCGTACCGGGAAGCGACCGTCGCGAAGCTGCCGCTGAGATCGCCGGCCCGGCCGATGCCGGTCAGCGGCGACCAGGGCAGGAAGGCGATCCCCAGCTCGTCGCAGAGCGCCAGCTCCGGCCCCGAGGACAGGAACGACGGCGAGAACTGGTTCTGCACCGCGGCGAGGCGGCCGCCCAGGATCTCGCGCGCCTGCCGGATCTGCGACGGGTTGGCGTTCGAGATGCCGGCCGCCCGGATCTTCCCGGCGTCGAGCAGGTCGCGGATCGCGCCGATCGAGTCGGCGTACGGCACCTTGGGGTCGGGCCGGTGGAACTGGTAGAGGCCGATCGCCTCGACGCCGAGCCGCTTGAGCGACGCCTCGCACGCCTCGAACAGGTGGGCCGGCGAGCCGTCCACGTGCCAGCTGCCGTCGCCCGGCCGCACGTGCCCGCCCTTGGTGGCGACCAGCACGCCCGACGCGTCGCCGCCGTAGGAGGCGAGCGCCCGCGCGATCAGGGACTCGTTGTGCCCGACCTCGTCGGCGTGGATGTGGTACGCGTCGGCGGTGTCGATCAGCGTGACGCCGGCGTCGAGCGCGGCGTGGATGGTGCGGATCGAGCGCTCCTCGTCCGGCCTGCCCTCGATCGACATCGGCATGCCGCCGAGCCCGATCGCGCCGACCTGGACGTCGCCGATACGACGGCTCTGCATGTGACCTCCCCGGGAAACCCAACATGTTCTACCTTGCGGAAGCGGGTTCCCGGAGTCCAACAGAAGAAACCGCTCGGATTCAGCACCTAGACTGCTCAATCGTGGAACTGAGGCATCTGGAGTACTTCGTCGCGGTCGCCGAGGAGCGGCATTTCACCCGGGCCGCCGAGCGGATGCGGGTGGCGCAGTCCGGCCTGTCGGCGTCGATCCGGGCGCTGGAGAAGGACCTGAGCGCCGAGCTCTTCGTGCGCAACACCCGGCGGGTCGAGCTGACCGACGCGGGCCGGGCGCTGCTGGCCGAGGCGCATCGCACGCTGGCCAGCGCGGCCGCGGCCCGGGACGCGGTGGCCGCCGTGCGCGGCCTGCTGCGCGGCAGCCTCACGGTCGGCTCCGAGCAGTGCCTCGGCGTGATCGACCTGCCGCCGGTGCTGGCCTCGTTCCGGCGGGCGCATCCGGGGGTGGAGATCCGGTTGCGGTACGCGGGATCCGGCCACATCGTCGAGCAGATCCGGCTGGGGCGGCTCAGCGTCGGGTTCGTCGCGTTGCCCGGGCCGGCGCCCGACGGCGTACGGCTGATGCCCCTCGCCACCGAGCCGATGATGCTGCTCTGCAACGCCGCCCACCCGCTGGCCGAGCTCGACGCCGTCGGGGTGGACGAGCTCGCCGCCGAGGACTTCGTCGACTTCAGCGCCGACTGGGGCGCCCGCCGGGTCAACGACCAGGCCTTCGCCCGGGCCGACGCCGAGCGCCGGATCAGCGTCGAGGTCAACGACGTGCACACCCTGCTCGACTTCGTGCACCAGGGGCTGGGCGTCGCGCTGGTGCCGGCCCCGGTGACCCGCAAGCCGCACGCGAAGGGCCTGCACGCCGCCGCGCTGAAGATCCAGGACGCGTCCTGGCAGGTGTCGGTGGCGCTGCCGGCCGCGGGCGGGTCCGGCCCGGCGACCGAGGAGCTGCTGCGGCTCGCGCTGCCGGGCAAGATGGGCGGATGAGCGAGAAACTGACCGTGGCCGTCCTCGGCGCCGGCATCATGGGCGCCGCGATGGCCCGCAACATCGCCAAAGCAGGCCATGACGTACGGGTGTGGAACCGCACGCCTTCCAAGGCGCACGAGACGGGCCTGCCGGTCGCCGAGAGTCCCGCCGACGCCGTCCGCGACGCCGACGTGGTGCTGACCATGCTCTACGACGGCGCGACCGTGCGCGAGGTCATCGCGCAGGCGGCCCCCGCGCTGCGGCCCGGCGCGGCCTGGATCCAGTCGACCACGTCCTCCCCCGCCGACGTCGCGAGCCTCGCCGCCACCGCCGCCGAGCACGGCGTGCTGTACTTCGACGCGCCGGTCCTGGGCACCCGGCAGCCGGCCGAGGCCGGGCAGCTCCAGGTGCTGGCGGCCGGCCCGGCCCAGCACCGGGAGGCGGTCCAGCCGATCTTCGACGCGGTCGGCGCCAAGACCGTCTGGACCGGCGACGACGCCGCCTCGGCCTCCGCCACCAAGCTGAAGCTGGTCGCCAACAGCTGGGTCCTGGCCGTCACCCACGGCGCGGCCGAGACGCTGGCCCTGGCCAAGGGCCTGGGCGTCGACCCGGCCGCGTTCCTGGGACTGATCGCGGGCGGCCCGCTCGACATGGGCTACCTGCACGCGAAGTCGACGCTGATCCTCGAGGACAGGCTGACCCCGGCCAGCTTCGCGGTCGACACGGCCGAGAAGGACGCCGGCCTGATCGTCGACGCCGGGCGCGACAACGGCGTACGGCTGGATGTCGCCGCCGCCGGCCGCGAGCGGTTCCGCCGGGCCGCCGCCCAGGGCCACGGCGGCTCCGACATGGCCGCGTCCTACTTCGCCAGCTTCGACTCCTGACCCGCCTTCGGGCCCCCGGCGGCGCGCTGCGGTTCGGCGTCGCCGGGTCGGGGCGACCCGAACAACCCGAGCAGGCCGGTCACCCCCAGCAGCCGGTACACGATACGGCTGGGCCGGGTGACGACCAGCTCGACGCCGGAGACGGCGGCCAGCTGGAACGCGGCGACCAGCGCGCTCAGGCCGACGGAGTCGATGAACGTCACCCGCCACAGGTCGATCTCGATGCGGGTGGGTGTCCCCTCGGTCAGGACGGCCGCGACCGTCTCGCGGATCTCGTAGGCGTTGTCCACGTCGAACTGGCCCTCGAGCACGATCTCGGCGGTGCCGTCGGCCACCGGCGCCGGCCCGGTCGCGTCCGCCCGGGTCTTGATGTCCTCGAGCCGGCGCGTCAGCTCCGCCTCGTCCAGCTCGGCGTCGACGAGCCGGTCGATCCCCCGGATCACGTCGGCCATCGGTTCGTAGTCGGTCACCGGGTCTCACCCCTTCCCGTCGCCGCTCCCCGTTCGTACTCCGCCACGAGCGGCCGGAGCGCGGTCCGGGCGTGCTGGAAGTTCTTCCGGGCGGTCGCCGCTCTCCGCTCGAGGTCGGCGGCCTCCTCCTCGGCGCACGCCGGCCTGCCCTCGCGCTCCTGGATCTCGGCGGCGAACTCCTTGAAGCCCTTGCCGGCCAAAAACGCCTCCATCACCGCGCGCTGGGCGCCCGGCAGCCTGCTCAGCAGTTGGCCGACCCACTCCCGGCCCTCGTACGCGCCGACGTCGAGGTCGTCGCGGGGCGGCAGCGGCAGGTCCTCGCCCGGCACCGGGCTGGTGTCGTGCGCGTGCCGCTCCCGGCGGATCTTGATGATCGCCCGCACCAGCGCCACCCGGGCGTAGGCGGCTCGCCGCCCGGGGGCGATCGTGTACCAGCGCCGCCGGATGTCGATCATGACATCGCGCGCCGCGTCGTCCGCGTCCTGCCAGTTCCGGCCCCACGCCATCCCGTATTTGCGCAGCTCGGGGTAGGTCGCGCGGAAGAACGGGTCGAACTGTTCGTCGGGCGGCGTCATCGGCCCGCCACGACCACCGTCGCACCCAGGAGCACGGCGGCCAGGGCGGCGATCGCCGTCGCCAGGACCGAGGCGGTCGCGACGAAGACGCCGCCCACCCCCACGAGCGTGCCGTTGACCAGCAGCACCGGGTCGGTCCGGCCACGCTCACCGTTCGTCGTCGTCATCTGCGGCACTGCCCCTTCGCCGAAAGTCCGCGCTACGCGCCATTGTCGTAGTGCAGGGCCATCGGGCGGCCTCCGGCGTGAAACGTCCCGCGCATTTCGCACGAAAGTGGCCGCCGGGACGCGATCTCCCGGCGGCCACGTTCGAAAAGGGCTCCTACTTGACGGCGCCGGCCGTGAGACCGGCCTGGATCTGACGCTGGAAGACCGCGTACACGATGATCATCGGCAGGATCGAGAGGGTGAGCGCCGCGAAGAGCGTGGACCACTGGGCGTGGTAGCCGGCCGAGACGCTGATCTGCGCGATGCCCTGGGTGAGCAGCATCTTGTTCTCGGCGCCCGGTCCGGTGATCACGGCCACCGGCAGCAGGTACTGGTTCCACTGGCCGACGATGTTGAAGATCGTGATGCTGACCAGGCCGGACCGGGCCATCGGCATCATGATCTGGAAGAACTTGCGGGTGTGCGAGGCGCCGTCGACCGTCGCCGCTTCCTCGATCTCGTACGGCAGCGTCTTGAAGAACGCGGCCAGGAAGAACACCGTGAACGGCAGCGAGTAGGCGATGTAGACCAGGATGAGGCCGGTGTACGTGCCGAGCAGCCCCATGTTCTTGAGGATGTAGAACAGCGGGCCGAGCGCCATGAACGTCGGGAACGCGAGTCCCGAGACGAACAGGTAGTAGATGAAGCGGTTGCCCCAGAAGCGGTACCGGGCCAGCACGTACGCCGCCATCGACCCGAACAGCATGGTGCCGGCCGTGCTGATGAGCACGACGAAGACGCTGTTGAAGAAGTAGCGGCCGACGTGCGCCTCGTTCCAGGCGTCCGCGTACGTCTGGAAGGAGAAGCTCTGCGGCAGCGCGAACGGCTTGCCCAGGAAGATCTCGGTGTTGCTCTTGAACGAGGCGAGCACCACCCAGATCAGCGGGCCGGCCGTGATCAGGGCCCAGAACAGCAGGCCGATGTGGGCGAGGCCGGTGAACGCGTTGACCTCGCGCTTCTGGCTGGGCTTGACGCCGGCGCTCTTCTTGGTCTTGGTGTCCGGCACGACGTCGGCGCCGGGGACGCTGGTGAGGTTCGTCATCTCGGTCCGCCTCTCAGGCTTCGACGGACTCGCGGCGGGTGACCCGGAGGGTCAGCGCGGCGAAGGTCAGGGTCAGGAAGAACAGCACGACACCGAGCGCGGAGGCGTAACCCACCTGCGAGAACTCGAACGTGTTGCGATAGATCATGAGGCTCAGCACCGAGGTCGCGCCGTTCGGGCCGCCGCGGTCCACGGTCATGATGTTGACCAGGGCGAACGCGTCGAAGGCGGCGATGCCGAGGTAGACCCAGGCGACCTGGATCGTGCCCCACAGCAGCGGGATCGTGATCCGGAAGAACAGCGTGAACCGGGTCGCGCCGTCGAGCGCCGCGGCCTCATAGATGTCGGCCGAGATCGAGCCCATGCCGGCCGAGAACAGCACCACGTAGAAGCCGATCGCCTGCCAGATCAGCACGGCCAGGATGCACAGCATCGCGTACCGCTCGTCGGCCAGGAACAGCCACGGCTTCCACGACTCCGGGAACAAGCCGTTGATCATGCCGCTCTTGTCCGGCCCGAAGACCCGCTGGAAGATCACGGCGACGATGGCGAGGGCGAGCAACTGCGGGAAGAAGAAGATGATCCGGTACGCCTTGGAGCCGCGCACGCCCCGCGTCTGGCCGCCCTTGTGGGTGCCGCCCACGTTGAGCAGGAACGCGATCACCAGCGCCACCACGACCGTGACGAGCGGCAGGAAGATCAGCAGGAACAGGTTGTGCCGCAGCGACTTCCAGAACAGGTCGTCGTGCCAGAGCTTGGTGAAGTTCTCCAAGCCGATGTACTTGATCGCGCCGAAGCCGGACCAGTTCGTGAACGACAGCTGGAAGGCCTGCAGGTAAGCCGCGACCACGAAGATGGCGTAGAGCGCCACCGGCACGGCAAGAAAGCCGATGATGAATGGATACTTGCCGTGCCGCATGGCGTCCTACCTACCTCTTGAAACTCAGCTGCGGGTGAACTTGGTGACCGAGGAGTCCTTGGCGACGGCCTGGGAGGCCGCCTCCATCCGGTCGCAGAACTTCTTGGCGTCGCCACCCTTGAACATGAGGTCGTTGGCGGCCGCGCGCGACTCGTCATCGAGCTTCTTGTACCAGGTGTCGAACAGGTAGCCCATGAACACGTCCTTGCCGGCCTTGCCCAGGATGTCGTTGGCGCTGGTCAGCCCGGGCGAGATGGTCTGGCCGTCGGCCGCGCCCGCCACCACCGTAAGCGACTTGGTGAGCTTGGTGAAGCCCAGCGCCGCCTCCTTCGAGAGCATGCCGCGGATGTACTCCTTGCCGCCCTGCGGGTTCTTGCCCTTGGCCGCCGCGAAGTAGATCTCGCCGGCCGCCGCGTTGATGGCGGTCGCCGGGAGCTGGTCCGAGGTGGTCACGCTCGGGTACGCGGCCACCGCGTACTCGAAGGTGGGCGGGGTGTCCTTGGCCTGCTCGTTCTCGAGCCAGGAGCCGCAGGGGTAGAACGCCAGCTTGTCCTGGTCCTGCTGGAGCTGGACCTCGGTGTGGCGCAGACCCAGGTAGGTCTTGTTGATGTACTTGTTACCGATCTCGCCCCAGGCCTGGGCGGCCTTCATGATCGGGTCGGCCGTCCACGCGCCCGGCTTCAGGTTGTCGATGTCCTTGAGCGCCTGCTCGGTGCCGATCTTCGCGGCGCTGGTGAGCAGGGCACGGACCATGTAGTACGACGCGTTGGCGCCGGCGAAGCCGAACGGCGTGATGCCGGCCGCCTTGATCTTGTCGCACAGGGCGGTGAAGTCGGCCCACGTGGTCGGGACCGTCCAGCCCTTCGAGTCGAACAGCTTCTTGTTGTACCAGAGGCCGAAGACCGTGAACGAGTAGTTCATCGCCATCGGCTTGCCGTCGTACGAGCCCTGCTCGACGGCGCCCGGCACGAGCGTCTCGGCGACGGTCTTGCCGGCCACGTCCCAGGACGGCGCCGCGAACAGGTCGGTCAGGTCGGCCGCCTGGCCGGCCTTCACGATCGCGCCGAAGTCCATCAGGTTCGAGCCCGAGTTGTTGATCATGTCCGGCGGGCTGCCGGCGTTGATCCGGGGCTGCACGACCGTCGAGATCTGCTCGGTGGCCGAGTAGGTGATCTTGGCGTCCGGCCACTTCTTGTTGAACAGCGGGGTGTCGACGTCGGTGGCGTAGGCCGTGCCGAGACCACCGTTGAAGATGATGATCTCGACGCCCGCCTTGGGGTCGATGCCCAGCGGGTTGTCCGCGGACTTGGTGCCGGTCGACTGGTCCGACTTCTTGTCGTCGTCACCGCTGCTGACGCAGGCGCTCAGCATGCCCACCGCGGGGGTGGCCATCAGACCGACGGCGGCCGCGCGGCGCAGCAGCGTACGACGGTCGACCTCGGCCTTGAATATCTCGGTCACAGCATCTCCTCAGTGCTTGTGCTCTCTTGTGTGGAACCGATCAGCCCTTCACAGCACCGGCCGTGAGGCCGGTGGCGATGTTGCGTTGGATGATCAAGAAGAAGACCACCACCGGGATGGAGGTGATGATCGCACCGGCCATGAGAGGACCCCAGGCGGTACCGCGGGTTGTCTGGTTCTGCAGCAGCCAGGCCATCAGATTCTGCTTGGCCGGGCTGTTGAGCGTGTTGATGATGATGAATTCGTTCCAGGCCTGGATGAAGCCGTAGACGCTGGTCGCGACCAGGCCGGGTCCGGTCAGCGGAAGAATGATGCGCCAGAACACCTGCCCACGCGTGCAGCCGTCGATGAGGGCCGCCTCGTCGAGCTCACGGGGAATCCCGGAGATGAAGCCTCGGAGGGTCCACACGGTATACGGCAAGATCAGGACCAAGTAGGTGATACTCACACCTATCAGACTGTTGGTCAAGTTCACGCTCTGGAGCATCAGGAACAGCGGAATGATGAGCGCGAGCAGCGGTACCAGCTGGACGCAGAGGATCACCATGATGATCGCCTTGCGGCCGTAGAAGCCGAACCGGGCGATCGCGAGCGCGGCCAGGAAGCCGACCACCAGCGCGCCGGCCACCGCCAGCAGCGTGATGATCAGGCCGTTGAGCATGTCCTGGAGGAACAGCGGCGCCTTGAACGCCGACGTGAAGTTGGCGAAGGTCGGGTGCTTCGGCAGGAACGTGGGCGTCAGCGCGAGGACCTCGTCGGCCGGCTTGAACGCGGTGTTGAGCACCCAGTAGACCGGGAACAGCATCAGGAGCGAGAAGATGATGCCGGTCGCGTTGGCGGCGATCGTGCCGGCCCGGCTGCGGCCGACGGTCATCACGCCGTCGTCGGGGTTGCGCCTGCTCTTGCGGACCGGGGGCGCGCCCGGAGTCGTGGCGACGACCATCAGTCCACCTCCCCGATCTTGAACATCTGCCGGATGTAGAACGCCATCACGCCGAGCATCAGTAGCACGGTGACCACCGAGATCGCTGAGCCCAGGCTGTACAGAGACTTACCGAAGGCCTGTGTGTACGCGTACGTCGCCAAGGTCTGGAATTGCGGTTCGGGGTGGCCGTCGCGCAACGCCCAGTTCTGGGTGAACAGTCCGAAGTCCCAGATGACCGACAGCGTCGTCACGATCGTCAGCAGCGGCTTGAGGATCGGCAGCGTGATGCTGCGCAGGGTCTGCCAGGCCGACGCGCCGTCCACCGTGGCCGCCTCGACGAGCTCCTTCGGCACCTGCGTGAGCCCGGCGTTGAGGGTGATCGCGAGGAACGGGATGCCGGCCCAGACCACCAGCGTGGTGATCACCGACCAGCCCTGCCACGGGTTCACGAACCAGCTGTGGTTCGCGTAGTCCACGCCCGGCAGCTTGTCGATCATGTAGTTGAGGACGCCGAAGTCGGAGTCGGTGATCCACCGGAACGCCTGGGCGGCGACGAGCTGCGGCATCGCCCACACGAACATCATGGCGACGATCATCAGCATCCGTACGCCGCGGGTGACCCGCCGCATGAGCAGCGCGATGCCGAGGCCGATCACGACCGAGATGACGACCGTGACGGCGGTGAACGCGACCGTCCGGCCGACGACCGTCCAGAAGGCCGAGTCCGAGAGGATCTTGGTGTACTGGTCGAAGCCGACCCACGGGGGCGTGCGGCCGCTGAGCAGCTCGCGCAGCCGCATGTTCTGGAAGGACAGCGCGACCATCCGCACCAGCGGATAGCCGAGGAGGCCGGCGAGCAGGAGCAGAGTGGGGATGGAGAGCAGCCACGGCAGGGCTGCGGTTTCGCGGCGGCGGCGCACCCGGGACGCGCGGCCGGGCGCCCGGTGCGGAGTCGACCCGCCCGCCCGGCGGGTCGTCGGGGTCTCGACGACGGACATCAACAATCCTTTTCGCTTCGCTGCCGCCCGCCCCCGGTCACGGGAGCGGGCGGCCGCATCGAGGAGAAAATCAGCTCTCGTTGAGCGTGGTGTTGATCTGGTCGTCGGCCCACTTGGCGCCGTCGGCCACCGACTTCTTGCCGGTCAGGATGTCGGTGAGCATCGTCTGAAGGATGTTGCCCTTCTCGACGTCCGCCCACTTCTCCGCGTTCGGGGTGAACCAGCTGCTCTTCGCGGCCAGCGCGGCCGGCGCGATCGCCGGGTTGTCAGTGGCGGCCTTGTCCAGCAGCGCCGTCGAGTTCGGCAGCGCGTTGGCCTTGATCAGGCCGGCCATCGAGGTGCTGTCGGTGAAGTACTTGATCCACTGAGCGGCGAGCTCCTTGTTCTGGCTCTTCGCCGCCACACCCAGGTTCGAGCCGCCGAGGAAGGACGGGACGTCGGGCATCGGCGCGGCGGCCAGCTTGCCCTTGACCTTGGTGTCGACCAGCGGGGAGTTCGGGTCGTTCGGGTCCTTCTTGATCTGCTCGGCCGCACCCTGCTCCCAGGCGTTGCCGTAGAACATGCCCGACTCGCCCTGGGCGAAGATGCCGGCCTGGTCGTTCTCGTTCTTGGTGACGTCGGCCTTCGAGTACTTCTTGGCCATGTCCACCCAGCGCTGCAGGCCCTGGATCGAGGCCGGCTGCGACAGCTGGCCGACCCACTTGTCGCCGTCCTGCTTCGCGATGTCGCCACCGGTCGACTTCACCCACGACATCGCGCCGTACCAGTACTGGCCCGGCATGTAGACGGCGCCGAACTTCGAGTCCGACTTCTGCGCCGCCTGGAGCTTGTCGGCGTCGGCGAGGAACTCGTCGTACGACTTCGGGGCCGCGGCGATGCCGGCCTTCTTGAACAGGTCGGTGCGGTAGATCAGCACCCGGGCGCCCGCGTAGTAGGGCACGCAGTAGGTCTGTCCCTCGAAGTCACAGGCGCCCTTGAGGCCGGACAGCCAGGTGCCCGAGTTCTCGTAGTCGGCCGGGTTGACCGCCGCGAACGCCTGCGAGAACACGTACTTCGGGAACTCGGTGTTGCCGAGCTCGATCACGTCCGGCACGTCCGAACCGGCCAGCGTCGCGTCGAGCTTCGTGAG
The DNA here is from genome assembly GCF_055586105.1 of Actinoplanes sp. NPDC051537. Classification (NCBI taxonomy): domain Bacteria; kingdom Bacillati; phylum Actinomycetota; class Actinomycetes; order Micromonosporales; family Micromonosporaceae; genus Actinoplanes; species Actinoplanes sp. NPDC051537. Next base: position 499,631 of record NZ_JBVJIU010000002.1, read on the forward strand.
GTGGTTGGCCCACTGCTGGTACTCGACGTTGACCTGAGCGCCGGTCGCGTCGGTGAACCGCTTGGTGGCGTCGTCCACGACGCCCTTCCACGCGCTCTGCGCATCGACCATGAGCCAGACCTTGATGGTCTTGCCCTTGCCGTCGACCGGGCCGGAAGCGGACGTCGTGGGGGAGTCATCGGTGTTGGAACCGCACGCTGCGGCGCCGAGCAGCGTAGCGGCCAGAGCCGCGGCTGCCACGAACTTGCGCTTCACGCTTCCTCCATTGTTTTCGGTATTCGAGGGGATTTAAGGGGTGGTTCCGTCCTTGGCGGCCTTATGGCCGTGGACGGCTTGCGCGGTGCGTTGAAAGGCCGCGTGCGAACGTTCGTGGGTCCGCTGTGCGACCGCGACATAGAGAAGATCGAGAACGACCAGCTGCGGGTGCCGGGCGCTGAGCGCGTCCGGCCGGAAGGTGGTCGCCTGGGTGGCGGTGAGCAGGACGATGTCGGCGAGCTCGGCGAGGGGCGAGCGGGGAAAGCTGGTGAGCGCGATCGTCGTCGCTCCCCGGCTGCTCGCCTCGGCGAGGAGCTCGATCGTCTCGCCGGTCTCCCCCGAGTGGGAGATGCCCAGCGCGACGTCGCCCGGCCGGGACAGCGCGGCGCTGGCCAGCCCGTTGTGCACGTCCGTCCAGGCCCACACCGGCACGCCGATGCGGTGCAGGCTGAACTGCATCTCCTCGCCGACCAGCGCGCTCCCGCTGGCGCCGAAGATGTTGACCCGGGGCGCCACCGCGATCGCGCCGGCGGCCCGCTCCACCTCGGCGAGGTCGAGCAGGGCGGCGGTGTCGTGCATGGCCCGGGTGTCGGCCGCCATGATCTGCCCGAGGACCCGCCCGAGCGGGTCGCTGGGCTGGATCTCGCGGCCGATGTCGACCGTCCAGCCGGCGGAGCGAGCGCGGCCGGTCTCGGCCGCGATGCCCAGCCGCAGGTCGGCGTAGCCGTCGAAGCCGAGCGCGCGGCAGAACCGGGTGACGGTTGCCGGTGAGGTGCCGCTGCGCTCGGCCAGCTCGACGATGGTGGCGCGGGAGGCCGCCGCCGGGTCGGTGAGCACCTGCTCGGCCACCCGCCGGAGCGCGCCGGTGAATTCCGGCAGCAGCGAGCGGACCCGCAGAAGCACCCCGTCCGACGGCTGACCCTGATCCGAGACCAGGGAGTCGACGACCGCGGTCGCCGCGGCGCCGTCCATCTCTGGCTCGTTCATTGGCCACCCTTTCAGGAAGGACTGTTTACTGTCGCGGTAAAAGTTCTTACTAACAGCCCCCTTGTGTCAAGACTGTGGGCGAAGTTTTCAAACCGTTACCTGACCTGCGGCGATGAACGCGTGTTACGGCGCCACCACTTGACCGCCATCAATCCGGAAATGTTCTTTACGGCGTGACCGCCATCACATGCTCGCGTATGTCCGAGTTTGTCATAGCTCTTTCGGCCAGCGCTGGGTCGCCGTGTGGACGATGGAGCTTGGCCCGAAAGGCTGATCTCTCGAAGGGTTTGAAACATCGCCGCAACCCCCGGAAACAAGATCAAAAGATTTACCACCGGATTTTGGGTGCGCTCCCATTTCGAGGTCGGTTCCGGCCGCATCGCACCGGCGGGCGCCCTCGTCGCTGGTCAGGCCGCGGCGTCGCCGGGTTGCCCGGAGGTCGCCGCGCGTGCGGGGGCGCCCGTCGTCCGTCCCGGCCGGGTGCCGCCGGCCGTCCCAAATTCGCATCGCCGCACACGCTCGAACATCGGGAAGGCCCGCGCCTATCGACGACTCGCCCGACCGCGTGTCTCGGCGATTGGCCACGCCTCCGCGTCACGCCCGACCGGGCGTGCCGGCGATTGCCCAAGTCCCCGCGTCACGCCGACCTCGGCATCCTAGGAGGCTAGGCTTCTTTGTCTTCCGCCCTTGCCGCTGCCTCCGGCGGTTTAGCTCGCCCGACGCGGCGCACACCCGGCATCCGTGCGCCCGACGCGCCACGTGCATCCCGCGCCCGTCGCGACACACACCCAACACCCGCACCCACCCCCGCCGCGCCCAACCCGCACGGCGGGTGCGCGTATCGGTAAGCAGAGCTACAGGTCCCCGCCCCACCCTGCGCATATCGGTAAGCAGAGCTGCACGTCCCCGCCCCACCCTGCGCATATCGGTAAGCAGAGCTGCACGTCCCCGCCCCACCCTGCGCATATCGGTAAGCAGAGCTGCACGTCCCCGCCCAGCCCGTGCGTATGGGTAAGCAGAGCTGCACGTCCCCGCCCAGCCCGCGCGTCTGGGTAAGCAGAGCTGCACGTCCGGGAGCAGTCCTCCAACAGCGGGACCGACCCCAACAAGGTCCCAGCCCGCCGGAAACCGGGCTCAGGCGGACTCTCGGATGGCCTCCGTGAAGGCCTCGGAACGGTGCTCGAAATTGCGGTACCGGCCATAACTGGGCGCGGCCGGGGACAACAGCACCACCCCGCCGGCCGGGGTCAGCTCGCGGGCCAGGCGGACGGCGGCGGGCAGATCCTCGGCGTTCTCGGTGCGGATCTTCTCGAGGCCGGCCAGGGCCTCCAGGATGCGCGGGCCCGAGTCGGGGATGCCGATCACGGTGAGTTCACGAGCGGCGAGGAACTCGCGTAACGGCGCGTAGTCGAGACCTCGGTCGGTGCCGCCGACGAGCACGGTCAGTGGGCGGCTGGCGTAGGCCTCGATGGCGTGCATCGCGGAGTACGGGCTGGTCGACAGGGTGTCGTCGACGAAGGTGAGGCCGGACGGGTCCTCGATCTCGGTCAGGCGGTGCGGGAGGCCCTCGAACGACTCGACGGCGGCCTGCAGCTCGTCCTTCATGCCCCGGATGTCGACGCCCATGCCGTCCAGCACGGCAAGCGCCACGCACAGGTTGCGGCCGTTGTGCGCGCCCTTCAGGTGCAGGGCCTCGCGGTGGAACAGCGGGTCGTCCGAGCAGTACACCCACTCGTCCTCGATGCGGAACCGGGAGTCGTCCGCGCCGGCCGGGATGGGCGGGAAGCCGTTCAGGTCGCAGAGGCCACGGATCTCGTCCCGCAGGCGCAGGTCGGCGCCGTTGACGACGATCATCTCGGGGCCGTGGCGCAGCAGGTTGAGCTTGTCGCGGTAGTACTCCCGCTCGCCGCCGTGCGCGTCCAGGTGCTCGGGGAACAGCGACGTCACCACGGCCACCCGCGGCGAGTCGGTCAGGTCGGCGCACTGGTAGCTGGACAGCTCCAGCACGTACTGCGCGGCGATCGGCAGGTCGAGCAGCGGCACGCCGATGTTGCCGCCGAAGATGTTGGGCTTGCCGACGGCGGCGAGCAGGTGGCTCACGAGGCTCGAGGTGGTGCTCTTGCCCTTGCTGCCGGTGATGCCGATGGTTCGCGCTGCGTTGTCGGCCATCCAGAGGGCGCTACCGCCGGTGATGGTGACGCCGCGGTCGCGGAGGTCCTTCATCCACGGGTGGGTCTGCGGCACGCCCGGCGAGCGGACCACCACGTCGGCGGTCACCAGGGCCGGAAACGCGTGGTCGCCGCCGGCCAGCGGGGCGATCGAGGAGAGCGACTCCCACGGCACGGAGAGGAAGTTCGCGCTGTCGTCGACCGCGATCAGCCGCGCGGGTTTGTGCGGCGCGATCGCGTTGACCGCGGCCCGGCCCTCCCGCCCGGTCCCCCAGACCGCCACCGACCGGCCGTTCAGGTCTGCCAGACGCACGTCGAACCCTCCTCGTCGAGTCGAACTAGTATTGCCGGTCGGCCACAAGACAGGAGTTTCGGGTGCAGTTCGACGTCATGCGCTTCCCCTCGTACGCCTTCGACCCGCAGACCGGCGTCGCGACGTTCGACTACGTGCTCGACGGTCCCGAGCCCCTCGAGTTCACGGAGACGATCACCTTTCCGGTGAGCGCCCACGAGGTCCCGGCGGCGTTCCACCGCGTACTGGATCTCCTGCACGTGGTCGCCGGCGTGAGCTACTACAAGGTCGGCGCCCCGGCGCGCGTGGTCGCACCGAAGGCGGTGCCCCAGGCGGCGGCCGACTTCTTCACCGCCATCTACACCCACGGGATGGCGGAGTACGCGTACCGGAACCGCCTGGCCCATGTTCTTGATCTTGTGGTTGAGGTCGGCAAAGGCGATCAGCAGCGCCCGACACCAACGGACAACTCGCAGGCCCGCCCGTTGTCGGCGGTCGGCGGCGGCAAGGACTCGATCGTCACGCTGGAGATCCTGCGCGCGGCCGGCCTCGATCCGGTCCCGTTCTCGGTGAACCCGAACCAGGTGATCGTGGCGGTGAACGAGGCGTCCGGCCTCGAAGCCCTCGCCGCCCGCCGCCGGCTCGACCCGCGCCTGTTCGAGCTGAACAAGGCGGGCGCGCTGAACGGGCACATCCCGGTCACCGCGATCAACTCACTGATCGCGATCGCCACCGCGGCGTGGCACGGGCTCGGTCCCGTGGTGATGTCCAACGAGCGCTCGGCGAGCGACCCCAACCTGGTCTGGAACGGTCACGAGATCAACCACCAGTGGTCGAAGGGGGTGGTGGCCGAGGGCCTGCTGAGAAATGCCGTCATCGCGCACGCGGGGCTCACGGAGCCGTACTTCTCGCTGCTGAGGTCCCTGTCGGAGCTGCACATCGCCCAGCTGTTCGCCCGGCACGACGCCTACGACGACGTGGTGACCAGCTGCAACAAGGCGTTCAAGCTGCACGACCCGACGGCCCGCTGGTGCGGTGACTGCCCGAAGTGCCGGTTCGTGTTCCTGGCGATGGCGCCGGCCATGGAGCGGTCCCGGCTCACGCACATTTTCGGTCACGACCTGTTCGCCGACGAGGCGCAGATCCCGGGCTTCCTCGAGCTGCTCGGCATCGACGCGCACAAGCCGTTCGAGTGCGTCGGCGAGGTGGAGGAGTCGCTGGTGGCACTGTCGATGCTCACCGACGACTCCCCCGTGCTCGTCGCTCTCCGCGCGGCGGTGCCCCCCTCGGCCTGGGCGGCGGCGTCACGCGAGGCGGTGCTCACTCCGGGCGGACCGAACTTCATTCCCGAGGCGTACGCCAAGATTCTCGACGCCTCGATCCGGTGACCGCCCGTTCCGGTTACGCCGTTTCGCCGTCCTTGGCGATGTAGAGCCGCTTGCCGGTGGGCCGGTAGCCGATCCGCTCGTAGATCCGCCACGAGTCCGGCCCCGACGCCTCGAGCCAGGCGATCTCGGTGCCGCCCTCGAACAGCAGGCGGGTGACCTCGGCCGTGATGGCGGCCGCGATCCCGCGCCGGCGGTAGGCGGGAAGCACGGCGATGCCGGCGACCTCGCTCACCTTGTCGTTGGGCGGCACGGCCTGCCCGCCGCCGGCGCAGTCGCCGCCGGGGGCGACGGCCAGCACGGCGATGCCGCCCTTGTCCCGCAGGCGGCCCATCCGGGCGACGTCCTCGGGCGGGGCCACCGGCTGGGGCACGCCCGAGAACCCCTCGTGCTGGGCCCGGACCATTCCGGCGAAGTCCTCGTCGGTGACCGCCGGGCGAATGGCGAAACCGTCGGGGGCGGCCGGGACGGACAGCGTTTCCGGGGTGCAGATCAGGTATTCGTGACGTTCCTCGACCACGAATCCGGCGTCGAGCAGGAGCCGCTCGAGATCGGGGGCGGTGCTTGTCACGTACTCGAGCCGGGGTTGCCTTTCCGCCTTTTCGAAAGCGGCCACCAGATCGGTGACATCCGATGCGGTGATGACCGACCCGGGACGGGGTGTGGCGTAGTTGATTCCGGGACTCGGCGTGGCCGGATCGACCCCGATGACGAAGGGGCCGGTTTCGACCGGCGCGGGACGGCCGGAGAGGTTGGCGACGACGGACTGCTGGATGCGGGCATCCACGTTCAAGACAAGACCTCGATGCATGAGAAAAGGAAGAACTGACGGTGACGAACGGATAAGCGTCCGGCTACCGTGCGCCCCGGAGAGCTCAGGCAGCCGCGTGGCCGGCCCGAATCATTGGCGTCATTCCCTCATGCAGAGTTGTTGGCTGCGGTGCAGCTCCGAAAGCCTTGCAAACGGCCGCCGGGCTGTCAACCATGCTTCGCCCGCCGGCCATTGATGCGGCGGCGGACGAGCGCGGTGGCAATAGGGGCGACAATCCAGAGGTCGAACGCGTAGTCCGAGGCCACGAACGAGACCGGGATGCTGATCAGGAAGCCGGCCGCCTGCGCGCCCGCACCCCAATAGGCGTTGGCGAACCGGTGCGGCGGGGTGTCGGGGCGGTACAGCTTCTGTTGCTGGATGACCACCACCATCGCCAGGAACAGCATGCCCGCGATCGCCTGGATGCCGGCGTAGATGCCGATGCGCAGCTGGATCGCGCCGTCGCCGGTGCTCAGCAGCTTGGTGGCGAACGGCGTGACCACCATCATGAGCAGCCACAGGAGGCTGAGGGCGGTCATGCCCCGGCCCAGGCGAGTCACGTACCGGAAGATCCGGTGATGTCCCGCCCAGTGCATGGCGATCACGTAGAAGCTGATCAGGAACGCCAGGTACTCCTGGCGGCCCTCGCGCAAGGCGTCCCACAGCTGGGCATTGGTCTGGATGTCCGCGCCCTCGGGGACGGGCAGTTCGAGGGCGAGCAGGGTGATCGCGATGGCGATCACGGCGTCGGCGAAGAACGTCATCCGCTCGGCGGCGATGGCCCGCGGATCCGGCTCGCTCTCATCCACGGTGGTCGACAACTCCTCGCTCATGGCACGGAGCCTAAGCACTAGGCTCGACCCGTGATCAGCGAGGGACCGCGCATCGGGTTCATGTTCGACCGCGACCGCCGCCCGGAGGACCTGCCCGGCTACGCCGAGGCGATCGAGGAGCTGGGCGCCGACGATCTCTGGGTGGTCGAGGACCTGGGCTGGGCCGGCTCGATCAGCGCGGCGGCCCTGGCCCTGGGCGCCTCCCGGCGGCTGCGGGTGGGCATCGGCATCGCGCCGGTCGCGCTGCGCAATCCGGCGCTGCTCGCCATGGAGCTGGCGACCCTGGCCCGCGTCCACCCGTCGCGCCTGGTCGCCGGGGTGGGGCACGGCGTGCCGGAATGGATGCGGCGGGTGGGCGCCGAGCCGGTACGCAAGCTGGCCCTGCTCGAGGAGACGATCGCGGCCGCCCGGGGGCTGCTGGCCGGCGAGAACGTGGTGCTGCACGGCCGCGAGGTGACCGTCGACGGGGTCAAGCTGGTGCACCCGCCACGGGTCGTCCCGCCGATCGTGACCGGGGTGGTGCGGCCGCGCTCGCTGGAGCTGTCGGGCCGGGTCGCCGACGGCACGATCCTGGCCGAGGGCATCGGTCCGTCCGCGGTCGCCGAGGCATTGACCCACATCGAGCGGGGACGGCGGGCCGGTGACCGGCCGGCGCACGAGCTGATCGTGTTCGCCTTCCTGCATGTGGACGACGACGCGGCCCGCGGCGCCGCGACGGTGCGGGAGGCGATCGAGGGCCAGGCCGCCTGGCTCGGCGTCGCGCCCGAGGACGTCTTCGCGCTGATCGGCCCGGCCGCGGCGATCCCGGGGAAAGTGGCGGCGTTGCACGCGGCGGGCGCGGCGACGGTGATCCTGCGGCCGCTCGGCCCCGACCCGCTCGAGCAAACCCGGGCCGCGCTGGCATCGCTGCGTGTTTAGCTGATGACATCCCGGCGGTGGTGGGGAGCGCGGGGCAGTACGGTTGTACTGTTCGCGTGATCCGCTGAGCGGGGGTGTGGCTGTGTCGTCCGGATCGGGCTCGGGTTCGGGGGCGGACCAGCACCTGTTGGCGCTGCTCCGGGCCATCCGGCTACGGCAGGCGGCGCCCGACGCGGTGGCCGCCGGCATCGCCGACGCGGCGGAGGCGCTGACCCAGGGCGGTCTCGGGCGCCGGCCGGACCAGCCGCCGGGCGAGAAGCACGAGGCGCTGCCCGCCGGGCCAGATCCCGATAAATCCGGAATTTCCGGCAAGGGAGATGGGCCGGGCTCGGGGGAACGGGACGAGCAGGCATTGATGCCACGCCCCGGCTGGGCGGTGAACGCGACCCCGGAGAACGGCGTCGAGCCGGCGACCGCCGCCATCGACCCGCACGCCGGCCCCGAAAGCGGAGCTGACATCGGCGCCGGCGCGCCGGCCGGCGAGAGCGAAGCGGCGCGGGCCGTCGACGACGTGCGGCTGCGGACGCAGGCGGCGAACTTCTTCGATCCCGCCCGGCGCGAGACAACCGGCAGGGCGACGGCCACCGGCAGGGCGGCGACCACCGGCAGGGCGACGGCCACCGGCAGCGCGGCGACCACCGGCAACGCGGCGACCACCGAGACGGCGGCGACAAGCGAGACGGCGGCGCAGCCTTACGGCCCGCTCGTCCGGCCGCCGGGGCTCTCCCCGATCGACCCCCTGCGCAAGCCCCGCACGCCGGCATCGCCCGCCGACGTCGAGCCCGCGCCCGAGCGGGCCGACCAGCTCGCCCGGAATCGCTTCACGGGCCTGCCCCTGCGGCGCGACCCGGAGACGGAGACCACCATCGCACGCCCCCTCTGGGCCTCGGCCGACCAGCCCGGCGCCGAGACCACCGCCGCCGCGCCCCACCTGCCCGGGATGCGGGTCTCGCCGCCGATGGTGGCCTCGCCGGGGCGCGCGCCCTCGGCCGACGGGATGGACCCCGCCGACGAGGCCCTCCTGCAGCGGACGAAACGGCTTCTCGGCAACAGCCTCGCGCACGCCGGCGGGCCCGAGCACGTCGCCGAGCGGTTCCACGCGGCGCTGCTGCAGGCCAACCCGGAGCTGCTCGCGGCCATGCCCGGTGACGCCGAGATCCGCACCGCGCGGCTCGCCGACGGGCTGGGCTGGCTGGTCGAGCACCTCGACAACCCGCCCGTCCTGGTCGGCGGCTGCGCCCAGCTGGGCGGGGCGCTGGCCGAGTGCGGCGTGGCCCCGGAGCAGCTGCGGCTGGTCGGGGCGGCCCTGGCCGAGGCGATCCGGGCCGGCACCCCGGCCGGCGAGTGGGGCGAGGAGCTCGATCTCGCGTGGCGATCGACCTGGCAGCACACGTACGAGTGGATCCGGCACGGCGCGACGCTGGCCGCCCGCGAGCCGGTCACCTGGGACGCGACGGTCGTCTCGCACGAGCTGCGGCGCCCGGACCTCGCCGTGGTGCGGCTGCGGCCGTACCTGCCGATGCCCTTCCGGCCGGGCCAGTACGCCCGGATCGAGGTGCGCGAGCTGCCGGGCATCTGGCGGCCCTACTCGCTCTCCGGCGCGCCTCGCCGGGACGACCTGATCGAGCTGCACGTGCGGGCCAAGACGCACTCCGGCGTGAGCGGCACGCTGGTCTACCGCACCCGGATCGGCGATCCGGTGCGGCTGAGCCGGGCCGAGGGCGAGATGGGCGTGCCCGAGAGCCCGGACCGGAACCTGCTGATGATCGCCGGCGACACGGGCGTGGCGCCGCTCAAGGCGCTGCTGCGGGAGCTGGCGGACACCGGCGACCCGCGCTCGGCGGTGCTTTTCTGGGGCGTACGCAATCTCGCCGAGCTCTACGACATCGAGGAGATCGCCGAGATCGCCCGGTCCGCCAAGCGCGCCACCGTGGTGCCGGTGGTCTCCGAGGGCGACCCCGGCCCGTACGCGTCGGGCCTGGTCACCGACGCCGTCGCCGCCTACGGCGAGTGGTCCCGGCACGAGGTCTACCTGGCCGGTCCGCCGCTCATGCTCGCCGCCACCAGCGCCGCCCTGCACCAGCTGGGCGTCGCCCCCGACCACATCCACCACGACGCGCCGGAGTGAATCGCGCCGCAAGCGGGTAGGTGCACAGATGTTCGAATGTCTGTGAGGAGGACCGCGATGGATGCCACTTCGGGAAGCCCGGTGAAGGACCCGGACGACTGGACCACGGGCGACGAGCCGGCCACCGGCGCGCAGGAGTCGTACCTGCACACGCTCGCCACCGAGGCGGGCGAGCCGGCGCCCGAGGGCCTCACCAAGGCCGAGGCCTCCCGCAAGATCGATGAGCTGCAGGAGGAAACGGGCCGCGGCCGTTAGGGCCGGGTGATCCGGTAGAGAACCGAGCGGGCCAGGTGCGGCGGCTGGGTCGGATCGTCGAAGTCCTCGACGTGCGTCATACCCAGGCGCCGCATCACCGCGTGCGAGCGCGTGTTGCCGGCGGCGGCGATCGCGAGCACCTCCGGAAGATCAAGGACTTCCCACGCGTACGCGAGGACGCCCGCCGCCGCCTCGGTGGCGTAACCGTGTCCCCAGGCCGTCCGGGCGAGGCGCCAGCCGATCTCGACGCCGGTGAACGGCAGCTCCTCGTCGACCGGGTCGAGCCCGGCCATGCCGATCAGCGTGCCGGAGTCCGCGAGCGCCACCGCCCACCAGCCCCAGCCCCGCTCGTCGAGGCCCTCCTGGAAGTAGTCCATCGAGGCCCCGGCCTGCACCCGGGTCAGCACCTCGGGGAAGAACTCGCGCACCTCGGGGTCGGCGTTGAGGGCGGCCCAGGCGTTCAGGTCGGAGGGCTGCCACGAGCGCAGCACAAGTCGTTCGGTGGTCGGCATGATGCCGCTCAGCGTAACGGGCCATAATGCAGTCATGTCCGAGGCGCCAGAGCAGCAGGATGACGAGCAGACCGAGCAGCCCGAGGAGTTCATGAACCGGGCGGCACGCCGCGCCGCGAAGAGCAAGAAGCACCACCATGGCGAGGTGACGGCGCAGACCTCCAGCCAGCCGCACGGACGCGGCACGGTGCCCGCCCGCAAGGACTACGGGAACCGCCGCAGCGGCTGATCCGCGCCCACCGGCAGAATGGTGCGATGCCGGTACTGCAGGTGGACAGCGCGGACGACCCGCGGATCGGGGACTATCGCGCGCTGACCGATCTCGAGCTGCGCACGCGGTGGGAGCCTCCGAACGGGCTCTTCATCGCCGAAGGCGAGCTCGTGATTCGTCGTGCCCTGCGGGCCGGTTACCGGTTGCGCTCCATCCTGGTCGACGAGAAGCGCACCGAGCAGTTCGAGGACCTGCCGCCGGACGCGACGATCTACACGGCCACGCCGCCGGTGCTGGAGTCGATCACCGGATTCCACGTGCACCGCGGCGTGCTCGCCTCGTTCCACCGGCGGGAACTGCCCACCCTGGCCGCGCTGCTCGCCGGGGCGCGCCGGCTCGCGGTGCTCGAGGGGCTGAACACGCACACCAACCTCGGCGCGCTGTTCCGCAGCGCCGCCGCGCTCGGCATCGACGGCGTGGTGCTGTCGCCGAACTGCGCCGACCCGCTCTATCGGCGGGCGGTGCGGGTGAGCATGGGCGAGGTCTTCGCGATCCCGTACGTGAAGGCGGAGGCCTGGCCGGGTGCGCTCAAGGAGATCTCGGCGGCCGGGTTCCGGCTGCTCGCCCTCACGCCGGGCGACGACACCGTGAACCTGCAGGACCTGAGCCCGGCCGACCGGGCGCGGCCGGCGCTGATGCTCGGGGCCGAGGGACCGGGGCTGACCCGGGCCGCGCTGGCCCTCAGCGACGTGCGGGTGGCGATTCCGATGCAGAGCGGCGTCGACTCGCTCAACGTGGCGACGGCGGCGGCCATCGCATTCTGGGAGCTCTGCCGCTGAGAATTTCCCCCTTTTCGGGGGCGCTCGTCGATGACTACCCTTACCGCCGTGCGCGATAAATCCGGCAATATCCGAGTTCTCTTAACTATCTTGGGTATTGCCGCTCTTGTGGGAATTACGGTCATCACGATCGTGCGACTCACCCCGGGGCACGACCGCACCCGGACGCTCCCGCCCCCGGATCCCGCGTTCACCCTCCCGGGCACCCTCTCCGGTCCCCCGGCCCCGGTCAGTCTGCTCCCGTCCGGCCCCCTCGTCGAGAAGGCCGAAACGAGCCCCGCCGGTGAGACCCGACCCGGTTCGAAGCCGGCCCGGACGCTCCCCGCCGTCATCAGCCCGCCCCGCACCACCACCGCCGCGAGGCCGGCGACCGTCACCGGTCGATTCCACGTCCTCAACTCCTACTCGGACAGCTTCATCGGCGAGGTTCTCCTCACCAACCGGACCAACGCGCCGCAGGACTGGGTCGTCACGCTCACCTATCCGGGAAACCTGCGCACGTCCTGGCTGGAGTCCCTCCCCCAGCCGACGCTCGCCCAGCGCGGGCACACCTTCGTGTGGACGTCGTCGGTGCCGCTCGCCGCCGCCTCGACGGCCGAGCTCAAGTTCCACTACGACCGGTCCGGCGGCTCGGACCGGCCGTCGTCCTGCGAGGTGAACGGCGCCCCCTGCGAGTGAGGGCGCCGTCCGGGACCGCTACTCCTTGACCGGGATCGACTGCGACTTCAGCGTCTGGACCGTGCTCGTCTGCGCGCCCTGCAGCGCCTTCAGCAACGTGCCCTGCCCGGAGACCGCCGCCTTGAAGCCGTCGGACGCGTCGGCGTACGTCTGGGTCATCGTCGGCCCCCAGGTGAAGTCGGGCTTGACCTGCCCCGAGGCGGTCGCGAACACCTCGTAGATCTTCTGGCCGCCGTAGAAGTCGACGCCCTGGGACAGCGCCGGCAGCGACGTGCCGGCCTTGGTCGCCGGGTACAGGTTCGCGACCTTGTTGAGCTCGGTGAGCGCCTCGGTCGAGGTGTTCAGCCACAGCGCGAACTTCGCCGCCTCGTACGGGTGCTTGGCGCCCTTGAACACGGCGGTCGACGAGCCACCCCAGTTGCCCGCCACCTGGTCGCCGGCGGTCCACTGCGGCATCGGCGCGACCGCCCACTTGCCCGACGTCTTCGGCGCGCCGGTAGCGATCGAGTTCGCGCCCCACACGGCCGAGACCCAGGTCCAGGCCTTGCTCTCGTTGTAGGCGTTGTTCCACTCGTCGGTCCACGGCGGCACGGCCGACACCAGCTTCTTGTCGATCAGGTCCTGCCAGTAGCCGGCGACCTTGGTGGTGGCCGGGTCGGTGAGGCTGACCGTCCAGTTCGACCCGTCGTTGGTGAACCAGTGGCCGCCGGCCTGCCAGGCGAAGCCCGCGAACTGGTTGATGTCGCTGTTGGAGAAGTTCGTGATGTAGCCGCCGGCCGCCTTCACCTTGACCGCCGCGTCCGCGTACTCCTGCCAGGTCGCCGGCACCTTGATGCCGTTGGACTCGAAGAGGTCCTTGCGGTAGAACAGCGCCATCGGGCCGGCGTCCTGCGGCACCGCGTAGACGTGCCCCTGCTCGCCGAAGCTGACCTGGTTCCAGGTCCAATCGACGAACTGATCCTTCGCCTGTACGACGTCGGCACAGCCGGCCAGGTCGGTGAGGCCGTCCTGGACCCGGAAGCCGGGCAGCGCGTCGTACTCGATCTGGCCGAGGTCGGGCGCGTTGCCCGCCTTGAGCTGGTTGAAGAAGTTCTGGTAGGTGCCGCCGTTGCCGTTCGGCCCGGTCTGCACCTTCACCTGGATGTCGGGGTTGGCCTTGTTCCAGATGTCGACGACCTTCTGGATGTCCGGCACCCACGACGTGAAGGTGAGCGTGACCGGCCCGCCGGCGGGAGCGCAGGCCCCGGCTCCGGAGGCGGTCGAATCGTCCGAGGACGACGACGAGCACGCCGTTATCGACAGGGTGGACAGAAGCAGTACTGCGAGGAAGCGCCGCATTTCAGCTCCTAATTCATTTGAGAGATCCCGCGGACAGGCCGGTACGCCAGAAACGCTGGAGGGAAAGGAAAGCGATGACCATCGGCGCCAGCGAGAGAAAGGCGCCGACCAAAACCAGGCCACGCAGCTCGGGCCGCTGGTCGACCTGCGAGTTCCAGGTGTAGAGGCCGAGCGTGACGGGGAACAGCTTCTGGTTGCCGAGCATGATCAGGGGCAGCAGGAAGTTGTTCCAGACGGCCACGAAATGGAAGAGGAAGATCGTCACGAAGGCCGGTGCCATGAGGCGTACGGAAAGGGTGAAGAAGGTCCGCACCTCGCCCGAGCCGTCGATTCTCGCCGCCTCGATGAGCTCGTCCGGAACGGACGCGCTCGCATAGATCCGCGCCAGATAGACGCCGAAGGGATTGACCAGGCTGGGCAGGAAGACGGCCCAGAAGGTGTTGGCCGCGTGCGCCCGGCTGAACAGCAGGAACAGCGGCAGCGCGAGGGCGGTGGCCGGCACGAGCACACCGCCGAGCACCACGTTGAAGATCGCCTCGCGTCCGCGGAACCGGTACTTGGCCAGCGCGTACCCGCACATGCCGGCCAGCAGCGTGCCGAGCGCCGCCGCGCCGACCGTGTAGCCGATGCTGTTGACCAGCCAGCGCACGAAGATCCCGTCCTGGTAGGTCAGGACCGCGCGGACGTTGGCGCCGAGCCGGAAGTTGTCGAACCAGAGGCTCGTGCCGCGCCCGCCCGACTTGGTCGCGCCGACGAACAGCCACCACAGCGGGGTGAGGAAGTAGACCGTGCAGACGGCCATGACGAGCATGGCCGCGCTACGGCGGGTGAGCGCGCTCATTGGATGCCCTTGCGCTGGGTGAACTTCAGGAACGAGAAGGACAGGACGAACGTGGCCAGCGCCAGCACCACCGAGAACGCGGCGGCCAGGTGGAAGTTCGGCACCGACGAGGTGGCGTAGACGGTCAGGTTCGGCGTGTACGTGCTGGAGACCGCCGAGCTGAACGACCGGAACACCTGCGGCTCGGCCAGCAGCTGGAGTGTCCCGATGATCGAGAAGACGGTGGTCAGCACGATCGCCGGCAGCACCATCGGGATCTTGATCGACCACGCCGTGCGGATCAGCCCGGCGCCGTCGATCCGCGCCGCCTCGTAGATCTCGGGCGGGATGGCGAGCAGCGCCGAATAGATGATCAGCATGTTGTAGCCGATGTACACCCAGGTCACGACGTTGGCGATGGACCACAGCACGAGGTCGGCGCCGAGCAGGTGGATGTGCGCGGTGATCGCGGTGAACGGCGACAGGTTGGGCGAGTAGAGGTAACCCCACATGATCGCCGCGACCACCCCCGGCACCGCGTAGGGCAGGAAGAACGCGAGCCGGAAGAACCGCTTGCCGCGCACCAGGCCGGAGTCGAGCAGCAGGGCCAGGACCAGCGCCAGGCCGAGCATCACCGGCACCTGCACGACCCCGAACAGCAGCACCCGCTCGACCGAGTGCCAGAACGGCGCGTCGGCGAAGACCCGGCGGTACTGCGCGAGGCCGCCGAACACCTCACGGGCCGGGCCGAACGTGCCGGTGCGCTCGACCTTGTACAGCGACTGCACGATCGCGTACCCGATCGGGACCAGGTAGAACAGCGCGAACAGCACCCCGAACGGGGCGATGAAGAAGGCGACGGCGGCCCGCACGCCGCGAGATCCGGTCACGGCCGTTCCCCTTCCGCACAGGCCAGCACGCGTACGCCGCCCGGCGGCACCCGGACGCGCCCGGGCACGTGGTCGCCGGTGATCAGGTCACGGCCGGCCGCCGCGTACTCGATCTCCCGGTCGCCGTGGTTGATCACGAAGACGTAGGCGACGCCGGGCTTCCGCCGGGTGACGACCTCGACGTCGCCGTCGTTCTCCGGGCCCCGGTTCTCGACGCCGGCCCCGCGCGCCGCCGCCCGGAGGACGTCCCTGGTCGCCGCCCGGTCGAGGGCGGTCGCGACGTACCAGGCGTGTCCGTCGCCGTGCCGGTTGCGGGTGATCGCCGGGACGCCGGGAAGCGGGCCGTCGGCGTACCGGGCCCGGGTCTCGGCGGTGGTGGTGCGCAGCCGCTCGGTCCACAGGCGCGCCCGCTTGCCGTCGTCGAGGGTGACCACCGTGGCCGGCTCGAGCGGCGCGAACTCCTCGGCGACGACGCCGAGCAGGTCGCGGAACGCGCCCGGGTAGCCGCCGATCCGGATGCGGTCGTCGCGGTCGGCGATCCCGCTGAAGTACGTGACCAGCACGTGCCCGCCGTTCTCGACGTAGCTCGCCACGGCGGCCGCCTGCTCGTCGGTCACGAGGTAGAGGCCGGGCACGACCACGAAGCGGTACTTGGTGAGGTCACCGTCCGGGCTGATCACATCCGTGGTCACGCCGAGCTCGCGCAGTCCCCGATACGCCGCGTGAACCTGATCGAGGTAGTTCACGGCGGTCGACGGGCGGCCCTCCTGCTCGGCCGCCCACCACGACTCCCACGAGAAGAGCACCGCGGTGTCGGCCTCCACCGTGGAACCGGCCACCTCGGCGAGGCGGCTCAGGGCGTACGAGAGATCGAGGACCTCGCGCCATCGATCGGTGCCGGGCCCGGCGTGCGGGAGCATCGCCGAGTGGAACTTCTCGCTGCCCTGCCGGGAGGCCCGCCACTGGAAGAAGCAGATCGTGTCGGCGCCGCGGGCCACGTGGGTGAGGGTGTTGCGGAGCATCTCGCCGGGGCGCTTGGTGAGGTTGTGTGGCTGCCAGTTGACCGCGCCGGTGGACTGCTCCATGAGGATCCACGGGTCGCCGCCGGCGAGGCCGCGGGTCAGGTCGGCGGCGAAGCTGAGCTCGGCGTTCGCCTCGCCCCCCTCTCCCGTCCCCAGGCGGTGATCCAGGTAGTGGTCGTTGGCGATCACGTCCATGTGCGGGGCCCAGCGCCAGTAGTCGAGGTCGCGGATGTGCGCGGTGACCATGAAGTTGGTGGTGACCGGGATCGTGCTGTGCCGGGCGATGACCGCCTTCTCGGCCTCGAACTGGGCCAGCAGCTCGTCGGAGGAGAACCGGCGGAAGTCGAGGACCTGGGCCGGGTTGCGGATCGACAGCGCGGCCCGGGGCGGGAAGATCTCGGCCCACTCGCCGTAGCGTTGGCTCCAGAACGCCGTACCCCATGCGGTGTTGAGGTTTTCCAGGGTCTTGTAGGTCTTCTCGAGCCAGGCCCGGAACGCGTGGGCCGAGGCGTCGCAGTAGCAGAGGGCGTTGTGGCAGCCCAGCTCGTTGGAGACGTGCCAGAGCGCGATCGCCGGGTGGTTGCCGTAGCGTTCGGCGACCCGGTCGACCAGGTTCGTCGCGTGCCGGCGGAAGATCGGCGAGCTCGGGCAGTAGGCCTGGCGGCCGCCCGGGAAGCGGCGGGTGCCGTCGGCCGCCATCGGCAGGATCTCGGGGTGGCGGGTGGTGAGCCAGGGCGGCGGCGAGGCGGTCGCGGTGCCGAGATTGATCCGGATGCCGTTGTCGTGCAGCAAGGCGACGACCCGGTCGAGGCGCTCGAAGTCGAACTCGCCCGGCCGCGGCTCGATGTCCGACCAGCCGAAGACGTTGATCGCGACGAGGCCCACGCCGGCCGCCCGCATGAGCTCGACGTCCTCGGCCCATACCGCCTCCGGCCACTGCTCCGGGTTGTAGTCGCAGCCCAGCGTGATCAAGCGCGCCTCCTCGTCCGTCTGTGCACGTGCACACATTGCCGGGTGAAGAATTCGCCGGGTCGAATGTGTGAACGTGCACACACTAGGATCACGGCCGACCGTGGTCAAGAGCGAAAAGCTAAGGTCTCTGCGTGAGCACACGTCCGGCCGGCAAGCGGGCCACCGTGCACGACATCGCGGCCGCGGCCGGGGTCTCGCGCGGCACGGTGAGCCGGGTGCTCAACGGCGGCTACGTGTCGTCGACGGCGCGGGCGGCGATCGAGCGGGCGATCCGCGAGGTCGGCTACGTGCCCAACACCGCGGCCCGCAACCTCGTCATGCAGCGCTCGCAGGCGGTCGGCTTCATCGTGCTCGAGCCGCACTCGCTGTTCCTCGAGGACCCCAACATCGGCGGCATCATGCTGGGCGCGAACGCGACGCTGTCCGCCGCCGACTACCAGATGGTCAACCTCGTGGTCGACTCCGAGCGCGACACCGCCCGCATCACCCGCTACCTGAGCGGCGGCTTCGTCGACGGCGCGATCATCGTCTCGGCCCGCAGCCACGACCCGATCATCCAGGTGGTGGGCGGCCTGGCGTTGCCGTCGGCCTTCGTCGGCCACCCGCGCGACCTGCATCCCGAGATCCCGTACGTCGGAATCGACAATCTCGCCTCGTCGGAGGAGATCACCCGCCGGTTGCTGGCCACCGGCCGCCGCCGGATCGGCATGATCGCCGCGGCGGTGGACCGCGATTCCGGCGCCGACCGCCTGACC
The DNA here is from genome assembly GCF_055586105.1 of Actinoplanes sp. NPDC051537. NCBI lineage: Bacteria > Bacillati > Actinomycetota > Actinomycetes > Micromonosporales > Micromonosporaceae > Actinoplanes > Actinoplanes sp. NPDC051537. The sequence continues at coordinate 517,700 of NZ_JBVJIU010000002.1, forward strand.
GGTTTCCGCCGGGCGCTGGGCCCCCTGTTCGACGAGACGCTGGTCGCCGAGGTCCCGCTCTACGACTTCGCGTGCGGCGCCAAGGGCATGCGCACCCTGCTCGAACGAGACCCGGCCATCGACGGCGTCTTCGCCGGCTCGGACGCGGTGGCCGCCGGCGCGATGGAGGCCTTGCGCGAGGCCGGCCGCGCGGTCCCCGAGGACATCGGCGTGGTCGGCTTCGACAACAGCTCCTGGGCCATGCGCACCCGCCCGCTGCTGTCCACGGTCCACCAGCCGGCCACCGACATCGGCGAGCACGCCGCCGACCTGGTCCTGCGCCAACTGGCCGGCGAGGAGATCACCCAGCGGGGGCTGCTGCTGCCCTCGCCCGTCGTGTGGCGGGCCTCCGCCTGATCGCTCTCGGTCGGCGGCGGCTCTCCGGTCACTGGCGGCTCTCCCTCATCGGCTGCTCCCGGTTGGTGGCGGCTCGCCGTCACCGGCCGCTCCCGGTTGGTGGCGGCCCGCCGTCACCAGCCGCTCCCGGTTGGCGGCGGCCGCTCCCCCTCACCGGCCGCTCCCGGTTGGCGGCGGCTCGCCGTCACCGGCCGCTCTCCCTCACCGGCGGGCCAGGGCGCGGAGGGTCTGCGGTGTCAGCTGGCCGGCCAGCAGGGCGGCGAGGGCCAGGCCGAAGCCGAGCAGCTGCGGTGCGGTCAGCGTCTGGCCGAGGACGACGGCGCCGGCGATGGCGGCCACCAGCGGGGAGAGCAGGCCGAGCAGGGCGGTCGCGGTCACCGGCAGGACGCGCAGGCCGGCGAACCACAGGGTGTACGCGAGCAGGCCGCCGACCAGGCCGAGCCACAGGTAGGCGCCGATCGCGGGGCCGTCGACGTGGGCGGGGACACCGCCGGTGAGGGCCACGGGGATGATCAGAACCAGACCGCCGGCGGTCAGCTGCCAACCCGCGAAGGCCATCGGACGGACGCCCTCGGGACGGCCCCAGCGCTTGGTCAGGGTGACGCCGAACGCCATGGCGACGGCGCCGGCCAGGCCCGCGGCGATGCCGGTCGCGTCGAGGGCGGCGGCGGGGCCGAGGACGACCAGGCCGACGCCGGCCACGCCGACCAGGCCCCAGGCCAGGCGCCACTTCGAGAGGCGCTCGCCGAGGACCGCCACGGCCAGCAACGCCACGATGATCGGCTGAGTGGCGCCGAGGGTGGCGGCGACTCCGCCGGGCAGGCGCTCGGCCGCCAGGAACAGCAGCGGGAAGAACGCGCCGATGTTGAGCGCGCCCAGCACGAGAGCCCGCCACCACCAGATGCCGCTCGGCAGCGTACGGGTGACGGCCAGGGCGATCAGGCCGGCCGGCAGCGCGCGCATCAGCGCCGCGAACATCGGGTGCCCGTCGGGAAGCAGCTCGGTGGTGACGATGTAGGTGGTGCCCCAGACCGCGGGGGCCAGGGCGGTGATCGCGGTGGTGGCCGCGCGTCCGGTGGCCGGGGTGGGGGTCGGTGTCGGGTTCGGCGCGGTGATTGTCATGGCTTCAGCGTCGACCCGAACCTATCAATGAGTCCAACACATACTTTTCAGCGCAGCGATCTCGTATCACGATAGATGCATGGAACTGCAGCAGATGCGGTACGTGCTGGCGGTCGCCGAGGAGGGCACCTTCACGCGGGCGGCCAAGCGGTGTCTCGTCGTACAGTCGGCCCTCAGTCATCAGATCGCCGCGCTGGAGCGTGAGCTCGGCGCCAAGCTGTTCGCCCGCACCAGCCGGCGAGTCGCCCTGACCGCAGCCGGCGAGGCGTTCCTGCCCGCCGCCCGCGCGTGCCTGGAGGCCGCCGACCGGGCCGCCGCCGACGCCGCGGCCGCCACCGGCGAGATCCGCGGCCGGCTCGCGGTCGGCATCATCCCGACCGTGACCGGCATCGACCTGCCCGCCACGCTGCGCAAGTTCCACCACGCCCACCCGCGGGTCACGATCGTCCTGCGCTCGGCGGGCAGCGACGACCTGACCGCCGCCATCCGCGCCGGGGAGGTCGACGTGGCGGTGCTCGGCCTGCCCGAGTCGATCGAGCCACGCGGCGTCCGCTTCCACGCCCTGAACCACGACAAGCACGTCGCCGTGGTGGCCCCCGACCACCGCCTGGCCACGCTCGACCGCGTCGACCTGCCCACGCTGGCCGCCGAGCCGTTCGCCGACTTCCCCGCCGCGACGGCCGGCCGGGCCCAGAGCGACCTGGCCTTCGCCGCCGCCGGCCTCGAGCGCGAGGTCGCCTTCGAGGCGATGGCCACCGACCTGATCATCGGCCTCATCCGTCAGGGTCTCGCCGTGGCGCTGCTCCCGTCGCGTTTCGTGGCCGGCATCCCCGACCTGGTGACGATCCCGGTGATCGACGGCCCCGGCCGGGTCGAGTACCTGGCCTGGAGCGACTTCAACCCCACCCCGGCGGCCGTCGCCTTTCTCGGGTCGGCGGGCCTCGGGTCGGGCGGCCCCGGGTCGGCCGGCCTCGGGTCGGGCGGGCTCGGGTCGGGCGGCCCCAGGTCAGCCGGGCTCGGTTCAACCGGCCCCGGGTCGGCCGGCCCCAGGTCAGCCGGGCCCGGGTCGGGCGGCCCCAGGTCAGCCGGGCCCGGGTCGGGCGGCCCCAGGTCAGCCGGGCCCGGGTCAACCGGCCCCGGGTCGGGCGGGCTCGGGTCAACCGGCCCCGGGTCGGCCGGTCAGTCGATGCGGTAGGTCAGGTGGGTCGCGTAGCCCGACGCCCGGACGTCGATCTGCCGCAACGCGCGCGGGGCCGCGCCCTCGAAGAGCGGCGTGCCGCTGCCGAGCAGGACCGGCGACAGGTGCAGGCGCAGCTCGTCGACCACGCCGGCCTCGATCGCGCGGCGGACGGTCTCGCCGCCGCCCATGATGACGACGTCACGGTCCTCGGCCATGGCGACGCCCTTGGCCACCGCGCTCGCGATGCCGTCGACCACGAACGTCATGCGGTCGGCGAGGCGGACCTTTTCCGGCGGGGTGCGGGTCACCACCAGCACCGGGGGCTGGGCGGCCAGATCGGCGCCGTAGCCCACCTCGTCGGTCCAGCCGCCGGGCCCGTCGATCACGTCGAACAGGCGGCGGCCCATGATGACCACGCCGGTGGCGGCGGTCGACTCCTCGAGGACCGCCCGGTCGATCGCGTCGGACTGGAACGCCCACGTGTGCAGGCCCTCACCGCCCCGGCCGAGCCCCAGCTCCGGGCTCGCATCGGGCCCCGTGACGAACCCGTCCAGCGACACCGAGATGTCGGCGACCACCTTGGCCATGCCCCGCTCCTTCCGCCGGCCCCGCCCCTCGCGAGCCGCTTTCCGGAGCATGCCACCCGGGTACGACAGTTGACCGCCGCCGGGCGCGCCAACTTGGCGGGGTCAGGCCCGGGGGATCAGGCGGCTTCCGGTCCAGGCCAGGCCGGTGCCGGCGGCCAGCAACAAAAGAGCCCCCACCGTCGGCAGGGGCTTCTGGGCGTACGCGCCGGCGCCGATCGCCGCGGCGGCCAGCATCAGCAGGATGCCGTCCGCCGGGTTGACCAGCTTGGAGCGGAAGACGGCCCAGCCGAGCAGTAACCAGCCCAGTCCCGAGGCGCCGGCGGCGACCAGGCGGGCCGTGTCCAGCTGGTCGACGGTGATCGGGGCGCCGGGCGGGAGGACGCCGTCGGGCAGCGCGGCCAGGGGCAGGGCGATGATCGTGCCGGCCAGTCCCAGCAACAGGCCGGTGAGGGCCGAGCGGCGGGTGCGGGTGCCGGAGAGCAGCGCGGCCAGGGCGATCATCGCGACGGTGGCGAGCCAGTCGGCGGCCAGGCTCGGGGCCAGCGGTCCCGGCGGGGTGCCGATGCCGAGGGTCAGCCAGCCGTCGAGCACGGCGGCGCACGGGAGTGCCCAGAGGGCCAGCCGGGCGTAGCGCCGGACCGACCAGATCCAGACGGCCTCGCGTACGGGAAGCAGATGCCCTTGATCTTTCGAGCCCGCGGCCGGGCGCGCGGCCCCGACCCAGGCCGGCGCGACCCGTAGTGGTCGGCCGCTCGCCGTGTGGTGATGGCTGGTGCTCATGGCTCCGCCTCGTGTGGGCTCAAGCCGAGCGGCCCGGGGGCAACCGTCGGGATCCTGGGCAGAGCATTCCAAACGCGCACGAAGACCGCAGCTAAATCGTGGAATTTCGGGAATGTCGGGCGCGGCAGGTGGGGCGCGGAGGGCCGCGGGCACGGCGGCGGCGCGGCGCGGAGGGGCGCGGCGCGGAGGGGCGCGGCGCGGAGGGGACGCGGCGCGGAGGGGACGCGGCGCGGAGGGGACGCGGCGCGGAGGGGACGCGGCGCGGAGGGGACGCGGCGCGGAGGGGGCGCGGCGGGGTCAGGGCTCCAGGAGGACCTTGCCGTGCAGGTCGCGCTGCTCGAGGCGGGCGTGGGCGGCAGCGGCCGACGCCAGCGGGAGAACCGTCTGCGGCCGCTGCAACACCAGGTCGCCGGCGGCCAGGTGGGTCATCAGCAGGTTCAGGGCGGGTGAAACGCCCGACGGCACCACTTCGGACAATGCGACGCCCAGCGCCGGGCCGTGGGGGTCGGACAAGGTGATCACGCGGCCGGGGCCGCCCGCCAGGGCGATCGCGGCGGTCAGGTCGGTTCGGCCCGACGCGTCGAAGACGGCGTCCACCCGGGGCGCGGCGTCGGTCAGCGGCGCCGCGTAGTCGACGGGGACCGCGCCCAGCCGTTCGGCCGAGGGGAAGTCCCGCGGGCGCACGGCAGAGATCACCGTGACGCCCCGGGCGACGGCGACCTGGGTGGCGATCGTGCCCACCGAGCCCGCCCCGCCGAGCAGCAGCAGGGTCTCCCCCGCGGTCACCCCGAGCTGGTCGAGCACGCGCACCGCGGCCTCGCCGGAGGCCGGCAGCGCGGCCGCGTCCGTCCACGAGACCGCCGCCGGCTTGCGGGCCCAGAACTCGGCCACGACCTGCTCGGCGTAGCCGCCCATGGTCGGCAGCAGCACCGCTACCTCGTCGCCGGGCACGACGTCGTCGACGCCGGGGCCGACCGCCGCGACGACGCCGGCGGCCTCGAAACCGAGCACCGGGCCGGGGAACACCGCGCTCAGGTGGCCGGCCCGGACGGCCAGGTCGGTCGGGCCGACGCCGGCGTAGCGCACCGCCACCCGGATCCGGCCGGGGCCGGGCTCTTCGTCCGGTATGTCGCCGAGTCGCAGGACGTCCGGGGGGCCGTAACCGTCGAGCACGATCGCCTTCGTCATGGCGCAACAGTATGTCGATCTTCGTGCCGGTCACCCGCGAGGTTAATTCGAGAAATTTCATCACGGGGATGAGCTGGGAAAACGTGGCCGATCGCGGACCGGGGGCGCGAGCGGCGTTGAACCCGGCCACGGGTGAGGGCCGTACAGGGGGCCAACGACCACATCGACGTCCACGAACGAGGAGTGATGATGAGATCGCGCGCGTACCGAAGGAACCAGAGCCCCAACCGGCGGAAGGTGTTCGGCGCCGTAGTCGTCGGGGGCGTCCTGGCCGCGGCCGGGCTGGCCGGCGTCAACCTGGCCTCCGCCAGCACCACGCCGAAGGCCGCGGATGTCATCGTGGTCGAGGGGCAGCAGTTCGACGTGTCGCAGTGCAAGGCCCTCGAGGTCAGCGGCGGCGACGTGGTCTGCGACGGCGAGAAGCTCGCGCCGCAGCAGGAGCAGGCCGCGGGCGACGCGGCGGCGGCCTCGGCCCAGGCGCTCGAGGCGTCCTGTGACACGTTCGCCGCCGACGCGGCGGCCGCCGAAGGCGCGGCGGGCCAGCAGGGCCAGGACGCGCAGGGCGAGGAGGGCGCGGCGGCGGCCAAGGCCGCGAACAAGAAGCTGGCGACGAAGTGGGCCAAGGCCCTGAAGGCGGCCAAGGCGGCCAAGAAGGCCAAGGCCAAGGGCAAGGCCGCGGGCGCCGGGGACGCAGCAGGTGCGGGCGACGCTGCGGGTGCGGGCCAGGACGCCGGAGCGGCCGCCGCGGCGGCGGTCACCTCGGCCCAGAAGTCGCTGCTCCAGGCCTGCCTCGCGCTGGCCGACGCGAAGGCGGCCGCGGGCGTGGGCGCGGGTGACGCGGGCGGCGCGGCCGACCCGTCGGCGGCCCCCAGCGAGGAGCCCAGCGAGGCGCCCAGCGAGCAGCCGAGCGACGACCCCAGCGCTTCCAACGAGGACTGACAACTAAGACGGCCGGCCCGGGGAAACCCGGGCCGGCCGTTTCGTACCGACGAAATCAGGCGCGCTCGCGCGAGGCGACTCCGTTGTAATCCGCCCCGCCGAGGGCGGCGGACGGCGGAATCGGGTCCGGCGCCGGCAGGGCCGCCGTCCGGTCGGGATCGCCCGAAACCTGGGCCTCGGCCACCCGTACCTGCTCATCGACCTGAGCCGCGGCATCCGCCGCGGCCTGCGCCGCCTCCGCGGCCTCGCGCTCCACCTCGGCCGCGTTGACCGTCGACGCCGGCTTGTCGCCGACCATGTTGGCCAGGCCGCCCAGCGCGCCGCCGAGACCGTCGAGGGCCTTGGTCAGCTCGGTCGGCACGATCCAGACCTTGTTCGCCGTGCCGTTCGCGATCTGCGGCAGCGACTGGAGGTACTGGTAGGCCAGCACCTTCTGGGACGGGTTCGCCTGGTGGATCGCGTCGAACACCGTACGGATGGCCTTCGCCTGGCCCTCGGCCTGCAGGATCCGCGACTGCCGGTCACCGTCGGCGCGCAGCACCGCCGCCTGCTTCTCGCCCTCGGCCGTGAGGATCTGGGCCTGCTTGTGGCCCTCGGCGTTGAGGATGGTGGCCCGCCGCTCCCGCTCGGCCCGCATCTGCTTCTCCATCGAGTCGCGGATGCTCGGCGGCGGCTCGATCGCCTTGATCTCGACCCGGGTGACCTTGATGCCCCAGCGGCCGGTGGTCTCGTCGAGCACCGTCGACAGATGGCGGTTGATCTCCTCGCGGCTGGTCAGGGCGCGCTCGAGGTCGAGCGAGCCGATGACGTTACGCAGGGTGGTGACCGTCAGCTGCTCGATGGCCTGGAGGAAGTTGGAGATCTCGTAGGTGGCCCGCACCGGGTCGACGACCTTGAAGTAGAGCACCGTGTCGATCGACACGACCAGGTTGTCGGAGGTGATGACGGGCTGCGGCGGGAACGAGACGACCTGCTCGCGCATGTCCACCTTGCTGCGGACCGCGTCGACGAACGGGACCAGCACGTTCAGGCCCGGGGTGAGGGTCCGCTTGTACTTGCCCAGGCGCTCCACCACGTCCATGCGCTGCTGCGGAACGATGCGGATGGACCGGAGCAGCGTGACGATGGCGAACACCACGATCACGATGACTAGTACGCCGATCACTGCTTCCATGGCGCCTCTCTATATGTTGGGCAGGTCGTCGCGCCACACGATGGCGGTGGCGCCGTTGACCTTGACGACCCGGACACGTTCACCCGGGAGGTACTTCTCGTTGCCGTCGAACGAGCGGGCCTGCCAGAGCTCGCCCTCCAGCTTGATCATGCCGTGGTCGCCGTCGACCTCCTCGACCACCATCCCGTGGCTTCCCTCCATGGCCTCGATGCCGAACGGCATGTCGCCGGTCTCGAGCGCCGATTTCGCGTGCTTCAGGATGATCGGCCGCAGCGCCCCGACGGAGATGCCCGAGAACAGCGCGAACACGATGACCTGGAGCAGCAGTGGAGCACCCAGAGCAGCGGCGCCGGCCGCGGCGAGGGCGCCCACCGAGAAGAAGATGATCAGGAGCGTGGCCGTGAAAGCCTCGGCGATCGCCAGCGCGATGCCGAGCACGATCCAGAGAATCGCTTCCACACCACGATCGTGACACGCTCGCGCACGCATCGCGACGCCACGTCGAGCGGTTAAGAAGAAGAGTCATTTGTCGGAGAGGGTCAATCGTGTCGCTGCTGCCGGAGACGGCCCGCCGGGTCGACGAGATCGCCGCCCGCGCACAGGCCGAGGGTCGTGCGCCGTCGCTGGCGCTCGCCATCGTCCGGGACCGTGCCGTCCTGCACTTCGCGGGGGTCGGCGCGCACCCGGTGCCGGACGCGAAGACGCAGTACCGGCTCGGTTCGATCACCAAGACGATCACCGCCACGATGGTGCTGCAGCTGCGTGACGAGGGCTTCTTCGCCCTGGACGACCTGCTCTACCGCCATCTGCCGGGCACCCCGATCGGCGGGATCACGCTGCGTCAGCTGCTCGGGCACGTGTCGGGGCTCCAGCGCGAGCCGGACGGGCCGTGGTGGGAGCGGAGCGCCGGCGGTGACGTCGACAAACTGCTGACGGACCTCGGCTACGACAAGCTCTTCGGCGCGCCGTTCCGTCGCTATCGGTACTCGAATCTCGCGTACGGCCTGCTCGGCGCCGTGCTCGAGAAGGTGACCGGCGAGTCCTGGTCGTCGCTGGCCGGCAAGCGGGTGCTCGACCCGCTCGGGATGAAGCGGACCACCTACGCCCCGATGGAGCCGTTCGCCCGGGGTTACGTCGTGCACGCGCTGGACGGCAGCCTGCACGAGGAGCCCCGGCACGACTCGGGGGCGATGGCGCCGGCCGGCCAGCTCTGGTCGACGGTCACCGACATGGCGAAGTGGGCGGCCTTCCTCACCGACCCGGCCCCGGCCGTGCTGCCCCGCGAGACGGTCGACGAGATGTGCGCGCCGGTGGTGATCAGCGATCTCGAGTCGTGGACCGGCGGGTACGGCCTGGGCCTGCAACTCTTCCGGGTCGGCGAGCGGGTCTTCGTCGGCCACGGCGGGTCGATGCCGGGCTATGTCGCGCAGCTGGCGGTCCATCGGCGGAGCCGGCTCGGGGTGATCGCGTTCGCCAACTCGTACGGGCTGACCGGCACCCACATCAAGCAGGTCTCCCTGGCCGCCCTCACCGCCGCGATCGACGGCGAGCCGGAGGCCCAGGTCCCCTGGACGCCGCCCGTTCCCCCGACCGGCGAGGCGGCGACGCTGGTCGGCCGCTGGTGGTGGATGGGCCGCGAGTACGAGGTGCGCGGCGACGGCGAGGCGATCGAGATGATCGGCCCGAACCACTGGTCCCGCTACCTGCGCGAGGCCCCGGACCGCTGGCGGGGCACGGCCGGCGAGAACGAGGGCGAGGTCCTGCAGATCCTGCGCGACCCCGACGGCACGGTCCGGAAGCTGGACATCGCGACGTTCGTCTTCAGCCGGGACCCCTACGACCTGGCGTGAGGGCGTCGTGGCCGCCGCGCGGGCCCTACGATGTGTCCACCATGGACATCGAGCGCAAGCCGATCGCCCGGCTGCCGGTGGGAGTCACCGCGGCGGCCGTCACCGTGCTCCTGCTCGCCACCGGCGGCCGCTACGGCTATCACCGGGACGAGCTGTATTTCCGGATGCTGAGCGCGCACCCCCGCTGGGGCTATGTGGACCAGCCGCCGCTCACCCCGCTGCTGGGCCGCCTCGGCATCGACATCTTCGGCGACAACCTGTGGGCCATGCGGGTGCCGGGCGCGATCCTGCTCAGCCTGGCCGCGGTGCTGGCCGCGGTCATCGCCCGCGAGGCCGGCGGCGGCGCGGTGGCGCAGACCATCGCGGCCTCGGGGACGTTCGGGGCGGTGCCGCTGGCGTCGGCCCATGTCGGCTCGACCGGGACCGTCGACCTGCTGATCTGGCTCGGGATCATCTACTTCGTGATGCGGGCCCTGCTCGGCGGGCGGGAGCGGGCCTGGCTCGGCGCGGGGCTGGTGACCGGGCTCGGGCTCTACAACAAGAGCCTCGTCGTGCTGCTGCTGATCTGCCTCGGCGCGGGGCTGCTGCTGGTCGGTCCCCGGCGGGTGCTGCGGTCGCGGTGGCTGTGGGCGGGCGTCGCCGTCGCGGTGGTCGTCGGCCTGCCCAACCTCATCTACCAGGTGGTCAACGACTTCCCGCAGGCGAAGATGGCGGAGGCGGTGGCGAGGGACAAAGGCGACGATTCCCGTACGCTGCTGCTGCCGTTCCAACTGCTCCTGCTGGCGGTGCCACCGATCTGGGTCGCCGGCCTGGTCACCCTGTGCCGAGACGGCCGCCTGCGGCCGGTACGGGCGCTGGCCGTCGCGTACCCCCTGATGGTGCTCCTGGTCTTCGTGGTCGCCGGCCAGCCCTACTACACGCTGGGCCTGCTCTACGGCCTGTACGCGATCGGCAGCGTGCCGGTCGAGCGGTGGATGGCCGGCCGTCGCGCCCGGCAGATCGTCCTCGTGGCCGCGGTCGTCCTGCTGAGCGCGGTCGGCATCCTCTCCTCGCTGCCGATCGTCCCGGTCCGGGACGCGGGCTCGATCGCCGCGGGCAACTCGACCGTGGCCGACCAGATCGGCTGGCCGGAGTACGTGGCCGAGATCGCCGCCGTCCACGACACGCTCTCCCCGGCCGACCGGCAGCGGGCGGTGCTGTTCACCGGCAACTACGGCGAGGCCGGCGCCCTGGCCCGATACGGCCCCGCGAAAGGCCTGCCGGCCGTCTACAGCGGACACAACGAGCTCTTCAACTTCGGCCCGCCGCCGGACGACAAGACCGTCGTCATCGTGGTCTCCCAGGCCGATCCGCCGCGGGTGGCCGCGCTGTTCGGCCCGTGCGGCGCCGGAACCGCCCTGCACAACAGCGAGGGCATCGACAACGAGGAACTCGAGGCGGCCGTGTACGTGTGCCGCCCGGCCACCGCGTGGCACGCCCTCTGGCCACGCCTCCAGCACTACAGCTGACCGGCCAGCACCGGTTCCGGCGCCACCGCCGGGAGCGACGGCCCCGGCCGCAGCCCCAGGGCGAGACCGCCCGCGACCACCGCGACCCCCGCCCAGACCAGCGGCGCCGGCATCGGCCCGCCGAGCAGCACCCCGGTCGCCGCCGCCGCGATCGGGGCGATGCCGGTGAGCAGGCCGGCGCGGGCCGACCCGACCTTCGAGACGCAGGTGTACCAGAGCACGAACGCCAGCGCGGTCACGCACACCGCGAGATAGGCGCCCGCGAGCAGATCGCCGGCGTCGAGCCGCAGCACCGCGGCCGGCCCCTCCCACACCACGCCGGTGACGGCGAACAGCACGGCCGCCATCCAGGTCGCGTGGACCGAGACGCCGAGCGGACCGTGCCGGCCCAGCACCGGGACGGCCAGCAGCGTGAACCCGGCCTCGCACGCGAACGTCACCAGCGCCCACAGCAGGCCGACGCCGTCGGTGCGGCCGAAGCCCTGCACCAGCGCCGCCCCGGCGGTCACCACCGCGGCCGCCAGCACCAGGCGGGCGGCGGGCGAGTGGCCCTCGAGGAACGGGCCGGCCACCGCGAGCAGCACCGGCACGCAGGCCACGGCCACGCCGAGGACGGCCGGCTCGGCGTGCCGGGCACCGAGGACCAGGGCCAGGTTGAACAGGAACATGCCGGTGACGACGACGCCGGCCAGCCAGAGCCATTCCGTGCCGCGCGGCCGCACGACGGACCGCCGGGCGACGGCGAGCAGCAGCAGGCAGGCCACGGCGTAGCGGAGGGCCTGGACGGTGAGCAGGGGCGTGCCGGCGAGCGTGCCGGAGACGGCGACGCTGCCGCCGACGAAGACCATGCCGGCGGCGCCGGAGAGGAGCGGTAACGGCTTCACACGAACCATGCTGGGGGCGAGTATGGTCCGATTGAAGGGCCAATCCCGGTGCCCAAAAGGAGGACCAATTTCCGGCTCCGACTTTCTCCAACTGCGCGCCGAGGACGCGCCGGCCAAGGGGCTGACCGCCTGGCTGACGGCGGGACTGCGGGACGCGATCGCCGGTCACCGGCTCGCCCCGGGCACTCGCCTGCCCGCCAGCCGGGTGCTGGCCGGGGATCTGAACATTTCGCGCGGGGTGGTGGTGGAGGCCTACCAGCGGTTGATCGACGAGGGCCTGGCCACGGGACGCATCGGCGCCGGCACCACCGTGACCGGAATAAACGATGAATCCGGCTTGGCGAAGGACCGCCGCCAGGCGTTGGATCGTTTGCGACTTCCGTTCCCACCGCCCGACGGCATCGACATCGACCTCTCCCCGGGCGTGCCCGATCTGTCGGCGTTCCCGCGCAGGCAATGGCTGAGAGCCGAACGAGCCGTGCTGGACGAGATCACGGCCGCCGACCTCGGCTACGGCGACCCGGGCGGCACGCCCCGGCTGCGCGCGGAGCTGATCGGCTGGCTGCGCCGGACCAGGGGCATCCGCGCGGAGGCCGACGACGTCATCGTCGTGAGCGGGGTGGCCCAGGCCCTGGCGCTGCTGGCGCAGACGCTGCGGGCGAGCGGCGTGACCGCCGCCGCCGTCGAGGACCCGGGGTCGCGCGGGGCACGGGATCAAATGGCCCATTGGGGCGTACGCCCGGAGGGCGTCCCCGTCGACGACCAGGGCATCCAGGTCGACCGCATCACCCAGGAGGCGGCCGTCCTGACCCCGGCGCACCAGTTCCCGACCGGCGTCGTGCTGAGCCCGGCCCGCCGCCGCGCGCTGCTCGACCGGGGCGGCCTGATCGTCGAGGACGACTACGACGCCGAGCACCGCTACGACCGCGCACCCGTCGCCGCCCTCCAGGGATCGGCGCCGGACCGCGTCGCGTACGCGGGAAGCGTCTCGAAGTCCCTCGCCCCCGGCATGCGCCTCGGGTGGCTGATCGCGCCCCGCCGCCTGCAACCGGCGCTGCTCGAGGCCAAGCACGACAGCGACCTCGGCAACCCGGCGCTCCCCCAGCTCGTGCTGGCCCACCTGCTCGCGTCCGGCGACTACGAGAAGCACCTGCGCCTGGTCCGCTCCCGCCAGCGGCGCCGGCGCGACGCCCTGCTGGCCGGGCTGCGCGCCCACCTGCCACAGGCCCGGGTCACCGGCGTGGCGGCCGGCCTGCACCTGCTCATCCTGCTGCCCGGCGAGACCCCGGACGAGGTGCTGGCCAAGGCGGCGGCGGACCACGGCGTACTGGTGCATCCGCTCTCCTGGCATCGGCACCGGCCCGGGCCGCCCGGCCTCGTCCTCGGCTACGCCGCCCACCCCCCGGACCGGCTGGCCGAGGCGGCCCGGCGCCTGGGCGCGGCGATCAGCCCACGGTGACGAAATCGATCAGCCGCTCCATCGAGTTGATCAGCGGTGTCTCCACGTCCTTGTAGCTGCTCACCTCGCGGAGGATGCGCCGCCACATGTCGGCCGGCTCGCGCACGCCGAACGCCTCGCAGACGCCCTCCTTCCAGTTGCGCCCGGGCGGGATGACCGGCCATTTCTTGATGCCGACCCGCTCCGGCCGCACCGCCTGCCAGATGTCGACGTAGGGATGGCCGGTGACCAGCACGTTCGGGTCGGTGACCGCGGCGACGATGCGGCTCTCCTTCGACCCCGGGACAAGATGATCGACGAGTACGCCGAGACGCCGCTCCCGCGACGGCCGGAACTCGCGCACATGCGCGTCCAGGTCGTCGATGCCGTCCAGCGGCTCCACGACCACGCCCTCGATCCGCAGGTCGTCCCCCCAGATCCGCTCGACCAGCGCGGCGTCGTGGATGCCCTCGACCCAGATGCGGCTGGCCTTGGCGACCTGCGCCTTGACCCCCGCCACCGCGACCGACCCGGAGGCGGTGATCCGGCGCTGGGCCGGTGTCGCGGACGCGGCCGGGCGCCGCAGGGTCACCGGCTTCCCGTCGAGGAGGAACGCCGCCGGCGCCAGCGGGAAGTTCCGGCGCTTGCCGAACCGGTCCTCGAGCACGACCGCGCCGAGCTCGAACCCGATCACCGCGCCGCAGAACCCGGAGTCGGCGTCCTCGACCACCAGGTCCGGCTCGGCGTCCACCTCGGGCACCACCTTGCGGCGCCGCCCCTGTCCCTTGAGCACGTCCTCCCCATACATGCAAGGCACCGTAACCCGTGCGTTGGGACACGCCCTTTCTGACGCTCCGGCCGAGACAACCTTCCCGGTGGGCACGTACCCTTGCTCGCATGTACCCCGCAGCTGATGCGGCGACCCGCACCGCGCGGCGCTCCACCCGGTTCGTGGCCTGGGTGCGCGCCTGGCGCGCCGGTCTGGTGCCGTTCGACGAGCTGGCCGGCGAGATCGCCGCCGGCGAGGAGCACCTCGTCGCCGACGCCCCGGGCACGTGGACCGACGTGCCGCTGCCGCACGGCCTGCCCGTCTTCGCCAAGGTGCATCCCGACGACATCCGCCTGGTGCTGCCCGCGCCCGGCGACCCGCGCGGCCTGCCCGGCCCCGGCGACCTGACCGGCGCCGCGCTGCTGGCCGGCGAGGCCGTGATGACCCCGCATTTCGGCCTGGTGCCCGAGGTGCGGCGGCACACGTCCGGCTCCGGCGTCTCGTTCGAGACGGTGCTCTGGCGGGTCTACCCGGTGGCCGAGTACCGGCCGGTCTTCCAGATGGGCGCGGCCGAGGCCGAGGCCGAGCTGACCACGGCGCTGAGCGAGGCGACCGCCCAGCTCACCAAGCTCGACGTGGCCCAGTGGAAACCCGAGCTGGCGGGCGCGTTGCAGGCGCTGCGCCGGCCGGAGAGCACGGCCACGCTGCCGGCCGGTTTCGACCCGCGGGCCCGCCGCCTGTTCGCCCGGGCCGGCGTGCTCGACCAGGTGCTGGCGCTGGCCGAGACGAACGCGCCGGGCGGCGCCGTCAACGGGTACGAGGCCCAGCAGCGCGACGCCGCGCTGCGCCCGCTCATGTCGGCGTGCCGCCAGGCGCTGGTGGCGGCGTGCAACTCGCCCCTCCATGCCTGACAAATTTGCCCACTGCACCTTCTGCGGAGCTCGTTTCCCCCGCGGCCAACGGTGGCCGCGCCGGTGCGGCGCCTGCGGCGAGACCAGCTATCAGAACCCCAAGCCGGTGGCGGTCGGGGTGCAGCCGGTCGGTCACGGTCTCCTGGTCGTACGCCGGGGCATCCCGCCCGCACGCGACCGCCTCGCGCTGCCCGGCGGCTACGTCGACGTCGGCGAGTCCTGGCAGGAGGCGGCGGCGCGCGAGATCGGCGAGGAGGTCGGCCTCAAGACCGATCCGGCCGGCATCCGCCATTTCGAGACGGTGAGCGCTCCCGACGGCACGCTGCTCGTCTTCGGCCTGCTTCCGCCCCTGCCCGACACGTCGACGATCCCGCCCTCGGTCCCCAACGACGAGTCCCTGGGCTGGGAGATCCTCTACGGCCCGACCGAGCTGGCGTTCGGCATTCACACCGCGGTCGCGGCCCGCTTCTTCCGGGGTCAGTAGCCGATCAGCTCGACCGCGACGGCAACCTTGTCGCCGGGCTCGAGCCCGTGCGCCTTGCGCACCGCCTTCTTGACCGGCAGCACGTACGCGCCGGCCTTGCTGTCCGGGAAGATCGAGGTGCGCCAGACCGTCGCACCCACCCGGACCTCCACCCGCACCGCGCCGAAGCCCCGCCGTTCGCCGTCGGTCAGGTCGCGGATCGCGTCGGAGGCGTCGACCGGCAGCGTCACGAAGGTCCACCCCTCGTCACGCCGCGCCTCCCACACCCACAGCTCGGCCTCGAAGTCCACCTGCACGCCCGACAGGATCCCACAACCGGGTCGAGTGAAAAACCGACCGAGGGATTGAACGCGCCCGCGCTTTCCCGGAAGTTGATTGCCCAAGGGAAATTGCTTTTGCACAAAAGGGGCACCGCACACCATGACGCTTCCGCACGGCGAAAACGCGCACCAGGCCAATCCGTACGCCCCGCCGCCCGCGCCGGGCTATGCCGTGCAGCCATTTCCGAACGCGGCGGTCGGGTACCCGCAGCCGGGCCAGATCGCGCAGCCGGGCCAGTACCCGCAGCAGTATCGGCAGGAGCGGCTCGTCTCGCCCGGCGGCCGGCTCGGGGCGCGCCTGCTCGACGTCGTGCTGGCCCTCGTGACGCTCGGCATCGGCTTCCTGATCTGGTCGTTCTTCACCTGGCCGGAGGGGCAGACTCCGGCCAAGAAGCTGCTCGGCCAAGTCGTCGTCGACGCGAACACGGGCCAGCCGTTCGACCTCGGCCGGATGGCGATGCGCCAGATCCTCATCGAGGGCCTGCTCGGCACCTTCCTGAGCTCGGTGACGTGCAGCATTTATCTGTGGGTCGACGGGTTCATGGTGTTCGGCGAGCGGAACCGCACCCTGCACGACAAAATGGCCGGCTCGGTCGTCGTCTATCAGTGAACCAATCCGCGCCCGACCAACTCGTCGACGAGTAATTGAATCGCGGGGGCGCATCGTTTCCGATCGCTCGCCGTGAACCACGCGATCTCGCCGATCTCGGCGGCGGCCGCCGGCTCCGCGCCGGCGTCGCCGCCGGTGAAGCAGACCAGGCGGACCGACGTGCCCGGCGGCCGGTTGTGCGCGGGCGCGACGATCTCGGTGAACGGCGTCAGGTCGGCCGGGTCGACGACGATGCCGACCTCCTCGAGCACCTCGCGGGCGGCGGCCTCGGCGTGCGTCTCGCCCTCTTCCGGCTTGCCGCCGGGCAGGTAGAACGCATCGGTGTAGCCGGGGCGGACGACGAGGACGCGGCGGTCGCGCACGCACACCCAGGCGGTCGCGATGATCGTGTCGGTCACGCGCCCCTGTTTATCACGCTTACCACCGTGCCCGGTCCGATGTGGTCGAGCAGGGTGCGCTCCGCGGCGGCGGGCAGCCGGATGCAGCCGTTGGAGACGCTGCGACCGAACACGTCCTTGCGATACCAGGCGTGGATGCCGGTGTGCGCGTCCTGGAGGCCGGGCGCGACCGCACCCTTGTCGTCCGGCACGGCCCCGAGCACGAGCGCGTCCAGGCCCGCGTAGACGGCGCCGTGCGTGCCCGTACGCCCGAGGACGAAGGTGCGGCCGAGCGGCGTCGGCGTCTTTGCGGCGCCGATCGCGACCGTCCAGCTCCCCTTGCGTACGCCGCCCCGCAGCCAGGTGAGGACGTGGGTGCTGCGGACGAGGATCAGCTGGTCGCTCAGCGGTCGCGGCTCCCACCCCGCGTCCGGCAGCCAGCCGACCCGCCGGTTCACCGAGGGCAGCAGCACCGCGACCCAGCCCGGCTGCCGCGCCACGATCGGCACCGTCACCGGCACGCCCCGGATCGACGGCGGCAGGTAGGCCCGGGGTGTGCCGCCGGGCGCGTCGTAGAGGGCCAGCTTCCGTGGCGCGTGCAGCCCCTCCGCGACGAACGTGGTGTCGGCCGGCGCCGGGTCGGCCGGGAAGCCGCCGGGCACGTGCCGGTAGGTGATGACCTCGAGGCCGGCCGGGGGCTTGGCGGCCTTCTTCGGCGGTTGCTCCGCCGGGGCCGGCGACGGCGCGGCGGCCGCGACCACGGGCGCCGGCGGCGAGGCGGGCGGCGGGGTCGGCGCGTACAGGTGGCTGAGGCCCGCGATCGCGCCGAACGCCACGACCAGCGCGGTGGCGGGCGCCGTGCGGCGCGTGCGGGCGAGACTCACCCGGACACCGTAATCGCCGGGCGGCGCGCCGGTGCTAGATCTCGCCGATGAGGTCGGCGACCGAGTCGACGATGCGGGACGGCCGGAACGGGAACCGCTCGGCGTCCTTCCGGCTGCTGATGCCGGTCAGCACCAGGATCGTCTCGAGCCCCGCCTCGAGCCCGCACAGGATGTCGGTGTCCATCCGGTCGCCGATCATCGCGGTGCTCTCGCTGTGCGCCTCGATCGTGTTCAGCGCCGAGCGCATCATCATCGGGTTCGGCTTGCCCACGAAGTACGGCTCGACGCCGGTGGCCTTGGAGATCATCGCCGCGACCGAGCCGGCCGCCGGGAGCGCGCCCTCGTTGGACGGGCCGGTCGCGTCCGGGTTGGTGCAGATGAACCGGGCGCCGCCGTCGATCAGCCGGATCGCCTTGGTGATCGCCTCGAAGCTGTAGGTGCGGGTCTCGCCCAGCACCACGTAGTCGGGGTCGAACTCGGTCAGCACGTAGCCGGCCGCGTGCATGGCCGTGGTGAGGCCGGCCTCGCCGATCACGTACGCCGTGCCGCCCGGCCGCTGGTCGGCGAGGAACTGGGCGGTGGCCAGCGCGGCCGTCCAGATCGACTGCTCGGGCACGTCGAAGCCCATGCGGTTGAGCCGGGCCTGGAGGTCGCGCGGCGTGTAGATCGAGTTGTTGGTCAGGATGAGGAAAGGCTTGCCGGACGCCTTCATGCGGTTCACGAAGTCGGGCGCGCCGGGAACCGGCACACCCTCGTGGACGAGAACCCCGTCCATGTCGGTGAGCCAGCTCTCGATGGCTTTGCGCTCCTTCATCTCGCTCCTCGTCGCATAGGTGCAGGGCAGCAGCCCGACGGGCAGTCATCCCAGATCGGGAGCGTACCGAGTCGCCGGCGGGGCCCGGCGGCGGTCCGCTCGCGCACCAGCTCGCGGATCATCGTGACGAAGCGCGGGTCGGTGCCCGGGGTGGCGGCTCGTGCATAGCCCAGACCGAGCTTCTCCGCCGTCTCGGCGGCCTCGTTGTCGAGATCCCAGAGCACCTCGAGGTGGTCGGAGACGAAACCGATCGGGCTGACCACCACGTCGGTGACGCCCCGCTCGGCCAGCGCGGCCAGGTGGTCGTTGATGTCGGGCTCGAGCCAGGGCACCTGCGGCGGGCCGGAGCGGCTCTGCCAGACCAGATCCCATTCCCGGTCGCCGGCGACCAGGGCCGCCGTCTCGTTCAGCTGCGCCGTGTAGCGCCCACCGGTCGGACCCGCGGTCTCGGCCATCGACTCGGGGATCGAATGCGCGGTGAAGACCAGGCGGGTGGTGTCCCGGCGGGCCGGATCGAGGGTGGCCAGCGCATCCCGGACGGCGTCCGCGTGCGGCTCGACGAAGCCGGGATGGTCCCAGAACTGGCGCAGCTTGGAGATCACCGGGGCGCCCGGGCCGACCTTCTCGCGGGCCCGGGCGATGTCCTCCCAGTACTGCTTGCACGACGAGTAGCCGCCGTACGCGCTGGTGGCGAACCCGAGCGCGTGGGTGACCCCGTCGTCGCGCATCCGGGCCACCGTGTCCTCGAGCATCGGATGCCAGTTGCGGTTGCCCCAGTAGAGCGGCAGGTCGACGGAGTTCTCCGAGAAATCGGCCTCGATGGCCCCCAGCAGGTCGCGGCACTGCTGGTTGATCGGGGACACGCCGCCGAAGTGGTAGTAGTGCTCGGCCACCGCGGCCAGCCGTTCCTCGGGGACGCCGCGCCCGCGCACCACGTTGCGCAGGAACGGCATCACATCGTCAGGCTTCTCGGGGCCGCCGAAGGACAACAGGACGAAGGCGTCGTAGACCACGTCCCCCATCCTCCCCCACTCAGGTGCCGATGGCGTGGAAGCCCCCGTCCACGTGGACCACCTCACCCGACGTGGCCGGGAACCAGTCGGAGAGCAGGGCGCAGACGGCGCGGGCGGCCGGCTCGGCGTCGTCGAGGTCCCAGCCGAGCGGGGAGCGCTCGACCCAGGCCTCCTCGAATTGCTCGAAGCCGGGGATCGACCGGGCCGCCATCGTGCGCAGCGGGCCGGCCGAGACCAGGTTGCTGCGGATGCCCTGCTTGCCCAGGTGCAGCGCGAGGTAGCGGGAGGCGGACTCGAGGCCGGCCTTGGCGACGCCCATCCAGTCGTAGACCGGCCAGGCCAGCGTCGCGTCGAAGGTCAGGCCGACGACGCTGCCGCCGCGGCCCATCAGCGGGAGGCAGGCGGAGGCCAGCGACTTGTACGAGTACGTCGAGACCTGGAGCGCCTTGGACACGTCTTCCCAGGAGGCGTTGAGGAAGTTGCCGCCGAGCACGGTCTGCGGGCCGAACGCGATCGAGTGCACCACACCGTCGAGGCCGTCGACGTGCTCGCGCACCTTGTCCGGCAGGGCGGCCAGGTGCTGCTCGTCGGTCACGTCGAGCTCGATCACCGGCGCCGGCTTGGGCAGCCGCTTGGCGATCCGCTCGACCAGGGAGAGCCGGCCGAAGCCGGTGAGCACGACATCGGCGCCGTTCTCCTGCGCCACCCGGGCCACCGAGAACGCGATCGAGGCGTCGGTGATCACCCCGGTGACGAGCAGCCGTTTGCCGTCCAGCAATCCAGACACGGGAATTCGCTCCTATGGTTTATGAAAGTCAGTGGCCCATGCCGAGGCCGCCGTCGACCGGGATCACCGCGCCGTTGATGTACGCGGCGGCGTCCGAGGCCAGGAAGGTCACCGCGGCCGCCACCTCGTCGGGGCTGGCCAGCCGGCCCGCCGGGACGGCCTTGATGATCTCCGCCTTGCGGGCGTCGGACAAGACCGCGGTCATCTCGGTCTCGATGAAACCGGGCGCCACCACGTTCGCCGTGATGTTTCGGGTGCCCAGCTCACGAGTAATGCTGCGGGCCAGGCCGACGAGACCGGCCTTGCTCGCCGCGTAGTTCACCTGTCCGGGGCCGCCGTAGAGGCCGACCACCGACGAGATGAAGATCATCCGGCCCCACTTGGCGCGCAGCATCTTCGAGCTGGCCCGCTTGGCGCAGCGGAACGCGCCCTTGAGGTTGGTGTCGACGACCCGCTCGAACTGCTCGTCGCTCATCCGCAGGAGCAGGGTGTCGTCGGTGATGCCGGCGTTGGCCACCAGCACCTCGACCGGGCCGAGCTCCTTCTCGACCTCGGCGAAGGCGGCGTCGACGGCGGCGGAGTCGGTGATGTCGCACTGCACGCCGAGCAGCCCCGCGGGCGCGCCGCTGCCGCGGTGGGTCACCGCGACCCGGTCGCCCTGCTTCGCGAACGTCTGGGCGATGGCCAGGCCGATCCCCCGGTTGCCTCCGGTCACCAACACCGTGCGAGCCACGACGATTACGCTCCTCATACCCAGGTAGGGGGTGCCGTTTGGCACCGTGGGGTCACGACGGCACGGCAATGCCGCCGTAACCTGCCCGGGTGGAGACTATCCGCCCGGCGACAAGGCGCAACGCCACGGGCCCGGTACGCCGGCTGATCTGGGGCCGGGAACTGCCGCGACCCACGCCGCGACGCCGGTTCTGGGCGTACGCGGCGCCGCTGGGCCTGCTCGGGCTGACCGGCCTGGGTTTCGCCGCCGGGGCGTACCTGCAGGACAACCGGGTCCTGCCGGAGATCGTGATCGTGATCATCGCGGCCGGCTCGGTCCTGCCGGTCGCCGTCTCGGTCCGCTGGCCCGTGCTGGCCTGGCGGATCTCGTACCCCTTCATGTTCCTCGGGGTGATCAACGCGGGGCCGAAGGAGCCCTGGCCGTGGAACACGGTGCAGATCTGCGCCTTCCTGGTCGTGCTCGGCCGGCTCGCGATCACGCAGGACTCGGCGGTCACGCTCTGGGCCACGGTGGTGAGCCTGATCCCGATCTTCCTGTTCGCGCCGAGCGGCAACGCGTGGGGCGCCGCGGTCCTGCTGGTGGCCATCGCGGCGCTCGGCGACATCGCGTTCCGCCGGCGGCGCACCCGCGAGCTGCTGGCCCGCAGCGAGGAGCTCACCGAGCAGGAACGGGCCAAACGCGCGGTGCTGGAGGAACGCGCCCGCATCGCGCGGGAGATGCACGACGTGGTGGCGCACCACATGTCGATGATCGCCGTACGGGCCGAGACCGCGCCCTATCGGGTCACCGGCCTCGGCGACGCCGCCCAGGAGGAGCTGGCCACCATCGCGACGGCGGCCCGGGCGGCGCTGACCGACATGCGCCGGCTGCTCGGGGCGCTGCGGGCCGAGGACGGCGCCGCCCCGACCGCGCCCCAGCCGGGACTGGCCGAGCTCGAGGCGCTCGTCGGCACCGCGCGGGACGCGGGCGTGGACGTCACGCTGAGCGCCGAGGGGCTGGCGCCGGTCCCCGAGACGGTGGGGCTCGCGGCGTACCGGATCGTCCAGGAAGCCCTGGCCAACGCCGCGCGGCACGCGCCCGGCGGCCCGGTGACCATCGAGGCTCGCGGTGTCTCCGACCGGCTGGAGCTCACCGTGCGCAACCGGCGCACCGGGCCTGCGGGCGACAGCGGCGGGCATGGTCTGATCGGCATGCGCGAACGGGCGGCCCTGCTCGGCGGCGAGCTGACCGCCGAGCCCGACCGGTTCGACTTCGTGGTGCACGCGACGCTGCCGTTCGAAAGGCCCGCCGAATGATCAAAATCCTCATCGCCGACGACCAGGCGATGGTCCGCGAGGGCTTCGGCGCGCTGCTCGGCGCCCAGCCCGACATGGTGGTGGTCGGCGACGCCGCGGACGGCGCCGACGCGGTGGCGAAATCCCGTGCGCTCGGCCCCGACATCGTGCTCATGGACATCCGCATGCCGGTGATGGACGGCCTCGAGGCGACGCGGCGCCTGACCGGCGGACCCCGGGTTCTGATCCTGACCACCTTCGACCTCGACGACTATGTGTACGAGGCACTGCGCGCGGGCGCCAGCGGGTTCCTGCTCAAGGACGCTCCCGCCGCCGACCTGATCAACGCGGTCCGCGTGGTGGCGGCGGGCGAGGCCCTGCTCGCGCCCTCGGTGACCCGCCGCCTGATCGCCGAGTTCGCCTCCCGCTCGCACGCCGACCGGCCGCGACCGGCCGCGCTGAACGCCCTCACCCCGCGCGAGACCGACGTGCTGCGGCTGGTCGCGCGCGGCCGCTCCAATCAGGAGATCGCCGAGGACCTGGTGGTGGCCGAGCAGACCGTGAAGAGCCACATCGGACGGATCCTGACCAAGCTCGACCTCCGCGACCGGGCGCAGGCGGTCGTCTTCGCCTACGAGACGGGCCTCGTCGTACCTGGGTAGCAGCCCCGATTGGATACCCCGGTGTGACGACCCCGGGGGTTTCGCGGCCGGACCGTGCGGCTCATGCGAATCCTGCCGAACGTCCTCGCCCTGGCCCTGCTGCTGCCGATCCCGGTCGCGCCGGCCCCCGGAGCCATGACCACGTCGACCGCCCCGAAAGGGCGCGGGTTCTCCACGCCGTCCGTAGGACCAGGCGTCGGTAGCGGCACGGCTTTCGCGGACGCCTACCGCGAGACCTCGGTGCGGATGCTCGCGACCGGTTGCCCGTACGCGACCTGGGCCGCCCAGGGCCGGCAATTCCTGTTCTTCGATCCGGCCGGCGACGGGCGCACCGCCGAGGTGTTCGGCGACCTGTCCCGCGCCTCGCGCATCGCGATCCTGGTCCCCGGCGTGGACAGCACGCTCGCCGACTTCGACCGCGGCCTCGGCGGCGTGGCCCGGCGCGCGCCCGGCGTCCAGGGCCGCACCCTCTACCAGCAGCTCAGCAAGCGCGACCGGGACGTCGCGGTGATCTCCTGGCTCGGCTACGACCCGCCCGAGGGCATCGGCCTGGCCGCCGCCACCGAGGGCCGCGCCAAGGCCGGCGCCGCGCTGCTGACCACCTTCGTCCAGGACGTGCTGCGGCAGCGTCCCGGCGCGACCGTCACGCTGATCGGCCACAGCTACGGCTCGATGGTCGTCGGCCTGGCCGCCCCGCACCTGCCGCAGGTCGCCGACCTGATCGCGCTCGGCTCCCCCGGCATGGGCGCCGCGCACGCCGCCGATCTGGGCGGGGCCCGGGTGTGGTCGGCACTCGCTCCGCAGGACTGGATCCGCCGGATCCCCCAGGTACGTATGCTCGGATTGGGCCTCGGAAAGCGGCCCTCGTCGGCCGGATTCGGCGCCACCGCGCTGCCCACCGACGGCGTTGCCGGGCACGACTACTACCTCGCCGAGGGCAGCGCCACCCTCCGCGCGGTCAGCGACATCGTCCTCTCGGGTGGTCCTCGCCACGAGGGGGCCTCCCGCGTTTATTAAGTTGGCCTTAAGGGGTACAGTTCCCGACGGCCCGAAAGCTTGTGTTGCAACCGTTTCGGGTCCGAGGAGCTACCGGCCGCCGACGTGATGTCGGCTCTGACTCTCGGAGGTGATCGCTGTGCGAGATAGCGATCCTCCTAGTCGTGGCCGGGCCCGCCGTCAGCGTGTCTGACCGCTGACGACATTCCCGCCCCGCATCCCCCGGTTTCGCCGCTTCGCGCGACGAGCCCGGCCCCCCAGTCGTGCGCGCCGCGACGCCGGGATGCGAAGGCGCCGGCCGCGACGTGACCTGCGCGCGATCCCAAAATCGCCGTTTCACCGAGCGGAGTCTGCCGTGAAGAACTTCGTCGCGCCTCTGAGCTTCACCCTGGCCACGGCCTGGGTGGTCATCCTGTTCGTGCTCGTCCACAGCAATTCGTGAGCGGCCATCTCGCTGGTGCGCACCTTTCGTAGCGCAGCGCACCAGCCTTCCGCCTGCCCTCCTACGGCAGGCGGGACGTCCAGATCAGACTGAACACGGCGGCCGTCAAGCCGAACAGCAGCGCCGCGCCCGCGTACCACTGGGTCACCTCGCGCGGCTCCACGCGATGGCCGATCGAGCTACCCATGTCTTCGTAGACCTTCTTCAGCTCGCCCACCGACGCGGCCTCGTAGAAGTAGCCCTTGGTCTGCTCGGCCAGCTGCTGCAGCGACAGCCGGTCGACCGGCACCCGCTGGAGATTTCCCCGGATGTCGACCACGCCGGTGTCGGTGCCGAACGCGATCGTCGAGACCGGGACGTTCGCCGCCGCCGCCGCCGTCGCCGCGTCCTCGATCGAGCGACCCGATGTCCGATATCCGTCGGAGAGCAGCACGATCCGGGCCGGTGGGGCGCCGTCCGCGCCGTCGGCCGGCACCGTGCGGATCGCGTCCAGCGACGTGAAGACGGCCTCGCCCGTCGCCGTCGCCTCGGCCAGCGTCAGCCCGTCGATGCCCGAGATCACCGCCGAGCGGTCCTTGGTCGGCGACACCAGCACGTTCGCCGACTTCGCGAACGACACCAGGCCCAGGTTGTAGGTCGGCGGCAGCTCGTTCACGAACGCCTTGGCCGCCTCCTGAGCGGCCTCGATGCGGTTCGGCGCCACGTCGTCGGCCTCCATCGAGAGCGACACGTCGATCGCCAGCATCACCGTGGCCCGCTCGAGCGGCTCCTGCTTGTCGACCGACGGCCGGGCCATCGCCGCGCCCAGCACGAACAGGCTCAGCAGGAACGCGGCCGCCGACACGTGCCGGCGCCAGCCCAGGCCCTTCGGCGCGAGCGTGCGCAGCAGGTCGACGTTCGTGAAGCGCATCGCGTACGTCCGGCGGCGGAACTGCCGCCACACGTAGACGCCGGCCATCGCCAGAACGGGGAGCAGCGCGAGCAGCCACCACGGCTGCAGGAAGCGAATCATCGGGTGGTCCCCCGGGTGCGTGCGTGTCGCTGGGCGGCCACGAATCGGACCATGTCCAGCAGCCAGTCGGTATCGGTGCGCAGGCGCAGGTGGGCGGCCCCGGCGGTGCGCAGGGCCCGGGCGATCGCGCCGCGCTGCTCGGCCGCCGCCTCGGCGTAGCGGGCGCGCAGCTTCGGGTCGGCCGTCTGCACCTCGTGCAGCGAGCCGGTCTCGGGGTCGGCGAGCGTCAGGACGCCGACGTCGGGCAGCTCGAGCTCACGCGGGTCGACGACCTCGATGGCGAGCACGTCGTGCCGCACGCCGAGCTTGCGGATCGGGCGAGCCCAGGCGTCGACCGGCGCGAGGAAGTCGGAGATCACGACGGCCACCCCGCGGCGGCGCGGCGGCCGGTTGAGCCCCTCGATCAGCTCGCCGAGGTCGGCGCGGCCGGAGCGGATCTCGGTGCGGGCGATGGCGCGCAACAGACCCTGCGCCTCCTTGCGGCCCGGGCGGGCCGGGAGGCGGACCACCGGCGGGGCGGTGGGCGCGGCGTTCTTGCGCTTCTTGGCCGGTACGCCCGGGCCCGTGCCGACCACGGCCCCGATCCGGTTGCCGCCCCGCACGGTCAGGTGCGCCATCGCGGTGGCGGCGGCGATCACCAGGTCGCGCTTGAGCCAGCGCGCGGTGCCGAAGTCGAGGCTGGCTGACAGGTCGACGGCGAGCCAGGTCTCGAGCTCGCGGTCGGCGACCGTCTGCCGGACGTGCGGCTGTGTCGTACGCGCCGTGACCGGCCAGTCCATCCGGCGCACGTCGTCGCCGGGGCGGTACTCCCGCGACTCGCCGGCCTCGGTGCCCGGGCCCGGCAGCAGGCCCACGTAGTCGCCCTGGAGCAGCCCGTCGAGCTTGCGGGTGACCAGTAGCTGGAGCCGGCCGAGCACGGCCTCGGCGCGGGCCGCGCCTTCCACGGCGGGCGGCTCTAGTGCTGCGCCGGCCATCCCGCACCTGCCTGGGGAGCCGCGCCCGCGTTGACCGCGCTGCCACCGGCGCCTGGTCCTCCGGACGGCGCGGAGAACCCGGGCATGTGGGAGACCGGCTGGTTGCCGTTGGGCGAGGTGCCCTGCCGCGAGGAGACCGACGGCATCGGGACGCTCTGCATGATGCGGGCCACGATGTGGTCGGCCGGGATGTCGTCGGCCAGCGCGTCGTAGGACAGCACCAGGCGGTGCCGCAAAATGTCGGGGGCGATGTCGGTGAGGTCTTGCGGGAGCGCGTAGTCGCGGCCGCGCAGCAGCGCGAGGGCCCGGGTCGCGCGGACGATGCCGAGCGAGGCGCGCGGGCTCGCGCCGTACTGGATGAGCTGGGCGACGTCGGGCATGCCGTGCTGGGCCGGGGCGCGGGTCGCCAGCACCAGCCGGACAGTGTAATCGACCAGCGCGTTGTGCACGAAGACCTGGTCGGCGCGGCGCTGGAGGCCGAGCAGATCCTCCGGCGTGAAGACCGGCTTGGGCTCCGGCGGGCTCACCCCCATCCGATAGACGATCTCGCGCTCCTCGGCGTCGGTCGGATAGCCGACCAGGATCTTCATGAGGAAGCGGTCGCGCTGGGCCTCGGGCAGCGGGTAGACGCCCTCCTGCTCGATCGGGTTCTGCGTGGCCATGACCAGGAACGGGCTGGGCACCTCGTGGGTCTGCCCGCCGATCGACACCTGGTGCTCGGCCATGACCTCGAGCAGCGCCGACTGCACCTTGGCCGGGGCGCGGTTGATCTCGTCGGCGAGCAGGAAGTTGACGAAGACCGGGCCGAGCTCGACGTCGAACTTCTCCGAGGTCTGCCGGTAGATGCGGGTGCCGACGATGTCGGCCGGGACCAGGTCGGGCGTGAACTGGACGCGGGAGAACGTGCCCCCCACGACCTTGGCCAGCGTCTCGACCGCCAGCGTCTTGGCGACGCCGGGGACGCCCTCGAGCAGGCAGTGGCCGCGGGCGAGCAGCGCCACGAACATGCGCTCGACCATCCTGTCCTGGCCGACGATCACCCGCTTGACCTCGAACATCGCACGCTCGAGCTGCGACGCGTCCTGGGCGGGTGGCACGGGGGCGCTCCCGTTGCTCGGTTCGTTCTCGGGCGTGAGCGGCTGTGCCACCGGTCCTCCACAGCGGTCGGCTGAAAGCAGCTTTGACGAACAAGACTTACACGACCTACCTGAAAGTGCGCTCAGTGTCCCCGCATTACGCGCTGAGCGCGTTGGACGCCATGGTCCAGTCGTGTCGATCTTTCTGCGCTATGCGCGCGATCGGACGCCGAACACGGGAGGATGCGCTCCCAGCGAATCCGTGTAACATCTCAACCGTCGCCGGGCGACTTCCCCCGTGGTCGCCCGGCGCTCAATCCTCCAGCCCCCTGCCCGCGAAGAGCGCGGGCTCAGGGGGCTTTCGCATGTCTGCTCCGGGGGCCGAGCCCCCGGAAACCCCACGGGGCGGTGGGCGCGCGGGCGGGACTGCCTCGGCGGGCGCGCGGGCGGGACTGCCTCGGCGGGCGCGCGGGCGGGACTGCCTCGGCGGGCGCGCGTGCGGGACTGCCTCGGCCGGCGGCCTATCGTTGGCGGTGATGGTCGACGAATTGAAGCCCCGATGCTCCGCCAAAGGGTGCCGCGCGGGCGCGGTGTGGGCGCTGCGGTGGAACAACCCCAAGCTGCACACCGCCGAATATCGGAAGACGTGGCTGGCCTGTGACGAGCACCGGGAGTCGCTCGGGGGCTTTCTGGAGCTTCGCGGTTTCCTGCGCGAAGTGACGCCCTTCGGTGCGATCTCCTAGGCTGCACGGTGTGACCACGCCGTCCCCGCACGCCGCCGACGCGCTCGAGCCGTGGCCCGACACGGTCGCCTGGCGGTCCGTGTCGCCGAAGCTGATCACAGTGGAGCTGATCGCCCGCGCCATCTTCGTGCTGGTGCTGCTGGCCGGGCTCGGCGTCGGGCAGGCCCTCGCGCCGTACTGGATGTGGCTCGCCGGCATGGTTCTCGTGGTGGTCTACGCGATCTGGCGCTCGTTCGTCACGGTCCGCGCCGTGCGGGCCTGGGGCTATGCCGAGCGCGACCAGGACCTGCTGGTGCGCCACGGCCTGCTGATCCGGCGGCTCTCCATCGTCCCGTACGCGCGGATGCAGTTCGTCGATGTGACGGCGGGCCCGCTCGAACGGGCGTTCGGCCTGGCCACGGTCCAGCTGCACACCGCCGCGGCGGCCAGCGACGCCAAGGTGCCCGGCCTGCCGCCCGAGGAGGCCTCCCGGCTGCGCGACCGGCTCACCGCCCTCGGCGAGGACCGGGCCGAGGGACTGTGACCACCACACCGCCCACGTCGCCGGCGGTCCAGGCCGAGCCCCGCCGCCGGCTGCACCCGCTGAGCCCGGTGCTGCACGGCGCCAAGAGCATCGCCGTGGTCGTGGCCGCCCTCTCCTGGCAGACCCTGCGCCAGGTCGGACTCGAGCGCTTCGCGCTGGTCGTGGCCGTGCTGGCGCTCGGTGTGGTGGTCTTCTCCGTGATCAACTGGCTGACCACCGGCTACCACGTGATCGGCCGTGAGCTGCGCATCTCCGACGGCCTGCTCTGGCGCCGCAACCGGGCCATCCCGCTCGAGCGGCTCCAGGCGGTGGAGCTGCGGCGGCCGCTGCTCGCCCAGCTCACCGGCCTCGCCGAGCTGCGCCTCGAGGTCGTCGGCGGCAGCAAGACCGAGGCGCCACTGGCGTATCTGACGGTCCGCGACGCCGCCGCCCTGCGGGAACGGCTTCTGGCGCTGGCCGGGCGTACGGACGCCTCGGTTGCCGAACCGGACGCCGGACCGCGGGTCGCCGCACCCAGCCTGGAGCAGCCCCTGCTCCGCGTGGAGAACCGCAACCTGGTGATCAGCCAGCTGCTCACCCCGCAGGCGTTCCTGCTGCCGGTGGGCGTGGCGTTCGTGGTCATGCAGTTCGTGCTCGACGCCGAGTGGGGCTTCTACGCGATCGCCAGCACCGTGACCGCCATGTTCGGCGTGCTGCTCCAGCCCGCTCGCCGGGTGCTGCAGGACTGGGACTTCCGGCTCGCGCGCGACCCGGGCGGACGGCTCGTGGTGCGGTTCGGGCTGCTCGAGACGCGCAGCCAGATCGTGCCGCTGCATCGCGTGCAGTCGGTCGGCGCGACCTGGCCGCTGCTCTGGCGCGGGCAGAAATGGCTGCACCTGCGGCTGGACATCGCGGGCTACGCGGGCGAGCAGGGCTCGGACAGCAAACGGTCGGACCGGCTGCTGCCGGTGGGCGACTTCGCGACCGCGCGGGCGCTGGTCTGGGACGTGCTGCCCGGGGTCGACCTGGCCACGCTGGCCACCTCGCCACCGCCGGCCCGGGCTCGCTGGCTGCACCCGCTCGAGCTGCGCTACATGGGCGTGGGCCTGACGCCGGACGTGTTCGTGTCCCGGTGGGGGCTGCTCACCCGGGAGATGGTGATCGTGCCCTACGCGCGGCTGCAGAGCGTGCGGGTGATCCAGGGACCGCTGCAGCGGAAGCTGGGGCTGGCCACGGTGTACGCGGACACCGCCGGCGGCCGGTCGGGGCAGGCGCGCGACCGGGACCTCGCCGAGGCGTGGGCGCTCGCCGAGCAGCTGGCCACCCGCGCCCGGGACGCCCGGCGGCCCGCGCCCCTGGTCACCGATCGGCTGGCGCCCACGGCGGTGCCGACCCCGTCCGTCGATGAGTCTTTCTGGCAACGGCCCGCCCCGTCCTAAGCTCATGGCATGGAGCTTCCGGAGTTCGCGCCCGGTCTCACCGCCCGGGTGGAGTTGACCGTCACCGACGCCGACACGGCCCAGGCCCTCGGCTCGGGCGACGTGCCGGTGCTGGGCACGCCGCGGGTCCTCGCGCTCGCCGAGGCCGCCACCGTCGCCTGCACCGCCCGGCAGATGCCGGGCGGCATCACCACCGTCGGCACCCGGGCCGAGGTCGAGCACAAGGCCCCGACGCCGGTCGGGCGCCGGGTGACCGCGCAGGCCACGCTCGCCAAAGTGGACGGGCGCACGCTCTTCTTCGACGTGAGCGTGCAGGAGGGTGACCGCGTGGTGGCCGAGGTACGGGTCGAGCGCGTGCTCCTCGACCGGCAGCGCTTCATCGAGAAGGCCCTCTAGATCAGGGCGCCCCAGCGCTCGACCAGCTCCTCGTTGGTGGGCATCGCGGTCGCGCCGCCCCGGCGCTCGCAGACCAGGCCGGCCACGGCCAGCGCGAACCGGGCGTTGCGCCGCCAGCCGTCGACGCCGGCCGGGAAGCCGTCGGCGAGCAGGCGGCGGATCAGGGCGCCCATCACCGAGTCGCCGGCGCCGGTCGCGTCGATCGCGGCCACACTCGGGGCCGGCAGCATGTCGGCGCCGTCGGCCGCCGCCACGTACGCACCCTTGGCCCCGCAGGTCACCACCACGGCCTTGGCGCCCAGGCCCCGGATGCGCTCGGCGGCGGGCCCCGGTTCGGCGCCGTCGTAGAGGACCGCCGCGTCGGCCGAACTGAGCTTGACCAGGTCGGCGGTGGCGAAGAACTCCTCGACGAGCCTCTTCAGGTCATCGACCGCTGCTTGGTCGGGCAGGAGCGTCGGCCGGACATTGGGGTCGAACACCTTCAACGGCCCGCTTGTCGCCCAGGCCCGCCGGGCGGCGCTCACGAACGGCTCGCGCAGCAGGGCGATCGAACCGGCGTAGAGGACCCCGGCGTTTGCCGTGACCGCGGCGTCGACGTCGTCCAGCAGCGAGTACGAGGGCGGCTCGCCGTAGAACGTGAACGTCGGCTCGGCGCCGACGAAGGTGGTCACGGCCAGCGTCGTCGGCACCGGCACGCGCCGCACCGAGCCGAGATCGACCCCCGCCGTACGCAGGAAGGCCGCCAGCCGGTCGCCCAGGATGTCGTTGCTCAGGGAGCCGGCGTAGCGCACGTCCCCGCCGAGCCGGGCGACGCCCACCGCCACGTTGAGCGGCCCGCCGCCGATCGCCTGCCGGTAGATCAGCTCGCCGTCGAGGTCGGCCTCGAGCAGATCGACCAGCGCCTCCCCCAGCACCACCGCGTAGCCCATGCCGCCCCTCTCGTAGATCTCCCAGCCTTCCGCGCGTGCGCGCCGCACGCAATGGCCGCCTTCTCCTGCCCGATAAATCCGTTTTTGCGATGATTCAACCATGAGAAGCCTCGCGCTGGCCCTGCCCCTGACCTTGCTCGCCGCCTGCACGAACTCGATCGACGTCACCGCGTCCGCGCCGGTCAGCACCGCCGTGTCGGCCTGGACGATCTACAGCTCGGCGAGCCCGTCGCCGGCCGTCGCCACCTCGCTCGCGCCGTCGACATCCGCCTCCGGCACGTTCCTCCCCTGGCGCCCCGGTTCGGCGGCGATCACCTACGACCCCGCGGTGGTCCCGCCGGGCGCGACCGCCACGCTCACGATCACCAAGATGGGGTACGGGACGGAAGTGCGCCTGGTCACGACCGGTCTCATCCCGAACCGGGCGTACGGCGCCCACCTCCATGTCGATCCGTGCACCGCCGTGCCCGAGGAGGCCGGTCCGCACTACCAGAACCACCACGACCCCGCCACGCCGTCCACGAACCCGGTCTATGCCAACCCTCGGAACGAAGTCTGGCTCGACTTCACCGCGAACACCGGCGGCGCCGGGGACGCGGCGGCCGTCCACGGCTGGGACTTCAGCCCCACCGCCCCGCCGCGCTCGCTGGTGCTGCACGCCGAGCACACGCACACCGCGCCGGGCGAGGCCGGTAAGGCCGGTGACCGGGTGGCGTGCCTGACGCTCCCGGCCTGATGCGGTCTGCATTTCCCGAACGCGGGACGGTAACGTCGTGGGGAAGCTACGAGCGGAGGCGCACATGACCGAGCAGAAGCCGGCCAAGACGGAGTCGCACGACCCTGACTTTCCCGAGGCGTTTCTGCAGTTCATGCGCTCCGGCTGGCGGGAGGACCCGCTCGAGGTCGCGGCCGTGCCCGAGGCGCCCAACTACGAGAAGCGGCGTGCGCAGCTGTCCGAGGCGTTCCCCGGCGAGACGCTGATCATCCCGAGCGGCAACGAGAAGGTGCGGGCCAACGACACCGACTACCCGTTCCGCCCGGGCAGCGACTTCTTCTACCTGACCGGCGACAAGGACCCCGACAGCGTGCTGGTCCTGCGCCCGACCGGCTCGGGGCACGACGCGATCCTGTTCACCCGCCAGCGGAACTCGAAGGAGACCGACGCGTTCTTCCGCAGCCGCAACGGCGAGCTGTGGATCGGGCGCACGCACACGCTGGACGAGAAGTCGGCCGAGCTCGGCGTGCAGGCGGCGCCGCTCGGCGCGCTCGGCCCGGTTCTGGCCGGCTCGGCGCCGGGGCGCACCCGGGTGCTGCGCGGGTTCGACGCGCAGGTCGACCGGGCCGTGCTTCAGTACGAGCCCGACCGGGAGAAGCCGCGCGACCGGGAGCTGGCCTGGGTCCTCTCCGAGCTGAAGCTGGTCAAGGACGAGTGGGAGATCGCGCAGCTCCAGGCCGCGATCGACGCGACGGTCCGCGGCTTCGAGGACGTCGCCCGCGTCCTGCCCGCCGACCGCGGCGTCAAGGAGCGGCTGCTCGAGGGCGTGTTCGGGCTGCGGGCCCGGCACGACGGCAACGACGTCGGCTACGGCTCGATCGTGGGCGCGGGCGCGCACGCGACGATCCTGCACTGGGTGCGCAACACGGGCGTGACGAAGCCGGGCGAGCTGCTGCTGATGGACATGGGCGTCGAGGGCGACAACCTCTACACCGCCGACGTGACCCGCACGGTTCCGGTGAGCGGCGCCTTCACCCCACTGCAGAAGCAGGTGTACGACATCGTGTACGCCTCGCAGCAGGCCGGCATGGACGCGATCCGGCCCGGCGTGCAGTTCCGCGACGTGCACAAGACCTGCATGCGGGTGCTGGCCGAGGGTCTGCACGACCTCGACCTGCTGCCGGTGAGCGTCGACGAGGCGATGGACGAGAAGAGCACCGTCTACCGCCGCTGGACGCTGCACGGCTTCGGCCACATGCTCGGCATCGACGTGCACGACTGCTCGAACGCCCGCAACGACAACTACCGCGACGGCACGCTGGCCGAGGGCTACGTGTTGACCGTCGAGCCCGGCCTGTACTTCCAGCCCGAGGACGACCTGGTCCCCGCCGAGCTGCAGGGCGTCGGCGTCCGCATCGAGGACGACGTCCTGGTCACCGCCGACGGCTGCCGCAACCTCTCGGCCGGCCTGCCGCGCACGTCGGCGGACGTCGAGGCCTGGCTCGCGTCCCAGCGCGAGGCCGGCCCGCGCCTGCCCGGCTGAGCTTCGTCGTCGTGGCCGGCTACGGCTGGTAGTCGGCCACGGTGAAGCATTCGGCGCCGCTCGGGCCCTCGTCCGAGACGTTGATGACCACCTTGAGCGGGTGGCCGTCCTTGGCGTCGAAGGTCGTGGTCACCTCGCCACCGTCGTCGGCCGCGGTCTGCGCCATGTCGCGCAGCTCACCGAGCGTCGGCACCTCGATCTCCTCGCCGTCCTGCCCGGTGATCGGCCCGAGGTCGACGTCGGCGCTGGCCTCGGCCGACGAGGGCTGCTGCGAGGCCCCGATCCGCTCCGACTTGCTCACGGCCCCCGCCTGCACGGTGACCTTGTACCGCCCGAGCGGCGAGCTGTCGTCACAACCCCGGACCAGGGTGTACGTATACGACGCCGGCTCGGTGAACGGCGGCGCGGACGATCCCGACGCCGCCACGGCCGGTGCCGCCGAGGCAGACGAGCCGTTCCAGGTCGGGCTCGCGGATTTCGACGTGCATCCGCCGGCCACCGCCACCAGGGCGATCCCACCCACGACCAGACCGAGCCGCACCTGTTGCCTCCACCGCGCCGAGAACGCGAGGAAGTTTCCGCGCGCGGCCGCAATGTAGCGCAGCCCCGCACGGCGCCCGGCTCAGAGGTCGGCTCAGAGGTCGGCTCAGAGGTCGGCTCAGAGGTCGGCTCAGAGGTCGGCCACGAACACCGCCACCGACCGCGCCGGGACCGTCAGCATGCCGGCCGCCGCCGTCGCCGTCCGGAGCAGCGGGTCGGCCGACGCGATCAGGTCGGGGTGGGGGTGCAGGGCGAAACCGGCCAGGTCGGGCACGTGCTGCGTGGTCTCGTCCTCGGTGGCGTTGAAGACGGCCACGACGCGGCGCCAGCGGGGGTCGAGGCCCGTTCCGTCCAGCGACATCACGATCACGCCGGGGGTCTCGGCCGGGCCGCCCAGAGGGAAGGACAACCGCCGCTGGACCTCCTCGGCCGTGGACAGGCCGAAGACCGGTGACGACCGCCGCACGCGCAGCAGCTCGCGGTAGCGCTCGGCGGCCATCGCGATCAGCTCGGGCGGCGGGACCAGCGCGGGGTCGGCCAGCAGCGGGCGGGCCGCCTCCCACTGGTCCTCGTTGTCGCGAGCCGGCGGCAGGCCCAGGCCGAAACCGTTGCCCTGCCGCGGGTCCCAGCGGATCTGGTTGAACCAGTCGCCCGAGTTGAACGAGTTGCGGTCGAGCGATTTCGACCGCAGCCGCTCGCTGCCGAGCGCGACGAACCCCACGCCCTGCCCGAGCACGACCAGCGACAGCGCCAGGATCTGCATGCGGGCCCGGTCGACCGGCGCGAGGTCGCGCGGCAGCTTGAACGCGAGCGCGTCGTAGAGGATCTCGTTGTCGTGGGCGTCGACGTAGTTGACCGTCTCGGCCGGCGAGAGCGCATAGCCCGACGGCGACCCGTTGTAGTCGATCTGCGCCCCGCTCTGCTCGGCCCCGGTGTGCGTGACGAAGCGATACGTCGACAGGCCCCCGGACAGCCCGACCTTGATCCGGTCGTGCAGGTAGAGCGGCATCCGCGACCCGAGCCCGGTCGCGAACCCCTGGATCGTCGGGTCGCCGGACGACCCTCCGCCGCGGACCGCGTCGCGCAGCCGGTCGTTGAACGTGCCGATGCCGGTGCCCGCCATGTTCACCTGGGTGGCCTGGGCGAAGCGGGCGTCGTACGCGACCTCGCCGAAGTTCCACCCCTCGCCGTACAGATAGATGTCGCGCCCGCCGGGCAGGTGGTCGAGCGCGATGCGCACCTCGAGGATGTTGGCCCGCGGGTGGTGGCCCATGAGATCGAAGCGGAATCCGTCGATCTTGTACTCGCGGGCCCAGGTGACGATCGAGTCGATCACTAGGCGGCCCATCATCATGTGCTCGGTGGCCGTGTTGGGGCAGCAGGTCGACTCGGCGGTCATGCCGTCGGCGAGCAGCCGGTGGTAGTAGCCGGGGACGAGCCGGTCGAGGACCGCGAACCGGTGCAGCCCGTCCTCCATGGCGTGGTTGTAGACCACGTCCATGACGACGCGCAGGCCGGCGTCGTTGAGCGCGGCCACCATCGAGCGGAACTCGAGGACGCGGGACGCGCCGGACGGGTCGACCGCGAAGCTGCCCTCGGGGGCCGTGTAGTGCCACGGGTCGTACCCCCAGTTGAAGCCGTCCTGGTCGGCGACCGCCATGACCGCGTCCTGCTGCTTCTCCGAATCGGGCGGGAACGACGACAGGTCGCACGCGGGCAGCGCCTGGTCGGCGCGGCGGTCGGGCACGCTGGCGAAGTCGAACGCGGGCAGCAGGTGCAGGTGGGTGAGGCCGGCGTCGGCCAGCGACCGCAGATGGCGCATGCCGGCCGCCTCGGGCCGGGTGAAGGCCGCGTACGTCCCCCGCTCGGCCGCCGGCAGCGAGCCGTCGAAGATCGAGAACTCGCGGATCGACACCTCGGCGATCTGCATCCGGGCCGGGGCGACCGCGGGCGGCTTGGCCAGCGTGTCCCACCCGGGCGGGGCGAGCGCCGGGTCGGCCAGGTCGACCAGCAGGCTGTGCGTGGAGTCGGCGGCGAGGGCCAGCGAGTACGG
Organism: Actinoplanes sp. NPDC051537; assembly: GCF_055586105.1. Taxonomy (NCBI): domain Bacteria; kingdom Bacillati; phylum Actinomycetota; class Actinomycetes; order Micromonosporales; family Micromonosporaceae; genus Actinoplanes; species Actinoplanes sp. NPDC051537. The sequence goes on from NZ_JBVJIU010000002.1 coordinate 553,744, forward strand.
ATCGGTCACGCTGGTGGTGACGATGCGCTGGGCGGCCGGGTGCCAGACCTCGACCCGGTAGCGGTAGTAGCGGCCCAGCCACTTGCGCTTGCCGGCGATCGTCCAGACGCCGGTCACCGAGTCGCGGTCCATCGGCAGCACCTTGGGCTCGTCGCCCGGCGTGCGGAAGAGCTCGAGCTCGACCGTGCGCGCGGTCGGGGCCCAGACCGACAACTGCGGCCGGTCGTCGGTCATCACCAGGCCCAGCTCGGCGTCGGCCGCGTCGGCGTAGAGGTCGTCGAGCACGCCCGGCAGCTGCACCCCGGTCACGGCCGTGACCCGGCCGTCGGCGTCGCGCCCGGCCACCAGCACCTGGCCGCGCAGCAGGTAGCCGAGGGCGGTGTCGCCCAGCTCGCGCACCGAGAACGCCCGGTAGGCCCGCAGGTGCGGGAAGCGCCGGCTCTGCGCCTGGAACAGGCCGCCCGGCCGGGCCGTGAGCGGCAGCGTGGTGAACTCGCCGGTGATCTCGTCGCCCGCCCGGCGGGCCGCCCCGCCGGCGGACGCGACCAGCGTGAACGAGGCCGCGCGGTCGGTGAACCACTCGGGCAGGGCGATCGTGGTGCGGTCGAGGAAGACGGCCAGCGAGCGGGCCGGGTCGAGCTCGGGGCCGAGCGTGCCGACGTCGGGCCGGACCGGCTCGACGGTGCCGGCCAGCACCCACAGCTCGCGGGCCACGGTGAGGTCGAGCCGCTGGTCGTCGGGCAGGTCTTTGATCTCGCCGCGGTGCAGCACGTAGCGCAGGCCGGCCGCGTCGTCGCGGACCGGCACTTGGAAGATCGCCCCGAACGCGTCGTAGCCGGTGGGAAAGATCGGCCGGTCCCAGGCCGGCTTCTTGGGCGTGCCCTCCCAGGCGTGCATGCCCCAGCCCGCGTAGTCGCCGCCCGGGCGGCGATAGTGGATCACCACGACGCCGGGCTCGGCGTCCGCGAGAAGGGGCGGCGACGTGTAGATCTCGGGGTCGCCCGGGCGCAGCCAGATCTCGGCGGCCGCGGCCGGGTCGACGTGCCGGTCAAGATCGACGTCCTTCTCGCCGGCGTGGTCGACCAGGAGGAAACCGACATCTCGCGCTTCCGGCGCCAAACGCACCCAGGCAAATCGCCCGTACGCGTCTTCGCCGGTAAAAGCCGCGCCGCCCGGGTAGCCGTGCTCCTGCCCGGGCGCGAGATCGCCCCAGGCGTGCAGCCACCAGGGCGCGTAGTCGCCGTCGGGACGGGTGTAATGCACGACGAGCCACTGCGGTCGGCTGCGAGAGGTCGGCGGCGCGGGAGCAAGCTCGATCGTGGTCACCGGATCATCCTTGCACCGGCCTACGACAGTTTCAGTGCGTCGCGACGACCGTGGTGATCCGCGGGCCGCTCGAGTCCGTACGGAGGAGATAGCGGTAGGAATCGCCGGTGAGCGCGCCGCCGTGGCAGTCCAGGTACTCCCAGCGGACCGCCACCATGACCAGCGCGCCGGACAGCTGCTGCACGTCGAGCAGCTCGGCGTGGGCGGCGACGATCTGCTGCTCCCGATAGGCGGGGGCGGCGCCGAGGAAGGAGAGCGCGACCGCCGCCGGGGAGCTGAAGGTGAAGCTGTAGGAATCGGCGACGACCATGCCGGGAAGCGCGTAACATCCGGCAACTGCCGCGACATCGCCCGACGTGAGCGCGGCGCCGTAGCGATCGAAGAAGTCAGTTAGGTGGGTGAGGTCGGTTGGGGCCTGCACGAGCGTCGATGTGCCCGGTCGCGGAAACGGGTAAACACCGGTGAAGGTGCTCTTCCTGATCAACGATGCCTTTGGCATCGGCGGGACGATCAAGACGACGTTCAATCTGGGTGCGGCACTCGCGGCTCGGGGGCACGAGATCGAGGTCCTGAGCACCGTACGCCGCCGCGATGTGCCGAAGTTGCCGGCGGACCCGGCCATCCGGCTCATGTCGCTGGCCGAGGGGCGGCCGGATCACCCCGATCACGCCGCCGGGGCGAGGGGCCGGGGCGAGCCGCCGAAGGTCTACCCGGCCGCGGACTTCCGGGCCGCCGACTACGACCGGTACATCGAGCGCCGCTACCGGGAGTACCTGCGTGCCACCGACGCCGAGGTGGTGATCGCGACCCGGCCGGGCCTCATCGCGTACCTGGCCACCTTCGGTCCCCGGCATCTCATCAAGATCGGGCAGGAGCATCTGGTACGGGGTCAGCACCGCAAAGCCGTCCGGGAGGCGCTCCCCCGGCACGTCCGCAAGCTCGACGCGTTCGTGACGGTGTCCCAGCGCGACGCCGACGACTACCGCGACCACCTGAGCCTGCGCCGGACCCGGCTGCGGTTCATCCCGAACGGCATCCCCGCGCCCGGTGTGCCGCCGTCGCACGGGCACGCCAAGCTCGTCGTCGCCGCCGGGCGCCTGATCCGGAGCAAGCGCTACGACGTGCTGATCCGGGCGTTCGCCAAGGTCGCGGCCGAGCGGCCGGACTGGCAGCTGCGCATCTACGGCGACGGCAAGGAGGCGCCGGCGCTGCGGGAGCTGGTCCTCGAGCTGGGGCTGCACAACCACGTACGGCTGATGGGTCAGCTCGCGCCGATCGAGCCGGAGTGGGCCAAGGGATCGATCGCCGCGGTGGCCTCCGACAAGGAGCCGTTCGGGATGACGCTGGTCGAGGCCATGCGCTGCGGGGTCCCGGTGGTCAGCACCGACGCGCCGCACGGCCCCGGCGAGATCCTGCGGCACGGCGAGGACGGCCTGCTCACGCCCGTCGGCGACGCGGACGCGATGGGCGACGCCCTGCTCCGTCTGATCAACGACGACGACCTCCGGCGGCGGATGGCCGGCGCCGCCCTGCGCAACGCGGCCCGGTACGACCCGTCCCTGGTCGCGGCGCAATACGAAGAGCTCTTCACCGAGATCGCGGGCCGGAAGAGGCGGCTTCCGCGTCTTCCCCGGCCGCGACGCGAGCCGGCGGCCGTCCTCGGGCCGGTCACCGCGGTCACCGACCCGACGCTGGATTGGGACGGCATCTCCGCCCTGCCCGATGAGTTCGCGTTGTTTCCGGACAAGTCTGGCCAGGCGGAAGTCGCGACCGGCGGCGGGATCAGGGCCGGCGTCGCGCAGGTGCGGGCGAAGGACGGGACGCCGGCGCAGGCCGGCCTGCGCGACACCCGCGCCCTGCTGGACGGGCCGCTCGGGCCGCGCATCCAGCTGCCGTTCCGCTGCCCGGAGGGCACTCTCAAGGTCCGCGTCTGGGATCAGCCGGTGTACGCCGAGGTCGGCGACGTCCACGCCGACGCGGAGGGCATCCACGTCACCGGCCGTATTCACGGCGCGTCCTTCCATCACCCTCTGCTCGAGGCCCGGAACGGCGAAGCGGCCCATCCCCTGCCGGTGACCACGGACGGTCTCGCCTTCCGGGCCACCGTCCGCGACCTGCCGCCCGGCACCTGGTCGCTCCGGCTCCGCCACGCCGCCGGGGCCGAGCCCGTGGTCCTGGGCCGGTTCCGGGACGACATCGTCGACAAGCGGACGGCCTTCGTGCTGCCGCCGGCCGTCGTGGGCGGGGTGACACTGCGCCCGTCGTACACGGAGAGCAACGAGTTCAGCATCCGCGTGACAACCTGACCCCGCCTTGCGCCGTCTTACAAGACGGACGTACGGTTTACGGGAAACGTGAACCCAGAGTTAGGTTTGCCTAACTCCCGGGGCACCCTAGCCGGTGCGAAAGACTGACTTGACTTCCAGTCGCTGGGTGAAGGAGATGACGTGGCCAGCCTCGACACCTTTGGTGCGAAGAGCGAGCTGCGCGTCGGAGACGCGAGCTACGAGATTTTCACGATCGACAAGGTCGAGGGGCACGAACGTCTGCCCTACTCCTTGAAGATCCTGCTGGAGAACCTGCTGCGGACCGAGGACGGCGCCAACATCACGGCCGACCACATCCGCGCCCTCGGCGGCTGGGACCAGACCGCCGACCCCAGCGTCGAGATCCAGTTCACCCCGGCCCGGGTCCTGATGCAGGACTTCACCGGCGTGCCCTGCGTGGTCGACCTGGCCACCATGCGCGAGGCCGTGAAGGATCTGGGCGGCGACCCCACCAAGGTCAACCCGCTGGCCCCGGCCGAGCTGGTGATCGACCACTCGGTCATCGCCGACCTGTTCGGCCGCGAGGACGCCTTCGCCCGCAACGTCGAGCTGGAGTACCAGCGCAACCGCGAGCGCTACCAGTTCCTGCGCTGGGGCCAGACCGCGTTCAACGAGTTCAAGGTCGTCCCGCCCGGCACCGGCATCGTGCACCAGGTCAACATCGAATACCTGGCCCGTACGATCATGGAGCGCAACGGCCAGGCCTACCCCGACACCGTGGTCGGCACCGACTCGCACACCACGATGGTCAACGGCCTGGGCGTGCTCGGCTGGGGCGTCGGCGGCATCGAGGCCGAGGCCGCCATGCTCGGCCAGCCGGTCAGCATGCTGATCCCGCGGGTCGTCGGCTTCAAGCTCTCCGGCGAGATGCCGGCCGGCACGACCGCCACCGATCTGGTCCTCACGATCACCGAGATGCTCCGCGAGCACGGCGTGGTCAGCAAGTTCGTCGAGTTCTACGGCCCCGGCGTGAGCGCCGTCCCGCTGGCCAACCGGGCCACGATCGGCAACATGTCGCCCGAGTACGGCTCGACCGTGGCGATCTTCCCGATCGACGACGAGACCATCAAGTACCTCAAGTTGACCGGCCGCAGCGAGCAGCAGGTCACGCTGGTCGAGGCGTACGCGAAGCGGCAGGGCATGTGGCTCGACCCGAGCGCCGAGCCCGACTACTCGGAGAAGCTCGAGCTCGACCTGTCGACGATCGTGCCGTCGCTGGCCGGGCCGAAGCGCCCGCAGGACCGCGTCCCGCTGAACGCGGCCAAGCCGATGTTCCGCGAGGCCCTCACCAACTACGTGCAGGCCAGCGGGCACGCCGACGAGGCCAGCGAGGAGTCGTTCCCGGCGTCCGACTCGCCGGCCAACGCCGTGCAGGACGAGACCGACAAGCCGCACGTGTTCTCGGCCGCCAACGGCGCCGAGGGCCGCGCGTCCAACCCGACCATGGTGGTCGGCGAGGACGGCACCGAGTTCGAGCTCGACCACGGCTTCGTCGGCATCGCCGCGATCACGTCCTGCACCAACACGTCCAACCCGCAGGTCATGATCGGCGCCGCGCTGCTGGCCAGGAACGCGGTCGAGCGCGGTCTCTCGCGCAAGCCGTGGGTCAAGACGACGCTCGCCCCCGGATCCAAGGTCGTGATGGATTATTACGACCGGGCGGGGCTCACGCCGTACCTGGACAAGCTCGGTTTCAATCTGGTCGGCTACGGGTGCACCACCTGCATCGGCAACTCGGGACCGCTGCCCGAGGCGATCTCGGCGGCCGTCAACGAGCAGGACCTGACCGCGGTCAGCGTGCTCTCCGGCAACCGCAACTTCGAGGGCCGGATCAACCCCGACATCAAGATGAACTACCTGGCCTCGCCGCCGCTGGTGGTGGCGTACGCGCTGGCCGGCACGATGGACCTGGACATCACGTCCGAGCCGCTCGGCACCGGGTCGGACGGCCAGCCGGTCTTCCTCTCCGACATCTGGCCCAGCGCCAAGGAGATCGACGACGTCATCGCCCACGCGATCGGCGCGGCCGGCTTCAGCTCGGCGTACTCGGACGTCTTCGCGGGCGACGAGCAGTGGCAGTCGCTGCCGACGCCGTCGGGCCAGACCTTCGAGTGGGCGAACGACTCCACGTACGTGCGGAAGCCTCCGTACTTCGAGGGCATGGCCGCGTCGCCGGCGCCCGTCGCCGACATCTCGGGCGCTCGGGTGCTGGCCAAGCTCGGCGACTCGGTGACGACCGACCACATCTCGCCGGCCAGCTCGATCAAGGCCGACTCCCCCGCGGGCAAGTACCTGGCCGACCACGGTGTCCCGCGGCACGAGTTCAACTCGTACGGCTCGCGCCGGGGCAACCACGAGGTCATGATCCGTGGCACGTTCGCCAACATCCGGCTGCGCAACCAGCTGGTGCCGGGCGTCGAGGGCGGCTTCACGGTCAACCACCTGACCGGCGACCAGACCACGATCTACGACGCGTCGGTGGCCTACCAGGAGGCGGGCGTCCCGCTGGTCATCCTGGCCGGCAAGGAGTACGGCTCGGGCTCGTCCCGCGACTGGGCCGCCAAGGGCACGATGCTGCTGGGCGTGCGCGCGGTCATCGCCGAGAGCTACGAGCGCATCCACCGCTCGAACCTGATCGGCATGGGCGTGCTGCCGCTGCAGTTCCCGCCCAAGACCAACGCCGAGTCGCTGGGCCTCACCGGCGCCGAGACCTTCACGATCACCGGCGTGACGGCGCTCAACGACGGCGACATCCCCTCGACGGTCAAGGTCCGCACCGACACCGGCGTGGAGTTCGACGCCGACGTGCGCATCGACACCCCCGGCGAGGCGGACTACTACCGCCACGGCGGCATCCTCCAGTACGTGCTGCGCAAGATGCTGCAGGCCTGATCCCCTTCGGTCGCCCGCTTTCGCCTTTTGCGAAGGCGGGCGACTTTTTTGCCTATGCCGTCCAGTTGTACCTATGTCAAACTGGACGGCATGTACATGGACCTCGTCATCCTCAGCCACCTGCAAACCGAGCCGGTCCATGGCTACGAGCTGAAACGCAAGGTCGCACAGACGACGGCGTACGCGTTGCACAACAACACGCTTTATCCCGCTCTCCGCCGCTTCGAGGAGGCGGGCGCCGTCATCAAGACGGCCGAGGCGCAGGAGGGCCGTCCGCCGCGCCACGTCTACGAGCTGACCGAGGTCGGCCGCGAGCTGCTGCACGACATGCTCGCCGACCTGCCGGCCGAGCTGGCCGCCGACGAGCCCGAGTTCCTCACCCGCCTCGGCCAGTTCGAGCAGCTCACCCTCTCCGAGCGGCTCCGCGTGCTCGACGCCCGAGCCACCGCCCTGCGGGCCCAGGCCGCGCACATGAGCGATCTGGCCGGCCGCGCCTCGGCGAGCCCGCGCAACCACCGCTGGGGCGCCCTCGTCGTCGACGAGCTGGCCGACCGCATCGATCGCGAGCTGGCGTGGATCGACCGCCTGCACGAGTTGGCCGAGACATGAGACCCAGCCCGTTGATGAGACCCAGCCCGTTGATGCGGCTCAGCCCGTTGATGCAGCTCGGCCTGCTCGCCGGGCCGCTGCTGACCATGGTGGATTCGTCGATCGTCAACGTCGCGGTCCCCGACATCGCGCGCGAGCTCGGCGCCGGCCTGGCCACCGCGCAGTGGGTGGTCAGCGGCTACCTGCTGGCCCTCGCCGCCGGCCTCACCACGACGTCCTATCTGGCCCGCCGCTTCGGCACGATGCGGGTCTACTCGGTGGCGCTCGCCGCGTTCCTGCTGGCCTCGGCCGCGTGCGCCGCCGCTCCCGGCATCGGCACGCTGATCGCCGCCCGGGCCGTGCAGGGCTTCGCCGGCGCGCCCCTGGTCCCGCTCGCGATGAGCGTCCTGCTCGGCCGCCAGGGCGCCGCGCGCCGCATCCCGGTCGCGGCCGGCCTGCTGTTCTTCCTGGCCCCCGCGATCGGCCCGTCCCTGGGCGGCCTGCTGATCGCCGCCGGCGGCTGGCGCTGGATCTTCCTGATCAACCTGCCGATCGGCCTGGTCGCCCTGCTCGGCGTCCGCCGCCTGCCGCCCGCGATCGCGCCGCCCGGCGACGCCGCGGCCCGCCCCGATCCCGTCGGCCTGGTCCTGCTCGGCGCGGGCCTGGTCGGCGCCCTCTACGGCGCGAGTCGCGCCACCGCCGACGGCTGGACCCACCCGGTCGTGCTGGTCACCCTCGGTGGGGGCGTGGTGCTGCTCATCGCGTACGCCCGATGGGCCCGGCGAACCACCCACCCGGCGGTCGATCTCACGCTGTTGCGGCATGGCCGCTCCGCCCTCGCCCTGGTCCTGAGCGTGACCTCGTCGGTGGTCGCGTTCGCCGCCGTCTTCCTGCTGCCGGTCTTCACCCAGTCGGTGCAGAGGCACACCGCGTTCGCGACCGGCCTGGCGCTGCTCCCCCAGGGCCTGATCACCGGCGTCGGCACCGCCGCGGGCCAGCGCCTGGCGTCCCGCTACGGCGTCCGCTACCTGGTCGTGACCGGTTTCGCCATCCTGGCCGTGGCCGGCGCGGGCCTCCTGCTGCTGACCGCGACCACGCCCTTGTGGGTCACGGCCCTGATCCTGTCCGGCCGCGCGGCCGCCATCGGTTTCGGCATCACGCCCCTGCTTTCCGTAATGCTCGCCCCGCTCACCGATGCCCAGCTGCCCGACGGCAACACCCTGTTCAACATCGCCCAACGCCTGGGCGGCTCGATCGGCGTGGGCGTGCTCGGCTCATTGCTCGCCACCCGCGCCGTCCAGGTCGGCCCGATCCCCGCTTTCCACGAGATAGGCCTGATCCTGACCGCTGTGGCCGCACTCGCCGCGCTGGCGTCCTTGCGCCTCCCGGCCGCCCCTTCCCAGCCGTCCCCGGCCCGCGCCCCCGCGCCCGCCTCCGCTTCGCCTTAACCAGCCACCCGCCATCGCCACACCCACGCACCGCACCGCGTCCCAACGCCGCACCGCGTCCCACCGCCGCACCGCGCCCCACCGCCGCACCGCGCCGCACCGCCGCACCGCGCCGCACCGCCGCACCGCCGCGCCGCATCGCCGCGCCGCGCCCCCGCCCCGCGCCCCGCGCCGCCACACCGCGCCGCGCCCACCGCCGCACAGCGCCCCACGCGCCGCCACGCTGCGCCAGCCGCACCGCACCGCATCGCATCGCGTCATCGCGTCGGCGCACCCGCCTCGATCTCCATGACCACCGGCGCGCGACATCCGCCCGGCCTACTCCTCGGCGGCCGGGCTCAACCGGCGATTGCCTCCGTGATCTGGCGGGTGGTCGCGGCGGCCACGCGGGCGTTGGTCGCGGCGTAGGAGCAATACGCGTTCAGGCCGGCCGCCAGCGCCCAGCCTCGGCCGCGCGCCCAGGTGGCGTCGTCGACGTCCAGCTCGGCGCGGAAGACCCCGCGCGCGGAGGCCGACATCAGCGTGAAGGCGATCATCATGTCGCGGGCCGGGTCGCCGACGCCGAGGCCGCCGAAGTCGATGACCGCGCTCAGCCGGCCGTCGACGGTCAGCAGGTTGCCCGTGTGAAAGTCGCCGTGGAACCACACCGGCGGCCGATCCCACCCGGGGGCCCCGAGCGCCGCCTCCCACACCGCGGTCATCCGGTCGGCGTCGAACAATCCGGCCACCTCCGCGATCGCCGCCCGCGTGTCCGCGTCGCGATCCGCCAAACCGCCGGCCTCCGCCACCGACGCCCGCATGTCCCCGTCGCGATCCGCCAAACCGGCCACCTCCGCCACCGGCGCCTGGGCGCCCGCGTGCCGGTCCGGCAAGTCGGAAATCTCGCTGGTCGGCGTATTTGCCGGCGGCAGGGGGAACTGCTGCAGCTCCATGAGAAATCCCGCCAGCGTTTCCGCCGCCGATGCCGAGTCGCCCAGCTCGGCCACCGTCGCCACCGAGCCGGGAAGCCATCGGGAAACCGCCCACGGCCAGGGATAACCCAGGCCCGGCCGGCCCACCGCCACCGGCGAGGGGATGGCCAGCGGCAAGTGCGGCGCTAGCCGCGGCAGCCAGCGCATCTCCTTCTCGGCCTGACCGATCGCGCCCTCGTGGCGGGGCAGGCGCACCGCCAGTTCGCCGCCCAGGCGGTGGATCACGTGGTCGGAGCCGGCGGGGTCGACGGGGCGCAGTGGCAGGCCGGCCCACTGCGGGAACTGCGTGTCGACCAAGCGCCGGATCAGCGCGCCGGTGAGCATGACCGTAACCTCCGTGTCAGTGGGTGGGCCGCGAGTGAATAGGCTTCGGGAATGGATGACAACACTGTGCTGAGCCGGATCCACGGCTTGGTCGATGAGGAGCACAAGCTGCGGCAGCAGCTCGGCCGCGGCGAGATCTCCTCGAACGAGGAGCACGCCCGGCTCAAGGATCTGGAGGAGGCCCTGGACCAGTGCTGGGACCTGCTCCGCCGGCGGCGGGCCGCCCGCGAGGTGGGCAACGACCCGAACGTCGAGCAGGCGCACAGCGTCGGCGAGGTCGAGGGCTACCTGCAGTGACGCGGTCCCGGCCGCGGGGGGGGGGGGGGGGGGGGGGGGGGGGGGGGGGGGGGGGGGGGGGGGGGGGGGGGGGGGGGGGGTAGGGGGGGGGGGGGGGGGGGTGGTGTGTGTCTCC